>NZ_BDUD01000002.1:0-600000 GCF_003113895.1 Nostoc commune NIES-4072 | reverse complement strand
AATTGCGGATTTGCAGATATCCTTGATGTTTAATTACCAAACCAGAAAGCAGCAGTTCTACCTGTTCTCTACTGTCGTCGGCTGCTATAGGCATAGCTTGTAAAAGTTGCTGATAGATGCCCAGTAATCTACTAACGCGCTGATTATTATAAAGTAGGCGATTGCGAATTGTGCGTAAATGCTCTGGTTCGTCCTGAGACTCCCAATTGTTAATGATTTGCGATCGCACTAAAAACTCTATCCACTCTGCTTCCTTACCTGGTGCAATTTCCAAAGGCGGGCTAGTTTTGCCGTTGCTACTTTCTAGATTCATCCCTTGGCTGTGATGCTGTTGCTTGGCTCTCACCACCAACTGACATAATTTTTGCGTTAAAAATGGCTGTCCATTAGTCCAAACCATAATTTCTTTAAATATCGCTTGGGGATTGCTTACAACTGGCTCTAATCCTACTACCAGAGGTTGAGCTTCTGCTAATGTAAATCCTTCTAAATTAATGGCAACACCGATATTAAAAGGTGTTTTGAGTTTATCTTGAATTAAATCAGAGGGAGTCGCAACACCAAATAAAGCAAAACCCAGTCGTTCGTATTCAGGATTATGGACTCTTTGTTGATAACAAGCCCGAATCCAAGCATAAAAATCATCTATGCCAAAGCTTAATTGTAGCAAACTATCAATTTCATCAATGAAAATCAAAATCCGATTATTACTTAGATTGACTAACAAAATCTCTTCGATAAAATTCCCCAAACGTTGTATGAGTGATAACTCAGTTTGTTCTTGCCACCAAGCTGCAAAATCGATTTTCTTAGCTAACCCAAAACTATGCAGCAAACGGACAATTATCCCTTTATAAAATTGTGTCTGGGTGAGTTCTTGGCTGCGTATTTGTGTAATATCAATGTAAGCACAACTAAAGCTGTCATTTTGTAATTGTTGCTTGATATGCACCAGCAGTGAAGACTTACCTATTTGGCGACAGTTGAACACATAGCAAAATTCCCCTGCTTTCAGGGCTGTATAAAGTTCAATGTCTGCTTGCCTAGTAACATAGTTAGCAGCATTAGCATTCAGACAACCACCAACTTTATAAATACTTTTGTTCATAATAGCAAATCATGATTTGCTGAACCTTGTTTAATTACAACACTAGATATTTTTTCAAAAAATCTCGATATAATTTACAACTAATTACCCATTTTTGCTGCTGCAATTGAATTAATCCTATATTTTCTAATTTGTAAGCAGTTAATATATTTAAATCTATATTTTCATCTTTTGTTAAAAGGTTTTTTATACTATCTAATAATTGGCTATTTTTTTGTACTTTATTTAATAAATTTTGTAAATGTTGCCGATAAATTCCTAATTCTGTGGTTGCTGTTTGCAAAATCTCTTCTAAGGTTAATTTATGATAGCGCAGATGATAAAGAGTAAGATTCAGTAATGCTGGATGTCCCCCGATTAATTCCATTAATTGCTGCACTTGCTTGTTTTGTTGCCAATCAATTCCATAGCGGTTTGCTAACTCAATTACTTGCTCAAAACTAAATTCCGATATTTTCAATGGTAGCCCAATGTTAAAGGGAGATTGATTCATATCAACAGAAATATAAACATCTGTGGAATAAACAATCACCAAACGCAGCTTTGCCCATATTTCATCATGTTGCGCTTCTTCTTGCCAGGAACGTAACAACGGTAGAAATTCATTGGCTAGTTCGGGATATTCAAAAATATGCTGAACTTCGTCTAATACTAATAATAAAGGTTTTTCTAAAGGTGCAAGCAAACATTCTTTTAAATAAAGAGTGCAGCTAAGTTTACTACCTATTTCTTCGTCCCAATGTTTATCGACATTAAATTCTATGCCTAGTTGACGAGCTATACTTGCAGCTAACCATTGCATGAATAATTGAGGCTTTTGTAAAACATCAATATCAACTTGAGCGATATTGAGTTTTGCTGTTTCATAGTCTAACGTTTTGGTATGAGCTAAAATCCGTAACATCAAAGATGTTTTACCCATACCTCGACAACCTTGAATGCGAATGACGCATCCCGGTTGCGTGATTTCTTGATATGCTAGCTCTTCTAATGGAGGACGAGGAATATAAAATTTAGAATCTAAAGATAAAGGAGTGCAGGGATATTTTATATATTCACTAATCTTTGTTTGAATGTTGTAATCGTTTTGTTTTTGGAGTGTAATTTCACTCTTAAATTTTTCTTCACCGAGAAATACGGAAACAATTTGAGATGGTGCAGTATTTGGTGTGATTGTTTGTTGTTGCACAGAATTAGCTGAATTTTCCGATAAATCTCCAACTATCACCTGTCCTTGTTGTTGGAAATATTCCTGATGAAAATCAATGTCATTTGCATCATAGAGGGTGTAGTCATCCTCATGCAACACTAAATCAAAAGCACTAAAGAAGATTCGCATGGTACGCGGATCTATCCTCGAATTCAAAGACCATAAACGGCTTAAACTAGAGGTAGAAATTCCAATGCGATCGCTTAATTCTACTTGTGTAAAACGTTTACCTCCTCTTTTTTGTCTCTCTTCTTCCAAAATTGCAGTTTGCAATCTCTTTATCCCAACAGCAGTTAGAACTACTCCTCTTTTTCGCAGTGATTTATTTTTGTCTTCTTTCATTTATAAATAAAAATTTTAACTTGTTTTCATATTAATTTTGCTCAAAAGCGGTTTCCAGCCTTAAGTGACGTATATGATGTTTTAATCGATGTAATCTAGATATTACCAGATATATGCAACAGCTTAACTGATGTAAGTAAAGTTTTTGAACTGGGAAAAAATCTATTTATTTTTTAGCAGTGATAAAATAAAACATTATTAAAAAATAATTAAAAAAGTTTTAAACATCTATGTAAATAAATAAAAATTTTGTATATAAAAATACAAAATTTTCTAAGCAAATGAAGTATTTTATTGCCCAATCCTGAGATTACCAAAGCTACAGCCTATATAAGAGTGTTTTTAGGTAATTTGCCTGCAAGTAAGTTAACTGATTTATCTGCACTTGAGGTAAATAAGAAAACATGGGAAATTTGAAGCTGTCTAAAATATTGGCGTTGCTCAATCAGAACTATGAAATTTTAAAATTACTTTTTTTCCTTCGTAACTTTGTGCCTCAAAAAGCGGGAACGCCTAAAGGCGAATGCTTGAGACAATCGCAACCTACAGTTATGTCAAACTTTAACTATCACCCTGACATCTGTGTTCTTGTCCTATCATTTACTTCTCTGATACCAATGAAGGGGCGCTTTAGGTTAAAGCAATCCAATTTGTAATGATTCCTAAAATATTGGCACTCTTGACAAAACAACATGAAAATAAACCGTTTAATTCCGATCGTTGCGAGTTCCCTAATCATTACAATTGCCCTCAAAGCCCAGGCTCAAAATGCTGGAGATCCTGTTCGCGGACTTCAAGATTTAGTGAATGTTCGCGGACGAGATGGAGAAGCCATACTCCAAAAGCGGGGCTATAGGTTTCGCTGGGCTGAAAAATCTGATGATTCTACTTATAGCTTTTGGACTCAAACTAAAACCGATCGGTGCATTAGCGTGAAGACAGAACAAGGTCGCTACGTCTCTCTGGCTGATACCGGAACCACGGCAGATTGCGATCGCGGCGATAGGAAACGTCCTCAAAATACAGGCAATTCCTCTTCCCGACCCTTGCCAGACCTAATAGGAGCGAGGGCTGGTCAAGCAGAGGGCGAAGTGCGGCAGCGGGGATATACCTATCGCCGTAACGAAAAAGTATCAAATACTTCTGTTGCTTCGTTCTGGGTTGAAGGCAACTCAGGTCGGTGTGTAGAAATCGTTACCTCAAACGGTCGCTATCAAAACATCTTTTACGTTGATTGGCATCACTGCCATAGATAATCTAATCCCGTTCTTGTGTCTAAACCGATTGACACTGGCAAAATTCTCAATGATAGAGTTTCCAAACAAATTCATGTAGGCTCAATGCAACTAATGAAAAGCTTGCGAATATTAGCCCCTACTTTTCTGGGTTTATTAACTCTGACAGTCACTCATCCTGTTAATGCTCAAGCAGTGATTGACACTTTAGACAACGGTAATCTAAGTGTGACAGGGATGACACGAGGAAGCGGCTGCACTGTCCTTTTTAACCCTCAAGGAGAGATCCTTCAACAAGGTCGATCCTGTAATTCAACAGAAATCCGTAAAGCCGAGACAGCGATCGATAGCTACTTGCGGGAACAGCGCACATCTGACAATTACAATAGCAGTTCGTCGCGCCAAAATCTGACGTTGATCTGCTATGGTGAGGGTCGCAAACCGACTGTCACAAATAGCTATGGATATGAATGGAACGACCGCCGCCATCGCTACGAATCAAGTAATCGCATAGAGTCAACGACTACCGACTTCGACTCCGAAGTTCAGGTCGAAGTCCGCGGTACAGAGGGAAAAATCCATCTCGGTGGAAGGCTCATCCCACCGATCCATTCGGGCGGTGACAATGGATGGTGGACGCTCGACAACCTTCAGGTCTCCCCCGATAAAATTACGGGAAAATACAGGCTAAACGGGCTAAATAAACCGCGTGTCAATATCGACCGGCGCAGCGGCAGGATCGCCATAGATGGGATTGAAAAGTTTCGGGGCGATTGCAACTCAGGCGACTGGAGCAATAGCAGAACCCGATTCTAGTTTGCTGTATTGTTGGGTTTCGTCAAGACAAAAACAAAACCCATGTCTTCGCAGTTGAAAACTAGACTTGTTCGAAAACTCCAAAGCCAGACTGTTCAAAGCTTTGTGACAAAACTTTGATATCTTCGTGAAAACGGAGCCATAAGGCTTTGAGATAATTAGTGATAGTTTAGAGGCATAAAAATCTACTCCTAATTTCTGATAATTTATAATTAATGCTAATAGCTAAGTTGGGAGAATTAAGCTACCGATTCTTAATCTAACTAATCCGCAAGCTGTTAAAATAATCTGCTCATAAGTATCAAGTTTTAGTCTAAATCTTTGTGAAGCAACCCGAAATATTTTAAGTAGTCGAATTAAATGCTCAATAAATATCCGATTACTAGACAAAGCCTTATTTTCATCTTTTTGCTGTTGACTTAATTCTCGCTTTGGTTTTCTTTTATGAGGGGTAGTAATGTTTTCACCTCCTTGAAAGCCTTTATCACCAGAAAAAGGTTGAGACTTATCAAACTGTTCCTGAGATTGACGAAACAATTTTATATCGGCTGTTGGCCCAGGAACGCCTACTTCTACTTCAACAATATCTTTACCTTCTGGCATCCCAATTATTAGACTTTTTAATGTATGTTGTCTCTTCTTGCCGGAAAAATATTTCTGTTGTTTTTTTTGGTCAGAATCCCTATATATTGGCTGTTCTAGGCTATCGACTAATAGCCTAAAATTTGTTAATACTTCCTGAACAAAGAGTAAGTCGCTTTCATTATTTGAGACTTGTTCTAATAAACTAGCGGGTAAAATATCTCGTAAGATTGGTATCCAAGAATGAAAAGTATCGTTAGCCTCTGTCTTAGATACCTCAAATAACATTCCTAATACTTGAAATGTTGGCATCTGTCTTAGATAAAATAGGCATAAACATACTTGTTCTTCGGTTGATAAATTTTCGGGACGACCACCACCAGCTGCATTAATTCTAATTTTCTGGCTCTCTTGTTTAGCTTTGATGTCTTGGTGTCGTTTTAAGGCACAATTTAGCAGTGATTGTAATTGTTCGTAACTAATCCCTAAAATCTGTTTTGTTCGTAGTGGATACTTTTGGATATAATCAAAAACCATAACTAGTTGTGAAAAATGGTAAGCACTCAATTCAACGTTTTACCATTTTTCCTTTCCTAAGTTAATATTTCGGACAAGTCTTATTTCTCAATTACCAAATTTATACAACCAAGATGATTGGCTTGGTCTTAAATGTGTTGTTATGGTAGTCCGGGTCAGACATCTTTGGAATAAGACAACCCGTGAAGTTCAGTTTTATTTAACTAGTTTGGACTGTGATGCTCGTAAACTGGGGCAAGCTATTCGTCTGCATTGGGGTGTTGAAAATGGTCTATATTGGACAATGGACGTCACTTTCAATGAAGATGCTTGTCGCATCCGTACTGGGCATGCCCCACAAAACTTAGCATTGCTACGACGAATTGCTCTTAAAGCTTTGAACCTAGAGCAATCTTTTAAACGTAGTAATCGCCAAAAATCTAATCGAGCCGCTATGAATAATAATTATATGGCTGACTATTCTTGCTGCTTGCTTATTCCAACACTTCTGGATGCTTCTAAACCCGCTAGTCAATAGCATTTGAGATGCGCTTACCCTGGTACAATCTAGCCAATAAATCACAATTATTGGAGTTCTATAACTTCAGCCAACTTCCATAACCATACAGAATAATCAGGATTGGCACTATGTTTCATCGAGTTCCGGAAAAACAAATGCATTTTATTAGATGGCTGCTCGTTATTGGCTGGATTTTACTCATTTTATCGTTATTTTACGACCCGATTTCGCCATATCTCACCCAGCCTACTACTGAGTGGAGTATTTTCCGTCTCAATCCGAATCTCTTAGACCCGACGAAATGCCAAGAGGTTGTCACAGTCCAAGGAAAGTGTGTTGATGTCAAACCTTTTGCATTAGGAGCCAAAATCTTTTGGGGAATCATAGTTCCTTGTGGAGTATTGATTATCTTTGTTTTAGGACATGAAACATGGCGACGGATTTGTCCGTTATCTTTTCTATCACAAATTCCGAGAGCGTTAGGTAAGCAACGTCAACGCCAAATCACTAATCCTCGCACGGGAGCAGTGCGCTATGAACTAGCTAAAATAGCAAAAGATTCTTGGCTTGGTCGCAATCATTTATACTTCCAATTTGGGTTTCTTTGCATTGGTCTTTGCTTGAGAATTTTATTTATTAATGCCGATCGCCTGTTTTTAGGGTCTTTTATAATTCTGACAATTCTATCAGCAATATCAGTAAATTATCTATTTGCTGGTAAAACTTGGTGTCAATATTTTTGTCCTATGGGTCCCGTGCAGATGGTCTATAACGGGCCAAGAGGATTGTTAGGAAGTGAGGCTCACCAAGGTCAAAAACAGATTGTTACTCAGTCTATGTGCCGGACATCAGATAAAGATGGTAACGAAAAAAGCGCCTGTGTTAGCTGCCAATCTCCTTGTATGGACATTGATGCAGAACGGTCTTACTGGGAAATTTTTAACAAGCCAGGTCGGAGAATAGTTCAATACGGCTATGTGGGACTAGTCATCGGTTTTTATCTTTACTATTTTTTGTATTCTGGCACACTTGATTACTACTATTCGGGAATTTGGAGTCATGAAGAAAATCAGTTGGCAACTCTTTTAAATCCAGGATTTTATATTTTTGGTCAGCCGATTCCGATTCCGAAATTAGTTGCAGTTCCTCTTACTATTGGAACTTTTGTTGCAGCCAGTTACTTCTTCTTGTCGAGGGTAGAAAAAGAATACAGAGCTTATTGTCAACGGATTAATAAACCTCTCAGTAAACAACAGGCACAACACAATATTTTTGCAATTTCTACCTTTGTAGTTTTCAATTGTTATTTCTTATTTGCTGGCCGTCCCATACTCAAACAACTACCAAATCTCATAGAGCTAGGATTTAACGCTTTAGTTATTCTCGTCAGTACATTGTGGCTGTACAGGACACTCAACCGCAGTGCGGAAACCTATTCGCGTGAAAGTCTTGCAGAAAGTCTGCGTCGTCAGTTGGCTAAATTAACAGTTGATTTCTCTAAATTCTTAGAGGGTCGATCAATGGCAGACCTGAAACCAGATGAGGTGTATGTTCTTGCAAAAGTACTGCCCAGTTTTAGTAAAGAATCTAGCTTTCAGGTTTACAAAGGATTGCTGCGTGAAGAATTAGAACAAGGAAATGTAGAGCCGATAAATAGTTTAGACGAACTCAAGCAAATCCGTTTGGAATTAGGACTTAAGGATGAAGAACACTTCAATATCTTGACAGAATTGGGAGTAGAAAACCCATCTTTATTAGATCCAACTAAACGCAGAAGTCGGGAAAATCAGTTAAGAATTGAAAGCTATCGGCAAGCTTTAGAACTACAATTGTTAGATTTGATTGAGATGGGAGTTCCTTTGCGTCAAGCACTCCAGCGCCGAGACAAGCAAATTCAAAGCCTGAAACAAGAGTATGGCATTACAGCAGAAGAAGAAGCACAAATTTTATCCCAAATGATTGATGAAAATAGTGCTATTCTCCGCAAAGCAGAGATACTACTTACCCAGTTAAAGGAGCTAATTGTCCGTTACAAAGCTTTAAGTAATTTTCCAAGTCATCAAGCACCCGTGTTTGTCTTGCTGAGACTAGTCGCTATTGAAAATAAACAACTAATTATCACCAAGCAATTATTGAGTATTCTCGAAGTTTTGCAAGATGCGCCGGAAGCTGTGAAAATAGCTAGTGCCATTGGCATACTTGCAGAAAATGTATTGCCAAATATTCTGAATGAAGGCAATAATACTTGGCGGTGGCAAGAAAGAATTGCCTCCGAAGCGATCGCACTTCTGCAACCCGATGATTTAGAATTAGCAGCAACCTTTGATACTCCTTCCCAGATAGTTGATGACGAAGCACCGACGCAAATATTTGTTGCTGGACAACCAATACCAAAGGTGATACCAGCCAATCATCAACCCTTTGTGATTGATGTTCTTAAAGAACTTTTGCAAGAACTAGAGCCACTCATCCAAGCAGCTGCACTTTACGCCCTAGAGCAACTCGACCCACAGCAAGGCCGCGAACAAGCACGCCAGTTACTCAACTCCACAAAACCCGGAGATTGGCTAGTGCAGGAGACAGCAGAAAATATTTTGGGTCTGGATGAAGGACAGGCTGCTGCTTTGTTGCAAACTCTCACGGCTGAAGTGAAGGTGGAGGGAAAAATACAACAGCTTGTCTTTCAGCAATCAGCCGTGCAAGTGGGACGTAGTTTAGCAAATGATATCATCTTGCCCAATGCCAGAGTATCTCAGCACCACGCGATATTTCATCTTGACCAGCAAGAAGTGAGATTAACGGCGCTCAAAAGTGCCTATGGCTTACGTATTAATGATAAACGCATACAAAATGATACAATGCGTCTCCAGCCAGGAGATGTGATTCGGTTTAGTCCAGCAGAGGAACCAGCCATAACTGTGAGTTGGGAAAAGCAATCGCCAGTAGACTCAGCAGTAGCAAAAGAAACTTTCAGCACCCTGGATAAGCTGTTATTGATGTTTGAAACCAGTCTTTTGCGAACGGTGAAGCCGGAAGCGACGCTCGAACTGGCTCGTAAGGCGGAGATTCGAGTTTACCGTCAAAGAGAAATTATCTGTAAGGCTGGAGAACCATCTGATGAATTGCTGTTGTTGATCGATGGTGAAGTTGATGTAACGGTTCTGCAAGGAGATATTGAGGTTGTCGTCAACACAATTCGCTCAGGCGAAACTATTGGTGAAATGGGAGTTTTGACTAGGCAAGCGCGATCGGCAAATGTAGTTGCCAAGGCTGAAATAAATCGAGTTTTGGTCATAGAGGCGAAGGATTTTGAGACACTGTTACGCAATGATTCGGAAGTGTCGAGGAGTTTGTTGCTGAACATGATTGGTCGTCTGCAAAGGTTAACTGCACAAGTTAAAGAAAGTCAGAAGTGAAAAGGGGATTGGGTTAATATGCTCAAAATCAAACTGTTAAACTCAAAAATACCCACAGAGAGACAAGAGTTAGACATATCGCCAGAAGTTATGATTAATGGCGAATGTTTTATGGGTCGCTCCCGCAATTGTGGTATAGTCCTGCCCAGTGTTGAAGTTAGCCGAGTTCACAGTAGTATCCGCTATGAAGAGGGCGAATATTACTTCTCTGATCTGGCTAGCCTGACTGGCTCCCGTATTAATGATCAAGCGGCGGGTCTAAACCAAAAATATCTCCTGAAAAAGGATGACATTATTCGGATTGGCGAATTTATCCTCACTGTTGAAGCAACCGGATCGGCAACAGATAAGGCAGAGGTTGCACCAGTTCGAGAAGTCCAAAGCCAAACACCAACTCTTCCACAGGCGACATACACCATCCCTATTCCCCAAGTGAGTCAGCAACCAAGTCAGGCGACTCGTTCGCCTAGTGAGTATATGCCGATCGCACTTGTGCCGCCAGAACAAATCAGTCGGTGGACAAAAGGTGATTTAATGGTTCGTTGTGTGGCAATAATTGACGAAACTGATGATGTAAAGACGTTTCGCTTTGCTGCTGACCCACCAATATTATTTACCTACCAACCTGGTCAGTTTATGACGCTGAACCTGGAAATCAACGATAAACTAGTCAAACGCTCTTACTCAATCTCTTCAACTCCTTCACGACCCCACACTTTAGAAATTACAGTCAAGCGTGTTCCTGCACCACCAGATGTTTTGGATGTAGCGCCTGGTTTAGTTTCCAATTGGTTACACGACAATCTCAGAGTCGGTAGTGAAATCAAAGTCAGCGGCCCTTTGGGAAAATTCACTTGTTTTGCCAACCCCAGTGAAAAACTATTGTTTATTTCTGCGGGAAGTGGTGTTACACCGATGATGTCTATGTCACGATGGATGATGGATACTGCTGCTGATTGCGATATTGTCTTTTTCCATTGCGCCCGCAGTCCTCGTGATATTATTTATCGCCAGGAACTAGAGTTAATATCTAGCCGCCAACCTAAGTTTCGTTTAGCGATCGCCATTACCAGACCCGAAGCAGGTCAAGCATGGTATGGCTTTATGGGCAGACTCAACGAACAAATGCTGTATGCGATCGCTCCTGATTTTTGGCAACGCACAGTATATGTCTGCGGGCCGAGTCCTTTTATGCAAGGGGTAAAAACTATGCTAGAGCAAATCGGATTCCCCATGCAAAACTACTATGAAGAAAGTTTTGGCGGGGCGAAAAAGTCAAAACCCCAGCCATCGGTTCCGCCTCAAGTAGTCACTGAGCAAGTTACCAAAGTGACAACAGTAGTACCAAAACCAGTAATTTCCACCCCAGTTACTCCCCCAGTTAAAACAACAGGCTCTTTTACTCTAGTGTTTTCCAAGTCTGGCAAAGAAATTACCTGCACTGGAGAAGAGCCGATTCTAGAGTTAGCTGAACAAGAAGGAGTGGCGATCGACAGTAGTTGTCGCAGTGGAGTTTGTGGTAGTTGTAAAACGCGGAAGCTTCAAGGAGAGGTGAAGTATCTAGGAGAACCTGATGCTCTCGATGAAAGCGAACAGGAGGAAGGCTATATTCTCGCTTGTATTGCTCACCCTAGAGGGCGAGTGGCGATCGATGCTTAGGATCAAATAAAATAATTGCCTTGTTTTTGGGCAATTATTTTATACGCCGTTATAAATTATCTGTTCTACAAAATTAGACTCAACTAAAATATTCCAGCTTAAAGTAAGCAGCATCTAATCTTACTTTTACAAGTTGTTTCAGATGTTCGATTCTTAATAAAGATGAATTCACAAAACCAACAAAACTGGCAATCACAGCAATTATCTGAAGAAGACATACTATACATCAGTAGTGATTTTACTGAAAGTGTTGCTAGGGTGAATAAATTTGTTCTAGCAGAGTTTGAGCGTGAAGTTATCGAAAAGCAATTGTACTACCATACAAAAGATCATTTGATGGCTGTACAGCAACGCGCTCAATTAATTTTTCAAGTCATTCGTCCTTATTTGTCAGCAGATGTAGAGACAATTAAGAGGATGGAATTATTACTCGATGTTTGTGCGATCGCTCATGATTTAGTGCAAATCTTTATACCTCATCAACCGCACACATCCAGACGACGAGAAGCAGGTGTCAGTGAAAATGCAACTATAGAAATCCTATTGAATTATATACAAGTTTTAAATCAAGAAATATCAGCATTTTATCCAAAAAGTACGGCTCTTTTCACAGATACAGATTTGGAAATCATTCAAGAAGCGATCGCCGCTACAATTTGTGATTACGATACAACAGAGCAAGCCATTTATCAACCCTCTCTTTATAATCAGAGCCAACCTATTTCACCAGTAGCTTGCATCATTGCTCTAGCGGATATTGGTTCTTTGGGAATCGAAGGAATACCATCTTATAACCAGGAGGGTAGCCTACTCTTTTTAGAAGATAATCCAGATATTATTCCTATCATTAAAAATCAGAACGTGCGAACTCTGGCTACAGATAATCCAGAACTGTACGAAAATATTAGACAACGTTTACTCAGACGTGCAAAATTTCAAGTTAATTTTGCTAAATCTCGCCTAAATCGGCTCTCTTGTGAGTTGGCTTCTTTACCAGCAGATGCAATCCCCACATTAACTCAAGCAGTTTTTCAGTATCTAAATCTAGAAACCATACAAGAAATTAAGGCAACTACCCCTACAAATGAACAAACATCTTTAGAAGTTTTAATCAAGTTTTTTGAATTTGAGCGATTAATCAAAAATTGAATTGGGGACTGAGAATTGTGAAGATTATGGACTTTTATTCAGAAATTCTGAATTCTGACTCCTGTCAGCGTAGCGGGGCGTAGCCCATTCTGAATTCTTCTCTATAACTACCTTTAAGGAAATTGCCATGTTAATGTTGCTTTTCTACACTATTAATATTAATATGCTTAATAATTTGTCCTATAATTGCCATTGTCTTTGGTTTGTATTTTAGTAAGCCCATAGTTCAAAACCTGAGTGAATTATTAAAAATTTCTCAGCATATAGCTAATAGTAATTCCAGCGCATAAATAAAATCATTCAGATAGACAATATGAGATCGATAAACTACAAACTGCTTTTTCTAAACAGGATTTACGCAACTATTAAAAAAGCAAGTTGCTCAAAAAAGTTTCGTCTGCGAACTGTTCTGATTGTTCCATTTATTATTCCCATTATTGCGTCAACTGGCTTGGTGGGGTGGTTCTCTTTCCGCAATGGACAGCAGGCGATTGATGACCTGGCAATTCAGTTGAATGGTGAAATTACTGCCCGCATTAAGCAACACGTTTTGGACTATTTGAATAAATCTTATAATGTTCTGAAACTCACCGATGCGGGTATCCAAAGTGGCAACTTAAAGCTTGATGACTTTGAAGGATTGCAACGCTATTTCTGGCAGGTAGTGCGACAGGGTGACTTAGAGAGCTATCTATATTTTGGGAACGAAAAGGGTGAGTTTGTCGGTGTAGAACATCGAGAGGATGGCACAATTCAACTCAGAATTCGCACCAAAGCTACTGAGCCGATGCGCGAAACCTACTTGCTGGATGATCGCGGCGATCGACAAAAGTGGTTGAAATCGACGAAGTACGATACCACCTCCCGCCCCTGGTATAAAGCCGCCGTGCAAGCTCGTATACCTACGTGGAGTCCAGTTTATCCATTCTTTTCCCGTGAGAATACGTCTTTGGGGATTTCTCCAGTCCGTCCTGTCTACGACTCGAACGGCAAGCTGCTGGGGGTTTTGAGCATTAACATCACCTTGATGCGAATCACAAACTTTCTGAAACAGCTTTACATTAGTCCCCACGGACAAAGCTTTATCATGGAGCCGTCGGGACATTTGGTCGTCAGTTCAACCATTCCGGAGCCATTCAAGGTTAAAGGTGGCGAAGGAGATAATCGCAAGATTGAGCGAATGCCAGCCGCTGATAGTCAAAATGCCACAGTGACTGCTACTGCCCGATATTTACGTCAGCATTTCGACCTGTTTGAGGTCATTAAGAGCAGTCAACACCTAAAGTTTCAAATTAACGGTGTGTGGCACTACGTTCAGGTCATGCCAATTCAGGATGGTCGAGGTATTAACTGGCTGGCGGTGGTGGTTGTTCCTGAAAATGATTTTATGGCACAGATTAATGCCAATACTCGTACCACCATTCTGCTGTGCGTACTGACATCTGCGGCGGCAACTGCGATCGGTGTTCTTGCGTCTCGTTGGATCAGCCATCAAATTTTCAAACTTAACACCGCATCTCAAGAGATTGCCAGTGGAAATCTCGATCAACACGTTGAAGTCAACGGCATCATCGAGATTGAGAGGCTGGCTAATTCGTTTAACCGCATGGCGTTTCAACTCCAGGAATCCTTCGAGAGATTGGAAACTCAGAAGAATTCATTTGCCCGGTTCTTTCCCCCCGAATATCTCAAGTTTCTCAACAAGCACGGGGTAACAGACATCGAACTGGGCGATCACGTCAGCAAAGAGATGGCGGTCATGTTCTCGGATATTCGCTCCTTTACAACCCTATCCGAGAAGATGACTCCCAAAGAGAATTTCGATTTCGTCAATGCTTACCTGCGACAGGTTTCTCCAGAAATTCGCGCCCATGATGGCTTTGTAGTGAAGTTCTTGGGTGATGGTATGATGGCAGTCTTTCCTAATGGTGTGGATGATGCCGTTGCCGCAGGGGTTGATAAATTCAAACGGGTACAGAAATACAACCGAAAACTAGAATCTCAAGGCTACTTGCCAATTGATGTAGGCATGGGTATCCACTTTGGACACATGATGGTGGGCATGGTAGGGGAACACAACCGGATTCAAGGGGATGCGTTTTCTGATAATGTGAATCTGACTGCTCGTTTGGAAGGATTGACAAAGTTCTATGGTGTTTCATTACTAATTTCTGAAGAGGTCTTGGAGCGATTGAGCAACCCAGAGCAGTACAAAATTCGCTTTTTGGATCGAGCGATCGTTAAGGGTAGAACTGAACCGATCGCGGTTTACGAAGTGCTCGATGCCGAAACAGAAGCAATCCGAGAACTAAAACTTGACACCTTGCAAACCTTTGAGCGGGGAATTCAACACTACTGTCGGGGCAACTTTACTGATGCCAAAGCCTGTTTTGAACAGGTCCTTGCAGTGAACCCTCTCGATAAGACTACCAAACTCTATCTAGAACGAGTCCAAGAATTGCTGCTAGAAGGTACTCCAGCCAATTGGAATGGCGTATGGGCATTTACACAGAAATAAAATTCGTTCAATTTATCAGTCACCAAGGCGACTCTTGACTCTCGCCAAATACTAAAACGCTGACCAGTCAGTCAATGGCTACTATTTTTTAGCGATGGCTACGCCCGCCGTTGGCGAAGCCTCTCGCAGAGAAGGCATCGCCAAACTTTTCGGTCTGCTGAAATTTGATACCCATAAAGTCTCATTTTTTACTTAAATCAATAATTTTTTATTGGAGAAATTAAATTTTTGTATTAAAAATAACAATTTTCTGGTGAAATATCAAACTAATATCACAGTTTAAAGTTTTGTCGTTTGAACTTTTGTAACTTTTCACATTCCCCTAGCAAAAACTGATTAAGAAGCAAGAGGAATTTTTTCGCATTTTATACCTTTACGAGCCTGAGTAAGAACTTGAGCAATGTAACTCCAAGGGTCAACATTTCTCAGACGACAAGTTTCAATCACGCTTAAAATAGAGCAATAAGCCAAGCTCCCCTCAGAGCTACGAGTACCATAGCTAATTCGTCGCGCAATTACTGCATGTCGCAGAGCGCGTTCAGCTTCATTGTTGGTGGGTGGTAGTTGTGGATTATAGAAAAACGCAACCACTGCAGGGAGCAACGCGATTTTGTGAGGTGCTAAAATCTGGGACGTATATAGCTTGTTTCAGGATGCGATCGCAACTAAAAAACCAGATTTTGTTGAGAATATAGGGGTGTAATTGAGAACTAAACCCCGATCTCACTTTTTCGCGTTGCTCCCACCACTGCATCCCAAGAACGCAAAATCTCGTAAGCTAAAGCTTTCAGCTTGGGATGGGGAGCAACAGTAGCTAGTCGGCAGACCCGATAAAGGCGACCGGGGCTTTGGTCTTTTTCTTCATCCCCGTCGCCCAAGGCAATGGTTTGTATTAATTCCCTAAGTTCTTCTAAAAGCCATTGCCCTAAGTCTTGCGCCTCTTTATCAACCACTTCTGTTAAAGCTATAGCCTTACGAATTAAGTGAGCTAAACAGTGTTGACGTTTTGGGTAAGTACTATAAGCTCCATAGCCATCGGTAACTAACCATCCCAAAAATGCCGAGCTAATTAGGTGTAACAATTCTTCTTTTCTGCGACTACCAATGTGATAAACCGCTATTGTCCTGGTAATCGCCACCCATAACCAGCAAAATTTCCCCTTCTCGTACCAAGGGGTTTCGTCAATGTGGATAATTTCGGCTGATTGTAATTCTTCAATTAATTCCTCAACAACTCCAGAGCAAGCAATACCGACTTCCCGAATGCAACGGTCGATAGTTCCAACACTCAGTTCTGCACCCAGCCAATCATTTAATAGTTCTCTGATTTTGGGACGGGACATACGATACCGTACCGCGAGACTTGCTATAAACGTCGCCAGCATTGGTCCGACAAGCCCATATTCTTGTAGCCGTAAATCTCGACTTCTTCCTTCAACTACCGATACATAACCTGTAAGGGGCTTGGCTTTTGTATGATGCCCACAAGAACAAGTTGCTTGATAGTAATGATGAAGAGTGCATATTACTTCAATCCCCGAATTTTGTTTCGCTAATTCTAATACGTAGTAACCCATATGGGGTTTAGCATCTGGGTCTATTGTTAAGGGACTATTGCATGATGCACATGTTTCTGGATAGTGGGGTATGGTTTGCTGGGGAACTAAGGGTGTTGTCCGCCATATACCCTTAGCCCCTTGCTGCTTCCCCGGTTTTTTCTTCTCAAATCCCTTACTTTTGGCTTTTTTGGCGGATTCTAAAACTTGCTTATCTTCTTCCTCTGAACTTGTTTCAGACTGCGATCGCTCTTTTTGTTGTTCTGACTGTAGCCCTAATTTTTCTTGATTTTTGAATTGGTCTGATGATGGGGGTAACGAACTATTGCTTGAATTTTGCTCTAATTTTTCTAGTTGCTCGACTGCAAGAGAATGAAGATTTCCCGCAACTTCCACCAATTTCTGTTTGTCGAGAGATTGGAAGTAGTCCCGGTTCATTTGCGTGAGGTCTTCTTTACTCAGTCGCTTCATTCTTATGAAGGCTTAAATTGGACTGCGGATTTTTTTACATTACCATACGATGGTTCCCCTACTTTTACCTACAAGGCAAACTCTCCTTTATGGGGGGAGAGTGAAAAACTACGAATCAGCGATTAAAGAATTGTACAGAAGCAATCAAGAAGAATTTAACCTCCAAGAAACTGAAACCCTTGTGGGGCAAGCACTTAAGGATGTTAGACAGACATTCTGTCTAAGTCCCAGAACACCAAAAGCGAGAGTTTTTAGTCCTTTAGGCGCTCTCAGGATTGCGATGTTACTACAACAATCAGAGGTGGCCGCACAGATCCGAACGATACTTATTGAAATCGTTGCAGCGATACCTAACGCAATTGCATCTCAAAAGCAAAATCATGTACCAGTCCTTCCTCCTGTTGAACAGAGGCTAGATACTTTTGTCAAAGCAATGAAGACTTTAGCCGAACTCACAGGTGGCAGACTCAACCCATACATGGAACAAAATTGCAAAGACTTCGCCGCAAATCTGATAGCTGACTACAACAGGCAGTCACTAACGGGCACAAAAGAAAAATGGCTTGGCGTAGTCAACTTTGCAGAGAGCGAACTTGGAAAAAAAGTCCCCCTGAACGGCCCTCACTACCGGGGACATCTTGGCACATGGGTTCGCACGTTTTACCCACAGTTAGGCGATCGCCAAGAAACGCGATTGGTTAATGGTGTGCAACAGCCCATCTATGTCTACGCTTGTCACGATCCGGCTGTTACTGACGGGTTGACCAAAGCTATAGAAGAGTTCTTCGCTCACCCCAGTCCTGGTGCAGCGCTAAGGCAGGTGGGAGCTTTCGCTAGAAAAAAGGAACCAGTGCTGACCAAGTGAAAGCGAACGCCCCCACCACAGAAACGTTCGCTAACTAAAGATGGAATTTATTGCTGAAGCATCGAATATTACCAATAACATTAAAAGTTTCTCTTTCACGTAGTCAAGCAACTAACAGTCTTTTGACATTATTTGTTACAAAGAGGGCTTCTCTAGCAAATAATACACATCTTAGAAAGCGTCGTCACTTCAAGATTCCTAATAATCAAAATAAAAAGCGATTGCCGCTCAATAAGTAACAATCGCCACACAAAAACACTCATTGCATCTCTAGAGTAACAACAATGAAAGCCATAGTCACAGTAGTTGAAAAAATCTCATCTGAAGCTCATATTGATATTCCTGAAGGTTTAACAGAACTAGGCATTAGACAGCACGTTGTAGACCATTACAACAGTGGCGAAATGCTTCCTTTACTGAATATTTTCCACGTTGATTTTGAATCTATGAGCGTTCACATTGGTAAAAAACTCCAAATCACTTGGCAACCTGGAAAGCCTTGGAGTTCAAAGCGTCCCTATTACTTTTGTAAACTTGGAAGATTTACTTTGACTCTGTTAACTGATACAGAGCAAAACTTAACTCGTACAGAAGTTTACTTTGGGCATCACAAGCAACTTATTTATACGTCAGAAAAAGACATATCCAAAGAATTGGCAACAGTTGAACTCCAAAACTTCTTAAGCGGATTAGCTGTTGAACTTCAGACTTTAAGTCACATTGAATTTAGTGAGGATGAAGTATGACTGTTGCACAACTCCTGACACCACAACCGTACTCTCCTAAATCTACAGGAGAAACTGTTGGTAGACATCCACTGAACTTTTACGAGTCTCCATCATGGTTCACAACAGAACTACTGCGCCATGTTCCGTTATCTGGTGTCATTGGTGAACCGTGTGTAGGACATGGGGCGATCGCTTCTTTACTATCGGCGTGGCCACACACCAAGCAGATGTGGACGAACGATATTGATCCACATAAAGCGGCTGACTACCAAATGGACGCAACACTATCCGAGTCATGGGCTAAGTTTCCCGATTGTGACTGGATTTGTACTAATCCACCATACGCGGAATTTGCTGCACCAATCATCAAGAATGCGTACCAGAAAGCGCGTGTGGGTGTCGCTGCTTTTTTACTTACCAGCTTTCTCGAACCCTGTGATGATCGTGCAGATTTCTTGCAGCAGCATCCGCCGTCACTTGTCCTAATCATGCCCCGCTTCTGTTTTCGTAAGGATAAACGGGGTAGTCGTTGGGCAACAGACAACATTACCATCTCCTGCTTTGTATGGGACAAACGCGCTTTCACGCAGCAAATTATTATTCGTCCCAAGTCGGCGATCGCTGGATTTTACAAGAACCCAGAACAGGCTATTTCACAAGAACGGGCAGAAGAAATTGTTCGGGCGATAGCGTGTGGTGAAGTTAGTACAAACTATTGATTGAAGAGGTAATTATGTCTACAAATATACAATGGTGTGACGAAACCTGGAATGTAATTGTTGGCTGTTCACGGGTTTCTGGAAGTCCTGGCTGTGCGCGATGCTATGCAGCGAAAGCTGCCAAATCCCCACGACTTCAACAATTCCCCCAGTATCAAACTGTTAGTAATTGGGATGGCACAGTTGAATTTGTCAAATCTCAACTTATTAAACCATTATGTTGGAAAAAGCCGAAAAGAATTTTTGTATGCTCAATGGCTGATTTGTTTCATGCCAATGTCCTTGATGAATGGATTCATCAAGTAATGGCTGTTGCTGCTCTTTCACCTCAGCATACTTTTCAAATCTTGACTAAGCGACCAGAAAGAATGAAGGAGTATTTTAGTCAACCCAACCTATGGGTTAAGTGGTATGAAGCAGCTTGCGTAAATCTTTGGGACGCTGTTAGTGAGAAATTTGGAGGATTAGTTAATCTCCAACAATCTTTTTCCCTGCAACCATTTCCTTTACCTAATCTCTGGTTAGGAACTTCTACTGAGAATCAACAAATGGCAGATAAGCGTATCCCAATTCTGTTACAAATACCCGCAGCAATTCGATTTTTATCTTGTGAACCACTGCTTGAGGAAATTGATTTTAGACAAGCAGGTGCAATTCAAAAATTAATTAGTGATGACTCCGAATGGGAATTAGTAAATGAAGATATCCAGTGGATTGTTGTAGGGGGTGAGTCTGGCCCACAATCAAGACCATGCCACATCGAATGGATTGAGTCTATTGTCCAACAGTGCCTACAATCCCAAACCCCTGTGTTTGTGAAGCAGTTGGGGGCGAATGCAATATTTGGGGGACAGCGATTTAAAACCTGCGATCGTAAGGGTGGCGAAATCGAAGAATTCCCTGAACAACTGCAATTACAAGAATTCCCGTTTGGTACGTGAATCAAGCAAAATCCCCCACCTGTAGCGCAGTGTAGGGGAAAAGATCAACTATAAGTTTTGACAAATGGTGGTTGTATATGAGTGTAACATCAAAAATACAGAGCGATAGCTTCAGCGACGGCAGAAAGAAACGCCATATTTACATCGATAGTAAGTTGGATGATTTGCCACTAACAATGGAGGCATTTCGGGTTTACTGCCACCTGTGCCGCCGTGCCGGTTGTGATAATAACGCTTTCCCTTCCTATAAATCTATAGGTGAAGCTTGTTTCCGTGGTTCTTTCCCGAACTCACCGACTGAAACTTTACGGCGAAAAGCGATGGCAGCAGTCGATGAGCTTGTTTGTTGGAATCTGATTACTAAAGCCACAAAAAAAAAGTTAGACGGTTCGCCATCATCAAATCAATACAGACTCACAGATATTGACGATTGGTTTACCGAAGCAACTAAACAATCTAGTTTGACTAGAGGGAAAGCGAAGACCAGTAACGGGGAAACAACCAGGGTAGTGTTGGGGGAACACCAGGGTGGTGATCGGGGAACACTAGGGGTAGTGATGGGGGAACACCAGGGTAGTGATGGGGGAACACTAGGGGTAGTGTTGGGGGAACACCAGGGTAGTGCTGGGGGGACACCTAAAGTATATCCAATTGAAGATTATCCAATTGAAGTCTATCCACTCAAGGACGCGCCCCTGGCTTCGCCACCCGCGCCCCCCACCCAAGAGTGTGTGTGTGAAAAGGAAGAACTTGATTTAATAACGGAAGGAATTGAACACAAAGAACCAACCCCAAAACTTTCCACTTTGTTGTTAAAAAATTCCAAGTCTTTGCAACAAACCGATAACCCCTCTTGTAGACCAACTATTGCGGGGGGGTCGTTCGAGAAAACCGAACAATTGAATAATCAACTAGTAGCACCAAACCCAAAAAGTGCTAGTCCTACATCACTGCCCGATTCGACTTGTTACACAATGCACCCCACAGAGAAAACCGAGCAAGCGATGCGAGTATTTGGGCTGCCGCCTTGGATGGATAAAGCAGGCCCTAACGGTTGGAAAGCAGAATTTGTGGAGTCCTACAGGCAATACTTGAACAGCACTCCCAGGTATGCCAAAGACTTAATTCGTCAGGCAACAACAGGCGAGGCGAAAAATGCCCTGACTCGACTCTCAAAAACTGACTCCGGCAAAGCAGAGATTCAAAACCATTGGGATAGTTTCAACGAGTTGAAAGAACGTCAACAGCCTACCGAATCAAAACATAATGCAAATACCAGCAACGATGATGTTTTAGCTATGGCAATTGCTGCTGACGAAGAACGCCGTCAACAAGAACTTTTCAAACAAGAGCGTAAGAATGAGTATCGATTTAGCCCACAAATGCTGGAACTCAAAGCCAAACTTCAAGCCGCAGTTAATGCTCCAAAACCTCAACCAAATTCCCGATTTTCCTCCGTTGACTTACGGGAAGTTGAAGCGCAGTTAAAATTAGCACTAAGAGCCTAATCTAGCAATTCGCAATTCGCAATTCGCAATTCGCAATTGTGAAAGCAATTTAATCATTCGAGATACAAGCCACAAATTTTAATTATGAAATAAAACGAAACTCAACTTTATAGCAATTCGCTAAAAGAATGAAACAGATGCAAAATCTAAAAACCTTGCTAAATCTAAGTTTTTTAATTGCGAATTGCGAACTGCGAATTGCGAATTGGAGATAATTATGCACCCTAATCAAGACAACGTAGTTTCTTTTCACCCTGACAGGTCACTTGACAACTTGCCTCCGCAAAATATCGAAGCTGAAGAAGCGATTTTGGGTGGGATTATGCTCGACCCAGAAGCAATAACCAGAGTCAGCGATCGCCTGAGCATTGAAGCCTTTTACATCAGCGCTCACTCATACATTTATCAAGCTGCGACAACGCTTCACGCTCTGTTTCAACCCACAGATTTACTAAGCGTCACCGCTTGGTTGTCTGACCACAATCTGCTCAATCGCGTTGGCGGCAGGAATAAGTTAGCGACTTTGGTAGACCGCACTGTATCAGCCGTCAACATCGATGCTTTGGCTGATCTGGTGATGGAGAAATACCGACGGCGGCAGCTAATCAAAGTGGGCAATGAAATTGTCCAACTCGGTTACGAGACGCAAACTGAACTACCACTTGTTCTTGGGCAAGCTGAGGCGAAAGTTTTTGGTGTTACTCAAAATCAAAGTGATGAACGCTGCAAGGTTTTCTCAGCACAAGACATGGGCATTGAACTTTTTCAAAAATTGGAGATGGGAAACATGGCAGGCGACAAAGTTGGCTGGTACGACTTGGAAAATATCACCGGTGGCATTTATCCCAGCAGCTTAGTTGTAGTGGCTGCTGAGTCGCACATGGGGAAAACTCACTTCATGATTTCTTACGCTTACGAAATCATGACCAAACTTGGAAAGCCAGTTCTGTACGTTACTCCAGAAATGGACAAGAATCAACTCAATGCTCGAATGCTAGCTCGAATCACTGGCGTAGACGCTTCTATGATTCAAACCAATACTCAATGCTACTGGGAGCAAATAGCACAAGGCATAGGACAGATGGTGGAGTTGCCTTGGAAGGTTTACGAGCATTCCTCCCCTACAACCACAATGATCGCTTCTGCTGTGCGCCGTGCCATTGCCGAATTCGGTGGTTCTATTGGGGCTGTGTTTATTGATTATTTG
Source organism: Nostoc commune NIES-4072 (assembly GCF_003113895.1). Lineage (NCBI taxonomy): Bacteria > Bacillati > Cyanobacteriota > Cyanophyceae > Nostocales > Nostocaceae > Nostoc > Nostoc commune. The sequence goes on along the minus strand of NZ_BDUD01000002.1, from coordinate 576,934 downwards.
CAGCAGATTCCTCTGGAATCCGGCGGAAACATGGCTTTTGAAGTGGGCAAGATTACCCGCCAGATTCGGGATATCGCCAAGTCTCACAAAATCCCTGTTTTCTTGGGTTGTCAAATCAATCGGGGCAATCAAACTACGGCTGATAAACGCCCCAATCGTCATTTACTTCGCAACTCTGGCGAAATCTTTGAGGTTTGTGACCAGTTAATCATGCTTTACCGCGATGCTGTCTACACAAAAGACCCAAGCGATCGCACTATCGAGTTGATTGTTGAGAAAAACCGCCTTTACGGTAAGCTCGGCACTGCGACGATGTTGTGTGATTTATCGACCTCAAAATTTTTGAACTTGGCGAGATAATTTACAGCCAGATCCAGCGATCGCGGAAGAAAGACGCATACATTCAATTACTGGAGTTTTAAAACCCGTGAAAGCGATATCCGTCCGTCAGCCTTGGGCATGGGCAATAATTTATGCTCTCAAAGATATTGAAAACCGTGGCTGGCCTATCAATTATCGCGGCGACATTCTGATTCACGCCGCAAAAACCTGTACCAAAAAAGAGTACCAGCTAACGAGAGAATTTTGCCAAGGGATGGGGATAGTAATCCCAGAGTTAATCTCTCTCCGTCGCGGTCAAGTGATTGGCATTGTCACAATAGTAGATTGCAAGTTTTCACAAGTTGCATCTGGTTGGGGGATGCCTGGGCAATACCACTGGAAGCTGGAGAATCCACGCGAGATTACACCGATTCCTTACATTGGTCAACTGGGAATTTTTGAAGTGCCTGATGATTTGGTCATGGAGGTGGCTGCATGACCAAAGGAGTAATAGTTGAGTTATCTGCAATACCCGAAAAATCAAGCGAGAAAGGGGTCAAAGGCTCACAATGCGAATCGGTTGGATGCCTTTATCCGTACCTCGAAACTAAAAAGCTACTTGATGGCTCAACCTTTATCAAAAAAGCGAAATCCAAAAAAACATCACCAAAATTAGATGTCTGCAAAAATTTTGATAACACAAAAATAAAACCCACACTACCAGATAATGCACCGATCGCCCAATTAATTCTGTTATTTTCTGGTTACTATGAGGCTTATCAATTACCGTATCATCTCCACTTAAAGTACCTCCAACTAGATTGATATTGGGTTTGATTTCTTCAAATAAGACAAGAGGGTTCGTACTGTTCACGTAGCAAAAATCTATTGACGCTATCATGAGATAAATTTTCCATTATCTCTGCCAGACGTGTGCAACCTGGATACTTCGATTCTGCCAGTAGAAACAGAGTATAAGTGTTCAAGTCACATTTAGCGGTTGATGGTTTAGTAATTGCTCTGATTGTCCGAACCCTAAACACAGCCAAGTAAATTATCTGTTTTTAACGCCTCTGGTAACTAGCGATCGCTGTTTTTTTTTCTGCATTCTCTTTATGCACTTTTTGTCTTGCTTGTCAATGCGTAAGTTCTATAACTGTATAGACTGATCAAAAAGTGAGGTTAATAAGGTTACAAGGGAACTAAAAATTTCTACTATACAATATAGCTGTAATTTTATAGTAGCTAATTATACCTTTGTATTAGTTTTTATCAAGCAGATAATTATTACCAAAATAGTAGTTTTTTCTTCCAATAGTATTGACATGTTATTGATTGCTGTATACTATCAATATCTTATGAAGAAAGGGAAAGGGGGAAAGGGGAAAGGGAACCAGTAACTTAAAAGCTCTTGTTTCAAATATGGACACTGCTAAGTTATCGCACTACGTATCTCAAAAATCTTCTTTTTTTGTTCTCCACAATTAAGACAGGGGCTTTATACCTTGTGGGGAAAAGTTCACCCATTCTGTGCCCTTTCCCCCTTTCCCCGGTTACTGAGCGCAGCCGTTGGCGTAGCCTCTCCAAGAGTTGTATCCCCTTTTCCCCTTCTTGGTAAATTCAGACTATTCTCAATAACACTGTAATATCAGCACTAATTTTTCTGAGCTATTTTCGATCTTTTGCTTAAATAAGGTCATATCTGTTCTGTCCTTATTTAACAAGAGCCACGTAAAATAGAGGGAAATATTACAACTATTGAAGAAGAAAGTCAAATTCCGACTACGTACTTATTCACGTAAAGGAGAAAAATTTTGAGCGACGGCAATAATAATAATTCAGTTAGTGTAGCTTACTTTGATAGCTTGCCACAAAAATTTTCTGAAGGAGATGCTGATGCGCTTTTAGCTTTTGGTCGCCATTTACATTGGGGTTATTGGTCTGACCCAACTAAAGCTAATGGTTCGGTTGCAGATTTTGCTGTAGCGGCAGAGAACTTATCTCGTCTCGTTACTGACGTTGCAGAAGTACAGGATGGTTTAAGCATTCTTGATGTAGGCTGTGGATTTGGAGGAACCATTGCTACTCTCAATGAACGTTTTTGTAATATGCATTTAGTCGGAATAAATATTAATAAAGAACAGCTATCTAGAGCTGAAACAACAGTACAGGCTCTCCCGGATAATCACATAGAATTTATTTACGCTGATGCTTGTCAGTTACCATTCCCTGATGGTTATTTTGATGTAGTTTTTGCAGTAGAGTCTATTTTTGCTTTCTCTAGCCGCGAAAATTTCTTTAAGGAAGTAAGGCGAGTTTTACGTCCAGGAGGAAGATTAACTATTTGTGATTTTATTCCTATTCAAGCTTTTTACCGAACCTGGAAATTAATAGAAAAAGCTATTAAAACTCTTATTGTTCGTACTTACGGCTCTCGGTCTGTTAATTTTTGTCCTGTATTTGAGTACAAAAAGTTAGCTGAAGCTACAGGTTTTGAGCTAGTAAAAACAGAGAATATTACTAGTAATACTCTACCAACTTACCCAGTAGTTAACTCATTAATGCGGCGAGAAGGAGATGAAGAAACTTACCGGGCAACTAGAGGCTTGGAGAGGCTTAGTCGCCGTGGATTACTACAATACATGATTTTATGTTTCCAAGTCTCTCCTCCTTAGTTGGAAGCTGAAAAATAAGATTATATAATTAACATGAAAATATTCAGTTCTCCTAAAGTCATCAAAGTAAGCATAATGATTTGCTTGTTGAATTCTGGAGTAGTAAAAGCACAAATCATCCCAGATTCAACGCTACCTGTCAATTCCAGCATTACTGTTGATAGTGATATTAGCATTATCAATGGAGGAACTAGAGCAGGTAGCAATCTGTTACATAGCTTTGACCAGTTTTCCATCCCCACTGGGAAAACAGTTTACTTCAACAATGCAGGAGACATTCAAAACATCATTAGCCGGGTAACAGGTAAGTCTATTTCTAACATTGACGGATTACTTCGAGCCAACGGCGCAGCTAACCTCTTTTTGCTTAATCCCAATGGCATTATTTTTGGTTCCAATGCCAGCTTGAACATTGGCGGTTCTTTTGTAGCAAGTACAGCTAGTAGCTTAAAGTTTGCTAATGGAACAGAGTTTAGTACGACCTCTACTCAAACTGCTCCTCTTTTAACTGTAAGCGCACCCATAGGTTTGAACTTAGAAAACAATACTGGTGAAATCCGTGTACAAGGTTCAGGACATACTTTGGGTATTTCTTCCTTGTTTTCACCTATTTTAGGGGCAGGTGCTAGCAACAATGGTCTACGGGTTTTGCCGCAGAAAACCTTAGCCTTGATAGGGGGTAAGATTGCTTTAGAAGGAGGCAATTTGACAGCACCAGGAGGACGGGTAGAACTTGGTAGCGTTGGTAATGGAATAGTTACCTTAAATCCGACAACCTCTGGTTGGGTATTCGGATATGAGGGGTTACAAAACTTTCAAAATATCGAACTGTCTAAACGAGCATTGGTAGATGCTAGCGGCTCTGGAAGTAGTGCCGTTCAACTAGTAGGAAAACAAATTTTTTTGACTGAAGGCTCGGTTGCGTTGATTCAAAATCAAGGCGCACAAACTGGAAGCGGTATAAATATACAGGCTTTAAATTTACTTCAATTAAGCGGTACTTCTGCGGATGGAATGATCCCTAGTGGAGTTGAAATAGAAACTTTGGGAGGAAGTGTAGGTGATGTTGTAGTTTCAACTAAGCGTTTGAGCTTTGAAGATGGAGCAGCTATAAATAGCAAAACATTTACACAAGCAAGCGCTAGCAATATACTTCTGGATGCTTCAGAATCTATAGAAGTCAAAGGATTTTCCTTTATTAACCCTACCACTGCTAGCATTGCTAGTGGCGTTGGCTCATATACTTTTAGTGCTGGCACAAGTGGGAATATTGCAATTAATACAGGTCAATTAACTGCTTTAAGTGGAGGTACTATAACATCTGGAACTTTTGGTACTGGCACAGGTGGGGAATTGCTCATTAATGCGGCTCGTAGTGTTGAATTGAGTGGGTTTAATCCTATCCTTTCTTCCCCAAGTCAAGTAGCTGTAGGGGCTTATAAATCTGGAAATTCTGGGAATTTGAAAATCATCTCCCCTGAAATTAGATTAGACAACGGAGGCATTATTGCTTCTTATACTTTTTCGGGCGGGAATGCTGGAGATATCACAATTGAAGCCCCTAGTTTTCTAAGTATTACAACCCCTGTCAATACAAAAGATTTATCTTATGAATTTTTGTCTGGAATATCATCATACGCAGTATCCCCTCCTCTATTAATACAACAAGTTTTAGGACTATCTTCAGAGGTAAGTGGAGCAGCTAGGAGCATAAAAATAAAAACTGAACGATTATCCCTATCTAAAGGTTCAATTACCGTAAGTAATTTAGGCACTGGTTCAGCGGGGAACATAGATATTGATGCAAATATAGTTTCTCTAAAGAATAATTCTTCCATTAGTGCTGCAACCGCATTGGCAGACGGAGGAAATATTTTTATACACACAAACGATGTGCAATTATTTGACAGCATTATCAGTGCTAGTGCCAGTAATCCTGAGGCGGCTTATCGTCTTTTAGGTATCGACTTTCCCTACAACCTTCCCTTAGTCGGTGCTGGGATTGGCGGCAATGTGACAATTAATACAAATACACTGTTTTCCTTGGGAAATAGCACTATCACAGCCAACGCTTTTGGAGGACGCGGTGGAAATATCAGGATAAATGTTCGTGATGGGTTCCTTTTCTCTGAGAATAGCCGAGTTGAAGCCAGCTCTGAGTTTGGAATCAATGGCACAGTTCAGATCAATGGACTTGCTATTAATTCCAGGGGCATTAAAGCAGCACCAGAAGTCGTTCAGGAAACTCCTGAAATAGACTCCAACTGCCAGGGGCAATCAGGTGTAGCGGCAAGTGAATTAGTAATCAGTAGCAGAGGCGGTTTTCCACCTAGCTCTGACGAAATGCCAGAGAACATTTATGAACGGCAGAATAACTCTGTTCTAGTTGATAAAAACATTTCGGAAGAACATAAGGCATCAGTAGTTGAACAAACCCTAGAAATCGTAGAAGCTAACACCTGGACAATAGACTCTAATGGAAGAATTGCCCTGATAGCAGACCCTAATACAGCCACCCCCGTTGCTTCGGCATTGTCTGCCTCAAAATGTCGTCAGGAATCTTATACATCAGAAGTATCACCAACCATAAAAACAGTACAGAGAAATGATTAAGTTCCAATACTGGTTCAAGTACTCGTTGTTAGGAATTCTAGCTTTGTCAATAGTTGTAAGCCAACCTTCTATTACCCCCGCTCAAACTTCAAACAAAAAAGCACAACAACACAATCAAGCGCAAGTATTGACCCAGGAAGGTTATAAGCAATTAAATCTCGGTCAGGCAATTAAAGCTTTAGAAATTTGGAAAAAAGCTACGAGCATTTACCGTCAATTAGATAATCAAGAGGAGATTAGTGGAAGCTTAATTGATGAGAGTATTGCCTTACAAGCTTTAGGTGCGAATCTTCGTACATGTCATACGCTTGTTGAAGACTTAAAGTTAAATAAAAATGCTGGGATTTGTACTATTGCTCCGGCACAACCGACTGAATCTATAAAACAACTACTTTATACAGCGATTACGAAGCAAAAACCAATACCAGTTTACTTATTGGGATGGCGTCATTTAGGAGAAGCCTTACGCCAAATAGGTAAGCTAGATGAATCAAAAATAGTTTTAAAAGAAACGCTCTCACTTACCAAGCAAACACCTTCGGCTGATATTAGCGGAATTTTACTATCTTTAGGGAAAGTTGAGCAATCTATTTACAAGCAAGCGCAAAATAGATTTTTTCAGACAGAAGAACCCGTTTTTCAAAAAGAAATTGTTAATATAATTCAGGAGCATTCACTTAACTCCCTTGATATTTATCAACAGGTGAGTAATATCCCAAATGCTCCAATCGCAGTCAAACTACAAGCTCAATTATCCCGTCTGAGCTTACTATTAGATTTTGATAATTGGTTAGCAGCAAAGTCCAATTCAGGCAATATACAGTTAAAGAATATTCGTCCTAAAATTACTCATCAGATTCAGCCAGCAGCGACTCTAATTATAAACAATTTTTCGGTATTTTCTCAGCTACCAGCTAGTAATTCTATTTATGCCAAACTAAATTTTGCTAAAAGTTTAAATAAGATTCCAAGCAAACAATTACATTCACTAGCTATCGAATATGCTGAAGAGGCCTTGCAGACAGCTAAAGGATTGAATAACCCGCGATTAAAGTCAGATAGCTTTGGCACTCTAGGCAAGTTAAAACCAGAGCAATCACTTGCATATTTTCAGGCAGCTTTGAGCCAAGCTCAGTTAAGTCAATCATCGGATCTTGCTTATCAATGGCAGCAGCAGTTAGGGGATTTGTACAAAAAACAAGGAAAATACGATACAGCCCTTCAGGCTTACAGTGCAGCAATTGATAATATAATTAAAGTGCGTGATGATCTTTTGCCAAGCAATGCAGATTTACAATTCTCCTTCCAAGAAAAAGTGGAGCCTGTATATCGGGAGTATATGCGATTGCTCTTGGCATCTCCTAACCCTAATTTAAAACGAGTAATTCAGACAAACGAACGGCTGCAAATCGCTCAATTAGAAAATTTTCTTCAATGTGGCAAACTTGACATCATCCCTTTAAATGAAGTTAAAAACTTGTCCAACCCTCCAACAGTAGTTCACATTATTGATTTAGATAACAGCGTAGAAGTAATTGTCCAGTCCTCTGATGGCTCCTTTCACCACCATTCTGTTGACTCCAAGCTAGTTAAAACTAGCGTCGATAATCTATTAGAAATCTTACAATCTTCTAGACTAGCTTCTATTAATAAGAATTTGATTATTTCGCCTTCTCAATCACTTTATGACTTGTTAATTGCACCCGTCAAGACATACTTACCTCCATCAGGGACGTTAGTGCTTACTTTAGATACATCTTTCCAAAGCTTACCAATAGGTTTGCTTCATGACGGCAAAGATTATTTACTCAATCGTTACAGCATTGCTCAAACTTTAGGTTCTAGGATTAGACCACCTAAATTTTTACCCAAAGAACAGTTAAGAGCCTTAATTGCTGGACTCTCTAAATTTAGTCCTAGCTTTAACGCTCTAAATGCTCCCGAAGGCTTAAAAGCATTGCTAAGAGTGAAACAGGAGGTAGAAGATGTTAAAAAACAAACTACTTCTTCAACAGTCTTATTGAATGAAAAATTTACTAGCCAGGCGCTTGAGCAACAGTTAAGCACAAATCATTTTTCCATTCTTCATCTAACTACTCATGCTCAATTTAGTTCTGACGCCCAAAGAACAATGTTTTTTACTTGGAACAAACCAATTACTGTACTAGAGTTTGATAACTTGCTAAAATTAAACGCTCAAACCAATGAAGATGGAATTGAACTATTAGTTTTAAGTGCCTGTCAAACCGCTAAGGGAAATAAGAGGTCAGCATTGGGGATTGCAGGTGTGGCAGCACAAGCAGGTGCCAGAAGTACAGTGGCAACTTTATGGAAGGTAGATGCTGACTCCACTGCTTTACTTATGGAAGAGTTTTACAGGAACTTGAAGTCCGGGACTCCTAAAGCAGAGGCATTACGTCTTGCACAATTAAATTTAATGTCAAATTCTAAGTACAGCCATCCTTATTTTTGGGCTTCGTTCTTGCTCGTTGGTGGATGGCTGTGAAATTTTGTGCAATCACAACCATAAGCTGTCGATAATTTTAACAATTATATATTGGCATTGGCAATCGGCAATGCCAACATCTGGTTGCTATCGTTGCCAACTTTTACCTATTGTGCCATTCTACCAACTTTAGTCTTTGTTGCACTCTAGCTAATTCATCTGAATTCCTAGTGCGTTTCGCCAATTCATTTGCCACCTGATAATTGCGAAGCGCTTCATTTGGCAACCATGCTTCTAGATATCTATCTGCCAGTACTCGGTAAAGAGTGGGGTTTTGACTTCCTGCTGCCACTCGTGTTTTCAGCGTCTCAATCGATTCATTCAAAAGGCTTTTGGACATAAATACAGCATCTAAATCTAAAAAAGCAGCTTCGTCTGGAGGCAAGTTTAATTCATTGATCTGCTTTACCTTATATGCAATTTCTTTTTGGTCTTTTTCTGGCAAAATACTGATTACTAAAGGCTCCGAACTAATCAAAGAACCTCTCAGGTTGGCAATGACAGTAATTTTGTAGGTGTTACCAAGTTGCAATTCTATTTGCTCTTTCGGGTATGCCAGTGTAGTCGTTTTCTGATCTACTGTTGCTTCCCAATAAAATTCGTAACCCTTTACAATTACTGTATAATTAGTAGCGTTCGAGACAGCACTCCAAGATATTAGAGGCCGCGTACTTAACATTGAACTCCCATAAGGGCTTATTAGGGTTGGTGCTTCTTTTTCCTCACCTGCACCCTTAGGGTTATAGCAATTACTCGGATTTAATCCGGTACATAGCTCTGTTATCTCTTGCGGCACTGTACACGTATCTGGCTCCTTGAACACGGTACTATGCTTCAGGTATACAAAATTTCCATTTAAATAGCACAAAACCTTGACTGTAGCTCCCTTAGCTGGATTAATCCTATCTCCTTGGCACAATCGGCTTCCACTTGGCAAATAGAGATCGCCTGAGCTAGAGACTCTACCTATAAAGTTGCGACATCCGCTGTTTACTACTGCTACTGATTCAGTCCGACTTCCTGCGCTACTAATATCTGATAAAAATAGTATTGATGGTAATATCGATACAAGTGCTGCAACTTGAAACTTGGAAATTTTTTTCTTCCTATGGTTGAGTAAAAACTGCATTAAAAGCTTTTATCTATTTACTTGCCTGTTAATAGCATACATAAGTTTGATAGCTAAACAAATAGCTAGAGTCTATAACTTTCACACAATGCACTCTATGGAGAGATTTTTGAGTTTTTGGGGGAGCAACGCGAAAAAGTGAGATCGGGGTTTAGTTCTCAATTACACCCCTATATTCTCAACAAAATCTGGTTTTTTAGTTGCGATCGCATCCTGAAACAAGCTATATACGTCCCAGATTTTAGCACCTCACAAAATCGCGTTGCTCCCGTTTTTGGTGAGGCGGTCTAGTAATTCCTGTCTCCACTTGAAAACATCTTGCTGAGTAGTCCTAGCAAGCATACAGATTTCCCATGAAAGTCTGGCATCCTCAATTTTACCTAAAGCCTCTTGCACCTGAGCCAGCAAGCAGACAGCATCTATTCTCTTGCTGTCTAAATCACTTGCTTTTTGTAAATATTTCTCTGCCTCGTTATACTGATTTTGCATGAACTTTGCCCAACCCAAATTTTTATATAAAGCAGCTTGTAGTTTTGGGTCTTCAGTCAAGCGCAATCCTTCAAGTGCTAATGCACTAGCCTGGGTATAGTCTTCTTTGAGATTTCTGAGGCGTGATAAATCATTGAGTGCGGGCACTGCTTTCTTATTAATTTTAATTGCCATTTTATATTGTTCTTGAGCTAAATCCTCTTTTCCTTCTTGATCATAAAAACTTCCTAACCTATAATATCCCTCCCAATCATTAGGCTTTAATTTCAAAATCTGCTGATAATTATTTAAGGCACAAGCGACTTCTCCAAGCTGCCAACAAACTACAGCTAAACTATTATAAGCACTTATATCTTTATCATTATATTTAAGGGCTAATTCATAATATTTTTTCGCTAGTTTGAAGTCGTTAAAATGACGAGCAGCTTGCTCTAAGTAAAACTGGGAGACAGAAAGTTTAAGTTGGGAATTATATTCTATAGCTTGGTTAAAATAGTTTTGTGCAGTTTGCGAATCATTTGCTATTTCTGACTTTTTACCTTGTAGTACTAAATTATTAGCCATTAGTGGTAAAAATACTTTGAAACCTGCAAAAAGCCCTAAAGTAATTAATGTCACTAATACAATAAATAAAGTTTTTTTAGATTTAATTAATTTATAAATTTTACTTTGATAAGGGAGTTTGTTAAGCCGTTGCAAAATTACTTGAGTACTTTGCGGACGCTGACCTGGGGAAGAAGCCATCAAATCATCCAGTAAATCAGCAAAAGGTTTATCAATCTGCGGCGCATATTTTCTCCAGATTAGCCTCCCTTTTTTTTCGTTTATTGGTAGATCCATCAATGACATCCCAGTAACTAAGTTCACAAAAGTCCGACCCAGAGCATAGAAATCTGATTGCGGTACTGCCTGGCCATTCATTTGTTCAGGTGGACTGAAAAAAGCCGTGATCACAGATGTTACTTCGTGTCCACTACCTAATCCTGTACTGCTTCCCCCATTGGTACTAACTTTTGCTAAGTAAGTGCTAGTAATCTCTCGTGCTGCACCAAAATCAATCAACACCAATTTCCCATCAGGCTTATGAATTATATTTTCTGGCTTGATGTCTCTATGAAAAAAGCCGGAGCTATGTACGACATCAAGAGTATTAATTAATTGTGACAACCAATCAAATGCCACATTTTGAGGAATTCGCCCATAAGATTTTAACCATTGCCGTAAATTCTCTCCTTCAACCTTTTGCATTACTAAGCAATGTAATTCTAGAAGAGTGTCCTTTAGTTTAAAAGTGAAGTAATCATCTCTAGCAGACTCAGGAATCCCAGGATATTGAATTATTTGCAAAATTCTAGCTTCTCGCTGAACTAGCTCCACTAATTTAGGTTCGCTCCACTTTAATACTTTCATTACTCTTATTTGAGACTCTGGATGCGATTTTGTGCCAACATCTTCAACCTCAAAAACATTTGTGTTAGTATACAGATTTTCTTCCAAAGAGCGCAACGGGCGTAGCAAACGAATGCGACCATTTATTAACAAAGAATTACCGCAAGCTAAACAGTTTTTGGCGTTATCAGGATTACGGCGCAGTGTACAAAGGTGATTTATGCAGTAAACCACATTTACTCCTGGATGGAATTACTGATTTGTAACACACTTGTTTTTCTTCGCACCAAATTAAATGGATCAACTAAAATGTATTTTCTGATAAGTGGTTGTAAACTATAACTAACTTCTTGCTTACCTGATTTTCTATAAGTTTCAACTAAAGAACGTTGTTCTAAAATTTCTATTGCTCTGATAGCTTCCGCAATTGATACTTCTAATCCTATTTGTTTTTTTAAAGCTTCAATAATATTATAAAACTGAATTGGAGGTGAGCTTTCTGAAGTTGACTCTGCTAAATAAATCATTATTTCTCTTTGGACATCGCTTAAAAGTCCCGGCTGTCCAAATTGCTGATGTAGCATAGATTGAAGGAGTTGCCCAATAACAGTAGTCCTGTAATCAAAGAATGTTTTTACACTTCCTCCAAAAAGCCGATGAATTCTGTCAGATGCTTCTTCTAACTCTGATGGGTTTCCACGATGCATTTTAATTAACTCTTTACATTCTTTCCCCCATAGCCCTTTTTCATTTAGCATTCGCATAGCTGCACGTTCCTCTAAGCCTTCAAGGCGTAAAGAGTCAATTGGAAGATTTTTTGTTGCATAAATAACTTCTTCCAAAGGTAATTGACTTGTTATAATTGTACAGTTTTCATGATTCCCCTCTGAAAGTTGAATAAATAATTTTTCATACTCTAATCTTTTCTCAAAATTAGCTATTTGGCCTAGTTTTTCAAATCCGTCTACTACTAGTAGTAACCGATGTAATTGAAAATATTTTAATAATAGCAAAGTTTGATTTTCAATAGATTCATTGTCTATTTCTATATCAAAAGCATTAATTAATTTAGTAAACAAATTGTCAACGGACGAATGTATTTTTATCCAAACTATATCTTTATAGACATTGGGGTTCTCTAAAAGTATTTCTTCTAGTAATTTAGCCGCTAGTGAAGTTTTTCCAATTCCTCCAACTCCAGTTATAACTATGCAGCGTCGTTTCAAAACATGAATTTGATTTTTTAATTTACTAATCTCTCTTTCTCTCCCATAAAAAGATCCTATTTTGGGTAATTCTCCATAAATTCTCGTCTTGCCAACTAAACAATTGTTGTCTAGCTTGGAGACTTCTAACTTAAAATAATTCTTTTTTGCTAGTTTAAGTAAAGCAGGTTTCAAAGATATTTTTTTTACTGGGATTCCATCACCAATAACCTCTGAAAGCATTGCCCATAATTGCCGAGCCACTTCTCTATGCAAATAGTCCGCGTTGTATCCAGAGTTGCTTGCTATCTCCTTATAGTCTCTCCCGTACCAAGACCCTTTAATTAAAACTCTTTCAGATTTCAGTAAATGTCTTCCGGTATGTTGAAGTACTCGCTCATCCAAAATCTCCAGTATTTTATCTATGTCTAAGTTTTTATACGAGTCCATACTTAGTAAGCTTTTATATTATTGTTTTAACAACTCTAAGGGTAGAGTTATTCAATGAAGTACAAGAAGCTACTCTCTTAGCTTACTCTACAAGAAAATCCTCTTAAACACGGGAGCAACGCGAAAAAGTGAGATCGGGGTTTAATTCTCAGAAACGCATAGCTAGATTCTCAATAAAAACAAGTATTTCGCTGCGATGCCTAACGGCGGGCTGCGCCTACGCACTATTAAACAGGTCATTTGTACCCCTAATTTTTAGCACCTCACTTTGGAGCGTTGCTCCCCTTAAACACTTACAAAAACCCAAAGTGAACATCTAATGGAAACCAGATTCCGTCTAAGTTGTGCTGCGTTTTGCCTAACATGACACATTGCACCATAAATTTGTAAGATTAAGTAATCATTATAGGTACAACGCTAATACACACAATTATTCGATTTTTGCAACTCTCAAACCCTACTCTCTTAATATTTCTTTACAATCAGATTTTCTAAAAGATTTTGCTAAAACCTACACTTTCTCAATAATTGTTTACAATATCCCTCTTTCAAAAAGCTTTTACAGGTTATATGCTCTAAATGTTACGTTCAATAAGTAGCACTACTGCATCTATAGATGTAGTATCACGATTACACTTTAATCAAAATTGACTAGTGTAATAAGTGATACCTTTGAGTAGTACCAGACATCGCTTTACCCCAATTTAATGATTACACCTAATCTCGTGTTTAACTAACCTCGTAGTATTCTTTTAAAAAGATGAAACAATTCCTGCCAAAAATCAAATTCTTGTTAGATCCCAAACGGACATAACTTCTGTACAATCAAGCTAATTGAAGGGAGACATGGAGGTGAATATACAAAACTATCAAAACTTAACGCACAAAGCGCCACTAAGGAGTAGCGCTTTGTGCGGGTCTTAGATTCCATATAACCTCAGAGCGGGAGTTGATCTCGAAATAACAAAACAAGTTGTCGTGAAAGTTTGGCTACTAGTTGCGACTACTAAATTTGTCCGAGAGTATAATCCGCGCTGCCACATCCATTAGGGAGCAACGCGATTTTGTGAGGTGCTAAAATCTGGGACGTATATAGCTTGTTTCAGGATGCGATCGCAACTAAAAAACCAGATTTTGTTGAGAATATAGGGGTGTAATTGAGAACTAAACCCCGATCTCACTTTTTCGCGTTGCTCCCATCAGCTTTTGTGTTTCTTGTGGTGAAAGGTGATTGTGTATTACCTTGTATTCTTCTTCTTCTTCTACTTTATAAGCACTAAAAGCCGATTGATTATCACTTTTACGCCAAACAGTCAGACGCTGCATACCTTCTCTCATCAACAAATTTAATTGATAAGCCATACCTTCATAGACCCGACCGCCAATAGTATCTTGTCCCTTTGTGACTACAATATTCATCAGTGCAGGAATGAGAGACTTTTTAACAACCGTATCATTTTCACTCTCAACCGATTTTGACTCTTGGCTGTCAACAAAAGGCAGTTTGCGCCCTTTAGTTTCTAATATCTGCTGCAAGAATGTCTTTTTCTTTTCATTGATCAAATCTTCAACTCTTGTTGAGTTATCTATATCAGGTGTTTCCTCGGATTTATTTAAACCAAATTTTTGGGCGTACTCTTGGTAGTATTTTTCCTTAAGGGATTGCCTGTAATCTTCAGTACTTTGAGCATTTTGGGACAGGTCTAAAGTATTTCTCACCTCACTAATAATATTTTCGCGCTGTGTGGGGTCTAGTGCGGGGGTTATTGACGGTGAAGGTGAGTGTTTCTCCATCATCAGCGCCAGTCTGTAGGCCATTTGGTTGTCAGAAAAGCCACTGTTGCGGTTGATGATAGTGATGGTTTCGGCTACTGAGCTAGATTGCATAAGTATTACAATTCTAATTCCTGTGAATTAGTAGGTCGTTGTGGAGTGTGAGCTTTTTGGGAATGTACTTCAACCTTGGGCGTATAAGTATTGTTAATAATCTGGCTACGAGTATTGAGCAAATCCTGAATAATATCACTCAAAGGAGGAAGAGAAATATCAGTTTGCCCAATGTTCTGCTGCTCGAATTGACTTTGAAGGAGAATTTTCTGGTAAAGTTCACGTTGCTCTCCAATAGTCAGCTTGCCAGTAGTGACAAGTTTTTCCCGTAAAGGGTTGTTGTACTGATTGGCAACACTAGACCAAGTTTTATTAGTTTCTAAATTGTGCCAATGAGAGGCAATACCAGGGTGGAGAGGCACGGGTGTATCACGCTTTGGGTCAGAAGAAAACTGTGGCTGTGCTTCTTTTTGAACCTGCGATCGCAAATCATTAACAATATAAGCTAATGGTGGAAGCACAATATCAGTACGCCCATTGTGATTAATTTCACTCCAGGCAAGATTTTGAATCTGCTGGTAAAGTTCACGCTGTTCACCAACAGTTAATTTTCCAGTTTCCTGAATTTTAGATTGAAATTCTAAATCTCCTTGCGCTACAGTCTCATGACTTGAACCATCTTTTTCTAACTGTTCCCAATATTGTTTTAAAACTGGATGTAGTGGTAGCACAGCGTTATCTAAGTTAGAAGAAAAATTGGGTCGTTTTGTTGGTTGTGATGGTGTTGTGCCGTTAGGTATTGATGTAGTTGCGTGCGATACAGCGTTGTCTTGTTTTGGAGAATTAGAGCTTACTCCTTGTGGGTTTGATTGTGTCTTGCGATCTGGTGCGTTGGGCGTAGATTGAGTAGATTGGTGTGACTGATCATCGTTTAAATTACGGTTAATTTCGGGGTGAACGGGCAAGTCGATGTCACGGGTGTCTGTCGGGTTGCCAAATAATGCTTTGTAATTAATATGCAGTTTTTGAGCCAACAGTCTTAACTTCTCCAAATCAGCTTCAGTGATAGCCATCGCTTGGACTTGATGAGTCATCCCAGTGTCAGTTTTCTCAAACTGAAAGCGAACAGCTTCCCGATTTGTACCATTGTGTTCAGTTTTGAGTAATTGCAGAGTAGATGTATTGTCACTGGTTTGCCGAAAAATAATCCGGTAATTGCCCAAGGTTAAATCGTCTTTATCGAAGCTAGTAATACTTTGTGTGAGTATTTTTAATACCTCGTTTTCTTTGAAACTTTCTAAAATATTGTGTGTGCCTTTAGGAGAGACTGAACCAACGGCAGAAGCTATTTTGCGAGGGTCTTCATCAACAGAGGGCAATTCTTTACCAGCTTTCAGGTAGTCAGCCACTAACAAAAACTCCTGCCTTTCAATAGGCAGAATGTTAATTTGTTTTTCTCTCCAAACTTTTGGCTCATCATCTATTTCTGTGTAAGAAAGTTTAATATTGCCTACGTGTCCCCATTTATCAGCTTGAAAAGTCATTAACTCTACATCATCATGACGACGAGAGATACTGTATTTATCAGCACCATGATTCTTAATTACAAAAGCATCAGCATGGTAGATTTTGCCACTGGTCTGCTGTTGTTCATCTTTAGCCTCAACACCATATTTTTTTAACAAAGTATAAGCAGCAAAAGCTATTTGTTTATTCTCACTACCTTCTAGGCGCTTTCTAAAAAAATTAGACTCATAAAGCGTAACATTTTCTTTTTTAGCCCAAGAAGAACTAGTAGTCTGCCAAGGAAACTTTGCATGGTGGTTAGCAGAGGAGCAGGGGAGCAGGGGAGCAGAGGAGAGGCTTATACAAGTTCTTTCCCCTCTGCCCCTCTGCTCCTCTGCCCCTCTGCCGACCTCCACCCAACAATTTTGGGTTGGCGAACTACTAGTTACAGGCGGTTCAGTTGGTTGGGCTGGCTCCGGGGCAACATCTATATGGATAATGTCTGAATCAATAACTTTTATATCTATAATCTGTGAACCAGGGTCAATAGGTGATTTAGCACGACTTTTTTTAAATACACCAATGTTTGGTTCTAATTCGGGATCATCTATCACAGTAGAGTCTCCTTTTTGTTGATCAACAGGGGAGGCAGGGGGCAGAGGGCAGGAGGCAGAAGGAAAACTGCTTTCTGCCTCCTGCCGCGACCAGAGGGAGCTTGGATTTGAGTCTCCCACTGAATCAGAGATTTCAGTGGCACTCCTAAAGTGGGGGTCTAAATCCCCCACCAAATTCTTCCCTTCTGCCTTCTGCCTCCTGCCTCCTGCCTCCTCTTCAATTTTTTTGACTGTGCCATCCTTGAGCTTGATAGTAAAACGTTTTTTATCAAGTTGATTTTGATGCCACTCCTCTAAAGATATAGCCCCGGCAGATAACTTTTCAAAAGCTTCTTTTCCTTGTGAAACTATAAAATCATCTACACCTTTATCCGGCCCTGGCAGCGTTACTACTTTAACGACAGCACCAAATTCTTGTAATAAGCTTCCTGTTTTCCAAATATCTCTTTGGATATTGAGCTTAGTTTCAGGCTTCGTTTCATAATCAAAGCAGATTTTGAAAACTCTACCAGAAGTTGCGAAAACAGCTAACTCATCAGCCAGATAGGAATCACCAATTTTCTTGCCCCACTCGTTTTTCGGTGAGCGATAGCCGGAGGAAATTCCCGGTAGTCCGATGGCTGCGTGACCTTGGCTTAACAGACTAGCCGCCTTCTTCGCCCCCTCTGTAATGACGAGTGGAATATTGTGTTTATACACACAATACCAAAAACCATTCAAGCGATCGCTGTCGGTGGGGTTTACTCCAGCTTTTGAGTAAATATTTTGGGCAATCACGCTTGGGACATCTAGCAAGAAAATACTCAAATCAACTGATGGTGGATGCTCATATTTGATGAACTTGCCTTCAACCACAACAGTGAACCCATCTTTTTTCACGGTTTTGGGTCTGGGGCGGTTTGGCTTATAGCATCCCCATTCTTTAATTTGAGGTTGCTCACCAGGGGTAAGATTAGCAAATGTGCGCGGATCTACTCCTGAATTACACCACCAGCCACCTGCATCTAGGTGGGAATAGAGTTCTAAAAGCCTAATAGAGAGGCTACCTGTATTTGTACGTGAGAGTTTGTCGCTGATCATGAGCCGTTCCCAAGCTTCATGTTCGCCACCGACATAGCTAAAATGAAGACTTTCAAAGTTGAGATGTGCAATAAGAGGTGCGATCGCACTGCCTACTACGAGTTCGTGCCAATGTTGCGGATCAATATGTTCTGGGTGAGGCGGGATATGTTGAGTATTTTGTAGCTCAAGTTTTTTACTACTTATGCCATTGTTGGCGCTTTCAACTGTAAAAAAAACATTTCTCTGGATGGAAGCATTTAAATCTAGATTTTCTTGGTCTTTAATAGGTAGATATTCCTGGGGATTTTGAGAATCGAATGGTATAGTTAAAAACTCAACAGATGTGGCAGAAGGCGGAAGAATTAAGGGGGAATTGGGGTTGGGTAAAACTGGAGGTAAATCAGGATCAGGAGGAAAATTTGACGGTGTTATATCATTACTACCGGGGAGAAGTTTAGGCAATAAATATGCCATCGTCTCTTCTACTTGTTCTATTTCCTCATCTGTTACACCTTCAAAGTTATTTTTAGACCATTTCCAGCCACCATCCTCATCAGGAGTAAGAAAATAAGTTTCTTCTCCTATTTCAATTCGACATTTTAAATCAATAGCTGATTCGATTGATTTATAAATAAACTCTCCTAAAGGATAAATAAAAGCTCTAATAAAATGCTGACTAGCTCTAGCGTAAGCGGAAGTGAGTTGCAAATGTCGTTCATCAAACATATTTATTTGGGTGTAGCAGAGTAAAGGGTAAACGGATTAAAATTCATTCTTTTTCACTTTTCCTTTCCTTTCTAAATTCTTGTCTAACCGCAACAGTTGCAAAATCGTCTTTGCAAATATTTGTTATGAACAGGGTTGTCGATGATGAGAGAACAAGATTGGCGCAGAACCTCATATTGTTGCCAGTTAGCCCCTAAGCATTTGATATCCATGAGCTTACCTTGGGGTGTAACGCGATTAAAAATAATATGAATATAAATATTGCTAGATTGAACATCTAAAAAACAGATATACTGCAAATCATGCCAGCCGACACCGTGAATATATTGGTCAACAATTTTCCGGCAAGATTCTTGATTTAGTTGAATGTAAGTGTTTTTTAAGCTGATGATAGTATATATGCCCAAATTTCTCAGCTTTGGTCTAGTTTTAGATAAAGTCTTAAACTCCTGAATAATTTGAAGGGGAGGCAGACTAATATCAATAAAACTACTATTCGCTAAAATTTTTTCTGGAAATAGTGTTTGGATTAGTTCAAAATTAGGAATTTTCAATTCTTCAATAGTCATTTTCATAACAATCAAATTCCACTGTCAGATTTGTTTTGATTAATCATGCTGCCGACTTCTTTGAATGTTAGTCCAGAATTATTAGAAATAGCTTGAGGGTTTTCGGGAAGCGGAAAGCGTGAATCAACTTGCTTAACTCGCAAAGCTAAATCTTGCTGTGAGGGAAATTTCTGTGTACTCTTTCTAGCTAGTAAGCTGACAATCCTTGCCCATTTAAGTTGATTGTATTTATCAATATTTTTGAGAGACTCATTAATTTTGATAGTTTTGACTAAAGCAGGGTTAGCGCGTCTCAAACCCTATTGACAAGGGGATTTGTTTGAATTAGGAACTGTACTGTACGTTCGCTCCTGATTGAACGGTGAGAGGAATTAATAGCTTACTGTCCAAGGAAACAACCTGATTCTGGATCTTAATCAAGCTAATACCGTGTAATACTTGGGGAAAGGTTTGAGATTAACGGTGTATTACATGGAAAAAGGAAATTAATTTGTTGGATGTACTCCATGAAATTAAATTGAATTCATTTAGAGGCTGTTATTTACCTATTAATAGGCATGGTCGGAGTCTTGTTTCCGTGTAATACATGGGGAAAGACTACAATTGAGAATTAGTTTAAAAGAAAGTGGCGCTATCTGAGGTAGGGTAAGATTTAATTCATCTAGGTGCAAGATCAAAGTCATGCCAATAGGATTTGAGAACAAGAAAAGCAAAACCAAAGCATCTTTTGCACCTAGCATAGATAGTAAAGACATTACCACTAAGTTTCAGGAATACTTCACACAAATAAAAGACCCCAGAGTGGAAAGGACAAGATATCATTTACTCACAGATATCATCACCATAGCGATTTTGGCAGTAATAGCAGGAGCGTCAGGTTGGGAAGATATTGAAGAGTATGGAATCAATAAACAGGAGTGGTTGAAAACATTTTTACAACTACCATTTGGGATACCCAGCCCCGATACTTTTAGGAGGGTGTTTGAAAGAATTAACCCAAAAGAATTTGAGCAATGTTTTCGGGAGTGGGTACAATCATTAATTGAGAAATTGGGAGTAGAAGTAGTAGCCATAGATGGCAAAACTCATAGAGGCTCATATGATCGGGAATCTCAGCTAAAAGCTTTACATACGGTCAGTGCCTGGTCGAGTGAACACCGTCTGGTCTTGGGACAAACAAAGGTCAGTGACAAATCCAATGAAATCACCGCAATTCCAGCACTGTTAGAAATGCTAGACATATCTGGCTGCATCATCACAATTGATGCAATGGGTACACAAAAATCGATTGCCCAGAAAATCATCGCGGCTGGTTCTGATTACATTTTGAGCCTGAAAGATAATCACCCTACGCTGCATCAACAAGTGAAAAATTGGTTTGAAATAGCACAATCTCTTGGGTTTAAAGATGTTGATGTGAATGTTAGTCAACGGGTAGAAAAAGGGCATCAC
Organism: Nostoc commune NIES-4072; assembly: GCF_003113895.1. Lineage (NCBI taxonomy): Bacteria > Bacillati > Cyanobacteriota > Cyanophyceae > Nostocales > Nostocaceae > Nostoc > Nostoc commune. The sequence goes on along the minus strand of NZ_BDUD01000002.1, from coordinate 556,401 downwards.
CGAGTCGAAAATCGTCAGGTTTACACCGTGCCAGTGTCAAAACTTCCTGCACTTCATGAACAAGATTTGTGGACTAGTTTGACAACAGTAGTTATGGTAGTGCGTTCGATTCAGCATTGGAATCAGACTACCCATGAGGTGCAATTTTATATTACTAGTCTCGCCTGCGATGCTCACAAGATTGGTAGTGCAATTCGACAGCACTGGGGTATTGAAAATTCTGTTCATTGGACATTAGATGTCACTTTTAATGAAGATGAATGTCGAATTCGTTCTCTGCACAGCCCACAGAATTTTGCTTTACTACGTCGGATTGCTCTCAATGCCTTAGAACGAGAAACATCTTTTCATCGCAGTATCCGCCAAAAATCACGGCGAGCCGCGATGAATGATCAGTATATGGTTTCTGTCTTAGCGACGGCTCTCCCAAACTCAACACTCTCCTAGAATCCATTTGTCAATAGGGTTTGAGACGCGCTAACCCTGTATTATTACGTTGGTTTTCAAAAGTTTGTGGTTTACTGTTTCTTCGTTTTTGGGTTGAGTGGTTGCTAGTAGATGCTTTTTTCTCATTTTTTTTCTTGTGTTCGACTTCAATATCATCAAGAACACAAGAAGATTCGGACGTTATAATTTGCGATCGCCGAGCTACCCATTCGCTTAATTGCACGCGGTCGCAGTGTTGCGGAGACTGATTTAGTCTAAACTCCAGTTGGTAAATTCACCACTAAAATGTTTCGATTCCGGTCTCCAATACGTTCATAGAAGAATTTATCAACGCCATGAATCGCCAGATACAATCCCAGTCCGCCAATAGGTCGCTGTTCTATTGGCAAGTTTATCTGTTCTTCCTCCACATTCAATTTCTGGAACGGGTTAAAGGGTTCACTGGTATCCTCAATAAATAGGGACAGGGCTTGCTCGTCGATACTCACGCGCAAATCTAGTACCCCTTCACGACCCGTTTCCTGATAGCCGTAAACAATGATATTAGTGGCGATTTCTTCCACTGCCAAGCGAAGGTTATAGGAGGCTTTTTTATCTAGTCCAGCAACTGCGGCTGCTTCCTTCGCATATTTGGCGATCATTCCCAAAGAGCTTAGTGTTCCAAATACCGTTAAAGATTCCATAAGCAATGGCTTCATTGCTAAACAATAATTGTTACCTTACAATTGTCGGTCAAAGATTAAAAGCATACTGCGTTCTATTGGTGCCACAAATTATCCAAATTTTGCATTAGCTCTTGAAATAGCTTTTAATAAAGTCTCTTTAAATGACATTTATAATTGGTTTACTCATTGTTGTTACTGTACCTCACTAGACTAGGAAATGCTATAAGAAATATTTCTAATAGGCCGCGCAAAATTTCCAAAATGAGAATTGCTGACCTCTCACCGAAAAGAGCAGGGGAGGCAGGGGAAGAAGAGAAGCAGGGGGGAAGAAAATACCTCTCCTGCTCAGAAGGGGTTTCTGTTGCCCCTAAATTTATTTATGAGAAAGAAAAAATATTTTTTACGAGACACATAGTGCGAGGAAAAAAGCGTCCTTATTTGAAGCCCCTAACTTTAGTTGTGGGGTTTGCTCCCCCTGCTCCTCAACCTCCCCTGCTCAAGAACTGCTTTCTTGGCTCACCGATGGACTGAAATAGATTTGACTTTGTTTTGTTGCTTGCTCTTCAATCTTAAAATTAGACCTAATACACCAAATCCCAAAAGACTTAATCCATAATTGGATTCAGGAACAGAAACGATTTTAACATTGTCAATTAACAATCCAGAATCGGTGCCGCTATCTCTCCAATCTGTAACTCCGATACCCAAAGAGTATATTCCGGTAGTTGGTATCTTAAAGGAAAAAGTGTTAAATCCAGTCTCTTTAAAAAAGTCTGTCGTAGAAGAAATCACAGTGGGTGATAATACATCAGCTAGGTCTGACAAAGAACTAATTGAGACAAAGGCAAAATCGTTAAGCGAAGGAAACTGTTCTTCATTCGAGAGAAAATTCCAATCGAAAGTCAAAATATCTCCTGCTTTCCCTGTAAATATTTGTTGAATAGCAGAGCCTTGAGTGGCCTGCCCACCGGGGAAAGGAAAAGGATCTAAGCTTTTGCCAAGATTATCCAAGCTTCCTGCTTCTAACCCTAAAAATTCTTCAATAATTGAGCTATAAAATGTTTTATTACCAGTTGAAAGTAAAGCTTGATAATTTCCTTCAGTTGGATTACTGCCAAAAGTTTTTGTCTCAATAGTAGTTTCACCTAGTGTTGTCCAATCACTAAAATTACCAGTTTCAAAACCACCATTTAGAATAGTTGGGTTAGTGGAGGCTTTAGGCAGATTAAATGTATTTAATGACAGTGTATAAGAACCAGATTCTAAATGATCTCCTATTAGGTTAATATCCCTTAAGCCAGATACGGCAAAATTCAAACTACCACTTGCTGGTACTTTCCCACTTAATAGAGAGAGAACACTATTGTCGGATTTATTATCGTTTATCGCCTGGATATTACCAGAATCATCAAGTAATCCTAAAAGTGGATCAATTGTCTTTGAATTAATGTCTGCTGTAAACAAACTTCCAGTATCAAGATTTGAGAACCCAAAAAAGTCAACATCTCCACTTTCTAGTTGTCCATTTACAGTAGTTGTACTAGAAGGAAGAAATTGTCTAGTGTTAAAAGAGTTATTGGGTTCATTCTCAAGTGCTGCAAAAACAGGTTGAATGGTAGCAATATAACTGAGCGAAATTGACCAAGCAGTACTAAAAGCTAAAGCAGAAAGGGCTTTCATGAGTATTACCTTAATAAACAAAATACAGTTGCATAGGTCTGGTTTTACCTACTCACGCACATCAGTGCATCTTATGTGCATGGATCTTGTTGTAGCAAAGATTAAGGTACTACCTCGTAGGGCAACATCATCTCGTTGTCTTCATGGTCGAGCATATGGCAATGCCATACGTAACGTCCGGTGAACGAATTGCCGAAAGGCAAGTTTTCCGCAGCTTGGGCCCCAAAGGGAACAATCAGGCGAGTAACCTCACCAGGGTATACTAATACCGTATCCTTCCACCCAGACTCGTTTGGTGCTGGCGGTCTTGGTGGAGCAACTGCAAAGGGTGTAGGGTCTGGCGGTGGATAATTAGCTGGCACTGTTGGTCCTCCTAATGGTATGTGGTGTGTTCTTACCTGGCGAGGAGAACCAGTAGTAGTAAGATATGATTTCAGATATCGAGTCAGATTAATCTTTTGTCGATTCAGGATTTGGAAGAAAACTAGGTGCAGGTGAACTGGGTGGGCAACTGGCTGAAGGTTAATAATATTCCACTGCTCTACCGTATCTACCTTCGGACGCTCCATTAATTCTGGGTAGTTCTCGGCCTCATCCCAGTAGATAAAGTTTTGCAGCAAGACTAGTGGCCCAAGTGGCCCGACGATCTCTCCAAGCGTCAAGAAACGCTGCCGCACTGGTTTATTGGCAATTGGTTTGATGAGTGGTTTATGTAATCGCAGTGTTTGAGGTATAGGCTTAGGATTGGCAGCACCCGCTTTTACTGTAAACTGCATGATTTCAGGCAGTGGGAAACTTAGATTGAAGACGGCGTTAGCTCTGCCAAAAGGAAAGGGTGAAGTAGCATCATTTTGCCAGACAATCTTTTCTCCTGGCAGATTTTTGGAGAAGTCGATCAGCACGTCAGCACGCTCACCAGGAGCAAGCAGTAGCCTAGACAATTCTACAGGAGTGTTGAGCATTCCTCCATCAGTGCCAATTTGGATAATTGGCTGGTTTGATGACAGTTTGAGGTGGTAGGTGCGAGCATTTGAGCCATTAACAATCCGGAAACGATAAATGGTGCGCTCAACATTCAAATTTGGCCAAGCTTTGCCATTAACTGTAGCAACATTACCCAAAAACTCAGGTGTCCACGGAGCTGGGGGATAGAACAGTGAACCATCTGGGTTGAATAAGCGGTCTTGCAGCACTAACGGTATCTCATAGGGAGGCCCTGCGGGAATACCGAGGGGCCCGTTACCACCTACAGGATCATCAACATCTCTAATCAGGTATACTCCAGCCAATCCAGCCATGACGTTCAGGCTAGTCATACCGAGCGTATGGTCATGATACCAGAGCGTTGCCGCTTCCTGATTGTTATTAAAATTGTATACATAGCTCTGTCCCGGCGTAAATGTGTTCGTTGGATAACCGTCACTTTTTGCTTCGGTATTGCTGCCGTGGAGGTGCAATGACAAACGTGGGTTGGTTTTGTCAGACTCTTGTATGCCGTGCAATCTCAAGTCCAGAGAGTTGGCAAAGGGATGGGTTCCAAGGTTGTTGTGTGCAGTTAGTTGTAGCGGTGTACCCCTGGTGATCTCGAAAGTCGGGCCAAGGTAGTCAGCCCCGTTGTAGCCCCAAGTAGCCCCTGCACCTAAATCCTTATGAAAGGAATGTGAACTCGGTGCGATTACCAAACTACTAGGTGCAGCACTAGCAAATGAAATTGGCAGAGGTTCGGTAAATTTTGATATTTCCGGTAAAACGGCATAGCTTTTCTTCGCCTTAAATATCTCAGAAATGAGAAATCCTGCTCCAATCCCTGTACTTGCTAGTATTAATTGCCTTCTAGTTAACATTATTTCTTAATCTCCATTGATGATTAAATATAGTCAGTAAAAAAGTTAAGAGGTAAGAAGTTAAAACCAGCGAAAACTGGTTTATATTCAGCAGGACATGGTTCTTAATACAGCTTTGCGTAAAATCGTGGCGAATTGAGGGTTGAAATTTAAACGCAAAGGTTCGCAAAGGCAAACGCAAAGGAGCGCAGAGAATTCGCTACGAATTAATAAAACGTTGTACTTAGGTTATGCTGATCCGCCGCACAGCCAACATGGTAATGTCATCAAATTGTTGGGCGTTGTCAATGTGAGTAAACAAATTAGTTTTGATGTCTTCTAGTAAGTCATAGGCTGAAAAGGCTTTCTGATTCAGCAGTGATAGCAATCGTTTGTTAGAAAAGAATTCACGGCTAGGGGCACGAGCTTCTGTTACACCGTCGGTATAGCCAATTAAGATATCTCCCGGTTCCAGATGAACCTGCTGAATTTTAAATTTGATGTTGGGCATTATTCCCACCACTGGTCCGGTGGATTTGAGACTTTTCTTTACCCCAGAGTCACCGACGATAAAAAGAGGTTCATGTCCAGCATTGATGTAAGTCAAACAGCCGTTTGCAGGATTTAGCACTCCAAAAAAGAGTGTAGCAAACATATTCATCTCACCGTGTTCTTGGGCGATGTAGTTATTTGTGAGGGCAACGGCCTTCAAGGCGTTGATTTGGTTAAAGTCGGTTATGACTAGGGGGTCTATCAAACAATCCAAGCCCTCGTCTCTGCCAATTATCGACAATCCGTCCAAGTTGGTTTGTCCAGAAAAGACTCGGATTAAGCTGCGAAATAAAGCCATAAATAGTGCTGCACCCACACCTTTATCACAGACATCAGCAATCACTATACCTAAGTAGTCACCGGGGAGCATAAAAGCGTCATAGAAGTCGCCACCTACCTGACGAGCAGGATAGAAACAAGTTGCAATCTCCCAATTTGGTAGCTGTGGGATTTCTCTAGGTAGAAAATCTCGCTGAATCTGCCTACCCTTTTCTAGTTCAGAGTCGAGGGCTTCTGAATAGGCTTCGATCGCAAGTTTTGCGTTGTTTAATGATTGGTAAGATTCTTCTAGTTTCCGATAAAGTCGGGCATTTTCTAGGACTAGGGCTATTTGGTGGGCAGCCACCTGCATCAAATAGGCGGTTTCAGGGCTAAATTGTCCAGGCTCTTGGTGCAACAGAGTGATAATGCCTAGTAACTCATCATCCCTGAGAATGGGAACAGCCAAGGCTGAACGAACACTGTAAGGCTGATTGGGTTGTATCAGCCAGCGATCGTCAGTTTCGGTGTCGGTAATTAATCCCACTTTATGGTGGTGGAACACCCAGCCAGCCAGCCAGCCAGGGAGTCCCTTGTCCAAAATACTGCCGATCTGGCAAGCGTCTTCCTCTTGCGTCAGGATGCTGTCAGTAACAACACCGTTGCTATTGAATAAAAACAGACTACCTTTCTCGGCGCCGCTTAACTTGCTGGAGACATGTACAGTTTCTTGTAAGGTGGCTTTTAGCATTTCTTCACAAAATGAACAGCGTGCCATCGCCACCAAATGCTCAAGTAGTTCTGTTTGAGTCTCAAAAGCAGCTTTTTCTGTTTTGAGTTCAGCTACCTCTCGGCGCAGCAGTTCCAATTCTGCGATTAATTGTTCTTCTTTAGATTGATGATTGTTTTCAATCATGCTCTTAATCCTAAGTAATGAAACTAGTAGCAACTTAGTTGTTAGTCCCAGATTTCTCACAACCAAAAACTAACAACTGACCTTAGACTTTTGCTATCTTGTCTTGGTCATATTCATCCACCAAAATCACACTTTGGTCAAATCCAGTTTTCTCAAGGGTGTCTAATACCATCTCCTGAATGCCAACAACATAGATGTCAGTATCAACACCCATCTTTTGCTTAATGAATATGAGTACCCGCAGACCTGCACTGGATATATATTCTAGGTCTTGCATCATTAGAACGAGATGTCTTGGATGTTCCGTAGCTGCATTTTCTACCTCTTTTTGGAAAATTGGTGCAGAAATTGAATCCAACTCTCCAGCTAAAGTAATTTTAGCGATACCCTTGCTTGTTTCTAGTGTTGCGTTGAAAGCCATAATCTTGTCCTTTATCATTTACTTTTAACTGATGACCAATCTCATTTACCAACCAGAATGACTACAGAGCGATCGCCCATGAGTAATCCGTACTGATTCTCCAGCACAGGTTCCGTGCCAGGTTTCCAACAATCCAATGGTGGAGTGACACCAGTGTTGGCAAACACATGCCACTTCATTGAATTTGGCAATCCTGGAATTTCAAACCAGTTAGCTTGATGATGCATATTCATAGCTACGTAAATGTAATTGTCGTCAACAGTACCCTCCTTTGCGTGCTTTCCACAAAGCATAAAAGCGAGAGTGCGACTGGAGTCAGACCAGTCAGCATTCCATGCTTGGATGCCATGCCAGGTGATATCAGCATAATCACTACCTACATAGTCTTGATTACGGAAGTGCCACGAATTTCTCAGTACTGGGTGAGCGTTGCGAAAGGCGATGCAGTGTTTGAAAAACTGAAATAAGTCTTTATTGGACTCCAACAGCGTCCAGTCCATCCAGTTAAGTTGATTGTCGTGGCAATAGGCATTGTTGTTGCCTTTTTGACTTCGGGCCACCTCATCGCCCATGAGGATCATTGGCACTCCCTGGCTGACCATTAAGATAGCCACGGCATTTTTGATCTGTCGCTGCCGCAGAGCATTGATACTCGGATCGTCCGTCCATCCTTCTGCCCCACAGTTCCAGCTGTCGTTATCATTGCCACCGTCGTTGTTATTTTCCCCGTTAGCCTCGTTGTGCTTGTGGTTAAAAGAAACTAGGTCGGCGAGGGTAAAACCGTCGTGACAAGTGATGAAATTAATTGATGTGGCTGGCGCACGACCTGCCCAAGCATACAAGTCTGGTGAACCTTGTAGTCGCTGTGCCATATCTCCTACCCGACCTGGCTCTCCTTTGAGGAATTTGCGAATGCCGTCGCGATACTTGCCGTTCCACTCAGCCCAGCGGCCAAAAGCTGGGAAGGAACCAACTTGGTAGAGACCCCCTGCATCCCAAGCCTCAGCAATGAGTTTGCATTTTGCCAGAATTGGGTCAAATGCCAAAGCTTCTAGCAAAGGCGGGTTAGCCATTGGCGCACCCCAAGGGTCACGACCGAGAATCGAAGCTAGGTCAAATCGGAAGCCGTCGATGTGATACTCAGCGGCCCAGTAGCGCAGACAATCAAGCACCATATGGCGAACAACTGGGTTGTTACAGTTGAGCGTGTTACCAGTGCCACTGAAGTTAAAGTAGTACCCATCCGGCGTTAGCATGTAGTAGGTTTGGTTGTCGATCCCCCGGAACGAAATTGTCGGGCCATGCTCGTTTCCTTCCGCCGTATGGTTGAAGACAACATCCAGAATTACCTCAATGCCATTTTTATGTAATTCTTTAACTAGGGTTTTGAGTTCATCAACTTGCATCCCGAATTTGCCTGTAGCCGCATAGCCAGCCTTGGGAGCAAAGAAGCCGACGGTACTATAACCCCAATAATTCATTAACAGTTCCCCGGTTTGCGGGTTAGGGCGACTGTTTTCAAATTCATCGAATTCATAGATAGGCATCAGTTCAACACTGTTGATGCCTAGCTCTTTGAGATAGGAAATTTTTTCGCGGATAGCAGCAAATGTTCCTGGATGCTTGACTCCAGAGGAAGGATGACGGGTAAAGCTGCGGACGTGCATCTCATAAATAATCTGATCCTCCGGTGGGATTTCCAGAGGACAGTCATTTTCCCAGTCAAAATCGTCAAAGGCAAGACGCCCTCGATGTTGGTAGATGTTATTCCAGTCAGGCGTTTCTCCCCAAATATCCCTACCACTGATGACTTTAGCGTAGGGGTCTAGAAGAATTTTACCAGAATCAAACCAGTGACCTTCACTAGGGTTGAAAGGCCCGTCCATGCGGTAGCCGTATTCAATATTTTCGTAATCCAAGTCAAATACGATCATGCTATAGACATTTCCAATCCGAAACTCTTTCGGAAAGAGAATTTCCGCCATCGGTTCCGGGGCATTCTTTTTGAATAGCACTAAGGTACAGGATTTAGCATACCGTGAATATATCGAGAAATTAACTCCTCCCGGCACTAAAGTAGCTCCAGGGGACAATGGACGACCGACACGCAGCTTGAAGTTGCCGTAGGTGTGGGTTGGATGAATGTCTATTCTTTCTAGCTCCATTTCTGCCTTCTCCTAATTAAAATTTATCGACAAATATTTAGGTAATTAGGACTTACGCAATAACTCTCTGAAACTCTTATTCCTTTGGGTCCTTCTGCCAGGGGGAGACGCATTCGCTAATGCGGTTCGTTTTTTCATGATTTTGCGTAAGTCTTGGTAATAACTATTTGAGGCTAAGTGGAAAAAACGTGAAGCTTGAAATTGAGAGCTTTTAATCCTGAATCAAGGGTGTCACTGATTTGAAAAAAGTCGAGAAAGCCAGTAATGGACATGGTGTCCTTAATTTCTTCGGCAACCCCCACCAGCAACAGCTGTCCGTTTTGACTTAAGACTAGTCGGTACAGCGACAGTAACAACCGCAAACCGGCACTAGACATATAAGGGACTTTAGTCATATCTAGAAGAATCTGGCTCCCTGGTTGGACTAGTGGCAAAACTTGCTTTTGAACTAAAGGTGCAGTACTACTATCTACATCACCGATCATTTCGATTACGGATACTGGTTGAATTTGTAGGGCACTGATTTCTTTTTGGATTGGAGGTGTAGTATTGACATCTACCTTAACAGCCGCTTCCATTGCTGTTACTTGGAGTGTCTTGATATTAATATCCATGATTATGCTTCTTGAGTACTAAGCTCACTGATTAGGGACGATTTGAACTTTGACTTTCACTTGTTCTTTCGTATCCGGCAGTTTAACCGTCAGGGCATCAGCGTCAAAATTGTTATATGGTTCTTCGTTAAGCCAACAAGCATTAATCTTTACACTACCGGGCGGGAGAATATCTGGTGACACCCGTAGAATATTATCCTTAAAGGCTCCAGGTAGAGGTTTGAAGTAAAAGTCCATTGGCTGTTTAGTGAACAGCAGATTAGTATAAACTGAAGCCAGATAACACAGTTCAGTTGAATGATAACCGCTCATTGAGTGACTACCTTTAAATCGCTCATTACCCATCAAGAAGGGTAGCCCGCTTGCCAAGACGTTGAAATAAATGCCGCCATCTTCATGGTCAAGGAAGTGGGCATTATAGAAGGCTGCGGCTTCACGAGCATGACGCAAATATTCTGGATTCTCAGTGATGCCATTTAGGATCAGGTAAGCTAAGATAGCTTGTTCCTGCTGCCACCAAGCTTTGCGATCGTGCCAAACGAGGCGGTGTTGTTCTTCCCCTTCGTCTAATACGCGCTCCATAACGTCGTACCAGCCACCACGCTGCTGGTCACTACCTATTTTGGGCATGAGGGAGGCAATTTTTTCCGCCAAAGCCACATACTGATCTTTGGGTTTGAGACTTTGCATCCGCATGAGGTTCCAGGCAATTTTCAGATTATGCCCGATGACAGCGCGGTTTTGCTGCCAGCCCCAAGTTGTGTCGTGGCTCCAATCTTCATGGAACTTTTCTTGGACAAAGGGGCTGTTGTCGTAGTCTGGGAAATATTTAGCGATCGCATCAAAGGTATACTCCAGCATATCGGCATATTTCTGTTCGCCAGTTGCCAGCCACAGGTTGATCAGATAAGCTGGAGCGTGATCTCCAACGGAGTTCCAGTTCTTGCGAGCGCGGTTGTTACCTAGTGACTCAGCACGTGGATCGAGGGTGATGGGGTCAATGTGGGAAAAATAGCCAGCGCCTTCTTTATCCAAGAAGAATTTGTCAAATAAATCTACAGTCATCTCGGCATCTTTGAGAATGCGCTGATCCCCAGTAATCCGGTAAGTTTGAATCGGGCCTGCCAAAGCATAAATTTGCTCGTATGCCGGGATAGCGTCGTAATCATCGCTAAACTCAGAGGTTAAGAGTTTTTGCTCACGATTGCCCGTTACCTTAATGCCGTGATACCAGTAAATCAGGTTTTCATCAGGGTCATAAAACCGCATGTGCTGACGCAGATATTCAGTGCCTTTTTCAGCAGCTTCTAGAAAGCGGTCTTCGCCCGTCATCAAGTAGGCTGAGGCAAAACCATAAACTAAGCGGGAAACAGTGTCGGTTTCTTGCAGGTAATCATCTTCGCGCTTTTTGACACCAGTTACCCTTAGAAAAGTCCGATATTGCCGATAATCTATTTCGTTTTCGGGATAATTGAACTGCCAATAGAGGTAACTATCAGCAATTGAACGCACTTGCTTGACCCACCAATCCGGCTCTTCATGCCGATATACACTGGGAGCATCTCCAGGAAAGACAAAGGACTTAACTTCAAATTTGTACCCTTCCCCCTGTGGGTAGAAAATACCGTAGGCAAACACAGGCTGACCAGGGGTTAGCATCTCTGCAAGGCGTTGGGTACAGTCGTTGTAAGGTTCCTGTAAGTTTTGGGTAATCCGGCCATAGGTGGTTGGAGTCAGGTAAGCCTGAAATTTCCGTCCATCTGATGTCTTGATTCCAAAGCTTTTTTCGCTACGGTTAAAGTCAGTGACGTACCCAGCAATGGTGTCAGAAAATGAAAAGCTCATGTGATCCATGAGGTTAACTCCAGGATTGTTAAAGTAAAGTGGCTGTATGTGATCAAATTTTTATCTACTAGCAAGAGATTACCAAAGAGCAGAGATAATTTTTCAGTTCTACTCTCAGGCATCACACAAATGATGATTTACCCACTGGGAGTTTCTGCATTTTTTCCTGCTTTTGAATCTCTGCTACAAAAACTTCCATAAATTCATCGACAACTCCAGGATGTTTTGCTGAAATCAGGTTGTCATCTATCACCAAATCAGCAGTTGCATCCCCATCATAGATAACTTCACCACCAGCATTTTCAACATCACAGATGATGTTGTGGGCACAAGTAACTTTGCGACCTTTGATTAAATCTGAATCAGCGCAGAACAGCCACAAGCTATGACAGATTGTTCCTATTTTCAAACCATCTATCTGTAGAGCCTTTCCCAGAAATACAACTGCCGGAGCTTGATTTTTCTGACCTTTCTTTACAGAAACCTGATATCTCAGACGATCTGTAGCATAGGCACCAATACAAATTATTCCCTTGTAATCTGCCGGAGCAACATCATTGATTTCTGTTGTAACTGTAACATGATCCTCAACTACACCAGTATCAGGGTTTGCCCCAAAGGTTAACTCTGGATTATCCCAGAGATGAGAAATATACTCGACTTGATAGCCTTGAGTGGGAAAATATTCGTTGAATCTGCGAAATTCAGTTTGATCGAAATGTTCCTCAATTAGGACGCCAATTTTCCCCTTAATTGGGTCGCCAATTCTACCGTTATTTATTAAAGGTGTAGATGTCATGATATTTTTCTCGTTATTATTAGGATTTACTTTTTTGTAACGAATTCAAACTAACCTCGGACTTTGAACAATGAGGTAATTTCCTTTGACTAAGTACAACTTTGCATAAAATCGTGGCGAATTGAGGGTTGAAATTTAAACGTATAGGGGCTTCGCCTTGCAGATAATTCACTACGAATTCATGAAATGTTGTACTAAGTCAGTTTCTTTTTCTTAGTGACATTCAACTCTTTAGCTTGATATGGGTGATGCTAATCAATCTGACTTCTAAACCCCGTCACGTAAGAACGGCGGGCGTAGCCAACCACAGTAAGCAGAGTCAGTAGCACAAGCGCCGGGATCGCCTGTGGCCCTTCCCCAGCCTTGAGATGCGAGAACACACAGCCAGCCATTAATATGCCCAGACCGACACTTGCCAGCGTCACAGTGCGTGGAAACAGCAGCAGCACCGCCCCGCCAATTTCAGCCACACCAACAAAGAAACGAAACCAGGTGGGATAACCCCACTTAATAAATTCTGCTACGAGTTGTTGAGCGCCTGTAAGCTTTAAGGTTCCGAACATCAGGAAAGCCGCAGCTAAGAGAGTAGTGACACTCCACAATGCGATCTTGTTTAGTCTGTTTGATCTTGCCATGAGAATAACCTCCCTATGAGATTCAAGTTTCTAGAACTAGCCCTTTGAACATGAATATTTGTACTATTAAGCAAATGATCTTTTAACTTAATTTTGGTATTTTGGCTGAGGCGATCGCCTGATTTACAGTCCAAAAATTTGGAGTTTTTTTGTGCAATTCAATCATGATTTAAGTGTTTGGTTTGTTGTTGGATCACTAAAAACGCAACGATCGCACCAAGTGCCACTAAACCAGCGCCGAGGTAGAAGGCAGATTGAAAGCCTTCGGTCAAAGCCCTTGCCAATACTGCTGGCGAGCTACCTTGCGCGGCAATAATTCCTTTAGAGTGAGCGCTGGCGATCGCCACTAGCAACGCCAAAACTATAGCAGCACCTACCTGCTGACTAGTAGCTAGTAACCCAGAGGCTAGTCCAGCGTCTTCATCTTTGACCGACATGAAAGCAGCAATAGTTAACGGCACAAAGGAGAAACCAGCACTAGCACCAACAACAAGCGAAGCAGGTAGCACATGGATTACATAGCTGCCACCGACAGAAACCTGGGCAAAGAGTACCAGACCAATGGCCATTAAGAGCATCCCGACTGTCAAAACAGGCTTGACACCAAACCGATTCACCAGCACCGAGGCCAATCCAGAGGAAATACCACCCGCCAGTGCAAAAGGTAAGAAGGCCAGTCCTGAGTTGAGCGCTGATAAACCTAACACTTGCTGGAGGTAGAGTGAGATAAAGAACAAGGTACACAACGGCCCAGTGCCGTGAACCAGAGTGATTAGGTTAGCTCCAGTGAGATTACGCAGACGAAAGATTCGTAACGGCACTAGTGGTGCAGGTGAGCGCTGCTCAATGAACATGAAGCCAAGAAACAGCGATACACACAAAAAGAGAAATCCAAGTGTCCGTGCCAAGTGTCCTTCAGCGTTGACGATTGTAAACACAAGCAGGATCAATCCTGTTGTACTACAGAAAGCGCCAGCTAAATCGAATTGCCGAGACTTGTTGTTAGTGACGCTCTCACTCAGGAATATTGGAGCTAAAAGGGCTGCTGATCCCGCGATCGGCACATTGACAAATAGCACCCATTCCCAACCGAGCAGACCAGTAATTAGTCCGCCCAGAAGTACACCAGCTGCGCCACCTGATGCACCCGTAGCCCCCCAAACACCTAACGCGCGGTTCCGCTCTGAGCCTTCACTAAAGGTCATGGTGAGAATCGACAATGCCGTCGGAGAGCTAAGAGCGCCACCTAGACCCTGAGCGCTACGCGCTGCAATTAAAATAGTTCCAGACTGCGCGAAACCGCCTATCAGGGAAGCAAGGGCAAAGAGGCTAAGTCCAAATATAAAAACGCGGCGGTGACCGAGTAAGTCTCCTGCTCGTCCTCCCAGGAGGAGAAAACCCCCAAAAGCAAGTGTGTAAGCATTGATCACCCATTGGAGGTTCTGTTGCGAGAAATTGAACGCTTGTTGGATTGAGGGAAGAGCAATGTTGATGATCGACACGTCAAGCACAAAAATAAACTGTGTGGCACAGAGTAGGATAAGTGCTATCCAGCGACGGGAATCTAATGCAGTCTTAGTGACCATAGGATTTATTGTGTCATTTGGGAAGCGATCGCTATGGCTGTGTTGTATAAACAACTTCGTACAAGTGAAAATCGTGAGGGAATTCTACAGCCTTCTCCACGGGAGCCATAAATTCTTGGCTTTTAAGAGCTGTGTCCAGTGCTTCTTTGCTGCTCCACTGGGCATAGTTTACGACTCGTGTACCATCCAAACTTTTGTGGATATTAACAGAAATGAAGCCTTCTTGCTTCTTAGCTTTTTCGATGTTACTTACGAGGTGATCTACTAAACGTTGCTGCTGTTGATGATTTTCAACAGTGAAGACGTTGATTACAGTCAGTAAACCAGCTTTTTCGCTAATCGTAATCATTTTAGTTCCTTATCAGGGGTTAATACTCTGCTGGAAGTCTCAGGCTCAGTCTCCTTCAGTCCTCACCTTTGTAAGGTCCTGTATTATGTGTCATCGGCGTGAATCTACAGTTAATGTTGATTTTTATGGTGAATCAGGCTGTTTGGTGCTGATACTGTTGGCGTTTTGGTGAGGAAGAGGTAGGGGCGCATAGATGTACGCCCCTATAGTTGATTCAACTGCTGCTATATCAAAATCAGAAGGCTTTTAAATGCGGACACCAGTCTGAGAAGCATCTGGATAAACTCGCCATTCATAAATCTTATCGCCATCAAAACGATAGATATCGGTACAAGGAACCTGAACGAATCGCTTGTCTACTTTATGGATATAGTTAGCATCCATTTCCAAAATAATCGTATTGCCAATTTCCCACATGCCGCGAGTATTGTGAGTTGTCAATTTCAGAGTTTTATAGATATGACTTAAAAGATCACGACAGGCTTCTGGCCCAATCACAGGATCATTTGCACCAATTTTGTAGAGGAGATTGGGAGTGAAGAATGTCATAAATTCATCCCAATTTTCGGCGTGGAGAGCCGCATACATTTTCTCCAGCGTTTTCGTCAAGGAACCACTAGAACTAGCAGGTTTAGACTGTGTTTCATTATTATCAAATACGAATACCGGATCGATATTCATATAAATTCGTAATTCCTGAACTTTATCACCTTTGAAAACAATAGTGTCGCAGCAAGGAAGCGTAAACACTTTGCCGTCATGGCGAATGTAGGTAACATCCATTTCACAGATAACTGTATCTCCGACTTCCCACATATTCTTAATGTGGTGGTAAACTTTTGCAACTGTTGCCAAGAAATCAACAGAAGAGTCTCTAATACCTTGCGGTCCATAAGCAACGGGGAAGTTGCTGAATTGGTAGTGAGCATCATCGGTGTAAAACTTGATGAAGTTTTCCACATTCATCGATTCGCCAGCTTGGAACATTCGTTTAACGATTTCAGATTTTGTCCCAACAAATGTTTGTGAATGTGCCAGTATCATTGTATTACTCTCCTGATTAACTTGATTTTCAATGATATTTTTGAGATGGTGGACAGCTTGAGCGATCGCTTCTGGTTGAGCAGCTTTAATAAACCATTCAGCTTCCTCTTGTTCCAGAGCTTTGTCATTAGTAGGTTGCAAATCTATTGTGTAAGTTACAATCGGTAAAGATCCAGAATTATGATTAGCAGGTAGCGTTACCTGATTACTCAACTCACCAGTAAAAAGTGGATGATCTACGAGAGTAAATATTACTTTTTTAGCTTGCTCATCTACGGTGACTTTTTCTTTCATCTGCATTCGCGGTGTTCTAATTTTACGGAGAATGCCATTGTTATATCTTTCTAAAATTTTAAATTCTTCAACTACATGGGGAATATATGGTTGGGGGTTTTGCATTTTGTCCAGTAAAACATCCCAAACAGTTTCCAAAGGAGCATTCACAGGAATACTATATGTGGCGTACAGTCCCTGAGTATTTGATTTTGGTTTTTGGGAATTTAAAAACCAGTAATTTGTGCCATTAGCTTGGTTGTATTCTGTTTCGGCTCTAGTAAAGTTTTCTTTGGCTTTCCGAGTCACTTGGTTGAACTCTAGCTGTTCGCCGTTTGGCCCTTTACAGTAGAATAATGCCCATCCTTCAAAATCGTCAGTAAAATCTGTCTTAGCAAATTTGGGAGCAAGTTTTTTCATTTCTTCTGCGGAGTTGGCCCGGACAATCCGGTTAACAACTACCTCAGTTAAACCTCGTCTTTGACATTCATCTTCCAATTCTTTTGCAAAGACATCAATATCTACATCATCTTTCACATAGAAAGAAAGGTGCGGTGCATTGGTGTAACCAACAGAAGAAGGTATTTTTTCAAAAGCATTTGGTGCAGCAAGCGTTAATTTCGCATCTCGGAAATGAATGATTTCAACGACTGTGTTGCCAAAAGAAATGAACCTGACATCTAAAGCCATGTCTGAACCATCTCTAATGTTAGCAACACCCAAAGCTTTCGGATCAATCCCCTTTTCTATCGCTTCAACTTCCTCTTTTTGAAAGAGCAGATTGTGCAAGGCTTCGCCGTAAAATCCATCTCCACCAATAGCGACTTTACCTCCTAGTACTTCGAGGTAAAACTCTAAGGATTTTGGCATATCATAAACTGTGATCCCAAAGTGTTGCACACCTTGTAGATAATGCCCCAATCCCGACTTCCCATTCTGTTGATTCTGAGTGCCGTTCATCAGAGAAACTATATCATCTTTAAGTTGATTTGTTGCACCTACTTTCATAATCAAATCTGCAACCTTAGAACTACATTGACCCGCTAGAGTTATTTTGCTTTCGTAAACGAATGTGTAAGCAGTTCGTTCCGGAAATGGTAGAATCTGTTGGACATATTTAGCCTGGTCTTGAACAGCAATAGCGTATTCTTTTGAGGCGAAAAATGTTTCCATCTCCAGAGGATTGGCAAAAGCAATTTCAAAGGCCGCTTGATACTGCTTTTCTGGCGCTTCATAATGAGATACCCCAGGCGCATCTGGACGGGAATTATCTACTTCTTCCAACAAATGCAGTCGGAATTTCACAACAGAATCACTCTGGACAACAGCTGGTGCAAAGCTGTCTGTCATATATCTGCGAAAAGCTTCTACACTCACGGCATCAGATTTCTTTACCATGACGTGGAACTTAATCACATTTAGGTTTCCGTTGGGAGCTCCTGTAGGGATACTGTCAATATAGGTTTGAGAATTGCCAGAATTAGTTATGTAACCAATCGCCTTACTGAATATATTGCGCTCATCATCCATGAGAATGGCCGCAGATTTAAACCAAGTTTGACGGTCAACTTCTGTCTCAAAGGTTAATTCTGCAATGCCATCAAACTGATCTTCTGGTGGTAAGTCGTACTCAATACCCTCAATAGTTGGCCACAAGTCTCCCTGATTATTAGCCAAATGGAACTGCCAGTATTGATGTTGTCCTGGTAGTCTAGCACAAACAGGACCATGCACATTTCTCCAGTAGTCATCGAATAAATCTAACGTTATTGACTTTCGTTTCCATAACAGAACGTAGAAAACTGCTGTGCCATTTTGATCGCGTATGGCATAATCGGCTTTTTTGATTGCTGATATCATTGCTGCATTCCTTAGTTCAACACTACTTTGCTCAAAAATCTTATTTAGTGTGCCGAAGCAGCTTGCGACTTTATTAAATCCTGCATAAACACACATGAACAAAAGAAGTTCCTCAATTTCCTCATAAGCAGCTCCCTGTTTAAAAGCCATATCCAGATGTGCTGCGAAAGGATTACCGGGGCCTTTGTGATTCTGATTGACAACATCAATTGCGATCGCCATCAGCGCCTTGGTTTTTTGGTCAATTAATGGCAGATCCCATGCTTCACCAGCTACACGAATCACAAAGTCACCAAACTTCGGGTTAATACTTTTTAAACCTGCTTGTAGTTCTAAATCATCTAAAACCGCATTTTTGTACACCCGATTATCTGTCATCTTAGGCTGTGGTGATCAATTTCAGTAGTCCATTGGGGGCAAAAACATCTCGATAGAAAGTCAATTGCTCAGTTTTGAGATAACATCCGCCTCTGTGTCCGCGTCGCATCCATGTGACATTTCCTTTAGCAAGTGTTTCGTTAGTTTCATTATCTACACACTTCCATTCAAAGTAGGTCACTTCCCCATGAAACATGACGATTGGCCAACACATAGTTACACCTGGTTGGGCAATTAATGCCCACCAATGTTGCTCACGCTCTTTTTGTTGTTCTAAGCCTTGATAAGGCCCATCTTGGCAAAAATAAACCAAGTCATCACGATATTCACCAGTTAGGATATCGCCTCGTCCCTGCCTCAATGCTTCGCAATGAGTAGGCCACCATTCTTTGTTTTCTTGTTCAATTTGTTTGAGAGTATAATAAGAATCTATTTGTGGCTGGTTCTTTTCTTTCATCGCCACATACTTTTCGGCATCTTCTATGAGTTTTTTGGCGACATAAGGAGTCACAAGTCCTGGTCTAGAATAATCTGCTGCTAAATCTTTGTAATAATTATTCCGAGTCTTAGTTGGACTATTTGCAGTATTTTGTGAATGATTAAGAGAACCATTCTGAGAGCCATTGGAATTGGAAATGACCAGTTTTTGATCTAGCATAAGAGAAGTTATATCCTCCTTTAATTGATTGGTTGCACCAAGGTTTACGATCAGGTCTGCCACTGTGGAACTCCGTTGACCTGCTAATGTTATCTGACCGTTGTAGACAAAAGTGTAAGCAGATCGCTCTGGAAATGGATTGATTTGTTTGATATACTTTGCTTGGTTTTTTACAGCTTTTGCATATTCTTTTGAAGCAAAGAAGTTTTCCATTCCTAGAGGATTGGAAAATGCAATTTCAAAAGCTGCCTGATACTGCTTATGTGGAGGTTCATAATGAGATACTCCAGCAGCATCGGGACGAGAATTATCTACTTCTTCAAACAGATGCAGTCGGAACTTGAGAACCGAGTCACTCTGGACAACAGCAGCAGCAAAGCTGTCTGTCATATATTTGTGAAACTCATGCAGACTGACGGCATCTGCTTTTTTGACCATGACATGAAACTTCAGGATACCCAGTTCTCCGTTTGGATCTCCCGTGGGAATGCCATCAACATAAGTTTTGGAATTACCAGGGATGGTATTATATCCAATCGCCTTACTGAACAAATTGTGTTCATCATCCATCAAAATGGCAGCAGCTTTGAACCATGTTTGACGGTCGGCTTCTGTCTCAAAGGTTAATTCTGCAATGCCATCGAACTGGTCTTCAAACCCAGTGGTGTATTCGATGCCGTCAATAGTTGGCCATAAATCACCCTGATTATGAGCCAAATGGAACTGCCAGTATTGATGCTGCCCTGGTAGTCGGGCGCAAACTGGGCCGTGAACGTCTCTCCAGTAGTCATCGAATAGATCTAATGTTATTGACTTTCGTTTCCATAAGAGAACATAGAAGACTGCTACACCATTTTGATCGCGTAAGGCATAATCAGCCTTTCTGATTGCTGACATCATTGCTGCTATCCTTGTAGAGGTTATTATATTCAGATTTCCACTGCACAGGAGTTGGTTGCTGATGGAGTTCTACTAGCTTTAATATTGAAGAAAGCGAGAAGTAGGTGGGTGAGATAGTCTGGAGGCTGATCAGGAATTCAATGCCCGCAGCGCTCGACCGCGCCACCGCACACATCCTTGGCGACCAACTCAGTAAAGCATTTCATAAATTCGTGACGAATTAAGCTGCCTAATAATAAGGCTTTGGGAAATTTAATAACGCTACGAACTTGTGAAATCCTGTATTTAATAGAAGTTATGGTAAATACTGAACTTCTATCAGAAATAGCCCTGCTATTTCTGATTTTGAATATTATAGAGAATTCCAAATCTCATTCAGTGTGCCGAAGCAACCGGCGACCTTATTGAATCCCGCATAAGCACACATGAATAAAAGAACTTCCTCGATTTCTTGGCGAGTGGCTCCTTGTTTAAGAGCCATACTCACGTGCGCTCCAAAAGGATTACCTGGGCCTGTATGGTCTTGATTGGCAATATCAACTGCGATCGTGATTAAAGCCTTAGTTTTTTGATCAATTAATGGCAGACCCCATGCTTCGCCTGCTACACGAGTCACAAAGTCACCAAACTTGGGATTAATAGACTTTAAACTTTCTTGAAGTTCTTTGTCGTCTAAAACTGCATTTTTGTATGCCATGTTATTCTCCATATAAAGTATAAAGTCTGTTGTTGAAACTGGGGCAATTCTGTCTAGGGGCTAATAAATAATTCTCAATTAAATACCGATAATAAATCTACCGACGTAACTAAACTATGGGTGTTTATTTCAGTATATTACTGATTATTATAACATTGTTTTTGGTTAAAGGTGGCTCAAAAACTCATCTAAAACCTCATATGAAAACTTATGAGTTTATCAAATCGATTTGAAATTCTGTATTTTGGATTCTTTTTTTCTCAAATGACTCATTTATTTGACAAGGGAAGGGCAAGCAAATAGTGAAACATGTTCTGCCTGGTTGGGATTCAAATGAGAGTGTACCGTGGTGGCGATTCTCTACAATCCGGCGAACGGTTTCCAAACCGAGTCCTGAACCACGTCCCACTGATTTGGTCGTGAAGAATGGTTCAAAAATGCGTGTTTGAATTTCAGGTGGAATTCCACTGCCCGAGTCAATAATGTCAATCTGAGCAAAGCAATTGTCTTCTCTTCGAGAAGGTTCGCCAACAGCACTGTCGTTTGTCCAACCTCTTTGCTGAGTTGTAATTTCCAGCAGTCCCTTACCATCCATTGCATCAATAGCGTTGTCAATTAAGTTCGTCCACACTTGATTGAGTTCACTACCATAGGCAAAAATTTTAGGGAGATGTTGATCATAATTGCGTTGCACTTGGATGCCGGACTTGAGTTTATGAGCAAATAATCGCAGCGTATCTTCTAAGCCTTGATGTATATTTACTTCTTGCTGAATGCCTTGATCGAGATAACTATAAGACTTCATCGCTTGCACAAGTTCGGAAATCCTCTGAGCTGATCGCGAACCATGTTTAATCATCGACATGACTTCAAATGAGAGCGATAGCCACTGCAATCTCATTTCTCGCAATTCTGTGTCATGGTTGCGCCAACGTTCTGTGAGCTTTTCTAGGGTTTCCGGCTCAATGCCGCCTTCTGCTAAAGGTTCCGCTAATTTCCATGCTTGCTTCACACCGTAATCTTCTAACCATTCCAATAATACAGTTTCGCGATCGCTTAGTGTCACCGGATCTAAACGATTATGCAAAATCGCATCATAGCCTTGATCACGCACTTTTAACCATTGTTCAGTATGGGCTTCTTCAACATGGGATTGCCCATAAATTAAGCTCATTCGTTGTAGCTCCAAGAGAGCGCTTGGCATTTCCCCTAAACCACGAACAAGTGCTGCGGCTGGGTTGTTGAGTTCATGAGCTAGACCGGCAGCAAGTGTGCCCAAAGCTGCCATCTTTTCACGTCCCCGAATAAAGGACTCTATTCCTCTGATCCGACGCTCCACAATGCGGAAGACCATCCGCTCAAAATTGCGACACTCATGCAGTAGTTTACGGAAGTCCTCTCCCTTAACTTGATAAAAGTTACAATCTGTAAATGCCCGTACTGTCACATGTACAGGATCATCTGTAAGGATGAAAATTTCACCAAAAAAGGATGGAGCTTGGTGTTGTCCGATGGGAATTTCAATTCCTTCACTGCGACGGGTAAGGTTGATTTTACCTTTGACTAGGATAAATAAGTTATCTACAAGGTCTCCCTCATGCACCAAGACTTCTCCAGCACGGAGTTCAAATATTTGAGCGCGATCGCACATCCACTCCAATCGCTCTTTGGAAAGCTGTTGAAACGGGTCTAAGTTAATCAAATCTTCAAGACACAACATCGAGCAACCTCCTTAATCTTTGCCGCTCCAACTAAACATTGCTTAGATAGCGGTGAACAAATTGAATAGCGATCGCACCTTCACCCACACTGGATGCCACCCGCTTAGTTGACCCGTGTCGCACATCTCCGGCTGCAAAGATCCCAGGAACACTGGCTTCTAGTAAGAAAGGAGAGCGTTCCAAATGCCAACCTTGAGAAGGTTTGCCATTATGCATCAAATCGGGCCCAGTGATGATAAACCCCTGAATATCGCGTTGAATAACGCCATCGAGCCAATCCGTTTTGGGGCTGGCACCGATAAAGATAAAAAGCGATCGGGTTGGGACGGTTTCAGTTTGTCCCGTCTGGGTATGGGCAATGACAATTTCTTCTAAATGTTCATCTCCCTTGACTTCAACAACGCTGCAACCTGTGCAGACTTTGATATTTTCAGTAGCCGCAATCTGGTCAATCAAGTATTGCGACATACTGGATGAGAGCGATTCACCCCGCACCAGCATGATCACTTTGTTGGCATACTTAGAAAAGTACATTGCTGCCTGTCCAGCAGAATTTGCCCCGCCTACCAAGTAAATCTCCTCATTCCTACAGGTGATTGCTTCAGTCATAGCAGCACCGTAGTAAATTCCTGCTCCTGTCAGCTTCTTGGCTCCTGGGATATTTAGCCAACGGTAGGAAACGCCGGTTGCAATTAAAAGTGCATGACAACTAATTTCGCTGCCATCGACCAATTCCAGAACCCGATAAGGATCTTCCAGCCTAACCCCAGTTACTGCTTGAGGAGTGAGAATCTCTACCCCAAATCGCCGCGCCTGAGTGACTGCCCGCCTTGCCAAATCGTTGCCGCTCAAGCCAACAGGAAACCCCAGATAGTTCTCAATGCGTGAACTCGTGCCTGCTTGTCCGCCTGGTGCTTCACGCTCAATTAAGACAGTATTCAATCCTTCAGAAGCGCCATAGACGGCTGCTGCCAGTCCCGCAGGGCCAGCACCGATGATCGCCAAGTCATAAAACGGACGCTCTGCCTGGGTTTGCAGTCCAATTTTAGTAGCAATCTCTAAATTAGATGGTTGAATTAATCGGGAGCCATCGGGAAACAGCACTAAGGGCAATTGCTCTCTGCCATTGGCTTCTGCGTATTTCACCAATTTTACGGCATCCTCTTCTAGTTCAATATCTAACCAGTTGTAGGGAATTTGGTTACGCGCCAGGAAGTCTTTCACCTGATGGGAAAAGGGCGACCAGCGATTACCAATGACTCGAATCCCTTCAAAGGGTGGGCGGAATGCCAATAACCAGTCATCTAGCAAATCATCCAAAACAGGATATAGCCGCTCTTCTGGTGGATTCCAAGGCTTGAGTAAATAATAATCAAGTTTGGCACTATTAATTGACTTAATGGCAGCATCTGTATCTGCATACGCCGTCAGCAAAGTACGTTTTGCATCAGGAAAGATGTCTTTTGCCCGTTCGAGAAACTCCACACCACCCATTTGGGGCATTCTTTGATCCACTAAAAATAGGGCAACTGGTTCATTACGCAATTTGAGTTGCTGCACCGTATTCAGAGCAGCAATACCGGAATCTGCCCGGATAATGCGGAAGCGATCACCATACTGATAGCGTAAATCTCGTGACACTGCTTGCAGCACCTCTGGATCATCATCGACGGTTAAAATTACTGGTTTTACCATAAACACTACTACTCAACGATAGCTTTTGCGGATTGCAGATATATCCAGGGTATTCCGTGTATATTGGCGGTCAAAAGTCCGAATTCCCCGCTCACACAAAATCACATTGGGATTATCCTCTGACATAAACCAATCTTCAATTGTGGCTGCAAGTCCGCGCTTTAACAGTACTGGCTTACCTGTCGCTCCTACTTTCTTGAGCAAGGAAAAATTCTGCATATTACGAGCGCCAATTTGGATTATATCTGCCACTTTAGCTACCTTGTCTAAGTCTGCTGTATCCATGACTTCTGTAATAATCCCTAAGCCTGTAGCTTCTCGAGCTAAAGCTAATAACTCTAAAGCACTTTCACCATGACCTTGAAAAGCATAGGGTGACGTGCGGGGTTTGTATCCTCCTCCTCGTAAAAACTGCGCTCCTGCTGCTTTAACTCGCCGTGCTGTAACCAAAATCTTTGTCATTGTTTTTCCTGATATAGGACTAATATTTGATTTCTGAAAAAGCTCCGTACATTTGGAGAGTGGCAAAATCAAAGGTAGTGAAGTACTTCTCTTTATCTATCAGCTTTTTTAGGTGGGCTTTTCTGCAAAATTTGGATTTTGTTACAAAACTTTAGATTCGGAAAATATATTTTGTTACAAAACTTTAGATTCGGAAAATATAAGGTCTAAAGGCGAATCTTTTAAATAAAGCAACTTATTCTACTCTCGAAATTGTTGGACTTTACGGTAAACGTTGGGATGTTGAATTGGATTTGAGACATATAAAAACTACCTTGGGTATGGATATCTTACGATGTAAAACTCCTTCAATGATCCGCAAAGAAATTCATATTTATTTACTGGCTTACAATTTACTTCGGAGCTTAATGTGGTCGGCTGGGACTACTTACAATACTCCTCCAAACCGTTTATCACTTCAAGGTACTCGACATCATTTAATTAACTTTATTCCCGAACTGTTAGCCGCAACTTCAACAAAACGTCAGCGAATTTATCGTACTTTACTAAAAGTTATTGCCCACAAGCCTGTCAGCGATCGCCCCGCAAGAAGTGAACCACGAGTTCGTAAACGTCGCCCGAAAGCTTACCCTTTAATGACGAAACCTCGGCACGAATTACGAAACCAATTGCAAACTGCTTAACCCGCAAGTGTTTCGGCTTTTCTTAGTGCCATTCGGTCATGGTCAAAATCATCTGTGCGAATTTTTATTGTCTTTAAATTTACTAGCTTTTTTATTCCATACTGTTTTAGATTTAGTTAATTATACTTATCAAAAAGTTCGTGAGCTATTAGCAACTCGGACTAGTTTTTTTAATGATATTCGTACCTTATTAAAATTTATTTGGTTTAAAAGTTGGTCGGAGTTTTTCTTATTTATTCTTGCCGAATATATCCCGCTCACAAAAGGAAATTCTAGTTAAAAATGTCAAAATTCGAGGGGAGGTAAAGATTATTAATTGAGAGAACTTACAAAAAAGGTCGGAATTTCAGCTATATTTATAAGTTAAAATCTATTTTTTAATGGGCAGATATTTAAAATTATTTCTCTTCAGTTAATTATCATGATTATCTTTCAAAAAATCATAATTAGATAGAAGTTTTCTATGTAAAGAAGAGGATTTTATCTTCTTTTGTTTTCAAAATGAGAATTGCTGACGAAAGCAGTTGCAAACTGCTTAATACACAACCCGGATTTCTCACAAAGGTTTAAACGAGTAGCCCAAAACGCTTATGCCACTTAGACTTGAGATAAAATACGCCGTTCACATATTGTTGTGATTCGTGCAGTGTCTAAAACGCTCAAAATCTAAGCCTGATAAAGGTTTGGTAATAGCGATCGCACCGCTTGTGAGAAATGCGGGACAAGCGTTTTGGCTTTTCTTAGTGCCATTCGATATTGCAGAAGGTAAAACAGGGGATGAACTTGCTATTTATTATTCTGAGTCAGTAAAGCAAATAGAATACCCTAATCGCCTATTTCCTGAAGGAGCAACAAGAAATCTTTTCGATTTAAAGGAAGCAACTCTTAGAGGTAAATCAGTTCTGATAAGTCAGAATTATGACATTCAAAAGTCTTATGTTGCTGGTAACACAGTAATTTTAGAAACAATATGGACAGCAGAAATTGCTGTTCCAATCGGGCAAACTCCTGCCGGAGGAAAGATGAAAGCTTATTTTGCACAGTTTATCGAATTTGAGGATGGCAAGATAATCTGTCAAAGAACCTATGACTGTTTTGAACCGTTCTAAACCCAGAAGTTATCAAGAAAAGCAGAGGGCAGTTCTTGCTGAAGGCAGAAGGGAATACTGCCTCCTCCCACAGAAAGTGACCGAACGTGAGTGCGTCTCGTTGGCGCAGCCTCTCGTAGAGAAGAGAAGGGAACAAGGGAATCAAGGGTGATTATGATGCCCGTCGTGCTTATGGCTTGAGTTGTTCTCCAAGGCAAGCTGCGATCGCTTGGAAACGGATTGATTATTTGTGCAGTCTAAAGTCCTGTCAGGAGGCATAAGCATTATTAACCGTGTACACTTGATACTACCGTAGTAAAATTGACTAGTTGGAATCGCCGAATAACTCGACTTTAGCCGATAGAAAAACGATATATTATATAATATCAACCCTGTTGAAAATGAAACATTACAAAGAAAATATTCTGGAATTATGACTAAAGTAGAATTTAATATTCCCGTTCATTCTGTTAATAATACCATTAGAAAAGAAGCAGAAACTAAAGCCAAAGAAGCTTATGTGATGACTCTACTTAAATATGGAGAAATTAGCAGTGGTAAGGCTAGTCAATTACTAGGAATTCCTAGACTAGACGTAATAGATTTAATGTCTAAGCATGAAATATCCCTATTTGACGATAGTATGACTTTAGAGGAATTTCAGCAAGAAGTTAATCAAGCAAAAGTGAAATTACAAGGCAATAATCTATGATTGTTGTCTCAGATACAACCCCATTAAGTGAACTTTCTAAAGTTGGTAGATTAGACTTGCTTCAGGCTGTTTTTGGTAGAGTAATAATTCCTCAACAAGTCTATGCAGAATTAACAACGGGGGATCATCCCGCAGTTTTAGCTGTAAAATCAGCCTTATGGCTAGAAGTTCTTTCTATAAGTAATAACCAACTCATTGAACAATTACAATTAGAAACCGACTTGGATTTAGGAGAATGTTCGGCAATTATTTTGGCAGAAGAATTAAAAGCAGATCAACTTTTAATTGATGAAAAAGCTGGGAGAAAAGTTGCTATTAGTAGAGGCTTGCCAATTATTGGTTTAGTTGGAGTGATTATTTTAGCAAAAGAGCAAGAATTGATTGATAATGTCAAGTATATTTTAGATGATTTAATCAGTAAAGGAACAAGAATCAGCCCAAAAATTTATGATTATGCTCTAATTACAGCAAGAGAAATTTAAAACAATCTGACAATGAACCTATCCCCAAGTGACTGGCTAGAAAATATCATCTCCCAACTTCCAGCCCTTACTCTTCTGCAAAACATGGGCTATGAATATCTCACACCACAGTCAGCCCTAGCCAAACGTGGGGGAAAACGTTCTAAGATTGTTCTAGAAGAAATCCTCACAACCCAACTTCGCAAACTAAATCAAATTCAACACCGGGGACAAACTCACGCTTTCAGTGAAGTCAATTTTGTTTGTGCTTGAATACAGCGATCGCAAAACTCTGGGCATTGAAGTCCACCCAGACAGTAGCGTTGTAGTTAAACCCGCATTTCTCACAAGCGGTGCGATCGCTATTACCAAACCTTTATCAGGCTTAGATTTTGAGCGTTTTAGACACTGCACGAATCACAACAATATGTGAACGGCGTATTTTATCTCAAGTCTAAGTGGCATAAGCGTTTTGGGCTACTCGTTTAAACCTTTGTGAGAAATCCGGGTTAAAGCCCCCCATAATTCACCCCTAGAAGCTATCCAGACTAGAGTTAGCAACCGTGGAAGATGGATAACCAAGCAGCAACGGCAATTCGCCCAATACGCCCCTACATTACCCGCCCTGGAATATGTTTCTGGAGAGGGGTATCGCTATCTGGGCAGACAATACCGCTTAAAAGTAATTGAAAGTAATCAGGAAACTGTGCGACTTTGGCACGGTAAATTAGAAGTCAGCACTCATCAAAGAGAAAACAGCAAGCAGGTAGAAAATTTAGTCAAGCGCTGGTACAGAGAACGCGCACAACAGATATATTTGGAACGTTACCAGCATTGCATCCGGCTAGTAGCCCAATACGGAATTCAACATGAGCGAGGGTTTGAGCTACGCACCATGCACAAACGCTGGGGAAGCTGTACCAAGGAAGGTAAGATAATACTCAACCCTTTGCTGGTCAGCGCCCCAAAAGATTGCATTGACTATGTAGGGGTTGCTGAAAAAAAAGAAAAGGTTACAGTCTCTAGATTATCAGACCAAAGAAAGATATTCAGGTGCAAGAGTTGAGGGTAAAATAACCCAAAATCCTTGCATCACCGTGACTAGCAGGACTAAAGTGTGTCATTAGTAACCATGTACCGAAAGCAGGAGCAAACTACAATCCCACCAGAAAACTTTGAACTTCCGTTTGAAGGAAAATTATCAGAAGATAATCGTTGGGTAATTATGGCTGATTTAATACCGTGGGCGGAATTTGAAGAGGAATATTCTTCATTTTTTTCGGCAGAGATGGGAGCGCCAGCAAAATCATTTCGGGTGGCATTAGGCGCATTAATAATCAAAGAAAAACTAGGAATAAGCGACAGAGAAACAGTAGAACAAATTAAAGAAAACCCTTATCTACAGTACTTCATAGGAATATCATCTTATATTAATGAAGCTCCATTTGATCCATCTATGCTAGTCCATTTTCGTGAAAGAATTAGTGCAGACTTAGTAAACAAAGTAAATCAAGAAACTGTTAAAAGGATGCTAGAGACAACATCTTCGACTTTAGCAACTGAATCAACTGAATCAACTGAATCAACTCAAAAAAAAATAGAAGAATTAGAAAAAGAAGATAACACGCCGAAAAATCGGGGAAAATTAATATTAGATGCGACTTGTGCGCCAGCAGACATCAGCTATCCAACAGATTTCGAGCTATTAAATCAAGCAAGAAAACAGACAGAACGAATAATAGACCTTCTTTATGAACAGATAAAAGGTACATTAGAGAAAAAACCAAGGACTTATCGGGAAATAGCGAGAAAAAACTACTTAGAAGTCGCTAAAAAACGTCGTGTATCCCAAAAAGATAGGAAAAAAGCGATTAAAAAGCAGCTTCAATATATCAAAAGAAACTTATCTCATATTGACCAGCTAATCAGATCGGGAGCAACTCTAGAAAAACTAAGTACTAAACAATATAAAATGTTGCTTGTAGTTGTAGAAGTTTATCGTCAACAACTATGGTTGTATGAAAATAAAAAACAGAGTATTGATGACCGAATCGTTAGTTTAAGCCAACCACATATCCGCCCAATTGTCCGTGGAAAAGCTGGGAAAGCCGTGGAATTTGGGGCAAAATTATCAGCTAGTTATTTTGATGGGTATGTATTTTTAGACCATATTAGTTGGGATAATTTTAATGAATCAGGAGACTTAAAATCACAAGTAGAAGCATATAAAAACTATACTGGCTATTATCCAGAATCGGTTCATGTAGATAAAATTTATCGCACAAGAGAGAATAGAGCTTGGTGCAAAGGAAGAGGTATTATCATGAGTGGTCCTCCTTTGGGAAGACCACCAGCCAATGTTAGTAAAGAAAAAAAGAAACAAGATTTAGAATCTGAGAGAATTCGTAATTGTATTGAAGGAAAATTTGGGCAAGCTAAAAGAAGGTTTAGCCTCAATCGAGTGATGGCGAAACTTTCCCACACTTCTGAAACTGCAATTGCTATTACTTTTCTAGTGATGAATCTTTCTACTCACCTGTCGCGGGTGTTTTATGCTTTTTTATGTCTATTTTTGAAAACTGCACCTTTTTTGCAGTTCCGTATAACTGAAAATTATGATTTTATTAGTTATAAACAAGAAAAGCTTATCTTTGATTTTGCTTGAATAACTAGTCAACCCTTAAGATTGCTTTTTCATACTTTTTCAGCAACCCCTATGTAATTATCCACGAACTGTGCCATATTCGTATTCATAATCATTCCCCAAGCTTTTACAAACTCTTAGAAACCATCATTCCAGACTGGCAAACTCGCAAAAATTACCTCAATACTCGCATTGAACTACGTTCCGTGGGGTCAAATAAGCGGTGATTCCGAAAACAGTTGTCAATAGAGTCATAGCCTAAAACTTTCTGAAGTTCTGCTAAATGCTCCCGGCGAGTGGTATCTCGTACCGCATATTTTTTGAAAAACTTCGGCTTAATGGGACTTAAACAAAAATTAAGCCCAAATGTAGCCTAAACTAGCTTTATAAGCGGCAAATACGTCACGGTTATGGGTTAACCAATCAAAAAAACGATAAGACATAGCTGTTCTAAAGGCTTCCAATGCTTCAGTAAAGGTGTTCAAAGGTTTGTTTGCCCACCTGCGTCTCAACCCTCCTGTCATTTGATGCCAAAGAATAAAAGTATAGGCACAGAAAACCAAGATAAAATGTCGAAGTAGACTTCTTTTATCCCGAACTTGATATTCTTTTAGCCCCAGCCATCCCTTAGCTTCTCTATAAAAAACTTCAACCCAATTTCTTTGAGAATAGGTATTAACTATCCATTCTGGTGTGACAGTTGATGTAGAAACATTGGTGATAAAATAATCAATATCAGTGGCTTCAGAGAAAGTCGAAGCGTTCATGACGATGGCAATATTTCGCTTTCCTTTCAGTTGTGATATCTCTATTTCTCTAGTTACTACCCATACTATTCTAGGTTTATCCAAATTTAATTGGATTTCTGTGAAAGCTTCTTTAGGTAAGCTCTGTGCTAATTCATCTATCCTAATGTTTGTTGAATATTTTCTGATATATTAATAGTTATTTTTCGATTTTTAGCTACTCCTCCTAAGTATTTTAATTGTCTCTTTTCTAACTCTAATAAAAAGGATGTATTGTTGCCATATCCAGCATCTATAATTACAATTCCTGGTTGATATTTCCGTTCTATAGTTCTGTCTATTAACTTAATTGCTAGTTCAGTTTTTTTCTCAAATTCTGAATCTTGTTTACCTTCTGGTAAAGAATTCGCGTGCTGATATAACTCTATATCTAATGGCAAGCTTTTTCGTCCATCATATAAATGAGTTGTTACCACTACTATGCCATTATCTGTTTTGCCGATTTCTCCAATGTACTGCCTTCCCACTCCATCAGTAAAATTACCGCTTTTTCTGTGACCAGAATCATCAATTATTAAGCTAAATCCTCGACTAATTCTGGTTTGACTACACTGGTTCATAATCTCTAATCGAAGTTCATTGATCTTGGAGTCAGACCAAGGTGCTTCAGTTAAAAAGTGGTGCAATTGATGGTATTCAACTCCTATCGCATTCAAAGCGAGTTGAGACAGGTTTTTTCTCTCGCTTTCCCCCAATAATCCCCCTAAATAGTGCCTAAAACCTCTTTTTTGGGCTTTATGAGTAAACGCTTCATCAAAGCGATGACACCATTTTTCAAAACACGGGGGCATGGCTGCGGGAGTTGTTTCTTTCATTGGGTCTTACTTCAACGTAAAAGCTATGCTAGCAAAGCATTATACTCTATTTTTTCCTTCTATTTTGTTTAAGTCCCGTTAACCAAACTTAACTTTACCTAAGATTTATGAATTTTGACAGCAAAAACATCCCGCAAGGAATGGACTTTCCAAGCGGCAGACCCTATAATGGATCTGGCAGCGCGGTAAAAACTCTCGGACAATTTTAGTAGTCGCACCAGTGCCCAAACTTTAGCGACAACTTCTTTTGTTCCTTCGAGATCAAACCCGCTCTTTTAAACGATGAATTTTACAAACAGACAAAGCGCCTACTCCTTAGTGGCGCTTTGTGCTTTAGGCTTTTTGATTGTTTCATATTTACCTCCATGTTTTGCTTCAATTAGCTTGATTTTACAGAAGTTTTAGTCGCCTAGTATCGACGCTATCTTCTTTTTTGGTTTTGAGTTTTCAATATCTCCATAGTCCATAAGTGTTTTGGGAGTATCTAAGGACTTGTGATAACCTTAGATAATGTCTAATAGAAAGAGACTTTCGCTCAGACGGTACTTACCGCAGATTTTGCCTCCACTACTACCTTCCAAAATTTGCACCTGAGCCTCTGCCTCCTTGAGTTATTGTACTTAAAGCTCAATCGTAGCTTTAATGACATTTTTTGAGGACGTGTTATTATTTATGCAATGTAGCACTCTAAACTTATATCCTGTAAAAGGTAATGATAGCAAGTAGCTTTTTATTAAAAATTGTAAAAAAGCTATATAAAAGTTTTAGGTAAAATTTGAATAGCTATTATGGTAGTGCTAATAACGTACTATTGTAGGTGCCGAGTTAAAAATGCTTAACCGAGCAGTATTGTAGCAGCAGTGATGAGAGTATATTTTGGAGTGATTGCCCTTATGCAGTGCTTTATGCGATCGCTGTAGGCAAGATTTGCAGTACTTGTACAGAGGTATAAATAGTTGCAAAAATATAAACTGAATTGTTGGTAAAAGATGATTATAGTAAATTTATATACTCTATCGGGGTGAATAACTCGGTAGAGTATTTTTGTGAAAGTACGCTTACCATAAGCGATCGCCTCCCTTATCCCTTGTTACAACCGCCCTCTACAGCCTAAGATTGCTCCCTTGAGGTGATGACGCAGCACTTGGGCAGCGAATGGGAACCATTGGTTCCCAAAATATGACTGATGGTGTTACAGCAATTGTGAGGTTTTGTACCAGAGGTTCATATAGATACCCGTGTGGGAGATATGCATATCTCACAATTACGGAGAATTTTAACCCTATGTCTACCGGAAGAATATAGAACATCGCGCTAATATTAAGTAATATTCTTTAGGAATAGAAAAAGGGGGGAAAAGGGGAAGGGGAAAGGGGAAAGAAAAAACCTTTAACCTTTACCCTTTAACCTTTTCCCCAAACCCAATGCCGAGTTAATAATGCTTAACCGAGCAGTATTGATACCCGGCATTATATTGAAACCGTGTTTAGTGGTATTACTAATTTTTTCCCAAAATCCATTCATGCGGTTACGTATCAAGGGTTTTTACTTAAGCTACAAGCATTTATTTTTTCTTTTACTCTTCAACAAGCTTTTAGAGAATGAGTAATTTATAGAACTTAAAATCATTTCAGGAAATGAATGCTCAATCAACTCTCAGGTGCAGTGACGCTACGCGCCACCGCCATTTTTTTGTACGCGTAGGCGTAGCCCGCCGCAGGCATCGCATAAATTGAAGGGTGACAAACACGCATCACATCTAATAACCCGCAACTTGGGTTATTAGATGTGATGATACCCGGCATGGATGGGTACGAAGTCGTCTGCCCTCAGCATAAGTGCCTTCTTCAACCAAAAACAAGCATGACTCGCTTTTCAACTGGAGTTTAGACTAAAAGCGATATGAGAGACGCAAACCAAATGGAATTAGAGGTTAAAAATATTCAGTAGACCGAAAACTTCTGCGATCGCTAAAAAATGGTAGTGTATGATACCGTTTTTGGGAAATTTACAAAAGGTGATTGTGAGAGTTGAGTAATAAGATTAGCTTATAGATAAGCTCCAAAAATCAACCAAAATCAGTCAGATGGTAAACAAACTTCGCAGGCTACCCCATAGTTGCGGTCTACTGTTTGACGTAAAAATTCAAGCATTTGTTTGAGGGTAAATAGATGAGCAAAAACCTGCCGTCTGCTTCTCTTTAATAAGTTAAAGTCGTTTAAATTCAGGAAAAACTCACTAATGGCAATTATCAACGGTACCATTTTTAATGACAACAATACCGTCAACGGTTCCCCGCTAATCTTGCTCCCTGCCCTAGATGGGGGTGCTGGCAGCGATATCCTCAACGGCAATGCCGGGGACGATATCCTAAATGGGGGTGCTGGCAGCGATATCCTTAACGGCAATGCCGGGGACGATATCCTAAATGGGGGTGCTGGTAGCGATATCCTCAACGGCAATGCCGAGGACGATATCCTAAATGGGGGTGCTGGTAGCGATACCTTAAATGGGGGTGCTAGCAGCGATACCTTAAATGGCGGTGCTGGCAATGATAGCTTAAATGGGGGTGCTAGCAGCGATATTCTCACTGGCGGCGCTGGGACTGATTCTCTCACTGGCGGTGCTGGTAACGATATTTTCAATTTCAACTCAGTTTCAGATAGTCCTGCTGGTTTGTCACGGGATGTTATCACTGACTTCGTTGGAAATGGTATCTTTGCAGGTGATCAAATCGATCTATCTACCATTGATGCTAACTCCACTGTAGGGGGCAACCAAGCCTTTACTTTCATTGGATCTGGCGCATTCACCGCAGCCGGTCAGGTTCGTTATTCAGAAGGTATCCTTCAAGCTAGCACTGATGGGGATCTGTCGGCTGAGTTTGAGATTGGGCTGAGAGCAACACCACAACGTAAGGATTCAGGTCTAATATTTAGGAAGCAGGGATGGGCGAGACAGAGAATTATTGGAATTAGCCAGCAGTGCTTGTGCAAAAAAATCAATCACAGACCTACCTTGACGGCGGCAGGTTTGCACCACAGTCAACAAATTGGCAGTATGTTGAAACCGCTCCATTGAACGGGAACCACCACCAACATCAACTTCCAATTTAAAATTTTATACATAACTTAGATAGGGGGAAATAAAATACATTTAAGTCAAAGTCAGTAGACCGAAAAGTTTTCCAAAAGGCTTATCAGTCCTTAATTTGACCATTTTTTTGAATTGTTTTGACGTTGCGATCGCCATCTGCCGAAATTAGCTTCCAATCAACCTTTCAAGCATCTCTGTTCCAGATGGATAAATAGAGCGATCGCCTGTGCTTGTGAAGTAACGGGGAAAAGCATCGCCTCAAACCCTGATGATTTCGTCAACTTTCAAAAGTTTTCGGTCTACTGAAAGTATCATGAGAGTACTAATTTTGTCCCACTCGATATACTACAACAGGCGACTAGAGACCTACCACTGTTTGTCTTAGTTTTTGACTCTATAGTGTTATCAATTTCAAAATCAAAATTTTCGCCAATTTGTAATTTTGTTACATAACTTTATATTTGTGACAAAAAAGAAGTTACAGTGGACATGATGAAGATAACTATTTATGGGCTGTTGTACAGACTTACTACTCCTCCCAATCAACCAACACCCCATCAACAATCGCAATCCCCCACTGCGGAGGCTTCACCAGCAACTTCTTGATCACAATCTGCAACGCCGGATCATCCCAACACTCCTGCAAAAAGTCAAACCCCGGATTCTGCCCCGAATTCGCTGCAACCTTGAGTTTCTGCATACGCTCCGGTCGCATATTTGACCTTGCAACAATCGCCTCATGTGACCATTTCTCAGGATTTGGCACGGACGCGGCAGAACAATTTTATTTTCCTCGTTTATTCTCTGTTTTAATCCCTAATTGAGTTATTCAAATTCAGGTGGCCATAATTCTGCTAGAGCTAATTCCCAACCTGGAAGTAACTCTGGTATTACTAATTTGTCGTTATCTCTTAAAATAACTGGTTCCTGGTTAGGGCGATAAACTGTAACTAAAAGTTTGTCAGGGTCAATAAGAATACCTACTGTAGAACCAAGTTCTAGGAATAGTTTAATTTTCTCTTCCAATGGTTTGATGCGATCGCTTTTAGATTTCACCTCAACCGTGAGATCGGGAACTAACTGCACAAAATCACGCTGAGTTTTCTTGAGTCGTTCTGCCCGAACAAATGAAACATCTGGAGCGCGTAAGTTTCTTTTTTCCGGGTCGCCCGTAGTTTCATCGGTTTCAATGCTTGGCAAGATAAAGCCAGCGCTCGAACCTGTAACTCTGCCTAGCTTGCGAGGCATAACCCAAATATTAAGAAACGTTAACAAGCGAGAACCAATTTCGTCTGATTCATAATCGCATGGACCCATAACGATGATGTTTCCCTCTACTAGCTCCATCTGCCAATCGGGATTCTGTGACTGTAATTGTTCTAAGTCTTTGATTGTCAGAGACATAACGTATAACTCGCAAGATTTGCGCGATCTCTTTCTATGATAAGCGATCGCTACCCCTCCCAATCCACCAACACCCCATCAACAATCGCAATCCCCCACTGCGGAAACTTCACCACCAATTTCTTGATCACAATCTGCAAAGCCGGATCATCACTCCAGCATTGTTGGAGAAAGTCAAAACCAGGATTTTCCCCAACCAGAGAAGCCATCTTCAGTTTCTCCATTCGTAATAGTCTAGCTTGGGATCTCATGGCGATATCTTCTCTACGAGACGCTCCGCGAACGGTGGTAAACAACGCCTCACTTGATTTTTGCACCTGATAATTGACTACAGATATATTCCACTGCTTCTCAAACTTGCTGATTGTTGCTCTCATGCTGGCGTAATACTTGCTGGAGAGCAAATATTGAATTACCCACAATGGGGGACATTCTCCAAGGTCTGCTCTATCCAACCATTCAAATATCTCACTTTGATTTAATGACACGGGCGCTTGATTAGCGATCGCTGAAGTTGAAGATTTTTCAATTTGGGCAGGCGGCGCGGCGGAACAAGTACCTTCATGACAGTCTCTCGGCTCAACGCCACAATCCTGTTTTTCAGCCAACAACGAAGCGGGATTACTCTGTGCATCATCCACAAGCGTTAGCGATGTACAGTCCTTTACCGCAGGTAACTCTTCTTCCAACTCTGACACGCTTTGAACAAACTGAGGCGACGCGCCCCTCAAGGGCGCGTGAGCCGTTTCCTTAACACGCGGATTTTCAGTTGGCGCGTCAGAACCAACTACCATACCAACAACCTTAGTTGGTTGTTGGTAGGTAGTTAACGGGTTGTTAGAAACGTTGTTAGGTTTTTGGAACCCTTGCAAATCCTCACTTTTTTGAATATTCTTTTGGAATGATTCCAAATCAGCATGGATTTGTTCCACTTTGGGGTAATTTTCATTCGGTCTGGCGTGGTTGGTTTTCTCCCCGGCATGGACAGCTTTCTCATCACAAGAATTGGTTTCCCCAGACATGGAAGATTCCCAGTAAAAGCGATTGTAATAACCGTGCAAGTTACGAACACGGTAACTAATCAGCCCAGGTCTACCAGAAGGTAAGCGACCAAACACTTCCTCAAACTGGAACAGTCCCTGAGCCGTTAACGCCGCCCCTGCTTTTTGCAAAGATTTGTAGGTGAGGTTAGTATCGAGTTTGTGGGCAGAACCCCCGAATTGTTCAGCCGCCACGCTATCTAACCAAAGCTGCTGCACAGATGGAGGCTGTTGACGAACCCAGTTGATATCCTCAATCGATACTTTGCAATGTGGTCTAATCGATTTATCTGCGTCTGCTTGTCTGCGCTCGTTTCGCTGCTTGCTGCCACCGTTGATTGCTTTTAACGCTGTAGTCATAAATTATCTCCTAAATTTGCATGACAATGTGAGCGACATGGTTGCAATGCCGCGTTTAAGTTTTTTGGCTATTCTCTTAGCGAGTTGTTATCTACTGGTTCTCGTCCTCCCAAAACCGCAATTCATCTCGGAAATACCTATCAGTCTTTTTCGATTGCTCCTTCCAGTGATCCCAGGCTACTATCAACTCTTCGCCCAAATCCTCTACAACTTCGCCCCTCTCCACATACAAAGTGCGATATGGATCAGCATGGGCAACAATAGAACCAAGCCCGATTGTGTCAGGTTGAGAGGATGCGTTCTGGAGTGCGGTAATTAATTCTGTTTCCTGGGTAGTAAGTTCTGCCCAGTAATCTGATTTAATCACCTCATATTCTTGCGCTACTGCCCAATAGTCCTGCCACGTACATCCAGGCTTTGACAACACCCGTCTAATGTCACTAACCGCTTGGGGCAACATTGACAATTGCTCGGCTCGGTAAGCGATAGCCTGTGGTGTCGGCTCACTCCCCAGAATTATCGCCGCAGCTTCCAGGGCTTGGGTGTTGTTCATAGCACTGGCGAGATTCTTCAAAGCCATACCCATGAGCCGTAGACATTCTTGGGCATTTTCTTTGGGGGGTTCCTGGGCCAGCGATCGCAGATCAATAGTTTTTTCTAACGCCTGTTTCACCTGCTTGTTCAACGCTTTAGTCGCTTGCTGAGTCATGGTATTCCCCCATTCTTGAGAAGGGCGCTGTTGTACGGCGTTTTCCAATTCCTGAATGCGTTGCTGGAGTTGACTTTTCCCGTTAAGTCTCAAAAAGCTTTCTCACAAAGGATTTTGGGTAAAGTACCGTATATACGGTACAGTAATTAAAATTCGGTGTTAAAGGTAACAAGCAATGTTGGACTGGTGGGAGAAAAATTTTGCGACCTGTGAGTTTGGCGATCGCAGATTGAATGAGCGTGCAATGTCAATAGGTTATGCTTTAAGTCTTGGATTTGGCAAAGCACTGTCGGAAATCTTCAGCAACAAAACTGTACTCAAGAGAGCATACGAGTTTTTGCCAACCCGAAAGTGGAATTTAACAAGCTAATAGAGCCGCACTGCCAAATGACGGCGGAAACTGTTGCAGAATACGATTAGGATAGATGAATTAGCACAGAGCTTACCTAAAGAAGCTTTCACAGAAATCCAATTAAATTTGGATAAACCTAGAATAGTATGGGTAGTAACTAGAGAAATAGAGATATCACAACTGAAAGGAAAGCGAAATATTGCCATCGTCATGAACGCTTCGACTTTCTCTGAAGCCACTGATATTGATTATTTTATCACCAATGTTTCTACATCAACTGTCACACCAGAATGGATAGTTAATACCTATTCTCAAAGAAATTGGGTTGAAGTTTTTTATAGAGAAGCTAAGGGATGGCTGGGGCTAAAAGAATATCAAGTTCGGGATAAAAGAAGTCTACTTCGACATTTTATCTTGGTTTTCTGTGCCTATACTTTTATTCTTTGGCATCAAATGACAGGAGGGTTGAGACGCAGGTGGGCAAACAAACCTTTGAACACCTTTACTGAAGCATTGGAAGCCTTTAGAACAGCTATGTCTTATCGTTTTTTTGATTGGTTAACCCATAACCGTGACGTATTTGCCGCTTATAAAGCTAGTTTAGGCTACATTTGGGCTTAATTTTTGTTTAAGTCCCATTAGTAGAGCAGAATCAATTGGAAGGGCTGAGATTTAAGCAAGTGGCTTAGGATTAAGTAGCAAGACAGTGCGTTCCCTGAAAGGGTTGCCGTAAGCATAGGCTTGGGTAAGCTTAACTGGTGTAGGCGAATATCCAATGTGCGAAGAGATGCGACAAGCGATTAAAAATGGTAACACTTTCACTTTCAATTATAAAAAGCCTCTTGGACGAGTTATGGGCGAGGAAATATTGACATAGTGTTCACAGAAGGTCTTGCCTCTCTCCTAACTAATCCTCCAATCCACCAACACTCCATCCACGATCGCAATTCCCCACTGCGGAAACTTCGCCAGCAATTTCTTGATCACAATCTGCAAGGCAGGGTCATCATTCCAGCATTGTTGGAGGAAGTCAAAACCAGGATTTTCCCCAACCAAAGAAGCCATTTTCAGTTTCTCCATTCGCAATAGTCTAGCCTTGGATCTAATGGCGATGTGTTCGGGGGTAAACAACGCCTCACTAGATTTTTGCACCTGATAATTGACTACCGATAGATTCCACTGCTTCTCAAACTTGCTGATTGTTGCTCTCATGCTGGCGTAATACTTGCTGGAGAGCAAATATTGAATTACCCACAATGGGGGGCATTCTCCAAGGTTTGCTCTATCCAACCATTCAAATATCTCACTTTGATTTAATGATACGGGCGCGGCCGAACTTGTGCCTTCATGATCTACTTTATCCTCATCACCAAAAACCAAGTTTTCGGCCAACAAGGAAGCAGAGGGACGACTCGGTTCTATTTTTTGATATGCGATCGCTTCCTTGTCAGAAAATTCATTTTGTGCAACGGGCGCGGCGGAACAACTGCCTTCATGACAATCCCTCGATTCAACGCTACAATCCTGCTTTTCACCCAACAACAAAGCAGATTCACCCTCTGCATCATCCACAAGCGCCAGCGTCGTACAGCCCATTGCCACAGGCAATTCTTCAAGTTCTGACGCGCTTTCGATATGTGAAGGCGACGCGCCTCCCAAGGGCGCATGAGCCGTTTCTTCAACACGCAGATTTTCAGTTGGCGCGTCAGAACCAACTACCATACCAACAACCAACTAAGGTTGTTGGTAGCTAGTTAACGGGTAGTTAAAAACGTTGTTAGGATTTTGGAACCCTTGCAATTCCTCACTTTTTTGACCATTCTTTTGGAATGATTTCAAATCAGACTGAATTTGTTCCACTTTGGGGTAATTTTGATTCCGTTCGGGGTGATTTACTTTCTCCTCGGCGTGGACGGCTTTTTCGTCACAAGAATTGGTTTCCGCAGACGTGGACGATTCCCAATAAAAGCGATTGTAATAACCGTGAAGGTTACGGACACGGTAACTAATCAATCCTGGTCTACCAGAGGGTAAGCGGCCAAACACTTCCTCAAACTGAAACAGTCCTTGGGCGCTTAACGCCGCCCCTGCTTTTTGTAAAGATTTGTAGGTAAGGCTAGTATCGAGTTTATGAGCAGAACCCCCGAATTGTTCAGCCGCCACACTATCTAACCAAAGCTGTTGGACTGACGGAGGCTGTTGACGAACCCAGTTAATATCCTCAATCGATACTTTGCAATGTGGTCTAATCGATTTATCTTCTAAAGCTTGTTTGCGATCACTTCGCTGTTTGCTGCCACCGTTGATTGCTTTTAACGCTGTAGTCATAATTCCTCCAAAATTTGCATGACAATATGAGCGGCATGTTTGCAATGCCACGTTTAAGTTTTTTGGCTATTCTCTTAGCGAGTCTTTATTTACTGGTTTTCGCCCTGCCAAAACCGCAACTCTTCCCTGGAATAGCTTTGAGTCTTTTTCAACTCATTGCGCCAGTGATCCCAGGCAACAACTACTTTGCCCCCTACCTCGTCCACAACTTCGCCCCTCTGCAAATACAGAGTTCGGTATGGGTCAGCATGAGCAACAATAGAACCAATGCCAATTGTCCGAGGTTCAGTAGATGTGTTTTTGAGAGTTTTAATTAACTCTGTTTCCTGGGTGGTAAGTTCTGCCCAGTAATCCGACTTAATTACCTCGTACTCTTGAGCCACTGCCCAAAACTCCTGCCAAGTACACCCGGGTTTTGCAAGTATCTGCCGAATGTCGCTAACCGCTTGGGGCAACATTGACAATTGCTCGGCTCGGTAAGCGATCGCTTCAGGAGTTGGACTACTGCCCAGAATTATGGCCGCAGCTTCGAGTGCTTGGGTATTGTTCATCGCGCTGGCGAGATTCTTTAATGCCATGCCCATGAGTCGTAAGCATTCCTGAGCATTCTCTTTGGGTGGTTCCTGGGCTAGCGATCGCAAATCAATTGTCTTCTCCAGTGCTTGCTTTACCTGCTTATTCAACGCTTTGGTTGCCTGCTGGGTCATGGTATTCCCCCATTCTTGAGAAGGGCGCTGTTGTACGGCGTTTTCTAATTCCTGAATGCGAAAAAGGAGTTGTTGGTTTTCAATTTCCAGTTTCCGTAACCCCTCCATCTCATCCAATCGCTGCTGCAACTGGATATTTTGTTCTCTCTGCTGCTTGTATAGGTTTTGGAGGGATTGGATTTGTTCTTGCACTTGGGCTTCGGCTGTAGTAGCTGCTTCTGCTTGCAAACCAATCCTCAATTCCTTGGAAAGTCGTTCTAACTCTCTCTGATGCTGTTCTTTAATTTGAGCGATCGCTTCCGTATATTCTGGTGGATAAGTCTGCTCTTTGGGAAAGGGAACACTGGTAGCATCTAAATCAGTATTGTTGATAAGCAGCCTCTCACCATCAGCAAAGGTAACAATCTGTTGCCAACGATTTGGTGCGTCTGCCTCAATGGTTCCTTCTTGGGGTCATGACGAAATACGTGTAAAATGGGACACGTTGTAAAGTTTTGTAAAGAAATCCGGCTGAAAGCATTGATTTGTAGAAATTTTGAACCAAAACTAGGTTCAGTCGAGCCAAAATTTCTGGAAGCGATCGCTCGTGAGTTCTGTGTAGCGAATAGTGTGTTGAAAAAGAGGAAAAGGGGCAGGGAGCAGGGAGCAGGGGGGATAGTTCAGATGGGGATTCGACCCCACCCTCACTTGAACCACTTAGGAGAAGTGGGGGAATCAGACCCATGTTCCCCCCTTCATTCCACAGCAGGAGGAAGGGGGCACTTCCCCCAGCTAAGTGCCCCCTTCCCCCTGCCTCTTGGTTCAACTGCCGATAGCTTTGTTCAGCAATTAAAGTCAATGCTTGCTGATACAGCACTTCAAGTAGATGAAGCTTATCCTGATAACCGTCAAGTTGTTATTAATGACCAAGGAGAACCAGTATTAAAAAAGCCGCCACGTCATGAATTGAGTCTCCAAGCCAAGGCACTGATAGAAGCAGTTGAAGAACGTTTTCCAGAACGCAATTTAATTGATATTCTGAAAAATGTTGATTATTGGACTAATTTTACAAGACATTTTGGGCCAATGAGCGGCTCTGACCCCAAGTTAGAACATGCTATTGAGCGTTATTTACTAACTACCTTTGCTTATGGTTGTAACCTTGTCCACTAAGAGAACGCTGCACTACTTCTAAAACTGGACGCAGTGTTTCGATTCATCCTGATGAACCATTGTTCCAAGAATTAAAACAACGTCAATTAACTCCTGCTGGCCGTGCCAAGCTCAGAGAACGTGTTGCTGTTGAGCATTCTTTATTCCACATTGGTCGATGGCAGGGGGAGCAAGCTCGTTATGTTGGTTCTCGCAAAAATCTCTTTGACCTTCGCCGTACCGCCGTTGTTCACAATCTTCATGTCCTTGCCAAAATTTTTACTCACACTACTGAGCATTCTGTTACTTCATCGTGATTACTAAATCGGTGTTCTAGCTCTGGGGATATGATATCAGTTGCTCATCATCAAGTGAGCCACCCGTTCTGCTAAAGCAGCGATGGTCATGGAAGGGTTGCGCCCAACAGCTTGAGGTAAAATAGCCCCATCAGCAACGTAAAGATTTTTGTAGCCGAAGGCTTCGCCTTTGTGATCGACAACGCCATCTTCCTCTGTCGTCCCCATTTTGCATCCTCCAAGGGGATGCACTGTTAACAAACTGCGGAGAACCGACCAG
Organism: Nostoc commune NIES-4072; assembly: GCF_003113895.1. NCBI lineage: Bacteria > Bacillati > Cyanobacteriota > Cyanophyceae > Nostocales > Nostocaceae > Nostoc > Nostoc commune. The sequence continues at coordinate 513,046 of NZ_BDUD01000002.1, read as the reverse complement.
TAGAAGGGAATGTAAAGTTTACCGCCGTTGGCTTGAGAAAGTTGCTTTTGCAGATTGAGGATGGCATCAATTGCAGCCTTTGAGCGCTGGATATTCCAATCAAGTTTTAAGTCTGTTTCCCAAGGTTTGAGCCAGTTGCGACCAAGAGAAAGTTGCCCATCGGCAGCATCAACACCCGCACCTAGCCAAACCATAACGTTGCTTAAAGGATTCTTTTCGTCCAACCCACGCTGCAAGTGGTTGCGTAAAGCTAAGGCAAATAAGCTGAATTTGCCAGAATTTAGTTTGCTGCTAATGGCATTAAGCAACATGTTGGGAAAGCCATCATCTTCAATAATAAAACTCTCTCCCTCAAAGCTACCGTCAGTAAAATCCATACCTGCGGTAATAGTTGGGCCCATGGACTGCTTAACCTCAACATCTTTGCTGTAGAAATCCGGTGTAAGAACGTTGGCGTTAGCACTCCAATTTTTACCGAGCTGCCTACTAATTTTGGGTAAAGTGCCGTATTTATCGCGGCTGTTCAGTAGCAATTCGGTGGAGCCAAGGGAACCTGCGGCAATGACAATTATTTTGCCCCTCTCTTCCCCACGAATTAGTTGACCGTCTTCGATGCGGTCGAAGATGACACGATAGCCGCCCTCATCTGGTTGAATATAACGTACCAAGTGGAGCGATCGCACTTCTGCCCCTTTATTTTCCCCTGCGGGGATATAGTTCAAATCGAGGGTGTTCTTGGCGTGGACATCACATCCCAAATCGCAATTACCCAGATGGATACAAGTGCCTTGTTTTTGTCCTTGGGCATTGACAAATTGCCGGGAGTGCTTTTCATTCAATGGGTCTTCCAGTTGGTAGTTCCAGTCTGGATCGAAGGAGATTGCTAGGGGCATACTTTGGAAGCGATCACCATACCCCACCTTTTGCGCCGCTTGTTGCATCAATTTCGCCCGTTGGGTATGCTGCCCTGGGGGTATGGGATGCACACCCATCATTTTCCGCACGCGATCGTAGTAAGGCAGCAATTCACTGTAAGTAATTTCCGGTGGCCAGCCCTGCTCAAATCGTGTTGGATTCGCCTCCAAAACCACGCTGGAATAGCATAGAGAACCGCCACCAACCCCCGCCCCCTGAGCAACAGCCATCCCCTTAAAGAAACGTAAATCGAGCCAGCCATTATGTTTTTGCGGCTGGGTGTGTTCATAAATCCAGGCATCTTTGGCTTGACGTGGGTATTGGTCTTTAGTCCAACGCCGACCGCGTTCCAACACTAAAACCCGCGCTCCTGATTCAGCCAAACGGCAGGTAACTACTGACCCACCAAAGCCGCTACCAATCACGATGACATCAAATTGCTGGCTCATAGGATTTACTTAATCACTACAGGATCTGCTGGACGGGCAAGGTTATCTCTTTCCGGTACTGGGATGTCGCGGGGAATCCAAAAATGTATCCGTTTATCACAACCTTCACAAATGGAATAGTCATTGAATTCAATCACACCCAACTTCGTCCACTCTTTTTCATTGAAGTTTTTGACGTTGATCGTATAGACCAATTTGTGGTCAGGATACTTTTCTAACCGCAATTCATCGCGGAAGTCTTCTGCATCTATTTTGACTGTGCCTTCCATTACCCTCAGCATAAATTGGTCTGGGGTAACAACTTTGCTTCCTGGCGCCAAGGCAAGAGTTGAGATTGGGAATAGCTGACGAAACCCTGGTCTTTTGTCCATCAGTCGGAAAATGATTCGGTTAACTAAGTTAGCTCCAATATCTAAACCAACAGAGGGAAAGTTAGTTAACTCAGTATCAGTAATATGCTTTGTCTTAATGCCTGTCAGATAATCGACAGTCACAAAATTGCCTGGTTTTACCTTTTCGTTGGGGTTTAGGGTAGGATAAACCTTACCCGCAATTCCAAAGGCCCTGCGATCACCCCGCTTAATTCCAGCACCAGCAACCGAGAGGCGGGCAAACACTAAGCCTTCTGAACCCTTAGCGAAGTAGCCTGTATAAGGGGAATCCTCACTAATTCGCCAAATGCCTGAGCAACAAACACCATTGGCGTGAATTAACTTGTCGTAATAAGGGCGGATATCCCGTTTATCGAACATATTCCGCGCCGAATCGTTGAGAAACTGTAAAAACTTGGTTATTCCCAGACCCTCATGATAAGGCAGTGGTTGACCGTAGGGGCCACTAAAACCAACTTCTTTTACTTCGTTATAAGTAGACCCGTCATACTCGAAAACATCTTTATCCGGGGTGGAAGCTTGAGGTTTGTTGAGCATAGTTAGTATCAACAATGGAATTTGGAATAGGCACAAAACTAAGTCAATAATTCCGAAGGCAGGATATATGTTGGGGTAAAGAAAGAAAAAGAAGAGGACTCCAGGCGGACGAGAAAGAGTCGCTAACACGGCGTTAGCAGTATAGCGGTATGGGTCATTTGCTCCAGGAATGTAGAACAGCGACAGCAGAACCACTAACAAGCCAGCAAAGGAAGTCCATACCGGGTCTTGGCTAGGTCTTTGGTGGAGTAATTCCAGCAACCAATTCGGTGCAAAGATCGCCGGGAAGCCGATCGCCCAGTCTTGGATCACGCCTAGCCAGACGATGCGGCGAAACCAAACAGCATATTTGTTCATCGCTTGGTTATAAAGTTTTGAGATATTCGACTAATGCTTGTTTATCTTTGGTGGGTAAATCGGTGCCATAGATATGTCCTTGGTTACTATTACCAGGAACGTTAATATCGTATTTAAAACCTACACGTTGTGCTTCTTCCCCTTCGGAAATAAAGCCAACTTTTTTCTGGTCGTAAACATCAAATCCTCGATAAAAAGATTGAGGGCGATTCTCTGGTTTTTCTAACAAGTCTTGTAAGGATGGTACTGAACCGTTATGGAGATAAGGCGCTCTTAACCAAAGACCATCAAGGGAGACAGATACATAACCATTAGTCTTCCGTAACTGGCTAAAATCCCAAGAATAGCCATCACCAAATTTGTTGTAAGTATCTGCTGCTTGCTGTGTCCACATATCTAGACGGTGGCGGTCAGTTCCCACTTCTTCAACAGGAATCACCTTACCAGTCCTTTCGCCGCCAAATGCATGACAAGAGGCACAAGTATTGTTAAAAATTGCTTTTCCTTGTGTAGCTAGTTGCTGATCAACTGCAAACGGATATTTGGGAGGTGGTAATTCCGAAATATAATCTTCTACCCTTTGGAGATCCTCTACTGGTAGAGACTCTTTAGTTGCACCATCACCAATAGCTCCAGTTTGCACCGTTTCTCGTAGCGAAGTTTCTAAACCATCCCAATGCAGGGCAAAGTTTTGGTGTTGCTTTTCATTCCACAGAGGCATCATATCTGAGTTCCCAATGGTGTCATCTTTAGGCAACTTTAAGGTAGTGAACTTCACAGGGTTAAACGGGTCAATTCTACCCGGCCCCCAATTGGGACGAGAATCAGTCCAAGCAAAGTCTGCTTTTTGTTGCAACAGTCCTTTCTTCGTTTGGGGAATAATCACAAAGCGATAAAGCAGGTTTTCCCACCAAGGAAACTCATGGCTATATTTGATTTCATCAAGGATATAGTCAGGTTCAAATCTGGGATCGCTAGCAGCGTTACTAAGAAAGCGGATATAGCCTTGAGAATCGAATTTATTCGCAGGCCCGGCTGCAATGATTGTTGGCTTATCTTTGAGGTTTTCTCGATAAGTGGTATGATGACAAACAGCACAAGTTATCCCGACTCTGGGAAACCCAATTGTTTTTTTAGCGAAACCAACTGGTAGTTCTTTACCTTCTTCCCATGTAATTCCCAAAGAAGTATAACCGCCTGGTCCTGGTAACTTATCGGGAAATATCCGTGGCAATACTAACCAAATCCAATAGGGTACACCTTGCGCCTGTTCTGTACCAATAGAACCATATTTAAAATGATCCTCTGGTGACTTGTAAACTTCGCTAGGGACTTCGCGGAAAAGGTTGTACCATCCGACGTAACCCACAACCCCAAAAAGAAGGACAATAACTACAGCAATTGAGGTGATTATTTTCCCTAATTTTGACTTAAGTATTGCCATAAACTTAGGTTTCTCCTTGCTAAAGTGTCCTTCAAAGTTTCTTCATGTACTCAACAATTGCATCTTTCTGTTCTGAAGAAAGATCAACGCCGTACAAGTGACCGCTATTACTGTTACCATCAAGTTTTGTATCGAACTTGAAGTATTTTTTACCATTCTCTTCGGCGACATCAGAGACAAAGCCAACTTTTGCTCTATCGATAACGTCGTAGCCCCGATAGAATTCTTGTGGTCTGTTCTCTGGTTTTTCTAGTAAATCCCGGAGGGTGGGGACTGAACCATTGTGCAAATAAGGGCTGCGTAACCAAACACCATCAAGGGGCATATTTGCATAACCATTAGTCTTACGGAAATGCTCAAAGCGCCACGGATAACCTGCATACAGAGTATTTTGGTTAGAAATGGTTTCATAAGTAAATGAATCTAGGCGATGTCGGTCTGTACCAATTTCTTGAATTGGTATAACTTTGCCGATATACGCACCACCAAAAGCGTGACAGCTAGCGCAATTACTTTCAAAAAGTGGTTTTCCTGTGGCCGCTAAAGTTTCATTAACTTCGTAAGGGAATTTTGGTGGTGGTAGTTCCCAAAGCCAATCGGCAATGCGTTGAATTCGAGGCAAATCGATGGTTGTGGGTGTGACTCCAGTCCCTAAAGCTGCACTCTTATTTCGTTCATCAACGGAAGTGTTATTACCATCCCAGTGTAACTGCAATCCCTCGCGGGGTTTTTGATTCCAAACTGAAGGGAAATCAGAAGTACCAATCAATTCATCCTGACGCAATTTATCCATTGGAAAATGGAATTGAATTGCTTTATAAGGATTAAAAGTATCTACTCTTCCTGGACCCCAATCTGGTTGTTCTTCAACAAACTTAAGTCGATATGCCTGATTAATTAGGGCATCTCTAGTTTGGGGAATTGCTATAAAGCGATAAAGTAATTTTTCAACGGGATTCAGGCCGCCACTTATTTTTTCAATTTCTGGCAACATCCGGTTAGCAGTAAAGCGCTCATCCACACCAACTGCTGATAAGAATTTGATATATCCCTGCAAATTAAGCACGTTAGCAGGCATCGTGGTGATGACTTGATGTTCGCTATTAGGGGTATCTCGCAATGTCCCTGTATGACATACAGCACAATTCAACCCAACTCGATCAATAAAAACTCTCCGTTGCGAAAAACCTACAGGCAAATCTTTATCAGGTTCTTTGATAAATCCCAGAGAAGTATAACCTTTCCCAGGTAATTTATCTGGGAATAAATCTGGTAAAACTTTCCAAATCCAGTAAGGGATGCCATTGATGGGTTCGCTACCGATTGAACCATATTTAAAGTGGTTTTCAATGTCAGCATAATCCACTGGGGAGTTAGACAAAACAGGCCACAATAAAAAGACTGCTACTGCTACAACACCCACAATCACAACCCAAATCCGCTTGAAGAATCCCTTTAGCGGGGAAGAAAGTAGGGTAGGGTTTGTTTGTTCAGTCATGAAACGCTCCCTCTATTATGGAGATTATCTGTAAGCGAAATTGTCAATGTGATACCCATCGCTTTTTTATTTAGATGAATTTGCAAACTGAGTTGGATGAAAAACTGACATCACTTCTGCCATCATCTCTTCATAGCTATTGAAGCGATCCTGCTCGTAACAACCTAAAGGATTTTCAGTTACATTCAGCAGGCATTTATTGCAATAGGTACAGGGTTTATCTGCCAGGTCTTTACCTGCCTGAAAAATTTTAACTAGATCATTGTTAGCAATTAGGGTACGAGCCATTGTGACGCCATCGCAATACTTATCATTAATTGCCTGACGAATATAAGAAGCCTGCTGCAAACCACCAGTACATAATACGGGAATATTAACATGCTTTTTAATTTCTCTGGCATCCAACAAGTTTCTGCCTTGGTTCTCTATCAGTAATTGCTTGATTTTCGGGTCTTTTACTTCATCACCACTAAATGGTTGAGGAGGCAATTGCTTTTTGACTCGATTCCATAAAAGATTGAAAAGGGGATGCAAAAATGACTTGCGAAATAAAATGTAGTTGCGTGTGGTCTCTACGCCACTCGACAACATGGTGTCATAAGTTTTACTAATGACATCGAAATTAAAATCACCAATGGGATTGAGTGGATGAGGAAACAAGCTACCAGTTGACACATGGACGCCATCAGCCCCAGCTTCTTCTGCCCATTTACAAATTTGGATAGAATCTTCTATGGTATTACCTGGTTTTTCCCAAAAGGTGACGGCGTTGTTATAGTCAACAGCACTAATTTTAAATTGCAGGTGAAAGTCGTTGCCTACTTCTTTGCGGATTGCTCTAATTACATCTAGCAAAAACCGCGCTCGATTCTCTAATGAACCACCATATTCATCTTGACGGTCGTTAATTCCAGAACTGAGAAATTGGTTAAAAAGATATCCATTAGCACTGTGCAATTCTATTCCATCCAAACCTGCTTCACGGACACGTCTAGCACCATCAGCAAAGTATTGGATTGTTTCTTGAATCTCTATTAGTGTCATCGCTTGACACAAAAAGCCGTGGAATGGCTCAGTTTGGCTGGTGGAACTTAACGCTTTTTTCCCTAAGTTTTCTACACCACCAATATCTTGCTGTCGTCCAGAATGGCTTAATTGCAAGATAAATTTACAATCATATTCGTGGACTTTTTCTCCAACTTTTCGCCAAAAGGGAACAGTCTCATCGCTGTGAATAGTGGCGTAATTGGGCATAATTCTTCCCCGAATGGCGACTGGCACAAAGGAAGTAATAATAGCCCCTACACCACCACGAGCAAACTTTTCTTCCCAGTTGATTCGGGCTTGGGTACCTGAACCATCATAGTTATCCCATCTTCCAGAAATACTAGAGCGAAAAATCCGATTTTTGACCGTGAGGTTACGAAACCTCAATGGCTCAAAGATAATATCGTTTTCCATCTGTTCCTCTGTTTTTTGTGTAATTTCGGCAATAAAATTAGGTATTAGAATTTTTAGTAGCACTAATACCCTTGCCAGAGAACTATTATTTATAGGGTCTCTGGGAAAAGAAGTTATTTAGTTCTACAAATCAACAATGCAGGTTTTCGGATGTGATGCCTACATGGGCTACGCCAACGCTAAATATTAATTTTTTGTTAATTATCTTTGCCTATCAAGTTCCAGGATGTTGGTTTTTACAGTTATATAAAGATTTTTGCAGTTTGTAAACCTACAGCATCAACCAACAAATTCTTAAAAAAGTGAAAATTTTTGTCTTTTATTTCTTCTTTAAAGGTTAAGGCAACCTTAAAAGTAGATTCTAACAATTTGTTACAAACTTAGCCAACTATCCAGCAAATCGATATAACCATAACAAATTGGTTATTGAAGTCTATCATTCGTTTACAATTTTTTAAATTTTGATTGAGAAATGTATAAAAGTTTATTGATGACGTTTTGCAAACTTGTGTAGTAAGTTCATACATAACAGACCTCACTAAGGTACATTTTAAATCATCAAAATATCCCAAGGCTAAATCCGGAAATTGGGAAATCAGTAATGGAGCATTAGTGTACCCCTGCAAAGGTGAGGTCAGTGGAGAAGGTTTAGGTGTTATAACCAGAGAGTTTTATGAAAAAGACAAGTCTAATTTTTAAGGGCTGTCTGCTCCTCCTGTTCGTGACTATGTTTATAGTCTGTGGCTTTTATGGAACGCCTACAGCTCTAGCCGATGAGTATAGTGAGACACCTGCGGCTATAAGTACTGAATATTCTGATACTGGTGTATCTGAATACCCTGATAACTGTGATGGTCTCGGTTATCTCCCAGACTACACCAAGGGAAATTTAACAGATGCCGAGAAACGGGGTCGTTGCACCTGGTACTTATGGACTGGCGGTAACTCAAAGTACTATCGTGATTTAGCGAAGCGAACGCGTGGTGGTGCTGACTTGCTAAAACTGATTGACTCGGGTGTGCATGACGAGCGATTTCAACGTTATGGCGCAATTAACGATCCTGGATGCGAAAAAGCAACTGCGCCAGATGAATACGGATTACTGCTAGATAAGTGTAAAGATCCGCTCTCAACTGGCGTTATTGGGTTGCGTAAGTTCCCCAACCCCAACTTTGATCGGGCAAAATGGAACCCCGTTGAATATGCCAAAAACTCACAAGTCGAGCCTCCCTACGTAATAGGGCAGTCCTGTGCCATCTGTCATGTAGCATTAGATCCGCTCAATCCACCCAAAGACAAGGAACACCCGAAATGGGAAAACCTTGTAGCAGCATTGGGTAATCAGTATATCAAGGAAAACAAATTCTTTGATACCAGCGTCGCGGAAAATAGTTTTATTAAGCAAGTACTTAACTCTCAGAAACCGGGGACTTCTGATACTTCTCGGATTGCGACCGATCATATTAACAATCCGAATGCGATCAATGCCATTTTTAATTTAGGCGATCGCCCCAAATATCCAGAGGTGATGAACGATGGTTCAACCAAGGATGTTAATCATATTCTCAAGGATGGTGCGGACTCTACAGGAGTGGCAACTGCTTCACTACGCGTCTACGTCAACATTGGGATGTGCGGCGATTATTGGACAAGTCTCCATGAGCCTTTATTAGGCAGAACTCCCCAAAAACCTTTTGATATTGAAAAGGCGCGGAAGGAGTGCGAAGGCTGGAGACAGACAGAAGCACGCATGGCTGATGCCGAAGCATTCTTGAGAAGCATCAAGCCGATGCACCTGAAAGATGCACCGGGTGGTGAAGAGTTCTTGACCCAAGATGAAGAAGTTCTCAAACGTGGCAAGCTTGTTTTTGCTAGCACTTGCGCTAGTTGCCATTCCAGCAAAAAGCCACCTACTGAGATTGCTATTGACCCCGAACAGGCTCAAAAATGGTATGAAGAGTCTGTACTCAGTAGTAATTTTCTAGACCACAACTTCTTGTCTGATGATCAGCGTTATCCAGTTACACTGATTGGTACTAATGCGGCGCGATCGCTAGGAACAAATGCCACCAAGGGGCATATTTGGGATCAGTTCTCCTCTAAGACCTACAAAGAACTGCCATCACCAGGTACTTTGTCGCTGTACAATCCCTTTGATGAGAAAAAACCCATCGAATTTAAGATACCAGACGGCGGTTTGGGATATTACCGCACACCTTCGCTAATAAGTATTTGGGCAACAGCACCACTTCTGCACAACAACACTCTAGGACTATATAACGAAGATCCTTCAGTGAAAGGACGTGTGAAAGCCTATATGGATGCTATGGAAAAGCTGTTGTGGCCTGAAAAGCGTCAAGGAATTATCAGCAGGACAGATCGAGATACCAAATTAGAGCTTCCCCCAGGAGATCCGAATCCTAGATTTAGGCTTCCTGTTCCTAAAGGTACGCCTGTGAATTTGCTGGCAAGCATCAATATCAGAGAGGCGATTACATCTCTCAATATCGGCAACCTTTTCCAAGACTTAAAACCAGAGGGTGGAATCAAAGGTAAGTTGGCACGCGTGCTTTTAAGAGCTAATAAGTCTCCTGACTTTGTTGAGGATAAGGGTCATTATTTTGGCTCAAATCTACCGGATGAAGATAAGAAAGCCCTAATTGAGTTTGTGAAAACGTTCTAAGACCAATATGCTTGGGTTCATGATATTTGGGCTTGGAAGATCCACCAACCCCCCTTAAAAAGCTACGGTGTACACAAGTCGAAAAATCCTCTATCCACATTTTTGTCAGAGTGAAACTGTCAGACTCACCGACATCCCGCCCAGAACTTGAGTTCTGGGCTAATAGTGAAAGTCCACACTGAGTAGACTGAATTGACGAACGAGCATTTAGTTCAGCAAGCGTGGACTAAATGCTCTCAGACTCGGAATAAATTCCAAGGCGGGATAGAAGCGCAGTGTGAGATTTATTAAAAAAGATATTTTTCTCTTTTCCAGGTTAAATCTGGGAACGAGCCAAAATACTTAAATTAAATAGCGAGGATATATATGCAGTATTTACCAATCATCTTCGTTCGTGGATATGCAGGTACACAAAAAGACGTTGAGCAAACGGTTGACGATCCGTTTTATGGATTCAATAGTGGTTCAACCCATATTCGAGTGGATGAGAACGAAAATCCCCAGAAGTTTTTTTTCGAGAGTCCATTACTGCGGTTAATGACCGATCATGGTTATCAACCGATTGTTGACAATCAGAATATAAGCAATCAGATTAGAAGATTGTCTGGCCAACTTAATAAAACTATTTGGATCTATCGATTTTATGATGCAACTACACCTAGTTTTGGCTCTTCAAGTGTAGCCCGAAAGGAGATGGAGGAGATAGCAAAGGATTTAAGAAAACTGATCCAAAATGTCAAGGAAACGACGGGTGCAGGCAAAGTTTATCTTGTCGCCCACTCAATGGGTGGTCTTGTTTGTCGCAGCCTGATTCAAAAGATTTATCCAGAACAGGCCAAGCAAGCTGCCGATGACATTGATAAATTCTTTACCTATGCCACACCTCATGGTGGGATTCATTTTGAAGTCGGGGGTGGCTTGCTCGAAAACCTTAGAGACAGATTCCAGTTAAATAATTCTGATGACTTTGGCCCTCAGCGAATGTACCAATATTTAACACCTAATGCCAAGCCAACCGATAAGTTACCCGATAACTTTCAGCTAGAAAAACTACAAAGCATCGATAATGCATTTTCGCCAAGCCGCGTTTTTTCTTTGATCGGCACTAATGCACATGATTATGAAGAAGCTTTTGGTCTTTCACGCACAACTGTTGGGGTAAAAAGTGATGGTTTAGTTCAAATCGATAAAGCCTACATCCTTGGATCTCATCGTGCTTATGTTCATCGCTGTCATGGTGGGCGTTATGGCATAGTGAACTCGGAAGAAGGTTATCAAAATCTGCAACGCTTTCTGTTTGGTGATATCCAGGTGAAGCTGTCTCTGAGCAATGTTGAGTTAAAAGACTTGGACAAAAAATTTTATCAACTGGAAACTAGGGTTGCTTTGCGTGGTCTTCCTATTCCTATATACGAACAAGCGATCGCTCATTATTGCCCAATTACACAAGAGTTAACAAGAACGGATAAACCCATTCCTCTGTTTACAGCCTTTTTAATCCCAAGAAACTCAGCCAGTGATGATAGTGTCTGTAGATATGCCCTACGTTTAGCACTGCATTCGTTCACAAAACAAGAGACGAATTGGTTGCGTGACAATCATCTCGACCAAGTACCCCTATGGTCTGACTATCTAATTACTGATGTTGCCGAATCAGATAGCACATACGAGGCTAAATACAGTTGGAATTCCGATGAAAAAGAGCCAGTAACGAAGTTAAATCCAACTTCCGAATCCAGTTCAAGTGTATATGTTGCATATATATCTCTACCTGAACGTGGGCAAAAAGTTTTAGGAACAAAAGCGGCAGTTCGCTTGGAAATCTCTCGATGGCAATGAAGGAAGTAGGGGAGGCAGGGGAGGCAGGGGGAGAAGAATTAATAACTAACAACTAATCACAAATGACAAATGATTAATGACAAATAATTCATTTTTATTCAAGCAGTTAAGATAGGAAAGTTTATGCAGAGTAATCGTAATCGTAAACAAACAGCTCTTATTACTGGTGCATCTGGCGGCATTGGTTATGAATTCGTTAAGTTATTTGCTCAAGATGGTTACAATCTTGTGTTAGTAGCTAGAAGTGGGGAAAAGCTGAATAAAATCGCCGATGAATTTAAAAATAAATTTGGGATTGATGTCAAAGTTATTTCTAAGGATTTATCTAAACCATTAGCCCCAGAAGAAATTTTTACTGAGCTAGAACAAGCATGTATTAATATTGATGTGCTGATCAATAATGCGGGGTTTGCTACCTACGGATTATTTAACGAAATTGACCTGAATGCTGAACTGCAATTGCTACAGGTTAATATTTTATGTCTCACACATTTAACCAAATTATTCCTCAAGGGTATGGTTAAGCGAGGGTCTGGAAAAATCTTAAACGTGGCCTCTACTGCTGCTTTTCAACCAGGGCCGCTAATGGCAGTATACTACGCTAGTAAAGCTTATGTATTGTCGTTCTCAGAAGCGATCGCTAATGAATTAGAAGGTACAGGTGTGTCAGTGACGGCGCTTTGTCCAGGGCCTACAGAATCTGGTTTTCAACAAAGAGCCGCAATGGAAGATTCAAAGCTGGTAAGCGGTCAAAAAATTATGACTGCGGAAACAGTAGCCCAGATCGGCTATCGTGGCCTATTGGAAAACAAAACTGTTGTTGTTCCTGGAATTAAAAATAAGCTCCTCGCTGAATCTGTAAGATTTACTCCCAGAAAGCTAGTGACTAAACTAGTTAGAAATATGCAGGAAAGCAAATAAGTTGTAACTTTAGGGCAGACGCGAATAAACAAAAGGCGGGGATGCGATGAAAGAACTTTTAGTGTCGAATGCCACTAAGTACAGCTTTGCATAAGTTCGTAGCGAATTGACAAGGGAAATTTTTTGACTGTAGGGTAAGTATAAACATCCCTCAACCATTCAGTACTATGATTGGTCGGCAAAAAACTTACAGGGTAGAACTGACAGAAGAAAAAAAGCTGTTACAGCAACAAGTGCTTGCGCGTAAAACAGGTCAAAGCAAAGCTAGAAGAGGAAAAATTATCCTAAAAGTTGACGAAAGTCCAGATTGGACGGATGCTCAAATAGCTGAAGAAATAAACTGCTCACCTGCTCTTGTACGTAAATGGCGCAAACGTTGGTGTCAAACCCGGAGCCTGGAAGAGGCTCCACGCCCTGGTCGTCCAAGTCTTTTTCAAGCGATCGTAAAAGCACAAGTCACAGCGATTGCTTGCAGCAAACCGACAGATTTTGATATCCCTTTAGCAAGATGGAGTTGCAGCGATATTGGGGCACACTTAGTAACCCTGGGTATCGTAGTTGCCATCGCAACTTCAACAGTTTGGCGATGGCTAAAATCTGAAAGGATAAAGCCTTGGCGCTTTCATGCTTGGATGCACCGGATTGATGATAATTTCGTTGAAAAAGCAACACCCGTACTCAGATTATATGCCCAAGCTAAATTTTTACTTTCTGCGGGATTTTGGGTAGTGTGTGTAGATGAGAAAACTTCTATCCAAGCACGACTTGGCTTGCATCCGAATAAAGCAGCAGGTGTAGAACAACCAGTTCACTTTGCAGCCCGATATGTTAGGGAAGGAGCAACACATCTTTTCGCGGCTTTAAGTGTTGCCGAGGGTTTAATCTATGGCTGTTGTAGTCCGACAAAAACATTTCTCGATTTCCAGACATTTATAATATCGGTATTAATCCCAGAAGCCATTCGTCGTGGTGTACGCCATATCTATTTAATCCTTGACAATGGCTCTACTCATGCCCCAAAACAATTACAGGCTTGGTTGAATCAGAAACAAAAACAAGAAGGTTGGAGCTTTACAGTGGAAGTTGTTTGGCTGCCAAAATACGCTTCTTGGTTAGACCAAATCGAAATTTGGTTCAGCATTCTACAGCGTAAACTACTGACTCCAAATGATTTTCCAGACTCCCAACGATTCCAAAAACTTCTGCACCGATTCCTCCAGCCCGCCCGAATACACCCATGTAATGCGATCGCAAATCACCCGAATCTGCGATCGCGTAACTCAGTCAATGCCTTCCCTGCTTCAAAGAACGCTCGTTCTACCCTACGCTCCAAGTGCAGGCGATCGCTCTGCTCCTGCTCGGTTAATTCAGGAATTTCAACAGCAGCAACGTCAATTGTTGCTAAGGCTGGGTTTTCTTGAGGGGAGATATCCTCTTCTGCAAGGTCATTTGGTAGTGTGCTGTCATCAGATGCGGCAGGGGTGGGTTTTTTCCGTCTAGAAGGTGGCTTATTCATGTTTCCACCTCCTTTAGCTCAATGATATTTGCTCAAAGTCAATCGCAACATCGCAACATAGCTTTTGAATGTAGATGGTAAATGCGTAGGCGTAACCCAGCGCAGGCATCGCTTATAAAATGAGACAAAGGCTAGAACAAAAAGAGGTTCTTCAGCAGGTTCAATCATCACACTGCTTCTTCCTCAAACAAATCTTCAATATCACATTCCAGCACTTTACAAAGTCTTGCTACTTTTGCAAAAGTTTCTGATCCTTTGCCATATTCCCAATTTCTGATTGTCAGTAGATCACAAACTTTTCCCCCAAGAGCGATCGCTAACCGTCCAAGGCAGCGAACACATGTACTACTCTTGAGATTTCAATAAGTAAAAATTATAAGTGAATCATCAACTTCTAAAATATGAAATCATAAAGATTGTACGTAGCGTATGGGAGCAACGCGATTTTGTGAGGTGCTAAAATCTGGGACGTATATAGCTTGTTTCAGGATGCGATCGCAACTAAAAAACCAGATTTTGTTGAGAATATAGGGGTGTAATTGAGAACTAAACCCCGATCTCACTTTTTCGCGTTGCTCCCTTTCATTTTCACCACCAATAGCTAACATTTTGGCTTTAGGTTGCCGTTGCCTTGTATCCTTATCGCCTTCATGCGTTCGCACTAGCTTCAAAAATAATCGCTTAACCCATTCCTGCTCCTGCTCTATGAAATCGTGATAAATCATTTCTGCGTGACGATCCAACGCACCATTTACACCACCCATCACCCGATACTGCTCAACTGTTAGCTGATGCTTTTCACTGTCTCGTTTTTCCCAAAGTTCTGTAAGAGCAAACTGCAACAGTGGTAAACATCCATGTTCTTTCCCCACATCTTGCATAATCTCTCCTAGCAATCCGTCCTCAAAGCGATAACCTTGCAAGCTTGCTGGTAATGCGATCGCCCGCTCTAAATCTGCCCCTAGCAACGGCGGCATATACACCGCCTGATTTTGAATCAGTTGAGTCAGCGGTGGATAGCTCAGACAAGGTTCAAGAAAGTCCGCTCGCATGCTCGCATGGTGGTAATAATTGCCAACCTTCCACCAAGAGAGTAATTTGTCAACAGTTCAATAAATTTGCGTCTTTCCTCTTCCTTGGGACAAAGCGTAAACACTTCTTCAAATTGATCTACAACTAACAAGAAACGCTCTGAACTAGGGAGGCGCTCAATGATTAGATTTAAGGCATCGCAATGATTGTGGATGAATTCATAAAGCTGCTGAATCTCTCTTGAACGTTGAAAAAATGGCTCAAAGGCTGCTCTCAATTTTGCCAATGGCTCAATTCCTGGTTTAATCGGCTCTAAGACTCGCCAGCCATTGTTCTCCAATTGAGGAATCAAACCCGCCCGCACCACGGAAGATTTACCACTTCCAGACGCGCCGATTATTGGAACAAACTGCGCCTGAGCGAGTTTTTGTAAAATATTCTCAACAACTTTCTTACGACCAAAGAAGAATTGAGCGTGCTGCTTGTCAAAAGCTTCCAAACCTCGATAAGGACACTCCTCACGCACAACCACCACCGGATTCTTTGGCGGATACCAAACCAGAGGAATTGACCTTCCTCCGCCCATGAATATTGGTTCTTGTCCACTGTGCTTAAGTTGGCGTGATATGAAGCTAAACAAGTCGCTGGCGTTGACTTCACCAGTCGTTTCATCAGCTTTATCGTGAGATAATCCTTTGAGAATTGCTTGGGTAAAAATGCCTCCTTCAATATCTTCCCGCGCTCTTTCAAACTCACGAGAGGCGGTTATCAAACGGTAGTTTAGTTTGCTGTTGAAAACGGGGAAACTTGACCTGAGAAAACTTTTTTCTAGAAATGAACCAGCATAGCAGCAGTCAAGCAACACCACTAAACTTGCAAGCTGAGATTTGTGGATTAAATCGTTGAAGTCGTCAAAGGCGATCGCATTCTGCCCATCGCTAGTACAATCGAAAGTTGCCAAATACCCTTTCTGGTTACCTGTTAAGGTTGGTGCTTCAAATCCATGTCCGGCAAAATAAATCAGTGCTTCGTGATTTTTTGCTTTTTCCAGCAGAAACATCCTCAATACTGAACCCAGTTCCTTACCAGTTAACTTTTTGTCCGGGGCGACACGCCAGCAATTTTCACTCTCGACTAGCTTACCTGCAGGGTTAGCGCGTCTCAAACCCTATTGACAAGCGGACTTACCTATAAGCAATCAAGTTGGAAACAAAGTGGCACTATCCGGGCTAGGGTAAGATTTAATCCATCTAGGTGCAAGGTTCGAGTAATGCCAGCAGGATTTGAGAACAAGAAAAGCAAAACCAAAGCATCTTTTACACCCAGTGTAAATAGCAAAGACATTACCACTAAGTTTCAGGAATACTTCACACAAATAAAAGATCCCAGAGTGGAAAGGACAAGATATCATTTACTCACAGATATCATCACCATAGCGATTTTGGCAGTAATAGCAGGAGCGTCAGGTTGGGAAGATATTGAGGAGTATGGAATCAGTAAACAAGAGTGGTTGAAAACGTTTTTGCAACTACCATTCGGAATACCCAGCCCCGATACTTTTAGGAGGGTGTTTGAAAGAATTAACCCAAAAGAATTTGAGCAATGTTTTCGGCAGTGGGTTCAATCCTTGGTTGAGAAATTGGGAGTAGAAGTAGTAGCCATAGATGGCAAAACTCATAGAGGCTCTTATGACCGAGAATCAAAACTAAAAGCCTTGCACACAGTGAGTGCCTGGTCGAGTGAACATCGTTTAGTTTTGGGACAAACAAAAGTCAGTTCTAAATCAAATGAAATCACTGCAATTCCAGCACTATTGGACATATTAGACATCTCTGGCTGCATCATTACCATTGATGCGATGGGTACACAGAAATTGATTGCCGAGAAAATTATTGCAGCTAATGCGGATTATATTCTGAGTCTGAAAGATAATCATCCAACACTCCATCAACAAGTAAAAAATTGGTTTGAGGCAGCACAATCCATTGGATTTAAAGATATTGATATCGGTATTAGTCAACGTATTGAAAAAGGACATCACCGCATCGAAAAACGTACAGTTTACACCGTACCTGTGTCGCAGATTCCTGGACTTTATCAACTAGATTTATGGGGAGGACTAAAAACAATAGTCATGGTAGTACGTTCGATTCAGCATTGGAATAAAACAACACACGAAGTACAATTTTACATTACTAGCCTTATTAATGATGCAAACAAGATTGCTAGTGCAATTCGACAGCATTGGGGAATAGAAAATTCTGTTCATTGGACATTGGATGTTACCTTCCACGAGGATGAATGCCGAATTCGTTCTTTACACAGTCCACAAAACTTTGCTTTACTACGTCGTATTGCTCTTAATGCATTAGAGCGAGAATCGTCTTTTCGTCGCAGTATTCGCCAAAAATCACGACGGGCAGCTATGAACGATCACTATATGCTTTCTGTGTTAGCTGCGGCTCTCTCAAACTCAGTACCTCTGCCATAAATCCCCCTGTCAATAGGGTTTGAGACGCGCTAACCCTGGGATGATTATGGGTTTATGCCTGCTGGTTTATACATTGGCTCAACGTCAAGTAAGAGCCGCACTCAAAGAGTCTAAATCAACTATAAAAAATCAATTAGGTAAAGCAACTGACCTTTTTAGTGATTCATGACTCCTCAGAAGTCTTTTTTGATTTCAGATGTATGTTTTTATTCTTTCTTGTCTTTTTTTTCTCAATAATTTCCGTTTGTGACAGTTGGGGTGCGGAAGATGGGTTAGTATTTTACATTGATACGCTTCAATTTCAGCCTGAAGTTCAGTGCGTAATTCAAGCGGTGTAAGTGGATGAATTTTCTCCTCTTCAAGATGTGACACTTCTGAAAAATCGTTTTTATTTAGGACAGCATAACGCCAAGATTCGTTACATAAGCCAGTCAGTAGATTATTGGGTGGGTAATACTGAATCCCAACAATCACTCCCTGCTTGGTTCTTTGCCCTAATGAATATTTGGGTGATGTCCAATGATTGGGAATAGTGACAACTTTTGGAGTTTCCATTTATACCTCTACAAAATTGTTTAAGGTGAATTGTTTACTGACTCGACTGCGAAACTTGATATGGCTGCGACTTTTTGAAATTCAGGAGTCAGGAGTCACAAAAGGTATTAATAACGAGTAGCGGCTGAATAACTGGGTTTAAGACCCGCCACACTCAATATTTCTGACTCATGAATTCTTCTTCAAGAAGTCTTTCGTTGTCGGGAGCAACGCGAAAAAGTGAGATCGGGGTCAATAGTAAGTTATGGGAGCAACGCGAAAAAGTGAGATCGGGGTTTAGTTCTCAATTACACCCCTATATTCTCAACAAAATCTGGTTTTTTAGTTGCGATCGCATCCTGAAACAAGCTATATACGTCCCAGATTTTAGCACCTCACAAAATCGCGTTGCTCCCAATAGCTGGTATTATGAACTTCTTGACGCTATCGCTTCATTGAAAGAATTTCCTAATCGCTGTAGCATAGCACCAGAAGCACCAGCGATCGGTCGTGAAATTCGGCAACTCTGGGTTGGAAAACGAAGAAAATATAGAGTTTTATTTGTCGTGTCAGAAAATACTGTAGCAATTCTTCATGTTCGCAACAGTCGCCAATCTGATCTAGGTGAAGAATCCGAGTGAACTACTCAGACTTGCCTCCGGCTGAAATCTGAGCTTCTGTAATTACGGGGGAGTGCCTTGAAGATGAAGACTTGGGCGACATATTAAGGGTTTTGGTTAACATAGAAATTCCCCTGACATTGCAAACAAACTATGCCCAAGACTTGGAACATTAAGATAGATAACTATTTTCAAGCCAATCCCAATTGCATCATCGCCACTGCTCATGTAGATTCGTTTCCAACAGACCTACCCCTAGAACCGAATATCCGCGAACCGAACCGCAAAAGCGCGACCTACAGACAAGTTTTCGACTCACTGACAACCGAACCCGAAAAATTCTTCTCCCGTCACAGTGGAATCGTTCTATCGGCTAATATTGCTAAACCTGTCAAGAACAAAACTGAACTAGAACTGGAGATTTTAGAAGCTAACGAGGGGGGTAGCGATGGAATTATCAACGGTGGACATACAGTTCTAGCTTTTGAACAAGCTAAAAACTATAAATACGACTTAACCCAGGCCAGAGTAAAAGTTACGATTCACATCGGGCTGACTGAAGAATCAGCCAAGGATATAGCCCTAGCTTCAAATACCACAACGCCAGTAGATTCTCGCTCCAAAGTCAACGCCAGAGGAGATTACAAATTTCTCAAGCAGTACCTAGCCCAGTTAGAACAGAAAGAAGATAGAAAATTCCGCATCGCCTATTACCAAAACCAAAGCGGCGCTCCCAGAAATGCCCAGTGCAATGTCACCCATTTGCTCAAGCTCCTTTACTGCCTCGACAGAAATAAATACAATCCCGACGGCAATCAACGAACCAAACACCCAGCAGGGATGAGCCTTCCCTCTAACATTACAGATGCAGAAAGGGAAAGATTAACTGCTTTACTGCCTCTGCTCTCTCAAGCTCTGTGGATAGAGCAAAGATTGTACGAAATCATTCAAGACCATATCAGCAATCCCAGAAGGAAGGGTGCCAACGATTTAGCATCAATTGATATACGTAAAACTACATTGTTGCCAGACAGTAAGTACTCTTTTGGGTTTGGTGCGCCAACTGACCTCGCATTACCGATAATTGCGTCCTATCGGGTATTTTTGGACAAGGACTATAAATGGATTCTGCCGTTTAACGAATTTGCCGAAGATTTCCTGCAACATCTGTGGAATAACTATTTCCGTAAATACTTGGTATCGGAGAAAACAGCAGGAAATACAGTCGGTACAAAAATCAGCCGCAATCAAGAGATTTGGGAAAGTCTGTATATCTCGGCGCAAAGTTATCTAAATCACCACTTGGTTAAAATGGTCAACTCTAGCAAGAAAGAAGAGGAATCGAAAGTGACACAAGGTACAAAAGGGCGTGTGCAAGCAGGTAAGAAATAATAGTATGAGTTTACTATAAAAGAGCCATTTTAGATGGGCAATGGCTTTTAATAGTAAACAGTTATCAGTCAAGTCGTAAAGTTCTTGGTTTTTAACTGATAACTGATAACTGTTTTAAGTGATGGACTAACTTGTGGAATCGAAAAAGTGCCATTGCTCACAGATTATTTTCCATTTCCATATAGAATAACAACTGCTCATTCAATGACTATTTTGTGAATTCAACAGTAGCAGGAGAGGAAAAATAATGGCTGAACTCAAACTCCGGTCAAAAGATCCAGATTCACTCAGACGCATTATTCAAAGTGCGTTGTCAGAAAGATTACAGAGTGTGACAGCAGGAATCAAAAGAACAGAAGAACGGATTCAGGAATTTGAAACTAAATATAAATTATCAACTGAGGAATTTATCACTCAGTTTAATAATGATGAATTATCTCATAATTTTGACTTTGATGAGTGGATTGGAGAAGCTCGAATGTTGGCACATTTACAACAAACAAAAGAATCCATAGAGGAGATTGATTTTGTTGATTGAAGATTATTTTCAGCAAATTCGGCTTTTAATTGAATCCTCAGAAATAGTTAAATTATTCCATGTAGAAACTGAAAAAAGAGGAATATATGAAGGTTTTATCAGAGCCAAACTCGAATTTAAAGATAACTCCTTGCTGCATTTGAGGGAATTTGTTTATGTTGAAATATCACTTGATAGAAAAATGTATAGCTATCAATATATGAATTCAGAGAATAATCTAATTTTTCGCTATGACAATACTGAACATCACCGAAAATTAAATCTGACCACCTTTCCTCATCATAAACATGATAGAAGTGAGGATAATATCGTTAAATCAGATGCTCCTTTTTTAGCTGAGATCCTAAAAGAAATTGAGAAAATATTAGGATAAGTGCGATGCTTACGGCAGACGTTGCCAACGGGTATATACATTACATATACCCCTGTCGTCTTCAACAGGAGCTTGACATCGATGCTCATTATTTTCGGTGTAGACCACGCCCAAAGATTTGCGTGGTCTGGACTTACCAACGGCTCTGCCAGGAATTCACCTTTGTTGCGTATCCCCTCAATAATTCGGGGTAGGCAATCAGCAATTCTCATTTTGAAAACAAAAGAAGATAAAATCCTCTTCTTTACATAGAAAACTTCTATCTAATTATGATTTTTTGAAAGATAATCATGATAATTAACTGAAGAGAAATAATTTTAAATATCTGCCCATTAAAAAATAGATTTCAACTTATAAATATAGCTGAAATTCCGACCTTTTTTTGTAAGTTCTCTCAATTAATAATCTTTACCTCCCCTCGAATTTTGACATTTTTAACTAGAATATCCTTTTGTGAGCGGGATATATTCGGCAAGAATAAATAAGAAAAACTCCGACCAACTTTTAAACCAAATAAATTTTAATAAGGTACGAATATCATTAAAAAAACTAGTCCGAGTTGCTAATAGCTCACGAACTTTTTGATAAGTATAATTAACTAAATCTAAAACAGTATGGAATAAAAAAGCTAGTAAATTTAAAGACAATAAAAATTCGCACAGATGATTTTGACCATGACCAAAGTTATGCTCTAAATTGTAACCGTGATTTTTTAGAACGTTATTACCTTCATTCTCAACTTTCCACCTACTGCGTCCAGCTTTGACATCACGCAAAATTTGCATTAATTCAGAAATTTCTAGAGTCGCCGCTTTTTGAGCCATCTTGGAATAATTTGACGCGAGAATTGGATTTTTAACTCACCAATTTTACCTGGATGACAACAGTTATAAATTTTTATTTCGCTTGAGTTCTCTTTTCTCAAAACAGAACTTTTTTGCTGGATTTCCCCTTTTCGTTGTCAGCCAATTTCCGCCGACGAACTGAGTATTTATACTTAATCAATCGGTCAAATTGTTTTTTTAGCGATCGCTTCCCTCGCTTCCCTCGCCACAAGCATCGCCTCTCCCGGAAAACTAGTTATTTTGTACTATATTTTGAATTTTGAAATGGGGGTTAATACTCTATTTATTTCAAAATGAGAATTGCTGGACATATCAACGCTTTATTGACAATTTTTAAATCACTGGTAGTTCAAGATTGAAGTTGCTGCATCAGACCTGCTGCGTCAGAAACAGACCAATGTTCAGCAATCTTTCCATCTTGAACCCGATCAATTCGGATCACTGATGTCGAGATGCTCCTGCCAGTTGGTGCAATGCCGTAGAATGACCCGCTGTGCTTGCCGTGACTTATGATGTAGCTAACAACCCGATCCCCTTCGGCGACCTGCTGCACAATCTCAATTTGGATGTCGGGGAACGCAGCGAAGAAATCGTCAAAGAAGGATTCATGATAGACCCTCAGTGCATCAATACCGCAATTTTCTGTACAAGACATCGCATGGTTAATACAATTCTCTGTCCAGAAATCTTTCAACGCTGTAAGATTTCGACCATTCCAAACGACTTGAACAAAGTTCTGGATTACTTGCTTATTTTTATCAAGTCGGTCATTAGCTTTTCTCCAGAGAGTCGTTTTTCATTGAGCAGTATACAACTTCAAAAGCGTGAATGACTTTATTGTTGATGGGAATGTTGAAAAATACAGATGAATAAAAATTAACCCTCTTTTGTCACTTTCAGAAAATAATAATCGAAGCAACATTCTGAAACTTTTATGTAGTCGAGCTTTGAGCTTTTATTTTCTAACAGTAACTCAAGTTTGTAGCCAAAACCTGGAGATGGAAGCCCTGAAAGCCTTTCAGCGATTGGGTTCTACCAAAGTGACAAAAGAGGGTTAAAGAACCGTCTGGATTTTGAGCAGGAACATCCCCAAGCAATGTAACCAGGTAAAGGAAAGAAAAGTCGAATTACGAAATTTGACGTTGATAAGCTAATGGTGTAATACCGACGTGCTTGCGAAAAACTTTAGCAAAATGGCTTTGGCTTTGAAACCCGACCAGATAAGAAACTTCTGTAATCGATAGTTTCTGTTTAATGAGATGCGCGATCGCTGTATACCAACCACAAGGTGTAGCACCCGAAGGTAAGGCAACGCGAAACCCCCTACTGGCAACCAGAACTAACCGCCGACGTGCCTGGAGTAATCCGAATTTGTCCATGCTGACCACGCTGTAATCGACCGAGTACCCCTCAAGTTCCAAGGCTGACAGGATAATACTGAAACTCTGACTGTTCTGATAACGCAGGACATTCTCCAGCGTAAACACCCGTGGCTGCAACTGTCGGATGGCTTCAGCAATAGCGATCGCTGCACTCAGATCATCAGCCGTTTCAATACCCTTACCCGCTTTAGCTGTGTGAGCTTGACTGAAGTTGGCACACACCGGGGAGGCGTGAAGGTAATCGGGGCGGCGAGGAAAACCTATGATATCATGTCCGGTGGCACACCCATAGTAAAATCAATATATACCCTCTGCTGCAAGCATCTACCGTATCAATGCCAAAACATATTAGTATAGAGCCACATTTATCATTAACCGAGTTAGAGCAGCGTTACCGTCAAGCAAAGGACAGTAGACCGAAAAGTTTTGCGATCGTCAAAAAAAGTAGTGTATGATACAGTTTGCTCGGAGTCTAAAAAAGTTGAGCTGTTTTGATAAATCATAAAGGAAACTTATGAATCACCTCCCAGAATCAACCCAAGTCAGTCCTACGTCAAACACACTTCATTAACTACCCCATAGTCGCGGTCTATAGTTTGACGTAAAAATTCCAGCATTTGTTTGAGAGTAAATAGATTACAGAAAGCTGTTTTACTACTTCTTCTTAAAGTACCAGGGTTAGCGCGTCTCAAACCCTATTGACAGGGGGATTTATGGCAGAGGTACTGAGTTTGAGAGAGCCGCAGCTAACACAGAAAGCATATAGTGATCGTTCATAGCTGCCCGTCGTGATTTTTGGCGAATACTGCGACGAAAAGACGATTCTCGCTCTAATGCATTAAGAGCAATACGACGTAGTAAAGCAAAGTTTTGTGGACTGTGTAAAGAACGAATTCGGCATTCATCCTCGTGGAAGGTAACATCCAATGTCCAATGAACAGAATTTTCTATTCCCCAATGCTGTCGAATTGCACTAGCAATCTTGTTTGCATCATTAATAAGGCTAGTAATGTAAAATTGTACTTCGTGTGTTGTTTTATTCCAATGCTGAATCGAACGTACTACCATGACTATTGTTTTTAGTCCTCCCCATAAATCTAGTTGATAAAGTCCAGGAATCTGCGACACAGGTACGGTGTAAACTGTACGTTTTTCGATGCGGTGATGTCCTTTTTCAATACGTTGACTAATACCGATATCAATATCTTTAAATCCAATGGATTGTGCTGCCTCAAACCAATTTTTTACTTGTTGATGGAGTGTTGGATGATTATCTTTCAGACTCAGAATATAATCCGCATTAGCTGCAATAATTTTCTCGGCAATCAATTTCTGTGTACCCATCGCATCAATGGTAATGATGCAGCCAGAGATGTCTAATATGTCCAATAGTGCTGGAATTGCAGTGATTTCATTTGATTTAGAACTGACTTTTGTTTGTCCCAAAACTAAACGATGTTCACTCGACCAGGCACTCACTGTGTGCAAGGCTTTTAGTTTTGATTCTCGGTCATAAGAGCCTCTATGAGTTTTGCCATCTATGGCTACTACTTCTACTCCCAATTTCTCAACCAAGGATTGAACCCACTGCCGAAAACATTGCTCAAATTCTTTTGGGTTAATTCTTTCAAACACCCTCCTAAAAGTATCGGGGCTGGGTATTCCGAATGGTAGTTGCAAAAACGTTTTCAACCACTCTTGTTTACTGATTCCATACTCCTCAATATCTTCCCAACCTGACGCTCCTGCTATTACTGCCAAAATCGCTATGGTGATGATATCTGTGAGTAAATGATATCTTGTCCTTTCCACTCTGGGATCTTTTATTTGTGTGAAGTATTCCTGAAACTTAGTGGTAATGTCTTTGCTATTTACACTGGGTGTAAAAGATGCTTTGGTTTTGCTTTTCTTGTTCTCAAATCCTGCTGGCATTACTCGAACCTTGCACCTAGATGGATTAAATCTTACCCTAGCCCGGATAGTGCCACTTTGTTTCCAACTTGATTGCTTATAGGTAAGTCCGCTTGTCAATAGGGTTTGAGACGCGCTAACCCTGATACCAAAATAATAAATCTGAACCAATTTGAAACTTCTCAACATTATATATTGCTAAAAAATGGATATCTTTAAGTAGTTTAATAATATTAAGTGCTGTGCCATTTTTGGTAGATACTACTGTTTCATAACAATCAATCTGCCAATATTGGAATTCTTCATAGGTATCAGTCAACTCAATTTCTAAATACTTGGTTAATTCTGGTGAGGGTAGGGGCTGATTATTGGTCGTTGGTAAAGCAAAGTATTTGGGAGATATGCGTTGGCCAAATTGAGTATTGTCTTCTTTAATTCCCAATTCTTGTACTAAAAAGGCGATTAATTCGGATTTAACCAAATGTCCAGGATGAATTTGTTGACTATTGGTGTGACTTTTTTGGGATAATTGAGTTTCTACCCACAAATAAAAAGATCCTGACTGAATAAAGTCAGTTTCTTCGTTTGGTATCCAGGTGCCATGAAGTATTCTCATAGTTATCGTAAATTAAAGGGTTTAAGACCCCATCCCCAAAGGAAGAAGCTTGTTTTGTGTTGGGGACTGTCTTGAGAAATCGCTCCTCTTGGGCAAAGCCCAAGACCGCGTTTCTCGCTAAATCCCCATTACAAAACGTAATTGCGTTAGCGAGTCCGCGTTAGCGTAGCGGGGCGAAGCCCATTGCGAATTGCGAACTTGTACTGAGCGTAGTCGAAGTATTGCGAACTTGTGCCGAGCGAAGTCGAGGTATTGCGAATTGTTTAAGATGCCTCTGAATTGTTTGGAAATTCACGCGCCTTAGAATTACTTTAGCAAACAGAGGTGCTAGAATTATCTTCTTTATGCAAAAGAAAGCGATGACGCTATAACGCTATAGTGCGATCGCTTGACTTATGCCGATAGAGGCAGCAGTCCCATACTTCCCTTACAACTCAAAATCAAGAGTGAAGGTTTGGTCATCAGAATCAAGAATTTGGTTTTCGATAGTAGATGGCTCTTGAGTCATTGAAGGAAGTTTGGTATCTTCACTATTAATTGGCGTGAAAGCTACTTGTTGTGTGGGAAATGCACCCTTCCTAAAAGCAAAATAGCAATCGACGATAAAGTAGAGCGTCTCCAGGTAACTCTTGTCTAGTTGCTGTGATTCGGCAAATATCCGCTTCCGATAGCTATCTTTGATCCGAACTTTTTCCGGTGCTAAGTCTTGTTTATCTGCCATTGCGATCACTTAAGAGATGTAGTAGTTGGGTTCTTGGCAAAAATAGTTTTTGCCATCTCTAAAAGCCCAGAGACATTGGCTTCTACCGGATTGTCCAGGATTTGGAAGCCGTTTTTCTCCAACAGCTTCTTAAATCCTGGTAAGAGACAGCCTCCACCAATCGCCCAGATTTCATCGCCTTGGTGTTTGGCATCCAATGTGAGATTCACCACTTTTTTTAAGTATTTTTCATACCAATCTTTTAAAGAAGCACTGTATACATCTTTGATATCGATGTCACGGCTGTATCGGGTATGCCCCATTTCCAAACAAAATCGGATCTTGGAGGCATCCCCGATTTTCCCCCCATTTAAATGTTTCATTTTTTGGGAGATATCATCGATGAGAACTTCTACACCGATGGGGTAAGCAGTGTGAACTTCTCGTTTCCCTTGGTTGTAACGAGAATACAGAGTCGTACCATTACCAAAGTCTAAAATGGTTAACTTTTTCGGTAGTGGATGCCCAAATAATGCACCCATCCCCTCTAGTACAACTTTGATGACTTCTACTTTCACGTCTGATTGCTTGCCAGCAAGTATCGGCTGATATTCTCCATTGAGTACTTTTTGTAATTCTTCAGCCAGACCGACATCATGTAAACTGACGACTAATTTTAAGTGCCAAGCCTTACGGTGTGGTAGATGTGCCAATGCACCCAATAAAGTCAATAATGCCTTGTTGACTTTATTTTCATTATTATCGGTGTTGCGGTCAAAATAATGTCCTGTGCGGAAGGCTGATTCTCCAACAGTGTAAGCAGTACCGTTGAAAACTACACGTCCTGGAACATCTTCCATCTCGGCATTAGTTATATAGCTGGGGACACGAACTACTTTAAAGCCATCGACTAAAAGTTTAAGGCTTCCGTAACCGTTATCGAAACCCGCAGGAAAAATTTTTTGCAACGTGTGAATGTTTGACATCTGCTCCAAGTAATAAACTTTAAGAAAGTGAAAATTATCTGTTCAAGTGATCTGCAAGGGCAAGAGAAAGAAGAATAAAATAACTTCCCCTTTTTTTCCTAATCTCAAGAGTTTATCATAACCCCTTAGGGGCTAAGTGGGGTACAAAATATGAGCTAGTCAAAAATACCCTACTTACCACCTATGTATATCCTATATAGGTGTCAAAATGTCCCCAAAGTCCTAAGCTATTGTTGGGGTATATATAGCCCCCCTGTAGCCCCCAATAAGAATTTTTGAAATCTTTTTTATCAACGCACCAGAAATTAAATTAGATCATTATTGACCCTTTGATTTATACTTTACTATCAATTTTTTGTTGAAAAGCAATTCAGTTTTGATCTTTAACTTCTTGCTGACTATGTAACGAGTGCGTTACTACTTGCTTACAGGTTCAGCTTTCTCTACTGAATTATCATTCACACCCAGAGTCAATTCCAAAGGAGTTCTTTGGGGGTAAGCTTTTACTACTTGCCGATAAACATCATAATTAGTAGGTAGCGTGTTCTGAGTATTACCTACTCCATAGGTCATTTCCAATTCGCAATTCGCAATTCGCAGTTCGCAATTACGGCGTAATTGATAATTGAGGCGTTGGGGTACAGAGCAACTAATTTCAATTATGAAAAGAAAAGAACACGTAGTATCAATATTCAGAGCAAGCACATTTATGCGTAGGGTATTATTAATTGCGAATTGCGAATTGCGAATTGCGAATTGCGAATTGTTAGGTCATCTGGGCCAACAACTGCTCCTGGCGGTTTCAATCCATTCTGATTCAACACTGAAGTATTCGCAAAGATTTCAATACGTGGCTGTGGTTGACTTGTTAGGTTATTCGCGTACTTGACTTGCCAGGTGTAACTGGTGAGTGCTGTAGCTTCATACTGTTCAGCAGTAGTAGTACTGTTGATCAATTCTGGGCGAGTTCCCGTGGTGCGGTTGACCCAGGTATTTCGCCAAGCTCAACAGAGCGCAATCATCTCTGCTGCTCACCAAATTAATCGAGGAATTTATCCGACAATCGAGCCAATTTCTGATAATCCTGTGTCTGATTGTCTGTGGCATGGTGGAGGTCATCAGCCTGAACATGGAGTGCAAGCAATCTGCGAGTTGATTACAGACTTGCTCCCTGGCTTAGGTTACAATCGGGCCACTGATGTCCAAGTGCTTTGCCCGATGACACGGGGAGTTGTGGGTACTCGCAATCTTAATACCGTGTTGCAGCAGTTGATTAATCCACCCAGCCCCAACAAGGTGGAGATTAACAGAGGTGGGAATTTGTTACGCGAGGGCGATAGGATCATTCAACTAACCAACGACTACAACCGCGAAGTCTTTAACGGCGATTTAGGAATCATCCAAAACATTGATACTGTCGAGCAAGAAGTTACAGTCCAATATGGTGAGCGGACTGTTGTTTATGATTACGCTGACCTCAATGAAATTGCCCTGGCGTGGTGTGTGACTATTCATAAAAGCCAGGGTTCAGAGTATCCGGTGGTAATTCTGCCAATTTATATGCAGCATTATATGATGTTGACCCGGAACCTATTTTACACCGGGCTAACCCGTGCCAAGAAGTTAGCGATCGTAGTTGGCGCAAAAAAAGCGATATCTCTGGCGGTGCGCTCTACTGACGACCAACAGCGTTACACAAGGTTGAAGCAGAGGTTACTTCATCCAGGACTGCATTAGTGATGAATTTTGACTATTAAAAATAGAAAATTTTAATGAGCTATTTGATTTATACTTTTAAATCCCCTGGTTAAAAAAAGCATTGAGTTGTATGTCCAGCCTCAGTTCAGATATGGTTCGCATCTATTTGCAGGAAATTGGTCAGTATCCTTTATTAAAGCCAGAGGAAGAAATCGCTTATGGTAGACAGGTACAAGAAATGATTGCCATTGAGCAATCTAAAAATGAACTCACTCAACAGCTAGACCGCGAACCAACTTTAAGAGAATTAGCCAACGCTGTTGAAAAAACCGAAGCACAAATCCGAGCAGCACTATACCTTGGTCAAAAAGCTAAACAAAAAATGGTGACAGCTAACCTGCGGCTGGTAGTATCTGTTGCCAAGAAATACCAGAACCGCAATTTGGAATTTCTAGATTTGATCCAAGAAGGAGCGATCGGTTTACAAAAAGGTATAGAAAAGTTTGATCCCAACCGAGGTTATAGGCTATCAACCTACGCCTACTGGTGGATTAGTCAAGCTATAACCAGAGCTATCGCAGAACAATCGCGCACTATTAGATTGCCTGTTCATCTCACTGAAATACTTACCAAAAAAAAGACAAGTACAGCGAGAAAGCTTTCAAAAACTCGGTCGTCATGCCACTGCTGAAGAAATAGCAAAATCATTAAACCTCAGTACAGATAAGCTTCGAGAATATCTCGCCGCCTCTCGTACAGCCATCTCTTTAAATAAACAAGTCGGAGATGAAAAAGAGACAGAATTGGGCGAAATTTTAGCAGACGTTGGCGCTTCACCAGAAAAACTGCTTACCCAAGAACTTCTATCCCAAGACGTGGCTAAATTCCTAGAACCATTGACACCTATACAGCGCCAAGTGTTGACTTTAAGCTTTGGGTTAGAGAACGATCGGCATTTCAATCTCGCTCAGATTGGCCAACAGCTAAACCTCAGCCGAGAGCGGATTCGTCAAATCCAGGTCAAAGCTATAAGTATTCTCCGCCATCATCAAAATGACATGCAAGAGTATTTATTTGATTAAGTAGTGCAAGAGTATTTATTTGATTAAGTAGAATTACTTTAGTCAGATGACGCACGGATCTTGCAGAACTAATATGAAAAACTATATTGAAGAAGTAAGACCAAAAAGGTAGTCAATGCCCAGCAAAACAATCGATGTTCGAGAGTACACCGTCAGAGCGCATAAGCGGGAAATTCACACCCGCGTTTTTAACTTTGTATGTAAGCAGTGCGAACAACCCACACAACGAGAAACCTTTGGTGTGCGACCGCTTTACTGTGAAATATGTCGTCCTCCTCAACCTCCCAAGAAATCAGTAGTGCCTATACAGAAGAGAAAACCCAGAGCTATGACTTACAAAAGTGGTAAAGACATAGCCGGATGATTTGTTGTCTCAAGGTTTTGAGTGAGCGCACGAAAGTGAGTGAAACAGTGCGCTCATTCGCCCAACCTTACTCAAACTGGTAAAAAGTAACTCTAATGTTTAGGAGTCATTCAGGAGGTGCAAACTGTTTTTTGCAGGGGTTAACCCCAGATGTCGATTTTGAGCTTGATTCTGGGTCGAATTGGAATTTAGTAGTTGATTTTGGCATTGCTTTTGATGCTCCAAGATATACCCTAGAAAGAACTTCAAGCTCTGAAATTAGCTTGACGGGTGAAGTCGGACGGGCAGGAACATACATCTATCAAGATTCTGCTGCCAATATTACCTTGAGTTCTTCATCTACATCAGTACCAGAACCTACTTCCCTACTAGGTCTATTGTTTGGAGTTGGTGCAATTGCTGTCTCTAAAAAAGTTAGTGAGACGAAATCTGAAGCATGAATTATTCAACTCTTTACCAAAGCTTTATCGATCTACACCCCCACTAGCCAATCGCACACCACAGACTTGCACCCGTGGGCAAAGTTAACCCATACCTGCCACTGCCCCAGGTATGCGTTCTATATTGGCTCACCATCAGCTACGCCAATAGAGAGAGCATCACCAACTTTTGAAACAAGCTCAGTGTAGAGCGAGCCAGCGCCCTCTAGCCCTTGCTGCATTTTCAGCTTCAGCCCTTTCCCCGCTTGCACAGCCTTGTTAAATGTTTGGGGAATATCGTGTGTGTCATTCTGATGTCGCTCTCCGATATTTGCGTGATCGCATTAATGTACCGCGAGATATGTCCATCTACGCAGCCAAGCGATTGAGGGAATCCCTGGAGAAAACCGCAGCCCTTGCGGGTGATGGGCAGCCAGCCCCCATTCCCACTAAGCAATAACTTCTACAGATAAAATATTATTAATCACTTCAAACCAATTTCAAATAAACCAAATTGAATGACTCGATTTGTACATGACGAATTTGCCAAAGACTATCTTGAAGAACTGTTAAAACCTTATGGGGAAGTAAAGTCATCATCAAAAATCTCAGGAGAGATCAAAGAAATTGATGTGTTATTTACTCCTTCAGTACAGCAGAACTCTAATTTAGAACTGTTAGGGTTACTTGGAAGATTTACAGAGTTTCCAGCAATATTAGAACCATTTCGCAATGCAGCTTCTAGTGATGAAATTTGTGATTGTATTCAAAAATTATTAGAAGTAAAAGCTCTCTTGCGGCGAGACGCTAAAGCGAATAAAACCAGACTCCAAGAATCAGATATTCCGAAACTATGGGTTCTTAGTCCAACTGCATCCCCAGCATTACTATCAAGCTTTAACGTTAATCAGAAATCGGGGTGGTTACCAGGAGTATACTTTTTAGGTGATGCTCTACGGACAGCAATTGTAGCTATTCACCAACTACCACAAACACCGGAAACCTTGTGGTTGAGAATTCTTGGCAGGGGAAGTGTGCAGTCACAGGCGATTGTGGAATTATCAGCGTTACCATTGAATCATCCATACAAGCAAGCGACGCTAGAGTTAGTTTATAACTTGCGCGAGAATTTGAGAATCAATCAAAATTTAGAATCAGATGATAGGGAGTTAATTATGCGATTAGAACCACTTTATCAGCAAGACCGTGAAAGAGCAAAACTTGAAGGGAAACAAGAAGGGAGACAAGAAGGGAAAGAAGAAGGAAAACAAGAAGGGAGACAAGAAGGACAACAGGATTTAATTATACGTCAGCTAAATCGTGGTCTTGGTGAAATTGATGCATCTTTGATTGAACGAGTTCGAGGATTATCTATTGAGCAATTGTGGGATATGGAAAGTGATGTTGTGTCAGTTACTGGTGTGGTTGTACTTATATTATTACTGACTGACACCAACTCACTTTGAAATACTTCATCTCGATTTAACCACTGCCCAAAAATCGAATCACGCTGATCATCAGGAGCAACAAACCGATAGACGCACTCCCGATTTTCACGCTTACCCAATCGACCAACATAAGCCAGCTTCAAATCAATTTTGGCAAGTAACTTCTGTGCGATCGCTATCGGTGTATGTTTTTCAGAAATGGAAACATTCAAGTAATTCTTGATAATGTGCCGATGTTTTAGCGCCAGTGCCTTAAACTCCACCATCTTCTCGTCACTGCCACGTAACCGTTCCCCAGGCGTAAGCAACTGCAACAAATTCACTTCTTCTAACAACAGTACAGCAGGCAATAACTGCCCCTTGTTAAAATCCGGTTTCCAAATCGAATTCTCCCCTGCTTCTAACTGCGATGCAGCTCTTTTGGTATCACGATTCGTCAAAAACTCTCGCCCCAGTGTCAAATAATAGTGCATCCGCAGTTGAGGATACCAGCCGTCGTCATCCTTCTCCACCAAATTAGGGGTCACGTCAACTTCATAGCGACGGGATAATTCCGCCTTGCGCTGCTGATGTCGTTCAGTTTTGGTTTTCGCCCTTGTGTCTTGCAGCTTCTTGAGTTCGGCATCAGAGAGTTCATCAGAATTAGCGATGCCTGCGGCGGGCTACGCCTACGCTTCACACTCCGCAGTATACAATTCCTGACTAGCCGCTTTAACTGACTCGATTACAGCCCCGCTCTCATCATTATCAGCATCGTTGGCATCTATAATAATGTATCCATCTTCGACCAATCCCCCAAGCACTGATTCCCGATAACGTCGCATCTCCACATTAATCACAGAACCGCGCTTGCCCCAGGTCTGTAAGGATTCGGGCTGAAAATTCTGATCAATATAGCTCAAATCCGCATTATCCGCCGCCGACAAAAGCGCAATGTTAGCCCTCGTTGCGACGTGTTGACTTCTCAGCAATCCTCCTATCGTTGTAGAGCCATTGCCCACAACCGACATCCCCCACTCTCTAACCCAAATGTGACGGTCAACTGTCTCCCTAACCCGTGCCAACATCTGCCGCACCGAGTTAACCGGCTGCACTCCCTGAAAAATTCCCCAAACAGCATCAAAGTGTCCTTCAATGTCGATGGATACCCCAGTTTCAAGACTGGGTGAGGCGATAACTAAATCATACTCGGTCAGAATTTCGTTCAGGTGAGAAATAAACCCCATAGCAGCATGAGAGGGGTCTGCAACAGATTCGCTGTCAATTCTCAGTATTCGTAAGTGAGGGAATTTGCGACGAAAACGTTCTTCAAGTGCCTGGGTTCCCCATTTAGATTTGGCTTTTTGAGCAGAACAGCACAATAGATGATGCCCCCCAATGGATATCGCTTTGTCTAGTGCAGCGATGAGATTCTTGGGGTTACTGCCAGAATAGTTGTAACAGTTACCGGCTACGTGCCGATAGTTGTTGACTATTACAAACGGGTTAACCCGATATTCACCAGCGAGTGATAAAACATACTTTACATCAGTATCTGACACATCGGCAGAAGAAAGGTAAATCTTGCCGTGTTCGCTACCGAGAACATTTTGTACCAGTTGTTTCAGGTTTTTTAGAACCGATACCCGACGTTTAGCAACCTCCGTACCAGAGTTAAGTAAATGCCAGAATACTTGGTCACATTCATCAATAATAATTACATCATTTGACCAATCATTGGGATTGAATCGCGCTTGACTGTGCTGATGCAACGAATCAACACATACACCGTATCCTAACAAATCCCCTGTTTCGGAGCCGTGAACTTCTGTGACATAATTCACTCCAAAGCGATCGCATAATGCCTCACCTAATTGGATGCGATGGGTGATGATTAATACTCTACGCCCCTGATCATGCGCCTTCGCCACCTCAGTAGACAGCCATTGGGTTTTACCAGTACCTTTGGGAGCTTTGAGAATAATCAGTTTTTCACCCTCTGGTACAAGCAAGTGATCCAAGAATCGAAGGTTTTGTGCGATTGAAGGGGGATAAGTCAGCAGAGTGAACAGCTTAATTTCCCATAACTCCAGTGCAACGGCGGTGTTGTAGAGTGCGTCAAATGCCGACTGACCATGAGCAACGATAAAATCATCAACCCCTTTTTCTGCCCCTAACGGTAAATCAATCACCCGCAGCGAACACCCCTCATTTACC
Organism: Nostoc commune NIES-4072; assembly: GCF_003113895.1. NCBI lineage: Bacteria > Bacillati > Cyanobacteriota > Cyanophyceae > Nostocales > Nostocaceae > Nostoc > Nostoc commune. The sequence goes on along the minus strand of NZ_BDUD01000002.1, from coordinate 478,407 downwards.
AGCAGCCGTCCCATGCGACTGATAGCGGTTCTCACCCGTTGGACTGTTTCAGGTTTATTGTCCTGGTCAAAACAAATGTTAACCTGTCTCCCCTGTGTTGCGAAATGTTTCAAGTCGGGAATCAGAGAGGGTTTACCAACAGCAGTACCGTACTCATCTTGGGGTGTGCGGTATCCAGCGTTAACGCCAGGAATTGCGATCGCAGCATAACCAGCAGTCAGTAATGCCCCTGCTTTTTTGACACCTTCCACGATTGTCACTGGTACGTTGTGCCGCCAAACCCAATGCCAGAAACCGCCAGGGTGCTGCAAGTCTTCTTCAGTGATGGGGATGCCGCTACGATTAGAGACTTTCACCCAGATGCGATTCGGCACTAAAAGGAAGAAAGCGCGTGTCTCTTCTCTGAATGGGTGTTCGTACTTGATGAATTTGTGAATTTTCTGGCGGTCACGTCGGGGATGGTCGGGTTTGAAGCAGCCCCACATCATTAGCGCGTATTCGTTGAGGGGGTCAACGCCACTGCACCACCAGCCGCCTAGTTCAATGTCAGTAGACCGAAAAGTTTTGCGATCGTCAAAAAAAGTAGTGTATGATACAGTCAGTAGATCACAAACTTTTCCCCCAAGAGCGATCGCTAGAAAATTTTGTAGTCTGTAATACTTTTTATCAGCCACCGTTTAAGCAAGTATGTTGGTTATCTATAATATTTGCTTATATCCAGGCGATAACTTAGTTTCTGGGAACTAACCCGATGGAAGATAAATGCTTTCAACGACTTCATGTATTTTTTCAACAGCTTGACGTAAGAAAGCCAACATTTGTTTGAGGCTAAACAGTTTACGGTAAATTAATCGTCCACCTTTCCTGGGTTGACTAATTTTTGCCCAGAGAAGATTAACCCAGATATTTACTAAAATGAAAGAGATACCAACAAACAATAATCTCAAGGCTGGCTTTTTATTAGTTGTTCTAATCCGGCAGATGTTTTTGAGCCGATAACTACTTTCAATCCCAAATCTTTTTCGATAATCTTGATGAATATAAGATAAACTTGTTTTTATTTTGTGTACTACATAAGCATAGTAAGGAATTAAGTTTAAATCAATAGCTATCTTTAAATAACCTTTTTCAATCCCAATTGGAATTCGACTTTTTAAAGCTTGATTAATTTGTATTTCTAAATCTTCAAAGTTATCAATTTTATCTAGATGATATCTAATATCGTTACCAGACGGAACTTTTTTCCAAGTTTTAGCTGTATTTTCAATCCTGTCTCCACTACTAGCAGCTTTATCATCACGTCGGCGGAATCTTTTCACAACAATATTTTCTTGATTGGGAATATCACGGACAATACACCACGGTTTTAATTGCTCAGAATAAGTCATATTCTACCCCTTAAAAATTCTGTAAAATAACCATGCTTGCTATGTGCTTTAAAATCGCCAAATTTTACCTTAAACGAGGAGGTATACTCAAAGACAGGTCAAATTGATATTGACAATTAGAATTATGCGTGCATTAGATTTATTGGACAGATATATAGCGTTCCGACTGGAATGAAATATTGTGTACTGAGTCTGAAAACCTTGCAGGACAAAGTTTTTGTTTTAAAAACCTTTCAGTAATCAAACCAGATTGCTATATGTAGAAGAGAAATGTTATTGAGATCAAGGCGAATGAGTCAGACATAGCAATTGCCAAAGTTGTTCGGGAACTTCTTCAAAATGTTCCAGTAAAAAGTCCATGAATGCCAAATGTCGTAAATCATTAGGCTGAGGATAGCGTCTAAATTTACCTTGCTTAAACCAACCTCTGACCGTAGAATCAGAACGACAGCATATTAAGGCAATTTGTTCATAACTCACATCCCATTTGGCATAAAATTCTTCTGGTTTCATACCAAATTCCCAGTGACTGTAGAGTGAAATTAGATGAATTTCTCTTGCCCCTAAAATCTGGGGGTTAGACATTGATACACCTCAAATATGTAAATATTGGAACTCATTTTTGACATCAGGTATTTGTCAGTCACAGAGTTTATAGACACACCAATAAAACCCAATTAAGCGGGTTTTAAACTCTGGATTCACTCTCAATCTGCGTAAGCAGATATAGTTAAAATAGTTCCGTTATTTATAATGGCTAGAATACCGATTCAGGAGATGTTGAAGCTTTTTTTATGGCAGTAGCAATTTTTCTGGCTGTCCGTAAATCAATTTTGTCTACATCTTTTACCAAGCTCACCTCAAAGTTTAAGCAGCTGCCAGTTGTTTCTCAATCGCATCACACGCCACCTTAACCCCATTCTCTGCTTGTATAATACTTGCAATTTTCGCAGCTTTCACTGCATAGTTGGGATTTCCTAACAGTTGACGTAATTTCTTGGCTACTCTTACTGCTGAATATTCCTTTCGCAGAATCATCCGCGAAGTACCTAAGCGTTTAAGCGTTGGGAGCAACGCGAAAAAGTGAGATCGGGGTTTAGTTCTCAATTACACCCCTATATTCTCAACAAAATCTGGTTTTTTAGTTGCGATCGCATCCTGAAACAAGCTATATACGTCCCAGATTTTAGCACCTCACAAAATCGCGTTGCTCCCCTAAGCGTTCAACTCTTGCTGCATTGTCTGGCTGGTCATGACTGTAGGGCATTACCAGCGTTGGACGACCTGCACATAAAGCTTGAGCAGTGGTTCCAATTCCGCCTTGATGTACAATTGCACAAGCACGCCCGAAAATTTGAGAATATGGTGCATAGCTTACGGCAATAATATCTTCTGAAAGGTTGTTTGGAGGGGTGTTTCTATCAATTAGTAAAACAGCGCGGCGGTTTAAGAGTTTTGCAGCAGTAATACTTTCCTCATAAAATCGACCTGGAGCCATAACTGCGGCTGATCCTAAAGTGAAAATAATCGGCGGTTCACCTGCATTTAAAAATTGCTCTAGTTGGGGTGTCAGCTTTGTCCCATCTTCACTACCATCGTAAAATGTAAATCCTGCGATTACCGTATTTAAAGGCCAATCTGCTTGAGGTTGACCCAAGACTGATGAAAACAGTGCAATTACAAGATATGGTGAAAATCTGTTCTCAATGAAGGGATTATAGTTAATGGGCGATAAACCTAGTTCCCGCCGAAGTTGGTGGATTGGTTCTGCCCACGAATTACTAACAAGTTTTGCAAAGTTGATTATGCTTCGATTTACAATTGGCCCTAGTTTATACAGCTTTGACAAACTTGGAAATGGTGCTAAAACTGGTGGATCGTAAACTGAGAAAAATGATAGTGGAACCATTGCACTGGATGCCCATCTGATTTCCAATTTCTCTGCCACAAGTGGAGTCACAATCACTCCTTCTCCTGAAAAAATCAAATCTGCGCCTTTGACAACATTATGTAAGTCAGCATACATACAGCGCAGATTCGGATTTACCCACTGACGCACCATGTATTCCTGTCCAGTTTTCAGATCCATCATTCGCGCCATTTCTTGGGGATCATTTATTGCTGTGAAATCAGGACGCATTGAATGAAACTCGAATCCCAAACCTTCAATTTTGGATTGATAAACTTGATGCGTTACAAAAACTACATCATGAGCGCGTTGCCGCAATTCTAGCGCGATCGCAATCATGGGATGTAAATCACCAAGCGTTCCCAACGTTGTAATCAGGATTCGGCTCACTTTCTTACCTCTTTACAAGCAGCAGTATTTGCATATAATTTCTGATTTTAGTCCATTCCTGTTCGTATTCAGTGAAGATAAGTTCCAATCGCTCCTGAATACAAGCAAACTTCAGCCATTGGGGAATCGTATCGCTCCAAGGACTGCGATGAATTACCAATGGCCCTGCAAGGTAGCGAACATGGTGTAGGGAAAATTCAGCTATTTCCAAAAGACTTGCTAATAATTCTTTTGGTGTATTTAAACTTGCCAGAATTTGCAGCATTTTTCGGGTATTGTCTGGCAGGTTGGTACTATTACCATCACTGATTTCTGCCATTAATTCTGGTGAAATCAAATTCATTTGCTCCATTTGTCATCTCGATATGAGCGCATCACCAAAAATAGCCAATCGGCTAAAAAATTAATGTCCAATAGGTGAAGGCTGATACTAGATAAATCTTTTTATGCTGGCATTGATACAGCTTTTTTAGGTAATGCCAATGAATAACGAACCCACAATTAACCAAAATCTTGATACTGACGACAGTAATAATTATCAGTCTGGCAGTGGCTATCAATCTGGAGGTTACGGTGTTGAGCAATTAAGTTCTGGAGATAGTAGTAATCCCTTGCAAACAGACCAATTTAGGGATGGTTATCAAGAGAATATTTTTGAAATCAATCTTGGGGATACACCTTACACTGAATCGGCTGCTAATCCCAATCCTCAATTATCAGGATATGGCTCTGGCTCCGGTTACAAGTCTAAGAAAAATCAACAGTCAGCATCCCCAGAGCTAGAGTTATAAGTCATATTTTCACTCTCTTACTATACCCCATAAGCAACAATTAATTGGGTTTTTATTCAATAAATTACTTTGCTTATTGGGGTATATTTGCTGTCATTTTTAAACCTGGAATTATGAAGATACCAAAAGCATGGATATCTCTTCTGGTTGTCATTGCTTGTATTATTTATAGTATCGCCGCACAAGCTACAATCAACACAATTGGTGATGGCAATTTACCGACTCGAATTGTAGAAGTTGCAAATCCTCAGTCTCGACTACCTGCTACTAAAGTTTTGCTGCCAGACTGGAGCCGCATTTCTCTGGCCCAGCTACCAGGTATCAGTCAATCTGGTGCAATTGATGGCAGTCCCTACAGCCAGACACTAGGTTATGACCTGAGTCGCACTTGGAATGTGGGTATGACTCCTGACCAATATTTGAAGTTAGGAGATATCAGTGAAGCATTGCAGGCAGAGGAGTTTTCTTTACAGGCGATCCAGGCGATCGCTCTTAAATGCGATCGCGGAAATTGAGAGCGCTGGTAGCGGCGATTACAAAGCAGTTGGCATACATACCTGTAGCGACCTGCAATTATAAATGCCCAAACCTGCAATCAAGACTTTTTCAAACCAGAATTATTTGCAACTATAATTTCAGTTGAGCCAGAATTAACTGCAACTGAGCCAGGATTAAATGCAATCAGCCTGCAATCATCCGTTTCGACGCTTGTTTAATTGCAAATCAGCTCAACACTTTACTATGACTAAGTTTTCTCTCCTTGACAGGAGTTTGTCAAAAAACTCATTTGAGAATTTTATAAATTAACAATGAAATCTTTACCGAGTTTTTTTACTTAAAAACCAACGGTAAAAGTAACTCTAAGCCTTACTGGTGACGCAGTTAAAAAACCGTTCGTTTTTTTAACTTTAAGAGATTGCATTTAATCCTGGCTCAAAGCGATGATTGCAGGTTGGTTGCAAATAATCAAGGGGAACGTTGCATTTAATCCTGGCTGAAGCACAATTATAGTTGCATTTAATCCTGGTTTGTAAATGTCTTGATTGCAGGTTTGAGCGATTAGTATTGCAGGTCGCTACAACTAGAGATACGTCCTTGCATGTCTAATTCTTGATCTCACTCAACAGAAACTATCTTCTCCTATTTCCGACCCCTTTTTACGGTTACCTGTACTAAGTTTGCCTGCCCCTGTAATGTGATCGGCATGGAGGTGAGTTTCTAGACAGTAGCGTAGTTTTAATCCCAATTCATCCAAAGATTCCAAATCGCGGTCAACTTGCTCTAATACAGGATCGACTAGAACAGCATCTCCTGTCTGGCGATCGCCAATTAAGTAAGTATAACTACTAGTTGCAGGGTCAAAAAATTGCCGAAATAGGAAAGTTGACTGCGGTATCTCTGCACTGCGCTCGCTTAACAAAGGCATCGTTGGAATAGTCCGCACACGCGCTGGTAATGATTGCAACAATGCCTTAGATAATTCCTGCGCCTGTCCCCGTAATTCTGGTACAGCGATAGTTTCCCACAAGTCGCCCTTGCGCGGAGTTCCCAAGGTATAAAACAGCGTCGAAACGTTACCGTCTGCTGCATATAAAGCACCGTGGGTATCTGTATCTAATCCTAAACCGATGGCATTGGGGCGAATTAATTTCTGCGATCGCAAATCAGTAATCAGAGGATGAGGCGATCGGCGATAATCTGCTGCTACCCCTGTACAATTAACTACCCGGCGGACGTGCAAGATATGATTAGTTTGGGTTTTGCGCTGGCATACGGTTACAGCTACACCATCAGGTAAAGCTTGATATTCCCGAATCCGCCCAGCAGAGATGGTGAGTTGACCAGAATCCAGCATTTCAGTGACAACATTCGCCACCCTTGGGGCAATGCGGTGACGATGCACATCCCAATACGGTGTCAGATGACGCAAAAAACGTTGCTGTTCTTCAGTCGGTAGTTTTTGCCAGATTTTCTGATTTATGGGACGCAGAGAATCAATTACTGCCCGCCAGTCGTAGCCTTGGGCAGCAGCAATTTCCACCTCAGCACGTACTCGATGTAACCAATCGCGCACATTTTTTGGTGAAGTCTCTGGGGTCAAGAAGGAGGGATAAGGTTGAGCCGCTTGATGTTTGAGGGGAAATAATCCTCGTCGAGACACTGCATAAATTTTACCTCTATGCTGGCGATCGCTCAGAGATAAAACCATGTCCACCATCGTCAGCCCCGTACCAATTAGCAACACAGGTGCATCAGTATCAAGGTCTGCTAGGGCATCGGCTGACCAAGCATTCCGCAGATAACTTTCATTATTACTGTTTGCGTTTTGAATGGCGGGGGGTGCAGAGGGTGAGTTCCCCAATGCCAACACAACTCTGTCTGCGGCAAAACAGCGACCACTACGCAGAGAAATCATTGCGCCTTTTTCTTCAGGCTGTACTCCTACCACTTCATCGGTGAAGCGTTCTAGTCGCACATCACTGGGTGCTGTGGCTTCTGCTTCTGCCAAAACCGATTGAATGTATAAACCATAGACCTTACGAGGTATGAAGGTACTAGCATTGACTTCTTCTGAAAAAAATGCTGTTAACTCATCGCGGTTGTGCTGAAGCCAACGTAACAAATGCGCTGGATCGTGGGCAAATGCACTCATATTGCCTGCCGATACATTCAGCAAATGACAGTTGGTATCTGTGCTGTAGGCAATTCCCTTGCCAATTTGATCGCTACGCTCAATCAGCTTAATGGTGAGGGGTTGGGTGGCAGTTTTCAATAAGTGGGTAGCGACTAGAGAACCACTAAAACCTCCGCCAACAATAGCGATCGTGGTTGGAGTATGGGCAGTTAAAAAACTAGGGTTCATGGCGGTCTTAGCTAGAATCAATAGTTACGCTGATTTCATCAAGTCTCTTTACTGGGACTAAATGTCTTTCCAATTTAGATAAAAAAATTAAGATTTGATTTCTTATAAATTCTAATAATACCCTGATTTCAAGCACTAAATACATTTAATTGATAAATTAACAGTAGTTTGGGATTACGTGGTAATCATCCCTGATCGGTAAACGAAATCAGCGATCGCCAAGATGAAATTAATGCTTATATTGAATGCAAATTCGCTTGTACTTAGATGAGGATATCAACGTTTTGGTAGATGAATATATTCTCAATGGTGAGCCAATTATGCAGGGAACTCATACATCTGTCAGAGCGATCGCTGAAACTTGGCGGATGGGTGTCTTGCTTGAAGAAATTTTACAATGTTTGCCTCACCTCACCCTGGTACAAGTTTTTGATGCGTGACACTCGAAGTCTGATTGCTAGGTGCATGCAAATATTTTCGCAGCGTCACACACCCTACAGAAAATTACTTGCTGATTGCATAGCAATAACAGTCTCTTGGCGCTAGGGAAATATTCGGATGCATGAACCAGCGCCTTAATATACCTTCTCTGTGCATTCCAACTTTCTCCATTACTCGCACTGATGCTTGGTTTTCAACATCACAAACCGCCCAGACTCGATAAATTTCATTCTGTGCTAATGCCCAATCGATCAGTGTTTGGACACCTTCTGGCATATATCCTTTCCCCCATTCTGATTTTGCAAGAACATATCCCATATCTACTTTAAAATGATTGATGCGAATTTCTACCATACCAATTAGTTGAGCATCCTCCTTACGGATCAGAACATAAGGAAATGCGGAGGCATTAGCCCAAACTAAGATGCATCGTTTTATGAATTCATCAGCTTCTCTCATGGATTTGTGTGGTTGCCAACTTGTATATTTAGCAACTTCTGGATCTTGTGCATACTGCTCAAAGATTAATGCTGCATCCCCGGATTTCTCACAAAGGTTTAAACGAGTAGCCCAAAACGCTTATGCCACTTAGACTTGAGATAAAATACGCCGTTCACATATTGTTGTGATTCGTGCAGTGTCTAAAACGCTCAAAATCTAAGCCTGATAAAGGTTTGGTAATAGCGATCGCACCGCTTGTGAGAAATGCGGGGTATTGCTTTACCCCGTTCAGTAGCCCCTACTGGCAACCCACTATCCCACTCTATTGCCCTTACTACTATCTGGATGCGTTTTTGGGCTTGTTGGCTGCGTTCCCAGTTCTGTTGCTTACGACGGTCAAATGGGATTACGTTGTCTTTGGGTTTATCAGTGGTGCTAATGCCTGCTATGGCTTCTGCAAATGTGTTGGCGAATGTACCCAACAACCTTTCGGGATAACTAATATAGGCGCTATACCATTTGTTGCGAATTGTGGATTCTACCCAATGTCGCACTCTAGCTTTGATTTCGTGTTGGTGTCGGCAATATTGGCTGTAGCCGGGGGCGTTAATTGCGGTAGTAAGGCAAAATTCGACTAATTTATCACTCTCTAAGTCTAAAAAGACGATTCCGTAGTCTACGAAGATTTGTAGGAGGGTGTTTGTTTGTCCTTTTCCTGTCCAGCCTGTGCTGATGATTTCTTCCCAGTTGGCACGCCACTGTACAACGTCAGCAGATTCTTGCTTGCGATATCTCTCCCGTGAAATTTGTTTTTTGGCTTTGTTTGCTACCCGTTTTAGTTTGGTTAAATCTTGCCGACTGGCCGCGCGATCGCAATAATCGAGGAAGATAGAAACTGAGTCACTAATTGGTTGTAGGTCATCATTAAGTAAAAATGACCCGCTACCTGGTTGCATGGGGCAACGGATGGCTTTGTAGTTAGTTATTTGTTTGGCACTATATGGTTTGGTATTGGGGAAAATTTCTAGGTGTCCTTGGCGGAGGATAAAGCCTGCGTTTCTTAAGGTAATCTCTAGGGCGCAGGCTAGGGGAAAGGTGGGTAGGGGGGATGCGAAGCTTAGGATTAGGTGATAGCCGCCACTAAAGCTGGACTCGAGGATGATGATATCGACTATGCCGATGTCCTCTAGCACCGCTTTGATGCGATTTATGGATTCAATATTATGGTAGTCGCCTTCTAAGTCTAAATCGATTGTGGCGTAACGAGTTGTGTCGTTAAAGCGCAGACCTACTAGTTTCGACTTGTCTTGGTGCAGGTTCCACAGTTGGGAGGGTTGGAGGTAATAATCGATGGTACGCCATGCTGGTTTTGCACCTTGTGCTTGATTTGGGGCAACTATCGCCCCAAATGGATGCCAAAAGCGTTCTACGTAGCGTTTACCCACAGAATCTGCGGGCAGGTGGGGTTTGATTTTCTTTTTTGAAGGCTGTGAAAGGCTTAATTGGGGCTTGTTCTCAACATCTGAAGAGAAATTTTCTTGGTACATGAGTGACTGTCCTGATGATTTTTGTGCATCAGGTAGTCTCGCTGTTGGTCAAAATGTGTTAGCCTAAATTTGAAATTTTATTTTGACTTAAACAAACTTGTATGCTGCATCAATACTTCGGTTAAACTCCATCTCCAGTGCAACAACTGCCTTAAATTTTTCCATTTCTCGTAATTGAGAAATAAACTCAAAAACTTTCTTACCCTTGTGATAACTGCCAACACTTATATTTAGATTCTCCGAAACCTCCTGAATCACTCGCTTGCCCTTACATACATACCTTGGAAAAAGTGACAATTTTAAAAAATAATTAAATCTTGTAAATAGCAAAGGATTAACTACCAGAAAAACTCAAGGGAGAGAATTTTCTCGCGCAGTAAACTATTATTCCCAACCCATTGAAAACCAATACGACTGAAGAGATATTTAGCGCACTAGCATTTGAAAAAAAGCATCTATCTAAAGATAGATTTGTCAAATTGGGTAAACTCATGATATGATGGGTCTAGATAACTAAATTGACAAAACAAAGTTCCGTCCTGTTTTAGTAACAGGTGGGGTTGTTTTTTCCTCAAAGCCCTGTTTGCAGCAGGGCTTTGAGTGAATATTTAGGAAAAATGAACTCTACAAAAAAAGTATATCAGGCTTCATTCGATTTGGCAAAATTGTAGGTTTAAGCGGGGTAAATACTAAAATGCCTCATATTCAAGTATTGAATCCTATTGAAAAGCAAGTATTAGAGAATATAGCAGCCACCGGCAGCGATGAAATGATCAAGAGAGCAAACATCCTGCTAGAGCTTAATCGTGGGGAAAATCATAAAAATATAGTAAAAAAACTTGGTATAGCGAAGCAAACAGTAACAAACTGGAAGAAAAAGTGGACATCTTGTACCATAACATCGGAAACCTTGGAAGATGCGATCGCAAAGATAAATAATGTATTAGGTGTGAACGCAGGCAGACCTAAGAAGTGCAAGAGCGCAGAGGCGAGCAAAATTGTCGAAATCAGCGAATGGAGCAAGAACCGAAAACCCAGTCGTTCAAAGCACCATTACCATATGCAAGTTGCTGAAGAAGCTACTCGCAGGGGGTTGCCAGCACTATCACCAAGAAGTATAGGTCGGATCTTGGAAGCGCAACCCTAATAGCATCAAGCTCAAATCAAGCTAACGGGCAATTCTATCTATTCAAACCGCCAGAATAACAACCAAGTCGCCGAAACTGTCAAGTTAAAAGGAATGCCTGAATTGTCGCCAACAACAATTGGTCGCCTCCTATAAGCAAAAGAAGCAGTAAGAAAAATTGATAATTCCCTTAAACCATTCCAACCACTGGGATGGTTTAATTTTTGCATCTATAATAATTCAGTCAAAATACATAACGTAGTACAGTCAAGCGTTGGGTAACAAGCGAATAGCACTAATACCACAGCAAGGGACGACGGCAACAGCCACGCTGACCCAATTTATCGAATTCTACCTAGATGATATAGATAACCTTGATGCAATTGGTGGCAATGATTTAGATAAACGCCTCGACTCTAAGATTAAGGCAAGTGTTGAGGAGTACTTGGTTGCTAGTAACAATAGTCACCCCAACCCGACCAATGAAACGATATTAGCTATTTGCTCACGACTTGATAAGCTGGAGTCACAGTTTTCAAGTGAATCTAGCAACGAAACCGGAGCAATCCATAATCTCGCCGATTTAGAAGAAAAAATTGAGGGGATAACAGCCCGAATGACACAGTTTACCGAGGCGATTATTAAAATTCAAAATCATCTCAATAACCAACAAGGGCGGGGCAAGAAATCGTACTACAACAATTCATCCTATCAAGGGCATACTCCCCGAATCCAACCATTAACCGAAGAAGGTTTAGCTTCAAGACTTGGTGTAAGTGTAGAAACTATACGCGAGCAGCGAAATAAGCTGCACCCACCGCTTTTTGTGGCATGGTGCAAGGGGAAGGATAAATCGGGTATGGGATGGGAATTTAACGAAAATACGGGTTCATATCATTCGGTAAGTTAGTATTTTTATTAATTTTAAATACGCCTACACACTTGTTGATTTTTGGCATAACACCAGTTTAATTTCTCTCACAAGTGCTAGAATTTTCCTGCTCAAAAAAATAGCAGCTTTAAATATTAATATTATTGAAAGCGTAATAAATATTCTTTTGTACTTAGGAGATAGTTAGGCGATCGCCTTCTGCCTCACCACTTCTCAATCACTTTTAGTCCTGATTCTATTGTTGGTATAAAAGCTGTCTGTACTATACTCATCAAAACTCTAAACATTATGTGCCACAAATACTACCTTAAGAGTACTTAATCGATTAGAATTACCTCATGTTGTTGCTCTCTCAAGTATTTTCATGAGTACCAGCCGCTATCCCCAGAATTGGAAAGAAATCGCCACCTCTATCAAAGAATCTTTTGATTGGCGCTGTACTAGATGCAATCGCGTTTGCCTGCGTCCTGGACAAAAGCCACCAGAGCTAACTTTATCCCAGCGCCGAGTCTATACACTTCAGGTACACCACTTTAATTTTGATCCTTCTGACAATCGCTTAGAAAATCTTGCCCCGTTATGTAGTGGCTGTCATCTTTACTACCATCGATTCCGACGAGGCAATATTTCTCCTGGTCAATTGTCATTGTTCAAATGAGTGATGCACGAACATTACAGAACCTTGATGAACGCACCCTGGCAGTACATGAAGCGCGATGGCGTACTCGCTCTTTTCGGAGGCGATCGCAAATCTCTTGTTACTTACAATATTATGGAAATCAGAATTTTAAAACTTATACTTAATATAACTTGTATATTTAACAACAAGCTACTGTTGGCGGTTGTTAGTTAACTGTCAATTAACAACTATTGATATATACCAATGCTTTCGCCAGTATTTCAAACGTGTCTTCCTAGAGAAGAAATTTTAGCAGGGGAACTCTCCCCCGAATTATTCGCCGCCAAGTTGCGACTGGTTGTGGAAGGGAAAGCGCCGCAAGTCTACCAAGACCCCACAGCCTTTTTCGCTAATACATTTGCCACCGATGGTTTGAAAACCCTAATCTCGGAAGTGTTCGGGCGGTTGGTAGGGGAAGCTGTCGGCTCCCCGATTATTCGACTGGAAACCAGCTTTGGTGGTGGTAAAACTCACGATGAAATTGCTTTGTGGCATATTGCCAAACATGGACGGCATATTCCTGGACTAGACCGTTTTGCTGATTTAAATTTAATTCCAGACCGACCGATTCAAGCAGCTGCGATCGCTTGCCAAGACCTTGATCCAGTTAACGGTGTTTACCATGCGGACACTGGCGTTACCACATATACCCTTTGGGGAGAAATTGCTTATCAAATTAATGGTGTAGCAGGTTATAGCTTGCTTAAAGGTTCTGACGAACAGCGAGTCAGTCCAGGCACAGTGGTTTTAGAAAGGATAATCCAAGGGCAACCCACAGTCATTATCATCGATGAAATTGCCTCATACCTGAGAAAAGCCAAGGCTACTCTAGTTGGTAACAGCAACTTAGCCGGACAGGTAGTTGCTTTTTTATTCGCCCTCATGGATTTAGCAGCATCTTGTAATAATTTAGTATTTGTTTACACGCTGGCTTCCTCCACTGACAGTTTTGGCGAAGAAACCACCGAAATCCGGGAAACCATTTCCGCTACTGCTAGGCAAGAGCGGATCATTAAACCCAGCACTGATATTGAAATTTACAATATAGTTAAGCAGCGAGTATTCGCCAGTATTGAAGCTAACGCTGCCAATAATGCTTCAAAAGAATATTTACAAACTTATAAAGCTAGTCGGATTAATTTACCAGATGGTTGCAAAGATGCACGCTATGCCGACAGTATCGAGCAGAGTTATCCCTTCCACCCGGAATTATTTAATCTGCTGACTAAAAAGATTGCCTCGATCCCAAACTTCCAACGCACCAGAGGCGCTTTGCGGTTATTTGCTGGAGTTATACGTTATCTGTGGCAAAATGCTGACGGTTCACAGTTAACTGTTGACGGTTCACGGTTGACGGTTAACCGGAAAAATACAGTCAACAGTCAACAGTCAACAAATTGGATACCGCTAATTCATTCTCACCACATTCCTGTTGGTATTGAAGAAGAAATTACCAGCGATTTAACTGCCCGTTTGGAACGTCCCTTGATGCGGATTACGATCCAAGCAGACATTTACAACAAAGATGGTAGAGAAGCACACGCTCAGTTACAAGATGCAGAATGGAAAGCTGCTGGTAAACCTCCCTTTTCAACCTGGGTAGCCCGGACTATTTTTTTGCATTCCATCACTCAAGGTATATCTGCGGGTATTCGTCGCGCCGAATTAAATTTATCTTTGTTGACACCGGGGCTAGAAATTGGCTTTGTTGATACTGCCTTAGAAAGGTTGAGTGAAGTTGCTTGGTACTTGGAAAATGATCCAATGACAACTCTGGCTCGTTTCAAGGAAGAACCATCAATCAATAAAATTATTGCCGAAGAAAAAGCTCAAGTTGGAATTACCGAGGCGAAGGATGATTTACGAAGTCGCCGCGATGCCATTTTTGCTAATAGACTACTGACGTTAGTTATTGCACCGGAATCACCAGCAGATGTGGATGATGTGTCGGATAGTATTGCCTTGTGTTTAATTGACTTTAACGAGGCGACTATTTCTGTAACTACCGAAGGGCCACCGCCAATGGTGGAGAAAATTTTTAATGAAACAGGTGAATCAGGTAAATTCCGTACTTTTAGAAATCGTTTGTTATTTTTAGTTGCCAACAGGCAAGAATTAGAACGAGCAATTGACAATGCTAGGGAGTTTCGGGCTATTCAAAATATTCTAAATTCTCCCAATCGCTTGCAAGATTTATCAGAAAATCAGCAAAAACAACTCAAAGATAAAAAAGGTTCTCTTGATTTAGGGGTAAGAGTATCTTTAACAAATGCCTACCGCCATTTATTTTACCCTGCTAATGACCCAGTAAAAGCTCCCAAGGGTTTGATGCACTATACCCTTCCTGCCCAAGATTCTAGCGATGTGAAGGGTAAAAATAATCAACAAGATGTCATCTTAAAAGCACTGAAAGATTGTCAGAAAATTCGTGCTGATGACGCACCATCCTACGCCCCTGCTTATATTTTGCAGAAGGTATGGCTGTCTGGGTTAAACCATTGGACAACTAAAGCATTAAAAGAAGCTTTCGCCAAAGACTTGAGTTTAAATATATTTGTCGATGCCGAAATCTCAAAGCTCCGAGATACCATCCGCCAAGGTTTGCAGACTGGTAACTGGGATATGAAGGTGGGAGAAAAGCTGTTTATTAAAACTGATAACGGGAAGTTTACCCTACCCGACTCCATAGAATTTTCTGAACGGATGGAACTCTACCGCCGGGGAATTCTGGAACCACCAAAACCGCGAGAAATTGAACTGAATGCTCAAGTCTTGTCCAGTACAGAATCGGTAAAACCTGTGCGGATACGGTGGAAAGCATCGGGGGCTTTGACGATTAAGCTGTATCAAGATGGGAATTTGGTTGCAGGAGAGTTTCGCCCTAGTGATGAACATGAGACAGCGATCGCTAAAACCACAACTTTCAAAATTGTAGCTGACTACGGCAATGGCGAAGTAGAGGAGAGGGAAACCCCAGCAAGCATCTTAACCTACGGTACTGGTACACCCCGCACACCTAACGGTAGCGAAAAAATTGGCGATGACTGGAATGATTTATCTCTGTTTAAAGCTAAACCAGAAGAATTTGACTTGGAGGGAACACTCGATAGGGTGTTTAATGAATTAGGCGATCGCGTCCAAGATAATCAAGTTCAGGGTATCCAGTCGTTGGAAATCTCCGTTGGGCAAGTAATGGACTACCGCAAGTTGATGACGGCTTTCCCTATGTTGATCAAGCTACCCTTGCAAATCGACCAAACGGCAACTATTACTGTTAATGAACAGTTTATCCGGTTAGAGTACCAAGGGCCAGTCAAAGGATTTCAGAGTTTTCAGGGGGCTGTTAACACTTTGCTAAGTAGCCCGGATGTAAAAGCTGACGTGTCGCTGAAGCTAGTATTTGAATTTTCATCTCCAGTGCAACCAAACGGCGCAGAAATCAGTAATATCAAACAAGCCCTGAATCGTAATCCGGTTGACAGGCTGAATTTGACGGCGAAAGTAACGTACTGAGATGCAAGAGTTTCAATTGCGAGTGGTTCCTACAGATAACAATAACTTTGCCCTGGAGTTGTATCAATGTGCTTATAAAAAAGCCGGTGAAAAAAAGCGTCCTTCTGCCAAGCGTATTGGGCGTTTAAAGGGCAATGCTTTAATTCAGGTGAAACAGGCAATTTATGATTCTTTGAAGGCTAATAATTATGACCCCAAAACCCTAAGTCACAATCGCCAAACTCCTTATGTTTTGAATGAGGAGTCAGGGATAAATTTGGCATTATTGTTTCAGACTTTGCAACCGCTTTCTAAAATAGAACGCATTGCGAATATTGCCCAAGGGATTAGAGCCATGAGTTATGAGGAATCGCACTACTGGTTTGCCAAGATTAGCAATGGGAAACGTAATCAGGCTTTGAAAGCGATTCGGGTGCTTTTGGGGGATTAGTTGACGGTTGACAGTCAACAGTTAACAAATAAAGTTATAACTATAAATCAGGAGGTAAAATATATGAAAATTGACGTGCGTGGTGCTGTTCTAGCTGCTAAAAAATATTTTGAAGATATCCAGGATATGATAGGTAATTCTATCAATGATATCTTGCTTGAAGAAGTAGAATTGTCAGAAAATAAAAGGTTTTGGTATGTAACTTTAGGTTTTAGTCGCCCTGTAGCTAAGACTGAAAGAACACTTATTCCTGAAGCTATTTCTTTAGCTACTAAATATGAACGTGAGTATAAAATATTTACCGTAGATGCAGAAACGGGGGAAGTAAAATCGATGAAAATTCGTGAGGGATGAAAGATTATATTCGCTCGTTGTTTCAAAGTTACAAACAAAAAGGAATTTTAATTGACACAAATATTTTATTACTTTGGTTTGTTGGTACTGTAAATCGGAGGCGAATATCACAATTTAATCGGACTGAAAAGTTTTTACCGGAAGATTACGATTTGCTGGTGAGTATCTTGTCGTATTTCTCAAAAATTGTTACAACTCCTAATGTGCTGACTGAAGTGAATAGTCTGGTTAACCAGATTGGTGAACCAGAACGTTCTCAATGTTACTCTGTATTTGCTCAAGCGATGACTGCATTAGATGAATTTTATATTGAAAGTGTCAATGCTGTTCAGCTAGATAATTTTACTAAGTATGGGCTGACTGACTGTGGAATTGTGACTTTAGCAAAAAATAAATATTTAGTGCTTACAGATGATTTCAAGTTAGCTAATTATCTGCAAAAAGTAGGTATTGATACAATTAATTTTAATAATATTCGGACTTATGGTTGGTAATAAAAATGTCTGACTCAATTTCTAAACGCCCTGCTGTATTTATTGAAAAAATGATGCCTGTGCAGGTATTAGGGGTAGAGCTGGCGAAGCTGTCACCAAATGCAAACTAAACAGTTTAGTTCAGTAAAGCGGTAAAGTTTAGTTTGAATAATGAAAGAGACAAGTAGTAAATAATACTAATATTAAAGGGGCTGGCTTTGAGATTCAGAACTAATAGAAGCTTTATATGGAAAGCCACAGTAAGGACAAAACCGAAATTTCAATGACGTAATAGGTTCGTTACACTTAGCACAACTATTACGTAATGCCGTACCGCACAAGAAACAAAACTGCGATCGCGGCAATAACCAGATTTCTTCAAGAGTTGTTCCGGGAGTCCAGCAGTCGGGGCAAAATTTGAGGACATCGGTTGCAGACATGGGTACACCCCGGATGACTGCATCAAGGTACTCAGATGGAACCTGCAATGCGCGAGCTAATCCACGCTGGCTTTTACTATTGAGCTTGGTAGTCATGCCTCGTTCAATCTTACCTAAACTTTGAAGATGAATGCCTGCCTTAGTTGCCAAATCATTTTGACTTAATGAAAGGCTTGTGCGTATTCTTTTAACGTACTGGGACAGCGTTTCTTGGGGTTGGGGGGTATTGTCCATGCTTTTAATATGTAGTAAAGTATATAATTAATTATTTTATATAAGTGCATATTTTAAATGAATAGCAGTACTTTTAATTAGATAAAGAGGTGAAACGTGACAACTACATTAGCACAAGTTGCTACAGCTTTCCTTTCTCGACAAGGATTAGCTGCTAGTACACTTAAATCTTACGAGCTAACACTACTATCTTTGCTGAAAGAGCATGGCTCCTTACCTATAGAGTTAGTAGACCGTCAACTGCTGAAAGACTACTTAGCTCGGTTAGATGAACTAAAATACACGACTCATAATCGTCACCAAGCAATAATCAGCGCTCTGTTGAATTTTGCTGTTGAATCTGGCTACATTCAATCAAACCCAGTTAGCCGTCTGAGTCTGAGGAAACCAAATCGAGAACGGGGAGAACACAATACAGACGAGATAATACGCTACCTCACGTCTCAAGAATTAGATATTTTGTATGATTTGTTAAAAAAATCTAATGCTAGACTTGAGACGATAGTCCGCTTGCTGCATCGAAGTGGAGCTAGAATTGGAGAATTACTTGGACTGGAACTGGCACAAATTTTTCAGGAACAACGTAAATTTCAGGTAGTGGGTAAAGGCAACAAAAAACGCTGGTGCTTTTATAGTGAAGATGCAGAAATTGCTTTAAAAAACTATATAAAATATTATCGTCATCCAGGTTCAACAGCATTATTCACCGCTCAACATCCAACGACTAAAGTTGTAACACCAGTAAGTTATGAGGCAGTAACGGCAGACTGGCGAGAAATAATTGACCAAAGCCAGAAATTAAAAGGGATTAGGCTGCATGATCTCCGCCATACCTTTGCCACTGAGCGGGTGGGATTGATGGGAATTGAAGAATTACGGGCGCTGATGGGACATGAAAACATTCAAACAACTCTCCGCTACCAAAAAGTAACTAGTGCGAGAGCAGAAATAGTAGCAAAGTCTGCTTTAGAGAATTTAAAAAAAGTATATAAAAGTATATAAAAGTTAAGGAATATTTCTGAGTAATAAATTTACCAATACATATATTGACTAGAGTTAATTGTTGCAGTACAGAGTAGAGTATCTACTCTGTACTAAGAAAGTGAGGGATGATGAAACGAAACTGGCAACCAGAAGAACTACTAGAGTACTGGACGCTGTTACCAAAGGAATTAGAGCTATTAGCGCACAAAAATCCTCAAAATCGTTTGATTTTTGCTTTATTGCTCAAGTTTTTCCAGATGGAAGCAAAATTTCCCGAATCAGACCATGAAATTCCGGCTGTAGTTGTTAACTACGTAACACAACAACTCAGTATTACTCCTAGTGTTTACCAAGACTGTAATTGGCAAGGACGGTCAGTAAAATATTACCGCAAGAAAATTAGAGAACTTTTTGGATTTCGAGAAGCTACTATCAATGATGCTGAAGAATTAGTTAATTGGTTAACAGAACAAGCGTTGATTTATGAATTAAAATTTGAACAACTTAAAAGTGCAGCTTTTGATCGTTTACGAGAATTAAAAATTGAGCCGCCAACGCTCAATCGCTTAGAACGTATTACTCGCTCTGCTCTTCATAGTTTTGAGGAGAACTTTTTTCAAAAAACTGTTGCACAGTTATCTAGCCGAACTAAAGAACAGATAGATAATTTATTCAAACCTCATCCCCTTGAAAATCAATCTGATGAAGAAGTAACTCAGTTAGATGTTGATTCCTCACAGTTATCGATCTGGAATGAATTAAAATTAGACCCCGGAAGGATTGGTGTAGAAAGTTTTCAAAAATCAATTGAAAAATTATCAATTTTGCGTCAATTAGATTTACCTCCTGATTTATTTACTACCATACCAACAAAAATTTTACAAAAATATAAACAACGTGTAGTTGTTGAATATCCGAAAGACTTACGCCGTCATCCAGAACCAATTCGGTATACATTAGTTGCTATTTTCGCCCTTGTAAGAAGCCAAGAAATAATAGATAACTTAGTAGAGTTAATTATTCAAATTGTACATCGTATAGGAGCTAAAGCCGAAAAACGTGTAGACCAAGAATTGCTGCAAGATTTTAAAAAAGTCAATGGTAAGACTAATTTACTATTTCAAATGGCAGAGGCTTCTTTGCAACAGCCTGATGGAGTTATTAGAGAAGTTATTTTCCCGATTGTTGGTGAAACAACTCTCAAAAATTTAGTTAAAGAATACAAATCAACAGGTAATGTTTACCGCGAACGAGTTTATACTGTCATGCGCTCTTCTTATGGAAGACATTACCGAAGAATTTTACCATTAATTTTAGAGCAGCTTGAATTTCGCTCAAATAATGATGTTCATCGTCCAGTAATTCAAGCACTCCTATTACTCAAAAAATATGCTCACAGTAGTCAGCGATACTATGATATAACAGAAGATATTCCTATTGAGGGAGTGCTGCGTAGTGGCTGGCAAGAATTAATCTTGGAAAAAAGTAGTGATGGTGATCTCAAGGTAAATCGCATCAATTATGAACTAAGTGTGCTTCAAGCATTAAGAGACAAACTCAGATGTAAAGAAATTTGGGTAGTTGGAGCCTATCGTTACCGCAACCCAGAATCAGATTTACCAACAGACTTTGAAGCCCAACGAGCCGCATATTTTCAAGCTCTACAACAACCATCTGATGTTGAAGAATTCATTACTGATTTACAGATGCAAATGCAGTCAGCGCTGATGCAATTAGAATCAGGATTATCTAAAAATAAGTATGTCTTAATTAAAAATCAAGTCAAATCTCAGATTTCTTTATCACCTATACCGCCTCAAAGTGAGCCAATAAATTTAGGGCGCTTAAAGACTGAAATTAATCGCCGATGGGCGAGGACTAGTCTCTTGGATATCCTGAAAGAAACAGATTTACGTGTCAATTTTACTGGACATTTTCAATCAGTCTTAACTAGAGAAGTTTTAGAATCTGAACTATTACAAAAGCGTTTGTTACTATGCTTATATGGTTTGGGGACAAATACAGGACTGAAGCGTTTAAGTGATGATATAGGGGGCAATAATTATCAGGAATTATTACACGTCAAACGTTGTTATATCCAAAAACAACAATTACGCAACGCTATTACCAATGTTGCAAATGCTATTTTTCAAGCCAGATTGAAGCATATTTGGGGAGAAGGTACATCTTCTTGTGCTTCTGATTCCAAAAAATTTGGTGCTTGGGATCAGAATCTGATGACTGAATGGCACATTCGTTATGGTGGTCGCGGTGTGATGATTTACTGGCACGTTGAAAAAAATTCTGTCTGCATCTACTCGCAGTTAAAAACCTGTTCAAGTAGTGAAGTGGCAGCCATGATTGAAGGTTTACTACGCCATTGTACCCAGATGAAGGTTGAGAAGAATTTTGTGGATAGTCATGGACAAAGTGAGGTAGCTTTTGCTTTCTGCCATTTGTTAGGTTTTCAACTGATGCCACGTATTAAACGCATTAATGTTCAAAAATTATATTTACCCATCAATGGAAGTGCCAGTGATTATCCCAATTTACAACCTGTCTTAACTCGCACAATCAACTGGGACTTAATTCGTCAGCAATATGACCAAATGATTAAGTATGCCACTGCACTTCGCTTAGGAATGGCAGAAACAGATGCTATTTTAAAGCGTTTTACTAGGGGGAATTTATTGCACCCTACTTATCAAGCACTATGTGAGTTAGGGAAAGCTGTCAAGACCATTTTTCTCTGTCAATATCTGCATTCAGTCGAACTGCGTCGAGAAATTAACGAAGGATTAAATGTAGTTGAAAATTGGAATAGTGCTAACAGCTTTATTTTTTATGGCAAGGGTGGAGAAGTAGCGACTAATCGCTTAGAAGATCAGGAGTTAGCTATTTTATCCTTACATCTGCTCCAAATATCATTGGTGTATATTAATACATTAATGATTCAGCAGGTCTTGTCACAACCCGAATGGATGAAATTAATGACTAAACTTGACTTGCGGGCACTTTCACCTTTGATTTGGTTACATATTAATCCTTACGGTACTTTCAAGCTGGATATGAATGAACGTTTGCCTATTGAGACTGCTGCCTAAAACATGCAACTGGAGTTATATCTTCTCTATTAAGCATAACTATTACCTTTTTACTCCAGCGATCGCCTGAATGTATTTCATGCAATCGATAATTTAACGGCAATCTTATCCTTCCACCGACAGTTTTTAAACTAAACGGTTTAGTTTGCACTTCATGACAGCTTCGCCAGTTCTACCCCGAGTAGGTGCGCCGTTGACGTATTTAGTTGCGACGGGTTGTGGCTGTTTGGTTTGTTTTGTTTTATCTATCGAAGTGTTCAAATTTGAATACTTCGATGGAACTGTTTGAGCTACTGCTTTCTCACCGAATAGGAGACTGCCGATATTGTAGCTACCTCCAAACCGGATTAACCCGTGTAGGGCAAGTCCCGCAATAAGTCCTGCTACCATCAGGTAGCGTAAATTATTAAATTTTTCCATCCGATACTCAAGCGCTCGGTTGGTTTTGTTGTGAGTACTTTCCTGACTTGCATCTCTCACTGGTACTATCGCAGGGGAGCAACGCGAAAAAGTGAGATCGGGGTTTAGTTCTCAATTACACCCCTATATTCTCAACAAAATCTGGTTTTTTAGTTGCGATCGCATCCTGAAACAAGCTATATACGTCCCAGATTTTAGCACCTCACAAAATCGCGTTGCTCCCCTATCGCAGTTACCTCGGTTGTGATATCTAAAATTTGGTTGTTAGAGGTCAGATTTTCGTTATACATCACTGGTTATTTAAAAATTATTGATTCAAGAGAAAGTTTGTTTTACCTGTATTTGGTGTTATGGGAGGGTTATTGCGCTGTGGCGGTATTTCTAAGAAGCGCTTTCCACCTAACAACATGAGTTTTTCAACCAATTGCATTGATACTCCGGTGGTGCTGGCGGCGACGACAAGTTCCTCTCCTTGCGATCGCAACTCCACAAGTTGATTGAGGCGCTTCCAAAGCTTGCTATCTGTAGTAACCCACTGGTTTTTTAAGGCAACTTGCATCCCTTTGGCGATATGTCTGCTATCAGATAATGCGGTGTAACTGACTTTTGGTTTTACTTCTTCAGGTTTGCTGGGAGTATCGCCAATAATTTCAATTTGGCTGTACTCTGGTGTGCCACTGCTCGCTACAATCCGAAAGTGGTAGCTTTTCCTTGTTGACCCAGATTCGGTAATCACCGTCATGTGCGCCCCGTAAGAAGCTTGTGGTAAACCGGGGATTTTGACTGTCTCGATGCGGCGAATATGAATTAGTCCTGCGCCCGTACTGTTTCCAGAACACTTACCCAAGCCTTCAAGACATCCGTCTACATCAAAAACAAACCTAGATGGATCATCCAGCCAGATTTTCTTGATAATTTCTCTGGTGTTGTAGAACGATATTGATACCCCATGTCCGGGCCAGACCTTAACTGTCTGCAATTGGGCATTCTCCCCTGACACCTGGGACGCTGCAACTTGATGGATAGTATTTGCCAGTAGAAGTTGGTTTGGTGCAAGCACGGAGGCAATGGTGAGGCACCCGCTAAAGGCGATCGCCCAGGGCATCATTAAACTAAAGTCGGCTATATATCTGAATTTCACAGCTTGATTGACCTATCGACTTTGATTGTGATTTTGGTGTCTTTAGGCACATACCAGACATTGGGGCGGCGGTTGATTTCGTCAGTGGCACGTTCTGTCCGTTTGCTGACTGTTTCGCCAAGTTTGCCAAAGGCACCTTCAAGGAAAGCAGCTCCCAGGTTGCGGTTGTTATTGCGGCTGCGGGTTCTTGTCCCACCTAAAGGCAAATCTTCTGTGACTTCTTCATCCGGCTGGTTGATAATTTCCCCTACCTTGGCAAGACCAGCTATTGTTCCTAAAGTGGTATCGTATTTGGCAATTTCAGATCCCTTGTTGTCGTAGGGTCTGGCGGCTAGGGGGGAACCTGCCTCTCCCAGGACTGATATCGTTCCGGGTGATATAGGGTATTCAGTTCCATCTTTAAGAATAGCCGTGACTTCGGCACGCACGCCTGATGTGCTATCAACCGAAATCATAGCGATAGTTACCTGCGTTCCTGCTGGAATGGCTATTTCGCCAGTATTGCTGTAAAGCGGCTCGTTCAACTGGGCGACAAACCGTAACGTATTTGTCTGCTCCTGGGAACGACCGTTATTGCTGATTTGGGGCATCACGAGCGGAGTTACGAGGGTTGCACTTGCAAACGAACCGACAACTAGATACTGTGGTTGTGTTTCTTGAAGTATTTGTGCTTCTTCTGGCAAGTAGTTATTTGCAAGTCGTTCGACTTGCTGAGTGGGGTTGTTTTCTTTATTACCAGCAAAACTGGATTCTAAGGTTTTTTCTTTGCCAAGTTCTGAGCTAGTTTGTCGTTCTTTTACCGAGAAGCTATAAATAACTGGTACGGCTTGATTGTTCTCTTCGTCACCAGTATTGCTATACTCTGGAGTATTGTCGTTTGTGTTTACAGGTTCCCAACGCGGCCGTAGTTCTTCAATTTGACTGGGAGTGTTGGCAACTGTTTCGGTATTCTCGCTGCGGCGGTTACGGCGACGACGGGAGCGACTGGTATTTTGTTCTGTTGGGCGTAATGTTTCTTCAGTTTTAGCTGTAAGTTCTTGTACTGTTGTGCTTGTAGGTGGGAGCAACGCGAAAAAGTGAGATCGGGGTTTAGTTCTCAATTACACCCCTATATTCTCAACAAAATCTGGTTTTTTAGTTGCGATCGCATCCTGAAACAAGCTATATACGTCCCAGATTTTAGCACCTCACAAAATCGCGTTGCTCCCCATTGTTAGCTAGTAGCCCGATAACCAGGATGGGCCATATCCAACTGGAGAGAGCTTTCATATCCTCTTGATTTATCCAGTTTTTGCCTAACTCAACCATAAAAAGGGTGAGTGTGGCGATCGCAAAAAACTGACCAACTTTGCACATTGAGCCATATAAGCTGCCGTTGAGGGTTTCTTGCCAAAGTTCATTGAAACCTTCAGCTACTAATTGCGCTCCAGCGGCGGCATTTTCTAAAATGTCTTGTCCAAAAAATGGGTCGGTTGCAATTATGAGGTGTTCTAACATAGCACTTGGTTAACAGGCGTGAAGGTTTGGTCATCTCAATTGCAGAGATGACCAATTGATTAGGGTGAATTATTCACCTGCTGTAGTTTTGAGACTACTAAACCCGCTGATTTCGATGTACTGGGCGCTGATACCGTCCATCATCAGGTTTTGACGACGGCGATCGCTTGCCCCCTGTTCGGCAAGTTGAGATAGCATCAGGTTAGTTTGCTGGACATCGTGCCGTGCTTGCAGTCCGTCGGTGCGGGATTGCCCCAACATTGAGACAATTTGCGAGTTTTGGGCAGCAATTACCTTGAGGATGTTTTGTGAAGCATCCATTGATTGTGCAGATTCCGCAAGTTCTTTGGCCTCAGCTACAGTTTGTTCAGTTGCTTCTATTTCATTTTTGGTACGTTCCTGACCGACTTCCCCTAAGACGCTGGCGATCGTGGCGCGGGTGGTTTCTCTCTCCAGTTCGTTAGCTGCACCTACAGCACCTTCAACTGTGTTACTTTCATTCCAGTTACCTTTGCTCTTGAGTTGCTCTTTGAGCTTTTCGGCTGAATTTACTGGGTCTGGCATATCCATACTGCCACTCTGAATAGCAGTTTTAGCTTCGCTTTTCATCCCACCCCATTCATTAGCTGCTGCGGTGAGTTCGTTTTTGGTTTCCTCAAAATAGTTATTGAATTTGCCTAAAACCTTCAAGAAATCGTCAATTGAAAAGGCATAACTGGGTGCTGTACTGAGTAAAGTAACCAGACCAATGATTGACCCGATTATTACCCCTTTCTTAGTAAACTTGAACTTTGGTTTCATACTTTTGGTGGATAAAATAACCAATGTGGCAATTAAAGTTAAGCCACTTTTTTATGATTTATTTATTCTTCTTTTTCCCAGTCCAGATTATTTGTTAGTTTGTCTTATATAATTTATGCTGGCTTTAATTGCTTATTGTTATTGTTATCCAGTAATTGTTGTGCTTCTTGGCTTAACTCATCCCCCCGAAGCATTTGTATGTATGCCTCAGAAAATCTCACCATACCCAGCATTGGATTATCGGCATATTTATTGAGGAAGAGAGTGCGTAATTCTTGCTCATTCGGGTTATTTGCTACTGCTGCAAGTAAACAATAAGCAGGGTAATATCTACAGAAGGTAAGTTTGCCATTATCGTCAAGTAACCACTGTGAGTAGATACTTTCGCGTTTTGGGAAGAATGCTTCGGTACTATTACGCGAAATAATTTCATAAGGATATTTAAACCTGTTAACAAATGGGTCAACAGCTGATGTTTGAATCCGACCGATAAGGCGGGTCGTGATGTTAGCAAATATTTTGGAGGCAGATTTACTTTGAAAAATACTTTCTGGTTCTTGGGCAGATAAAATTACACGTATACCTGCTTTTGCACCGTTGGCGCAGAGTCTACCAATTAGCTCGGCTATGCTATCAAAACTAAATAAAATTGGCGCTTCGTCTAAGAAAAATATTGATACTTTAGATGATAAAGCTCTACGTAATGCTGCGGAATAGGCGCTAAGGGCAAGGACTGCTGCATCAGCTTCGCTCCCAAGCGATCGCAGTGCGAATACCAGTAGTCGCGCATCAGTTTTAAAGCTAGATGGATTGGCGATTGATTGTCCAACTCGTGAGTTCAGCCAAAACTTTAATCGCAATCTGATTTGGTCAAGAGCATCAAGAATTTCTTTACTATTATTGGTGATTGAATCAAGTTTGATAAATCCAGGCGAACAATAATTATAGAAATCTTTAAGTGTTGGAATATCTGCCCATTCAGGTGTTCCTACTCCATTTTCTAGGGCTAGCTTATATCGAAGTTTGATATCCTCATCGTTGTAGAAAGTTTCAATTGTGATTGTAATGATACTCTCGATATTTGATATCATTGTGGCACTTACCCCTACAGGGTTCGTCCCTAGTACCATTATCATTAGAGTTGATTTTAAGAATTCCTTGAAATCAGTCATTCTCTCCTTAATAACTTCAGGCTCATACCCCCTTAAATCAGGTAATTCAAATAGATTGTTCGATTCTTTACTAATATCGAAATATGCCCCTTCTTCTCCCATGAATTTGGTATAGTCGGTAAACGTACTAGTACCATCGGGTTTGGGATAATCAAGTGCAATTACGGGAATGTCTTGAGCCAAGGCAGGTGTTAATAGACCTGCTACTAAGACAGATTTACCCGCACGGGTAGTACCAAAAATGGCGAGATTTTTGTGCTGCTTGTACAAGTCAAGATGTACGGGAGCAACGCGATTTTGTGAGGTGCTAAAATCTGGGACGTATATAGCTTGTTTCAGGATGCGATCGCAACTAAAAAACCAGATTTTGTTGAGAATATAGGGGTGTAATTGAGAACTAAACCCCGATCTCACTTTTTCGCGTTGCTCCCAGATGTACTGGAGTTCCTCCCTCTTCAGCGATTAGCTCAAACCCAGATTTATCTCCCGTAGCCGTTCTAACTATCGGCATGAGTCCGGGAACTTCTGATGAGAAATAGGGGAGGCGACGGTTAAAGGGTCTTGTGAGTAGGTTTTCCCAAACAATAGGTACGCATTGTAACCATGTCTTCCAAGCATACTCGATTTCTCTATCAACTACAGCAGGGCGTAAGAAGCAGCTAGAAAGGTATTGGCAAGCTTCATCGAGTTTTTGACGACTGTGACGATGAACACAAAAAACAACGGCAGTATGGATCGGGAGACTGCCTCTGAGGATAGTTTCTTGTGCCTTAACTGCCTCCTCGATGTTCATATTGGCTTTTACGTCAATTGATCCCTTCTCAGAAGACATCGCGCTGGAAGTAATTGACTGTTTCGTAATCCGTTGAAGGGCAGTTTTGGCGAGTCCCTGGTTGGCTTTAGATAGCTGGCAGATAATCTCAGTATCGGAGATTTTTTCTTTGGATATTACCTCCCAGAGGTATCGAAGCTGGGCATATTCGTCTACCCAGCCTTGGGGCTTTTCGCTAAACTGAAGAACGCCGATATACTTGTCTTGCAGTCTTACCCAGCTGCGATCGAGAAAGGGGACAGATTTTTCGTTCTCCAGCATCAGGTGGCGAATATGGAAATCGCTGGTTTGAATTTCTCGAAGCCCCTCTTCATCTAATATGAGGGGATTGGGAACTTTGGGTGCGTCGCTACGGTTAAACTGACTCCAAAGAATCGACCATACTTCCTCACTTGTGACTGCTCGCACTGAAAGCCCCATCGAGTTTGTAAAAAGTTGTTCCCACCGTTGAAACCCAGAGGTAAAACTATCCCGTAAGATTGTTTCGATTCGCTCTTGCCGCACACCGTGAATTTGTCCAGTAAATTGAAACCAGGCATTTTGCAATTGTTTGATAGTTTTTTCAATTGCATCATTTGAGCGACTGTCTTCAGAAGCCAGGACACTATAGGTACACCAGAAACGTAAAAACTTATTTTTACGAGTTCCTGCTTCGGTGAGTTCTCTTGCTCGCAGACGTTCCGATCGCACTAATAAAGTTAATTGCTCTAGATCGCATTTATCCTCTATCTTTTTTAGTTCCTGCTGCCGGAGAAAGTCATCAGTAAACGAACCAAGATGAATTGTCAAGGTTTCACGTTCGGGAAGTTCTTTGAGTCCGCCCTCAATATTTTCAAAAATGGGGAGAATCTGTTCTTCTGGTAAAGACGGGTGAATTCCCTGTACGTCGAAGCAAAACTTAATTTGAATATCTTCTTTTTTCTGGAGGATGAGTGCGCCGATATCTCTACGACCAGCAAGCGAGATACTTGCAATCCCGGCTAAATGGGTAATATCCTCAAACGGTGTCAGGTTTTTGACAACACCTAATTGTTCGGTATCGAGAGATTTTTTACCAATTTTGTGCTTTATTTTCGTTGAGGTGGTCGAACTCATAGCCTGTAGTTTTGTTCGCTGGTATTAATTCAGAAGCTTTATCTGCGTTTTTTCAGCTGGCGCTTTTTCTTGGGTTGAGGTTGTAGAGGATTAACGAGGGAGACAAATGGTTTGTAACCACGGGTGATGCGGGGCGTGCCGACAAACTTACCGAAAAAGGCTTTGTTAGAACTTACTGTCCACCAGGTTGCCCATCCCCAGGCGGTTACAATTCCGGTTGCAAGCCAAGAAGCTTGCATAAAACCCTTGATTACCATGTAGGAGATGAGAGCGATCGCACTCCAGGGAACAATTTGGTCGGCGGGGAATGGCCCGAGGCGTGGTTGGTCTCCTAATACGCGGTTGACAGTACGAAATTCCCGTTCTCTGCCCATTATTACGAAAGACAAAAGTCAGCTTTTGAAATCTTGATGAGTGGCACTTGTGGAATTGTGCCACTCGTGGTGGCTTTTTTGACGAGTGACGTATCAGCCTGTTACCAGCCCTGCAAGCAAATCTCCAACTACAACTGTGAGGGCAACGATAATTGGTGTACGGGCGATTGTTTGCCAATCCTCGTCGTTTCTGGCTGATTGAACGACCCGGATCAGACCAATACCAAGGTAAATTAGGAACAAACCGCGCAGTACCGCAAATACGTATTTAATGATGTCTGCATTAACACCTGTAAAATACTCTGTGAAGAAATCCTCTGCGTTTTGCATGAACTGGGCGTTTGCGGGTGCAGCTGCCATATCCAACATAAATATTACACCTACTAAGCAGAACAAGACGGTATAGATATTGATGCCATACTTGCGCTGCCATTTCTCGAAGTTGGAAAGTAGCAAGTTTGCTTCCTTGGGTAGTAACGCTACAATGCCAGTTCCAAAGGCCAGTGATGCCATTACCATGTGATGAATGGAGATATCTGCAATCATCAAGCCAGTACCAACTGCCATTAGTCCGGCAATGCTGGCGTTTTCTTTCCAGTTGCGACGGCGACGGGTGGGAGCGGGGTATCCGTATTCTTCGTAGGAAGGAATGCGATCGTTGCTAAAATTAGATTCGTAGTCTGTTCTCATAAAAAAAGTAGATGATTTCGTAAATTACTGGATGAAACTTTGTAGGGGTAATTACGACTGAATTACTGCTTTATTCTGTTGGCGGAGTCTGCCCCTAGTACATAGTTTGGATTGGAGTAAATCTCTGCTCCAACTTCTCGCTTGTAAACCTATTTTATGAGACTAATATCCGTAAAAGCATCTAAGAATTTTCCATTTTTAAACACTATGATTTTTAGTAAATCATTAGTAAAAAATTAGAAAAATTGAATTGACAACTTTCAACATTTAAATCAGTGGTTTATTTCATAATGTTTGACCCCCGATATAGTCTATATCGGGGGTCAGTAATTGATATGTGAGGTAGTGTAATTACGGTAGCTTACCGTTAATTTACCCAGTGAAATAAATTGTCCGTCAACTAATTCTGCGTTTGATTTGGGTTGAAGTCGAGATGGAGCTTCTTACCTACTTTGAGGTTGAGGGTTTTGGTACTGTTAGCAGGTAGTTCGATAACTTGGTTAACAGGATAGATGGAATCGTACTTAGGACAGATTTTTGTTTTGCAGGGGGGAGCCGCCTCTACGATTGATTTAATAACTCCATCTTGGAGAAATATCATATCTAAAGGAATATACGTATCCTGCATCCAAAGTTTAACTTTTTCAGGTTTGTTGAGGACAAATAGCATTCCGTGATTTTCGGGAATCGAGTCACGAAATTTGAGTCCGTGGGCATATTCTTTTCTATCGTCTGCTAGTTCGAGTTGAACTGTTTGATTATTACTGGTAAAGGTTGCACCAATAGGTAGGTACTGGGGCTGGCGAGTCCAAAAGTATAGTGGTAGGGGTGAGAGAGCAGCAGTAAAACCAGCAATTGGCCCAACGATATTGAGAATTTTGAAAAACAGGCTTTTTTCTGGATTTTGTGCTTGTTTAGTTTGAATGTTGGTTTGAGCGGTTTGTCTTGTAACTTCCATAATCTTAGATAAATAAAGTAGAGTGGTTAAAAATGGCAGGCATTATGAACTTTTGAAATGTTTTGGCTACATTTGCTTTCATTCAAACATGGTGAAACTTTGAATTGATTTATGGAAACAGAATTCAGAAGTCAGGAGTTAGAATTCAGCATGAATTCTGTAAGACTGGCAGATGAATAACCTTTTTTTGACTCCACCAAATTGAAATTTGGTGGTCTTCAATCAGTGGCGGGTCTGAATCCTTCACTGATTGATTCTGACTTCTGAATTCTTCTTGAAAATGTTTGCTAGCTAAAAATCTCGATGTTACCAACAGCAAACTTGCTTTCATCGAGGGGACTACTAGGTAAAGCTTGTTGGTCAGCTTTGTTACGCATCGACTCGACTTTATCGGCTTCGCGGATGGCAAGCGGGTTAATCTGGCGGCGTTCTTCTAGTAATGCTTCGACTGTTAGTTCGAGTGCGGGGAGTTTGCTTGATGCGTAGGTATCTTCTATTACTGTTTCGCAGAATATGGTACTAGCGGCGCGTTCTACAATTGTCTGGATTTCTGCACCTACACATCGATTGGTGGCTTTAAGAATTCTGCGCCACTGTTCCTCGCTCCAGGGGTCGCCGCCATTGCGAAAACGTTCGTCAAATCGGGCAGCGTGCAGTTTGAAGATACTATATCTTTCCCCATTATTGGGCAGGTCTACCTTAAATAAGGGAGCAACGCGAAAAAGTGAGATCGGGGTTTAGTTCTCAATTACACCCCTATATTCTCAACAAAATCTGGTTTTTTAGTTGCGATCGCATCCTGAAACAAGCTATATACGTCCCAGATTTTAGCACCTCACAAAATCGCGTTGCTCCCCTCTCTCTTTAACTTTGCTACCCAAACCGGAGACGAAAAATTCGTCCACAAGAGTCAAAGGCAAAAATAAGAAACAAGTTTTGCCGCCGCAGCCCAAAGATATACCAATGCTCGAAGAATTTCAGGGTCAGTTTTTAATTGATCCACTAACAACTTTTCTAGAAAATAATTCGGGTAAAGTTTTCGGGGTTTCAGAAATTACCAA
The DNA here is from genome assembly GCF_003113895.1 of Nostoc commune NIES-4072. Classification (NCBI taxonomy): domain Bacteria; kingdom Bacillati; phylum Cyanobacteriota; class Cyanophyceae; order Nostocales; family Nostocaceae; genus Nostoc; species Nostoc commune. The sequence continues at coordinate 446,367 of NZ_BDUD01000002.1, read as the reverse complement.
CGGAATCTATGGCGAACTCACTGCGACTGAGATTAGAGAAGTGAAAAACAAGATATTGAATGAGTTATCACGGGGTCATCGCACAGGGCGATTCTTTAGAGTCCCTGACCAAATTGGATTTTATACCTGGGACTTAGAGTTGCTCAACAAGTAGAAACGATTGATTATCTTAAATATTGTTCATCAAGCAGCTTCAAGCACCAGGGCGACCGTCAGCCGCAATCTGAAAACGGATCTTCACTTGGGAACTGACGTATAGCACAAGTTAGCCTTGCGCCACCACAGCACTATGACTACCACTAAAATTTACTCACTTACCTGCATCAACAACTCTATTTTGGTCGTATTTTACACTCAAGCGTATTGCTGGCAGTTTCGGTTCATTAATGACGATAGTGCAGTGTTTGGCGAACAAAAGCTTTACTATACACCATCAGCAGCTCTTACTGCTGGGCGTGATTGGATATGCTTTGGTGGATGAAGAGGCGATCGCTAAAACCACAACTTTCAAAATTGTAGCTGACTATGGCAATGGCTCCCGTAGAGGAGAGGGAAACCCTAGCAAGCATCTTAACCTACGGTACTCGTACACCCCGCACACCTAACGGGAGCGAAAAAATTGGCGATGACTGGAATGATTTATCTCTGTTTAAAGCTAAACCGGAAGAATTTGATTTGCAGGGGACACTTGACCAAAACAATTGTCAATTCGCTTTTTCGCCCATTCGCAGTTAAATACGAGAAATCGTTTAATTGCTTAATTGTTAATTACTGGGTTTCAAGCCCCCACTGATTTTAATTGCGTTAGCGCAGCGGTTAGCCCATTGTCAATTGCGAATTGGTTTCACCGTGTATTTAATGAATTAGGCGATCACATCCAAGATAATCAAGTCCAGGGTATCCAGTCGTTGGAAATCTCCGTTGGGCAAGTGATGGACTACCGCAAGTTGTTTCCCTATGTTGATAAAGCTACTTATTTATGCGGACATTTGAAATAGCGTTAAAAATAATTCCGCGCATTGGTGATGAAAAGAAACGCCTGACTGAAGAAAAAGCGTTATTAGATTTGTGGTTGGCTATGGATGAAATCAAACCGAAAGTGTCTTATCTGCAACCTGAGCTATCCTTAAATTATGGACAAATGAGTTTGAATTTAAAGATTGATGATTGAGGGCTGTTCACCGTTAACAGACAACTGTCAACCGTCAACTAATTAATTACAGGAGATAATCAAATATGAAGGTTAGAGGGATAAAACGTGGTCAAAACATCGAAATTTTAGAAGAACTCAATAATATTCCAGATGGGACAGAGATAATCATAGACGTAGAATTTATTGCCAATCAAATTATAGAACCACAACCACCATTAACAAACGAGGAGAGACTAGCTAGACTCAATCAATTATTTGGGGTTTGGAAGAACCAACCGGAATTAGCAGAAATATTTACAGAGATTGACCAACAGCGCCATGCTTATCAAGGCAGAACCATAGACTCACTTGACAATCAGGATTTAGGCTAATGTATCTGCTAGATACCAATATTTGCATTGCACTGCTGAACGAAAATCCCCAAGCTGTTACTAAATTTAATCGCTTTTTCCGCCAATGCTATCTCTCTATCATTGTAGTTTCAGAACTATATAAAGGCGTTTATTGTTCTCAACAGGTAACCAAAAATCTAGAGATATTAGCACAGTTTACTGAATTACTACCAGTAGAACCATTTGGAATAGAAGCAGCTATCGAATTTGGCAAGATTCAAAGCGAACTCAGAAAAATTGGGAAACCAACCGGAGAATTTGATGCTTTGATTGCTGCTGTAGCTCGTTCTCGTGACGATATTCTTGTTACTAACAATATCAAAGATTTTATCAATATTCCCAACTTAAAATTAGATAACTGGTTAGAAACTTGAAAAACCTGCGTGAATCATAAGGAAAATTAGCTACACCAGCAACACCCACAACACCATCACTGATTTTTACATTCCTGCTTTAGAGTGCGCCATTCAATATGATCGTAAGTCAGGTTTTTTTTAGCACACCATGCACGCAGTAAAAGTCCCCAAAACCGCAAAGAAACGCCCAATCGTTTATTACAGTTAATACTAACTTGTCGGCTGATATAATCCTGTATTTTCGTTAAATTCCCACCCAATACCGGATCTATCTTTGCCCTTACACCATGCTACAAAAAGCGGTGGGGGGAGTTTAATTCGCTCCTTGCGTACAGTTTCCTCACTTACACCAAGTCTTGAAGCCAAACCTTCTTCAGTTAACGGTTGCATTCTGGGAGTATGCACTTTGAATGATGAATTATTGTAGTACGATTTCTGTCCCCGCTTTTGTTGGTTGTTGAGATAGTCTTGTATTTTAATGATCGCCTCAGCCAACTGTGTCATTCGAGCTGCCATTCTCTCCACTTTTTGTTCTAAATTGGCGAGATTATCAATTGCTGTAGTTTGATTGCTATCAAATTCACTTAAAAACTCTGACTCGAGCTTATCAAGTCTTTCGCAAATAGCTTTTATCGTTTCATTGGTAGGACTGCTGTTAATATTATTACTAGCGACTAAGTATTTATCTACACTTGCCTTAATCTTTGAGTCTAGGCGTTCGTCTAAATCGTTACCACCTATTGCATCAACCTTATCTTGGGAATCGCCTAAGTAGAGATCGATAAATTCGAGCAGCGTGGCTGTTGCTGTTGTGCCTTTCGAGTTGCAACAGGCGATAAACTGCTCCCACTTCCTTTGATCGCAGTTGAAAGATGCTAATTTTTTTTTACGCCCTGTATTGCTCATGTTCGCATATCATCTAGGTAAACTTGGACTGTCCACGCTTATTAAATCGTGTAATTCATCATGATGAATTACCTTGATGCTATCATCGCCAAATGTGTCAGCGCATTCTTCAAGCGAGCGATCGCTTTTATGAAGAGATACTACTGCCAACGGCTACCATTGGCGATTGCGAATAAATATAGACATTACCTCGTAGCAATTCCAGCATCAACCATCTTCGTCAGATATACAGTATTAAAAACACTCAGTGATTATGCTAGTTACTTAAAATACCCATACTGCTCATCTGCATAATCGCTCGGTTCCATTTCTTGTAGTTTACCGACCCCTTCTCCTGCAAAGACGCACTCGCGTTCAGGATAGGGAATAGGAAACAGGCAACAGTAGGATTAAAGCTCAAAGATAAAATTCCCCATTCCCTTATAGCCCTAAACTGAAAAGAAGAGCGCTCGCATTTCAGAGCCAGGAACCTATAGAAAAAGTGTAGAAACTACATCAATAGAGGAGATTTCTTCCTCTGTCCTGGAATAGTCAACTTTTGGACAGCACGGCGTTTAGTTTCTTCACCGCGACGGTCATATCTGGCAGTCTGGTCACTGTTTGCGTGTCCAGCTAACCTTTGGACTGTAGAAATGTCTTCACCAGCATCGAGCAACTCCGAAATGAAAGTCCGCCGGAAATCATGAGCAGAGAAATTAGCAACAAAGGCTTGTGCGCCACGTTTTTGCAAAATAAATAGCACTGCTTGAGAGGTAAGTCGTCGCCGCACTATCCTTGAGCCTCTGTTGACATGGCACAGCAAGGGGCCTGCCTCGTACCCTCGAAGCGACAACCAATCCGAGACGACAGTTAGACCACTTTCGGGTAAGTACACAGTCCGATCTTTGCCACCTTTGCCAGCACGCACCTGTATTGCCCCGGTATTCTCTTCAAAGTCGCTCAAGTCTAAATTCACCGCTTCAGAGCGGCGGACTCCAGATCCACGGAGTATTGCAAATATTGCAGCATCTCTATAACCAGTGGGGGTAGGGTCATCAAAACAGGTTTGCATTAATTGGGCGATTTCTTCTGCCGTGAGGACACGTCCCCGCAATTGCTTGGTGACTTTAACGTTGGGAATGTCTACAGCACGAGCAAAATCAACAGCATCCATTATCTCTAACCGCAAGGCTTCTTTTAAAACTCGCCGCAAAGCAGACAGCACTTTGTTGACATAAGCTGGTGCATATTTTTCGCTCAACACAGAGCGGACTGCCGCAGTATGTTTGTAGCGCAGTGCTGCCCAGTTTAAAGTCATCGCATCACAACTTGAGTTGGTTAATAATCGCGCGATCGCATTTAAAGCTTGGCGCATAGCTGGACGGGAACCAGGGGAAAGGGTCGCCAAGTAGACTTGGGCGGGGTGTTCGATCAAGGGAACGGGAGAGGCAAGGGCTAAGGAAGAGGAGGTACTGTTTTCAAGGGTTTCATGCATTTACTTATCGGAACGTGTCTTCTTATAAGCAAGATTCTGATAAGTAATTGTCTCATTATTAGGGACAACGCGATCGCTCTTTCTTATCCCTCCATCGGCAACACTTCTTCATTCAGCAAGGCGTAAAATTCAGGAACTTGAGCTTCCACAAGCCGCAGTTCACTAGAGGCGATCGCCTCTAGTTCCAGCACCGTCTCCCAGCGCAAATCACTCTGCCATCGTTTGAGAATGCCTTTAATTGCGTCCACTCCACGAGAAATACCAGAGCGAAGTATTTCTACGCAGTGGAGTAGTGTAATGCGATCTGTCGGAGGCGACTCAAATGCGGTAGTATCCTCCCCTTGGCAATGGGAGTTCCCTATAGCATCAGGGGGGGGTGTGGATACGGGCTGCTGATTAGAGCTTACACTATACGCAGCAGGGGTTTGAGCAGCATAATAGGTTCGATTTTCTTTTTGATTACGCTTTTCCACACGATGAGCAATTACATGCATTGCAAATTCTAATTCCTCTTTAGATAAAGAGAAAAGTTTCACCTGTTGCCCCCGTTTACCTTGCTTGCGGAAAGTCAGTTTTAGCCCCAGCTGCTCTACTAAAGTAGCTAGCAACCAAATAGGTTTACAGTCACTGGGAATAGTAAACCCAAGAATTGCTTTGACGTGAGCAGCGCAGTTTTTAGCGATCGCCGTCATCTTGAGTAAGGTGGAATCGTCGGCGGTAACTTCATCACCCTTCACTAAAGAAGTGAGAATTTGATGCAGCCCCAGGTTAAATCTAGCCAGCCACCGTGCCGAGTAATTGCCCCAGTCGATGCACAAAGGTAGATTGTCGCGCTCGGTGCGGTCTTTTTGGGTGACAATTGTTGGTGGTGTAGGATAAATTTGCCCAGTTTTGGGGTCAGTAAACGATTCTTCGGGTGGGGCTAAAATTGCCTCAAGTCCAGCGATCGCTCTAATTAAGCGGCCACCTTTATCCATTTCTACGAGTGATTCGGTTACTTCGATGCCGTAAGAATCAGAAATGCGAAACTTTTCACATTCAAAAATTTCTAAAGGGTCAAGGTAATCTTTGCTTTGACGGGCACGGTACTCGCTCAAAGTAATATTCTTGGCCTTGGCAACAGCCGAATTGTGGGCACTATCCAAAGCTTGTGCTGCTGCTTTAAGACTTTCAAGGGATTGAGTATCATTATCACTGCCCACATATATAAATGTATTGCCCATTTCTGTGAGAAGCGATCGCAAGTCATCGCGCAAATTATTGAGAGAATAGTGGCGGTTAGCCATAATTTGGCAGTAAGCCTCAAGCGCCCAATCTTTCTCCGCTCCCCGCTTACCCGTTTCTCTGTCAATTCGCAACAGAAAAGCGGTCATTTCATTGGTTTGGAGCAAGCGCTCTTTAATCTTGGATGCGTTTGTATCCTTGTAACCTCCAGGAGGACGCGGGGCCACCCAAATATGAAACGGGACTTTCGGGCGATAGCGGTACAACTGCTGGGCGCATTCAGTAGCAGTTTGGGAAACGCCGTGAAACACGCCAAATACTAAGTCAAAATGATACTGGGAAATATCGACACCAGTACCGAGACTGGGAGAGGTGAACAAGGCATCAAAGTTTTTGACGGCGTTGGTGATATCTTTGATGAAAGCGACATTCTCATCACTGCCAGAATTATCGGAATGAACCGACCAGATGCGCCATGAAGCCCTACGGGCTGGGTAAGGGGTAAGGGGTAAGGGGGAAAGGGAGGAGGAATCTGTTAATTCTTCCTTTACCCCTTCCCCTTTACCCTTTTCCCCGCCAAGTTCACTTGGCGAACTACTAGATTCTTCGTATTTGATTGTAAAGGATTTGTCGAGTTTTTTGATAAAACGCTTAGAATCACTTGCAACCATAACTTTTTCTCCAAGCATCAGCGCCGCCGAGATTTGGGCGACTAGAGCGCTAGAATTATCCCCCTCGTACCAATAAATTGTGCGTGAACCGTTTCGCCACTCGTTTTTAATGATGTAAGGTACTTCACCTTTGGGTCGCATTGCAAGAAAGAAGTTTACCGTTAAATCATCCATGTGTGCATCGGCAATCACCACTAACGGCGCGTTGTATACTATATATTCCAGTACTTCTAGGATTGCTGCACGGTGTTGTCTGCAAGTATTACTATGCAGTAAGTGGGTGAGGTATTGGCAGGCTTCATCAATAAATATGCAGCCGTAGGTGAGAGACTGAGTATTCAGCTTATGCAAGCTGTCAATAGTAATACTAAGGGCTTGGGACTGGGCTAAACCTGTGTAACCCAAGTCGGAGTACATGGCAGTCTGCAAGCGTTGGGCAAGATTTTTCAACAAGTTAACCCGATGCCCATTGTTGAGGAACCGCGCGTCGGGGTTTTGGTCACGCCACCAGCGCATAAGTTCAGTTTTGCCTGTACCCATGTCGCTCCAGAGTACGACTAGTCCTGATAAAGGGAAATTGAAGGTAGGGGATTTCTTCGATTTGTCTGAATCAACTTTGCCAGAATCGATAGACTCCTTGTTTGAAGGATGTCCTTTTATAGATGGCGTGAAAAGTTGTTCCTTTTCAACAAGAAAGGCAGAGGGCAGGAGGCAGGAGGCAGAAGGAATACTGTTTTGCGCTAAAGCCCGTGACTTCATGGAACATGTTCTGACGTCCCCCACCATAATCTCTGATTTGGTGGCCAAGAATTGGGCGGGGTTAGAGCCAGGGTCAAATTCTTCACGAATGCCTTCTGCCCTCTGCCTCCTGCCTTCTTTACGATCATTTTGCTCAGGCACTCTCAAGCATTTTTCTTCAAGTTCAGGAATGCACAAAGCCTCAGAGAGATACTTAACATTAACAGTGACATCCGGCTGGTACTTGCTTAACCCCCATTTTTTAGCCCGATACGAGCGCTTGTAATCAGCAAGTGATTTAGCATCATTGATGATTGCGGTAAGTCCTGCGTTAGCATCTTCGCCCCGCGCCACAACAAAATCATCAACACCTTTCTCTGGACCTGGTAACAGCGCAACTTCACATTCACAACCAGCCGATTCGATTGCTTTTGCAGTGCGAACAGTGGCTTGAAACACCGACCACCTGGTTTTAGAAGAAGTTTCGTAATCAAATAATATAATGAACTTGCGCCCCGCCTGAGTCATTGGTACTAAGTCAGGATGCAACCGTTCATCAAAATCTTGTTTGCCCACGCGCCCGTTCCAAATTCCAGGAAGTGCGATCGCTACAAAGCCCATACTGAGCAAGCAAGCTGCCTTTTTTTCCCCTTCGCATAAAATAATGGGAATTTCTGGGTGCTGCTTTACCCACTCCCAAAATATTAGCGGATTGAGTTGATCCAGTAAGCGCAGGGCCAAAAGTGAATGATAGCGCTTAATTAAATAGCGTTTTGCAACTTTGTCCCAGATGGGGTTAGCGACATCAAAGTAGGTAACGCGGTTGGGGGTTTTGGGTGGCGACTCGTATTTAACTGGTTTACCTTTTTCCCAATCAAAGCGTGGAAAGTTGGGCTTAATCCGCCCCCACTCCATCGGTTGCCAGTTCTTGAATGGGTCAAGGGACTGAATCCACGTCCCACCCAGTAATAGGTGCTGATACATTTTTATGTATCCATCCGTGACTCTACCTGCATTTTTCCGAGGGATTTTGTCGGAGATGAACAGGTAGTCATAAACTGATTCTCCTTCAATGTGGAAGAAGTTGCGCTTAATCAGCGCCGGATGAATGGCGCTACCAGCTAGCAACTCATGGTACTCGGCTCTCTTGAGATTGTTTGGGTATTCAATCGGGTGTTCGCTCTGCTCAACTGATACCTTGCAATCTGGTTTAGGCTCGAATGGCTCAAAGTTGCCACTGTTAATTGCATTTTTATTTGTATTCACATTTTTTTCCTAAATTTTTCCATGACAATTTCGGCGACAAAAAGCACCTATGCCGCATTCATCAGTGAACAGTTATCAGTCATCAGTCATGCTGTACTCCGGGAGCAGAACCCGTAGGGTTGTCCTTACAGCAAATCAACATGGAAAAATGGATGACGATTAGCTTAAGTGTTAACTGTTAACTGTCTTTTCGAGCTTGTGTGATTAAATCAGTCTCTTGGGTAGTAAGTTCTGCCCAGTAGTCAGGTTTTATCACCTCGTATTTTTCAGCCACAGCCCAAAACTCCTGCCATGTAAACTCAATACGTGCAAGTACTTGCCTAATTTCCTTAACCGCCTGGGGTAATAGTTGTAATTGCTCCGTCCTTGTTGCGATGGCAGACTGTGTGGGACTAGTACCCAAAATTATCGCCGCCGCCTCAAGAGCTTGGGTATTGTTCATGGCAACGCTTAGGTTTTTCAATGCCATACCCATGAGGCGCAGACATTCAGTCGCATTTTCTTTGGGCGGTTCGGCTGCCAGAGTTCTCAAATCAATTGTCTTCTCCAGTGGTTCCTGAACCTTCTTGTTTAGCGCTTTAGCTTGAAGTTTAGTGTAAGTATTCTCCCAGTCTTGTAATTGATGCGGCTCAAAAGCGTTTTCCAAATCCCGAATGCGCTCTTTTAGCTGCTGGTTCTCAGTTTCAAGCTGCCGTAGCGATTCCATCTCGTCTAAGCGCTGCTGCAACTGGATGTTTTGCTCTTTTTGCTGCTTGTACAGGTTTTGCAGAGATTGGATTTGCTCACTTACTTGGGCTTCGGCTCTAGCCTTAACCTCTGCTTGTAGTCCAATCCTCAATTCCTGCTCCAGGCGCTCTAGCTCAAGCTTATGTTGCTCTTTGAGTGCTGCGATCGCTTCGGAGTACTCTGGTGGATAAGTTCGCTCAGTCGATTCGGACACAATTGCGTCATTCAAATCAGTGTTGTTTACCAACAGCCTTTCACCATCAACGAAAGTCACAATCTGCTGCGAATTATTCGGTGCGTCTGCAACAATAACTGCCGATTCCCCATAACGGGGATGTTCTGGTGATGAAATTGTGATGGCATTTTTCGGAACCAATGGTTCCTGATGGAATTTATTTTTTCCTCTTGGCATTGGAGCAATTGTATTTGCCGCAGCTGCGAAATCTGATTCACTAGGGTCTAGATTTAATGACAAAGCCAGTCTTATAGCAGCAATAAGTTTTTCTGGCTCTTTGGCTAACCTCAAAAGAGGACGGGCTTGGCGCTCATTTTTAATCTGTGACCCCAACTCCCCTGCTGCAACAATAACTTTTGAAGCCCCTAAGAGTTGATTTATACGCCGATAGCCGCCATATACATGCAATTCGCCTTGGCAATATTGTTCAAAGTTTTTGTACCCAGCGATTTTGTACATCCGCTCGTCATGCATGACGCGACAGAGTTCTACTGCTTGCAACTCAAATTGGTCTATGGTAACGAAGGTGTCTTTGATACTGCTGTTGAGATCATCGTAATGAAGTGCTGATTTGTTTTCTCTATCTAGTGTCAGCATATTTCTCTCCCGTCAATAGCACAAGGAGAGGTGTTTGAAAAAAATTTTGATGTCACCTGAACCCCGACACCAAGATGTATTCGGCATAAGTCATTTTTCACGATATTTTTCCCTGATAACTTGGTTGACAAGCTTTGCTAGGGGGTTGCATCAGTGATCAGTTATCAAAGACTCTGATTGATAAGTGGTAACTGATAACTGTTATTCGCGCTACTACTGCTTTTTGCTACGAAATTCGGGATATTTCTTAATCAAACTTAACTTTACAAAAACTTATGAATTTCCACAGCCAAAAGATGCCGCAAAGAATGGACTTTCCAAGCGGCAGACCCTATAATGGATCTGGTAGCGCGGACTATACTCTTAGACAAACTTAGTGGGATCACAGTCGCCAAACTATAAATACCACTCGTTTTGTTCCTTTGAGATCAACCCCGCTCTTTTAAACGATGAATTTTACAAGCAGATAAAGCGCCTACTCCTTAGTGGCGCTTTGTGCTTATAGGGGCTTTTTGATTGTTTCATAATTTACCTCCATGTTTTGCTTCAATTAGCTTGATCTTACAGAAGTTTTAGTCGCCTAGTATCAACGCTATCTTCTTTTTTGGTTTTGAGTTTTCAATATCTCCATAGTCCATAGGTGTTTTGGGAGTATCTAAGGACTTGTGATAACCTTAGATAATGTCTAATAGAAAGAAACTTTCGCTCAGGCACCTTCCAAAATTTGCACCTGAGCCTCTACCTCCTTAGTTATTGTACTTAAAACTAAATTGTAGCTTTAATGACAATTTTAGAGAGCGTGTTATTATTTATGCAATGTAGCACTCTAAACTTATATCCTGTAAAAGGCAATGATAGCAAGTAGCTTTTTATTAAAAATTGTAAAAAAGCTATATAAAAGTTTTAGGTAAAATTTGAATAGCTATTATGGTAATGCTAATAACGTACTATTGTAGGTAAATATGTCTTCAAACAAAAATTTAGACCTAGAAGCAGTACTAGAGATTTTAGAAGAGCGGGTGCTTCAGCATACCGGAAGATATTTGTCGCCCTCTGAAATGGTTTTAATCAAAGGGTCTTGGGATGGTAAAGACTATAAGGAAATAGCAAACGATTCGGGGTACAATGTGCATTATTTGCAGACTGGTGTAGGTACTCCGTTGTGGACAATGCTTACAGAAGTTGTTGGAGAGGGAGTACAAGTAAAAAAATTAACTTTAAGAAATATTTTGCTTAGACTAGCAAAAAAAGAATATTTGAAAAAGCTAGAAGCGTCATACCAAAATGTTGATCCTTTAATAGGAACAACTAGATTATATGGGGACTTTCCAAAAATAGTATCGTTTTATGGACGACAAAATGAAATAAGTATTTTAAAAAGGGAAGTCAATATTTTTAAAAAACGGTGTATAGCATTAATCGGAATTGCCGGGATTGGGAAAAGTATACTAGTGTCAAAGTTAATCGAAGAAATATTATTAGAAGATTCAAATAATTACGAATATGTAGTTTGGAAAAAAATTAACCGTTCTTCAACAATTGATAATTTAATTACTGAGCTAATTGAGACTTTTAATATAGAACAAGCAGAAGATATAACTCTTCAAAGGAAATTATGTTTATTGTTAAATTATTTGCAATTACATCGTTGTCTATTGGTTTTAGATGGTTTTGAAGCCATAGCGCCAGTAAATGTTTTTGAAAAAAGATTAGAATATGAAGATTTTTTTGTTGGGATCACCCAAGAAAAACATCAGAGTTGTGTAATTGTAACAAGCCAAGTGCCTTTAAAAGAAATTGCTTATGTGAATGTAAATTCATCTATTGTATCTATTCAAATAGAAGGTTTAGAAGAAGATGCAGCAATCCAGTTAATGCGTGAAAAGGGCATAGCTGGAGAAAAATGCAAAGAATTGATTGAAACATATCGTGGAAACCCGTCAGAACTAGAAGCTGTTTCTGACCGAATAAATCGCATTTTTGGGGGGAGTATAGAAAAATTTTTCGATTATAGGACTACTGTAATTGGCCCGCGAGTTGAGGCGATGTTAAATCTCCAATTTGGACAAAATGGGCTTTTAACTGATCTTCAAAAACAAGTAATGGTTTACTTAGCTGAGGAGATGGCAAAAAGTTCTGCTTTTATCCCTTTTTCAAAGCTTATTAATGATTTAAAAGAGCGATTAAAATTAGAAGTCATGTCAATTTCAAAGGTAATATCGGCTTTGGAAGCTTTAGAGCAACGTTCGTTAATTGAAGCCAGTAGGCAATCAAGTAAGCATGAACTCAGCTATGGTATGGAACCAGTTGTTAAGAAATACATCTTAGTAGATCCATACGGTTTAGTATATAAATCATCAAATAATAAAGAATTAACTAGTTATGTGCAGGGGCAAAACTCTCCGTGAGCTACTGTATAAATCTCTTATGTAGTAGGCGGCATAATCCTGAAGATACTGAAAATTGTTTAGCTTGTGGTAATCCCTTACTAATAGATGGGCGCATTCGTTTACTGCGCCCATTGCGTTCTTTGGATGAAGATTCATCTACATATACAGATGTTTTTGAGGTTGAAGACGTTGAGCCGTCATGGGGGGCAAAATCTAGAATCAGAGTAATGAAAGTACTAAGGTGGAGCGATCCTAAATTAGTTCGTCTAGTTCAGAGAGAATCACTTATATTACAGACGTTATATCATCCAGGAATTCCTAAGTGCGGTGTGGATGACTATTTCACTTTTACACTTAAGGATGATCGTCTAGTATTGCACTGTTTAGTAATGGAAAAAGTTGAAGGGGAAAATCTACAACAGTGGTTAAAAACGTATGGAAAAATTCATCAGAAAGTAGCATTGGATTGGTTAACACAACTAGTTGATATTATTGAATCTGTACACCGCTCTGGCTTCTTTCATAGAGATATTAAACCAGAAAATATTATCTATCAACCTGATGGTCAACTGGCACTTGTTGATTTTGGAGCAGCCAGACAAATTACCACAACATATTTAGCAAAAGTTGGCGCTAGTGGAGTGAATAAAAGAACACGTTTTAGTAGCGGATATGAAGTAACAGTTGTTAGAACAATTCGATTTTCTCCACTTGAACAACTTAACGGTCAAGCATTGCCCCAATCAGACTTTTATGCTTTGGGGCGAACTTTTGTGAATTTATTAACGGGGATATCACTGTTGGAATTTCCAGTAGATCAAAATACAGGAAGACTAATCTGGAGAGATAGAGCACCACAAATTGATAAGCCTTTTGCTGATTTACTTGATGACATGATGGCTCCTTTTCCAGGACAGCGCCCACAGACGACTCAAGTAATATTGGAACGTTTGCAGCGTTTACCATTTAAATTAAAACTTAATCGCTTTTTGGTTTCAAATATATTTAAATGCTTTTTAGCAGGCTCATTGATAGCAACTATTAATAGTAGTTTTAAACAGATTAATCTTGCTTTATCTGCTTACTACTTTAATCAAGCTGGACATTATATGAATGAACCTGAAATAGCTAAAAAATATTATAAGCTAGCATTAATTTACAATCCTAAAGATGATGAAATATATAATAACTTGGCAGTAGCTTGCCAGGTAACTCAGGACTTAACCTGTGCAATTGAGAACTATCAAAAAGCTTTTGAACTCAAGCCTAATGCTTGGGAACTGCACTATAATCTCGGTAATTTTTACGATGAGCAAGGCCAATATGACCAAGCAGAGCAGCAATACAAGTTATCGATTAAGTACGGCAAGAATCAACCGATGAATGCTGTCAACAATTTATCACGGCTCAAAAATATACAAGAAAAATACTCTGAGGCAGCACAACTAGCACTTGAAGGATTGAAAGGTACTTCAGATCCAGTATGGCAAGCAGCCTTGTACAAAAATCTAGGCTGGGCAAGATTCAAACAACAGCGTTACACAGAGGCCAAAGATTACTTGCAGAAATCGGTGAAATTAGATTCTCGAAGAGTAGATGCTCACTGCTTGTTAGCAAAAACACAAGAAGCGTTAGGTGACTTGGAGAATGCTAGGGTACATTGGGAAGTTTGTTTAATATCAAATAATTCTGGTCTACCAGAAATCTCAGAATGGAAACAACAAATTCTACAGCGCATTTTCCAACAAATTGACTAAGGCGTGTCAATTTCGATAAGCTATCAAATAGATAGCAAATTACTAAATAATAGGAATGCTGATTGTACCAAAGTCAACAGCCAAAAGAAAAAAAATTTCAAACTCTCAATTCGTGTCCATTGCATTAATAGTGTTGTTTTCAAGCTTTAGCAGTGTAGGGGGACAAGCTCAATCAATAGGTAAAAGTGATTCAGATGAGCGAGACTGTGAAGTTGTAGCAAAAGTTATTAGTGGCGATATTAATTGGACACCCCAGAGTAAACTTTGTAAAGATGACAAAATTCATCCAGTTCGTGGGCGTAAGGTTGAGATTTTTTGTTATTCACATGGAAAGGTTTTATACCTCACAGATAGTAATGTAGGTGAACATTGTTTACCGCTTTCCCAGCGCCGATTTGAGAATTGTACTTTGAAAAATGGGTATACCTGTGTGACACCCAAAGGCCCAGGGTCAGATGAAAATATGCCTACATTAATCACTCCCTATGGTGTCGTCATTTTAAATACTAATCCGATACTATCTTGGTCTGCGGCTCCTTTAGCTACTAGCTATATGGTGCAAATGGAAGGCAAAGGAGTTAACTGGTCAGTTGAGGTTAAGGCAACTCAACTGCCATACCCGAAAGATCAGCCAGCTATGGAGTCGGGGAACGTTTACAATGTAAACGTCGTTGCTAATCGTGGAGATGAGCCTATTGCTGCTAGTACCTCTATTCTGCTGGTAGTCCCTACTGATAAAGCACAAGAGATAGCGATGACAATCAATCGTCTTCAAAGTCTCAATCAGTTTCAAGATGAATTGGCTATTGATGTAGATAGTGTATACCAAGCAGAGAACTTAGTGAACGAATCGATTCTGGTGTTAAAGGCAAGAGCCAAAGCAGGTAGTAAGAATCCCACTATCTATCGATTATTAGGGGATCGCTACCTAGAAGCATACTTGCCATCTGCGGCTATATCTGCATATGCAACTGCAAGCAAATTAGCTCGAAAAGAGAATAATGCCGATGAATTAGTCAAAGCAGAAGCAGGAGCGAAAATTGCAGATCAGAGCCAGAAAAAAGTAGAAAGAGCAAAGGGCGGTTAGATTTAACCAGTGCTGACTCGTCGCAGAGGACACCGTAAGAGTGCTTTGTTGGTGGATCGATAACTGGTCTATAAATGGAAGCATAAGTCCTCCGAACTCAATTAGTGGGGAGCAACGCGATTTTGTGAGGTGCTAAAATCTGGGACGTATATAGCTTGTTTCAGGATGCGATCGCAACTAAAAAACCAGATTTTGTTGAGAATATAGGGGTGTAATTGAGAACTAAACCCCGATCTCACTTTTTCGCGTTGCTCCCCAATTAGTGTGACTTAAAGGAATGTTTGTCACTTAATTGAAAGCTAAATCGCATCTTGGCGGCAAACTTATGCTTCCACTGACACACTTTTTTGCTCAGTTGCCAACAAGAATAAAGCCAGCCCAGTAATAGGGATGGAAATATTTTTCACTAGACAACAAACTCAGTTTTGCAAGTCTTAGTGCTTCTGGTAAAACAAGTCCATTTTTTAATCCTTTGTAGAACTCCTCCATCAATAGAGCAGTAGAATCAGCGTCAACTAGCCACAAACTAGCTAATGTACTACGTGCTCCGGCTTGTACAGCTATTCCAGCAATTCCAAGGGCAGAGCGTTTATCACCCTTTGCAGTTTGACAAGCACTTAAAACAAGTAAATTAATTGTGTCGCTTTCATTTTTGAGCAAAAATTTCAAGTCTTTGACATTTAAAGGTTTGTCCCAAGCCAAGACAAAGGTTTGTTCAGGGTCAGAGCTGAATTGAGCGTGAGTACTCAAATGAACTAAAGAAAATGAATTTTTTTCAAATTTTTGTTGAAAGCTGCGACTATTAAAATCACTATCAATTAAAGTTAAAACAGAAGTAATACTTTTTTTTATATTTTCGATTTCTACTTTTACTTCTGGCAAAGCTGGTAAATTTTTAGGAACTGAGGGGTCGTTAAGACTAGGACTAAGTTTAGAAATACCGCCAATTAAAATATTATAATTTTTGAATTTAGGCGAATTATTATGCAATTGTTTAAAGCTTGAAGCCGTGACGATGCTATATGAATCAGTCAAATATTTTTTTCCATCATGTAACATATCGATAGGTAAATTCTGGAAATAGCTATCTAGAACAGAGCCTTTATCTATAACTGTAGAAATTTTCTCAACTAAAGGATCTGTTTGCAATAGTTGCAAAGCTGTCAGCAAATGTTTGCTATTGAAAACTTCAGTTGTGTTTGTCTGTAAGCGTTCACGAATATAATTTTGTAATCGTGCGCTACCCATAACATTAATTTTCTCTAGCTTGCCTTCAACAATTTGTATAGTGACTACTCCTCCGCTGGCTGTAATAGCTTGATTTTCTTTAACAGGAAAGAAGGCTCCAGAAGTCAAATATCCTTGTTCAGTGTACAGTTTCGTGACTGCTGTACGAGCTTCGAGCAATTCTGAAAATGTGATTTCTCTGCCTGTGTAAGAAGCAACTACTGATTCTAGTTGCTGAGTTGATAAAACAGTATTACCTTTGAATATGAACCTTTCAACTTTAATTTTTTCTCGGTTTATTTTGGGAATTTCAGGTATAGGCACTGAAGCAGGAGGTATTTGCAGTTCTTCTCTTTTTTCTATTGGAGAAGGAACTTGTGGACTCTGAGGAATTGTTGGTATTTGCTGTGTAAAAAGTCTTAGAGGTACTGTTTTTGCTAAAAGCGGGTTACTTGTTGATATCGGAATTGCCAGAAAAGAAATTGCTCCGAACAGATTTAAGCATCGATATTTGGACAACATAGCATTTTATTAACATAGAACCAATTTTTTAAGCTTTTTTATCCTCTAATAAAAGCAGCTAAGTAGATAACAAAAATATTTACAGCCCTGGCGTTTACCCCGATAACAATTGCAAGGACTGGGATTGCTACCCTTCAAGAAGACTTCACTGCATTCGCAATGAAATTATCTAATTATGTTTAGTTACATAAAGCTGCTGTTTTATTCCAATGCTCTCTATATCCTTCTATTTATATTTCTGAGAATTATGACAAGGTGAGTCTGATAAAGAACCGTAAGAAACTACTTCTTTTGGTTTAGTTGTAAAACTTACTGTACCATTTCCATTGTTCTTCCATCCTTGTGCTTCTACATATTCTTGGTCTACTTCAATCTGTATTGGCTGTTGTGACTGTTTAGTAGAAATAGGTTGTCGCTCATCTCTCCAGCCATAAGTACTATTGAGAGGATCGCTTGGGCTTTGTGGAATACCCCCAGATCCTCTGTCCACAAACTCATTAGGTGCTTTACCCGATTGCGTAGCGCAAATATGAGCAACTGTAGGAATATTAATTGCTGGTGGAACGAACGCTGCTTTAATGAAATCAAATTGTAAAGTATTTATTTGAACTATACCGGCAATTCCTCTGTCTGAAGTAGCTGTAATCTTACTATCAAAAGAAGAAAAGATTCCTTGAGTATTGATAGTGACATTACCACCTCGCCCCTCAAAGGCATTTGCTGTAATCTTGCTATTTTCTAAAAGAAGCAATAGTTCCGTATTAATATTAATGTTCCCACCGTTCCCTTTGGTTTCTTGCTGTCCAGCAGTTGTAGAGATATTGCTATTGCCTAATAATACATTGTTCGTATTGAAGATAATGTCACCTCCCTCACCCACGGCAGTAGTCGCGGTAACGCCTCCGTTGTTTGTAATGTTAACGTCCTTAGCTTTAATTTCAAGGATTCCTGCATTGCCTGAGCCATTATTTCTAACACTAACTTGAGCATTATTATCAATATTCACTTGTTCAGCATTAATAATTAATTTGCCTGCATCTCCAGTAGGAGTAGGAGGTACTCTATTAAATCTAGCCCTCAAACTATTATCTAGAATATCTCCTGATGAATTTATAAAACTAGGAACTTTTGAATTTGAATCTACTCCTGAAATATCTACTGAACCAGAAGTGTTAATATTAAGATTTCCAGCGTTTCCAAACGATACGGTACTTGTAGATATACCCGCACCATCTCTGATAATTAGCTTTGAGGTATTAATTTCCACATTCCCAGCATTACCACTACCAAAAGTAGCAGCATTAATTATACTAGGTCCGACAATAGGCGACCTACCTGTAATATTTATGGTATTATTTGCATTTATTAAAACATTACCTCCTTTCCCACTATTAAAAGTTGTAGCTCCTAAACTGCTTCCATTCTTAAGCGTAATATTTTGTGTACTTAATTTTAAATCCCCAGCATTACCAAAAGAACTAGAAGCTGTAGTTATATTACCCCCATCTTCTAATATCAAATTTTTGATTACTCCAGTAATATTTCCACTATCTCCGTAATTAAGATAACTGAAACTATTAATAGCACCATATCCAAATTGATTAACAGAAGACGGAGTAGAGCCAGTAATCTTTAAATAATCGTTAGCATTTATTATTATTTCACCACCTGGAGCATTACTAAAAGTAGTAGTAGCTATTTGCGCTCCACCAATAGTTATTTTATTTGAATTGAGTTCAATATTTTCTCCGGGTGTATTTCCAAAGTTGCTAGTATAGATACCGCTAATACCAAATTCTGATGCATCTTTAACTTCCAAAAATTCAGAGTTAATACTAATTTGTCCATTTTGCTTAAATCCCTGATTTTGGCTCATAATTAGCGCACCATTTAATACTTTTACATCGTTTCCCCGAATATTAATAGTATTTCCTTCACCTTCTGTACTGTTAACATAAACTAAAGCATTCTTTAAAAAGGTTATATCCCTAAAACTTAATTTTTTTTCATAGGTTAATAATAACCTTTTGTTTTCTGGCTTAATATTAACTTCCCCTTGCTCTATACTTGCTAAATCAATCCTTCCATTTTTGGTACTAAGGACTCCTCCATCCAATAATATTTTTCCTCCTATTAAAGCTAGGGTATTTCCAGGCTTTACTTGTAAACCCGTAAAAATTGTACTTGCATCTATAGGGGATCTCAAGATAGAGTTCTGAATGGGGAAACCATTGCCTTGCACATTAATTTCTCCCACGGTAGTATCATAAAACTGCAACCCAACAGGTACATTTAATGTTAGCAAAGGAGAATATTGAGGTTCTATAGCACTAAATTCTATACCATCAGTAAATTTAATGCTATTTGCTGTAGTTGCTAAAAAAGAACCACCAATGTCTAATCGAGCATTTGTTCCAAAAGTGATCCCGCTTGGATTCATCAAATATAAGTTAGCTGTTCCATTGGCTTTTATCAGTCCATCAATATTAGAAATTAATCCACCAGTAACTCTAGTAATAATATTTTGAACATTTAAAGGATTATTAAATATAACTGTGTTATCGATAGGTATAGAAAAGTCCTGAAAACTATGAAAAAGGTTGTTTCCTACCTGAGTTCCCTCTTGAATAATTCGATTATTTCCTTCTATTTTAATATCAGTGTTATTAGGTAGAGTAATATCTGGAGTAATTTGAGCCTCACAAGGAAAGATAGCTGCAAAAGAAGTAATAACTGTAATTACAAACGTATTGATAATAATCTTCATAAAGTTTTCGTATTTTTAAGTAAGAACGTAAATTTTGATTAATAAACAAAAATAGCTTTTAGATCCTTATTAGAGAACATTTTTAAAAGGATTCAGGGATAAACTTTGAAGCATTTCTGGTTAGATATTCAATTAGCTTAAAGTTATAGCTAAGTAGGTAGACATAAATTTAACTATGTAAAAAAATGTAAAAAGAGCAAAACATTTGTTATTGCTTCACTCCCGCAATAACATAGTTCCAAATTTTATCGCCTACCTACTTGTTTTATTTAAAGATGTTATGCTGCTTCTATCGTGTCGGTGTCCTTAAGGACATAATCAATTACTTTAAATACTGCCTGAACTTTACGGGTGCGCCATTCATCAACTAATTTTTGCACTTGCCTTGCAGGCATTCGCCGCATCATTGCTTCATAAAGGTAGGCAGCATGACCTGTTTCATCTTTGGCGATGCTTAACATCCCCAACTTTAAGTTATGAGTGATGCGCTCATCATCAGGCAATACATTTGCCATTCGCATATAGTCTTTACCAGCATCTAACTCCATAATATAGGTACTTGCCATAAAGATATCCCAGTCAATCACGGCAGGGCTAAGTTGTTCTTTGCTATAACCTTCATAGTAAGCGGCAAAGAGAGGACTACGCCCTTGTCTTGATTGATTTTTAGGTGCAATTTCAGGCTCTGAATCTATGGAATTTTTATCTATTTGCTTCAACGCATGAGCAAAAATTTGGCTATGCTTAGTCTCATCCAACGCGTGTTTTTTTAATTTTTCTGCTAGCCATGTATTACCTTCATTAGCTGCACGCTCACTAAGTGCAGATAAAAATCCAACGGAGCCAGCCTCTGATAGATGTAAACCCTTAAGTACAATAGGGCGAGTTTTAGAGTCACGGATCTGAGAAGCAGTATAGTAAGCAACAGCTCCTGAGCTTGCTAGATGCATGAGATAAGTCAAAAAATTCATGAGGTATTTATGCTAAGTTTTGTAAGCTACATTTCTTATAGTAGTACTCTAAATGCATTTTAAAGTCTTTTAGAACGACTTTTGTGATGCTAATGGTGATAGCAAAAGTTATCTCAATTTTTAAGTTTGGCATCTGTCGCGTCTTCTAGTAAATTATCTAGTTAATTCAAATCAGTTTTTATACTATGTTGCTAGTTACTAATAATTACAGTTTTTTACATTAAAGCTTTCTTTTAGGATTGCTAATTTAAGACTAACTTTGCAAGTTAAAATCATGATTTTAATCTTGAATTTAAGCTGGCAGCATTTATCTGCTTGATATTAGATGCTTAAAACCTAAGAAAACTTTGAAATTGCGAATTTTAGCCTTAATTGCTATTTTCTAGCCCCTAATAGTACAATGGCTTATCTATAACTACTGAAGTTTTATCGCAAATATAAGAAAGGGATTAATTTATTAAGAAATCAAACAGCTATGTATTTGGAAGCCCGACTTGGTGTGTAAAGTAATACTCAAATGCTACTCTTCATCATCCTCATAATCGAAATCATCATCACCGTGTTCTTCATACCACTTTCTTTCTTCCTCCAAAGCGATTTTTCTCTCTATGCTTTTCCTTTCTAAAATTTCCCTCTCTAACTTTTCTATTTCTTGCCTTTCTCTTTCACGTATTTCTGTTTCTATCCGTTCTCTCTCTCTAGTTTCTCTTTCAACCCGTTCTCTCTCAAGCTGAATTAATCGCCGTTCCACTTGCCCACAGTAAAAATCCAAGGCTTTTCCAGTGGCTGCTCCGGTAATCGCACCACCAGCTAAAAAGACGAGTCCAGTTTTCCAGCCGCCAAAGGGATTACCGCTCCACTCCAGAGTACCCTCATTGAACCATACCAGTAGGAAGTAGACGAAAGTTCCAATAACTGTATTGATTAGTGCAAAAGCTCTCGGTGTCATCTCGGTTTGACGAAGTATCAACCATTGCGCCAGACTAAGAATCACACCAAAGATTACCGCAGCGATCGCACAAAGAATAACATTACCTGGAAAAGTAAACGGATCTACTGCAAATTTAATGATTAGCGTGATAGTAATCGGGGCAGAGAGCAAAAAGCTTAGGAGTAAGCTAGCACTAATGGCAAGAAACCAGTAACGACCGAGATAACCCAGGCGAAATTCTAACAACGACTCTTGTACTCCAAACAAAGTCATCCAAAATGCAATACTCGCTGTCAAATAATCAAGCATTAGCCGTTGTTTTACCCGTGTGTTGAAGAAGGTATTTTCTAGAATACGCCCAAACAGTATTTTGTTGTTGCGATCACTTCCTGTGGGCGGGTACGCCATTGCTCAACTGAGAGCATCCCCAACCTAAGATCAGCAAAAGTGGACAAGACCCTTTATTCGGTATACGCGAGAAGGCAGGGTCAAAATCGTTTCAACCCCTAATAGGGATTTTGATTAATTGCAATTTAATGGATTGAGTGAAAATGAATGGAATTTGAAGTTTCAATCCCTAATAGGGATTTTGGTTAATTGCAATAGGTAAAACTGCTAGCTGAGTTTTAGTTATCCGATCTGTTTCAATCCCTAATAGGAATTTTGTTTTCAAATGCTCATACATAGGGCGATGCAGCCATTTTTGTACTCACCCTCTTGCCAACACCTACCCATCCGCGCTTTTTTTTGGCAATGTCGGGAAATACTTCTAAAACAACATCTCTCCAACTGGTAACAGCATCGCTAAGTTTGCCACGACTTTCAACAACTACTATAGTCCAAGCCAAACCTGTTATTTCAGGGGGAACGGATCTAAATTGCTCTTGATCAGAACCAAAGCTTAATGATATTATTTCAGGCTCTATTGAAAATACGCAGTTTTTCTTGACATAGTTGGCTGCGCTGTTAACACAATAGAGTTATTTAAAGTTTTCTAATTGCAATTAGAGCGATCGCCATTGAACTACAGCTTGCCCTATAAAAATCTAGATACGTCGTGTACATATTTAAAGTTAGGGTCCCCTTTGTAACCAGAAGCCAAGGCTTGCTCCTTGAGATTTTGCACACCACTGTACTGGCGCTCATTGATAACCCAAGTGGGAAAACCAGGGATTTTCGCGGCTTCGCACCAGTCGGAATGTGGATTGAGGCGACTCCAGGTTTAGAGGGTTCTCTTTTTAAGATGTTTCATATTTGGTAGTGCTTTAAAAGTGCAAAATATAAAAAGCAACGAAAAACCCCAGCCTATTTAAAGGATGGGGGTATAAATAAAAAACTCTATTTTCATGATGACACAACTCAATATTGCTACGAGCCAATTTGCCCTGGAGGTAGCACAGTGAATAAACTACCATCTAGACGGAAGAAAGCTACCTCTGCGGCATCTGTTGAACAAAAGCCAGCCACCGACTCTGCTCCCAAAAATATTTCTGCCCAAGACAAGCCAGCCTCAGCAACCATTGAGGTTGTGGCTGTTGAAGTAAGAGAGTTGACCGACCAAGAACAAAACTTACGCTTGCAATTGGAACGCCGTGTAGAACGTGCATTTTTAGAAGCGGGTCAGGCGTTAATGGAGTTGAGAGACAGACGGCTATACCGTTCCACGCACCGAACTTTTGAGGAATACTGCCGCGAACGCTTTGGTTACAGTCGTGATGCAGCGTACTTGAAGATTTCAGCTACTGCTGTTTATGAGAATCTTCAAAAGTTTTTGCCGACCAATGGTCAGCAAATTCCAATGCCGACCAACGAACGACAACTGCGGTTTTTGGCAAAAGCTGAGTTGGAACCGGCTGTACAAGCGAATGTATGGCAGCAGGCAGTAGAGCAAGCTGGCAATAAGATTCCATCCGGTCGGATCGTAAAAGACGTGGTGGATAAGATACGCGAAAGTCCGAAAGTACCCAATCCTTATCATATTGGGGAAATATGCCTTCTGTTGCCCAAAGATAACCCAGACTTGAGAGGTAAAACAGGTTATTGGGGCGTGGTAACTCATGTTGGAGAATACAGCTGTACGCTCCAGACATGGGACGGCGACTACACCGTAAAAATCGAACAGATGAAATCACTGAAATTACTTGATGAAGATTGCTTTTTTATGCAGCAGTTATGTGTGAGGTTACGGCAGTTGCATCAACTGGCTAGCCGTGACGAGGCTGTAGATTGGCTGTTGCAGGGGTTGGGGAAACAAGCTAAACCGTATCTGTCATCCTTGCAAGCAAAGCTGCTGGCGGCTGTGGAACGGGAGTACAAAATCGAGTGGAGGCAACAGAAATGATGGTGCAGCTAGGAAACAATAATTTAATACAACAAAGTTCACTAAACTCGTTTAGTTTCAAATATTTCTCGCCACAATTTAAATTCCGGACAATTGCACCAAAGGGTAACGAACCCATCAAAAAGTTTAGTTTCTGAATTTTTAACTCCCCTTGGGAGAACTTGGATCAAGATAGGAATATCCAAATCACATTTCAAATTTTCTATTTCTTTTTGAACTTGGGCAATACTGTCTTGATGGAATCCTCGGTCATTGTTGGAACACTGAACAAGTAAACATCCATTATCAGAATCTTTGACTCGCTTGATTGAGAAATTAATCTGCGTCCACATTGATTGGACTTCATTGAAAATATTAGGCAAACCATAGTGATTGCCTAATATTGCCTTTCGGCGTTTCGATTCACCCATAAGTCCCCCTCAGCAATACAAATTTTGACAAGGATGACGAAGAAGATAAAGAATCTTCTGACGAGGAGTAAGCTCAATAGCGCTCAAACTAACCTTCTGGGGGCTATTAACTACTAATACTATTGTAACGATAAATTAGGGGTTTCAAGTATTTTGCAGTTGCAAGGATTGGGGATTTTGCCAAACCTTATCTATCATCCTTGCACGCTTTGCTGCTAGCGGCTGTTGAGAGAGAGTACAACCTTGTTTGGAGACAGCCAAAGTGATGATATAGCTAGTAAACAAGAGGTTAATCCAACAAATCCACAATGCAACAATGTAATAAATAACCCATTGTATGAAAGCGGTAAGCGATCGCCTAGGCGTACCTGCCATGAATCGGTGGCGTTCGTCGAACGCGAGTGCGTCTCGTAGAGAAGACGTGCCGTAAAGCCTGCGGCATAGCTACGCTTAGGGCATTGCCTCTCGAACGCGAGTGCGTCTCTGAAAGAGAAGAGAAGGTATCGCTTGCAGGTAAAATTCCGCTGCGGTATGGTATTTGGTTAAAGTAGGGCAGAGATGAGTAGGGAATGAGGAGTGTCCTTTTATAGCCGCCAATTTTAGACACTACAGCCACTCCAAAAACAATAACCTCACTTAGAGAATTTCTCTTGCGTGGTATTAATTGAGTATGGCTACTATTTTTTTTTGCTGTCGAAAATTTCCTCAGTTTCATCAATAATCATCAAGTAACTTAATAAAAAACTTTACAAATATCCTTTAAGGAGAATTTTCCCGTGTTCTCTAAAAGCTTATTTTATCAGTGGTGGCAGTTGAGGTTGGCAAGGTTATTAACTTTAGTGGCGGCGATCGCAGCAGCCAACGAGTGTGCCCTAGCCCAGATAGTACCCGATAACACCTTAGGTCAAGAAAATTCTGTTGTTACACCTTTTGCTTCTAACTTTGACCTGATAGACGGTGGAGCAACTCGTGGTGCCAATCTATTCCACAGTTTTGAGCAGTTCAACATTAAAGAAGGAGGAGGAGCCATTTTCAGAAATCCTCTTGGCATTGAAAATATTATTAGTCGGGTGACAGGGGGCAACCGCTCCGAGATTTTCGGCAGGCTCGGTGTTTTAGGTACTGCTAACCTGTTTCTGATTAATCCGTCGGGGATTATCTTTGGGCCGAATGCCCAACTTAATATAGGAGGTTCCTTTCTAGCAACAACAGCAAATGCCATCGGGTTTGGTGAGCAAGGCTTGTTCAGTGCCTCAGTTCCTAATTCTCTCCCACTCTTAACGGTCAATCCTTCAGCTTTGCTATTCAATCAAATTCCCAAATCGATTACCAATGAATCTTTAACAGGTCTGCAACTTCCTGTCAATGGAAGTTTGTTGTTGGTAGGTGGTGATGTGAACTTAGAAGGGGGGAAATTGTCCGTTCTCAACGGTCGAGTAGAATTGGGAGGATTAGCAGGAGAAGGAACAGTAGGGCTGAATATAGATGACAAAAATCTGCCTTTGAGTTTTCCTGATAATGTAGCGCGAGCAGACGTATCCCTCACCAAAGGAGCTATAGTCCAAACCAGTGTTAGACGAGGTGTCGGTTCTCAACTAGGCACCGGCAATATTCAGGTAGAGGGTAGACGTGTCACAATCGCTGATGGTTCACAGATTGTAGCTAACAACACAGGAGGGGAACCAGGAGGGACACTTACCGTCCGCGCCTCCGAGTTGGTGGAAGTCCTTGGAGCAAGTCGCCTGTTAGCTGAAACTTATGATGTCGGAACTGGTACAGATTTGACGATTGACACTGGGAAGTTGATTATCCGGGATGGGTCAGAGATAGCAGCTGGTACTTTTAACTCCGGACGGGGGGGGACTGTGACTGTAAGAGCCTCTGATTCTGTGGAACTGAGTGGAACATCGGCTGATGGTGCGAATTTTAGCAGAATCATAACTCAGACTGATAATATCGGAAATGGCGGTTCAGTGAGCATTGAAACTGGGCAATTGATTGTTCAGGGTGGGGCACTAGTCGCAACTGCTAGTGCTAATACTAGTTCGGGACAAGGAGGACTGTTGTTTGTAAAAGCCTCTGATTCGGTGCAACTGATTGGAACATCAACATCAGCTGAGAATCCGACACCTAGTGGTCTGTTTGCTTTGGGGGAAGGTTCCGGCAAACCTGGAGACTTAACGATTGAAACTCGCTTATTTATTGCCCGGGATGGGGCAAGAGCCTCAGCTTCCAATTTAGGTTCGGCTCAGTCGGGAGGGACGTTGAGTCTGACCGCTTCTTCATTAGTGCAACTGATTGGAACATCGGCAAATGGTCAGGTCAGAAGCGGCTTGCTTGTTGGAAGCACAGGTACTGGATCTGCCGGAGATTTGACAATTAAAACTGAGAAATTGCAAGTCCTGGATGGAGCATTTGTGTCGGCCCGTACTGCGGGCGAGGGACGAGGAGGAAGCGTAACGGTAAATGCTTCTAACTCTATAGAGCTAAATGGCACCTCAGCCGACCGTCAGATGCCCAGCCTCTTGACAACTGAAACCACAGGCGGGGGAGACGCCGGGAATTTAACGATTGAAACTAGTACAATACGGCGTAAATAAGGTTAGGGTATAAATAATGTAGATAACTGGATTACTTATGCCTTGCCAAGCGCTAACAATTATCTTGAGTGATGCAAACCAGGAAGCCCTCGAAAAATTAGCGAATCGACCCAGTACGCCACAACAAATAGCACAACGTGCCCGGATTGTGCTAAAAGCTGCTGAGGGGAAAAATAATGCCGAAATTGCTCGGACGCTCGATATCAGCATCAAGATGGTGCGGCAGTGGCGACACCGTTGGGTTGATAGCAGTGAGCAATCCAAGACGGTGACTGAGCGATTGCTTGATAGTTTGCGTCCTGGTGCACCGTTAAAATTTACCCTGGAACAGCAAGTTGAATGCATGGCGATCGCGTGCCGTGACCCAATGGAATATGGTCGTCCCATAAGTCATTGGAGCGTTCATGAACTAGCGGATGAGTTGATTGAACAAGGGATTGTAGAGCAGATATCTCCGCGCCAGGTTGGACGATGGTTAAACGAAGCAGAACTTAAACCACACCAGTCTCGCTACTGGCTTTTTCCCCCCGTATGACCCGGAATTTGAAGTCAAAGTAGAAGATATCAGCCAACATTATCTGAGTGCCCTAACCAGAGCAGAACTGGGAGAACGTACTATTAGTATGGATGAAATGACCGGCATTCAAGCTCTCGAACGAGCTTTACCCAGTTTACCGATGCGACCTGGCAAAGTCGAACGTCAAGAGTTTGAATATATTCGACATGGTACGCAAACCTTAATTGCTAATTTTGATGTTGTTACAGGGCAAGTCCTGGTTCCTACTATTGATCAGCACAGGACTGAAGCTGATTTCTTGGCGCATTGTCAACGCTTAATTGCCACTGACTCGACTGCGAGTAAGTGGCATTTGATTATGGACTGTCTAAATATCCACCAATCGGAATCCGGGAGCAACGCGAAAAAGTGAGATCGGGGTTTAGTTCTCAATTACACCCCTATATTCTCAACAAAATCTGGTTTTTTAGTTGCGATCGCATCCTGAAACAAGCTATATACGTCCCAGATTTTAGCACCTCACAAAATCGCGTTGCTCCCTTTTTGTTTTAATGAGGTGCTGTTTAGGTTTGTGCTTCGAGAGTAACCTTGTAACCAAGCTGTTCTAATCGAGAACGCATTTGTTTGAGCAGATGCTGTTTTTGAGGTTGATTAAGATGATTAACTCCCAAATCTTTATAGGGTTGACCTATGGACAACATATGAAAGACAGCAGTCAAAATCCGATGAGCCACAGCGACAATAGCTCTTTTTCTACCACGTCGTGCTTTCAGACGTTGATACACAACTGCCAAGTAAGAGTTTTTACATCTGCTGGCGGCGTTAGCAGCTTGAATCAAAGCACTACGTAACCAACTGTTACCTTGTCCAGTTCGGCCAGAAAACTGTTTTCCGGCACTCTCATTATTTCCTGGACAGACCCTTGCCCATCTTGCCAAGTGTGCGGCAGAAGGAAAACGCGACCTTTGTACCAACTGCTTGAGCAAAATGTATCACATTTTCATTGTTTCTTGTGAGCGCAGCTCATGGAGTCTCTTGCAAAAAAGTTTTGTGGTAGAGTAGTGTGTTAAACACATTTTCTCTTAACTTGCATTAAGAATCTCATAGTTATAAATTCCAGCAATTAAGTGACAGCGCAACACAAAACGTTGTCTGCGATTACGGTAGCGTTGACTGAAAATCCGAAATACCTTAAATCGTCGGTTGACGTGTTCAACAACAACTCGACGGCGAGCTAAATCACGGTTAAACCGCTTATCTTCTTTGGTTAGCTTGCCTCCTCTCGGCTTCTTTCTGGGTAAAAGGCTATTGGTATGAAATTTAGCAATTCCTTGGTAGCCACTATCTTCTAGACTCTGTGTATCAGGATGAAAACGTACTTTGCTTTCCACAAATAGTTTGAAGTCATGTCTACGACCTGAATCATTGACAACACAACGGACTTGTGAGGTCTCAAGATCAATTACAAATTGAGATTTGAGAGTATGCTGTCCCTTTTTGCCACTATAGAAACGTTTCTGACCGCATTTAGGACGTTCAATAGGACTCTCGGTTACATCCATCACAACCGTTTTTGGTTTCTGTGACGGTATCAATAAGGACTTTTTTCCTTCTAAACGGAATCTCCCAGAACTAACCAACACACTTTCAATGTGATGTACTGTACGGCAAACAGTTGATTCCGATACTTGCCAATCCTGGGCTATATGGAAGTAAGTTCGATATTCTCGCCAATACTGCAAGCAAATTAAAACCTGGTCTTCCAAATCTAGTTTATTTGGACAACCTCGAGTTCGTTTAGGACTGACAGTATCTTGCATAATTTTCACCATCTCATCAAACGTGCGTCTTTGCACTTATCTGAAGTATTTTGTTCGGAAATTTCAAACCCAAATCTCCTGTATAACGAAACAGCAGGGTTATTTCGCAGAACTTGTAGTGTCAAAGGTTTACCAAGCTTTGTAGCTTGTTGCTGACAGTATTGAATCAAATTACTGCCAAGTCCCTGTCTTTGCATTTGAGGTACAATTGCAAGCCAAGTTAAATGTAGTTGTTCGCCCCAGTCAGAAAAAGTAATGACTCCTACAGCAACACCATACACAAGGATTAATTTGCCTGTTAATGATTCTTGTGCATAGCTACGTTGTATATTTTCATCCCAACCATAGGATTGAGCAATCATATCCTTCATGGTCACTACACGTAGTGACCAAATGAAATCCCAATCGTCTTTATTTGCTTGTCTTAGTTGAAACTCCATTTTTAGGATGTTTGTAGCTGACACTTCAGTTACTTATTTTCTGCGATCGCGTACAATATTTGATAGTCTGCAACTAGGGTGTTATTTGCCATATCGCAGCGATCGCTTGGAAGCACAGTGGAAGTAACACCCAAAATTGTATGTGACTTCAGGTAGAATTTGCCCAAGACAGAAGGTAAAAGTTGTCCGCCTCGTCACTTGACACGATCTGTATCTTTGGATAACATTCAACTATATGGTTGAATCAAATGTAGCCCTTGATAAAATTTTTGCTGCTCTGGCTGATGTGACGCGGCGAGACATTCTTAAGCGGGTATCAACAGCAGAACATACTATCGGCGAATTAGCACAACCCTATGCGATGTCTTTTGCAGCGATCGCAAAGCACATCAGTGTATTGGAGAAAGCCGGACTGATTACCAAGCGTCGAAGTGGTAAGGAGAAAGTTATTCAGATTCAGCCGAAAACTCTCAAAGTAGCCGCAGCATATCTAGGCGAGTATGAAAAAATCTGGAGTGCCCGCTTTGATGCTCTGGAAAAACTACTAGAAGATCGATAACAAAAGTTTTCATTGGGTGTTCCCTCGAAGGCATTGGCTTAAAATTTGTCTGGGTAAAGTTGGGAGAAGATGGGTATTAATAATTGCACAGAAATAACAAGGTACACCAAATCGATGGGAAATACGAGTCCCTTGTTGAGGAATTTATTAATTGTGTACAAATCTGTTTTCGGGTAGATGCCCCAGAATAATCTGTTGCACAGATGCAAGTATTAAGCGATCGCTTCTTCATCATGACTGTAGGTCAAAAATGTGATTGCGTTTTTGACTCCTGATAAGCAGATAATGGATGGTTGAGAGTTCTCGCTGGAAAGGAACAGCGTTGAGAAACTTATCAGGTGATAAAGGCACAATCTTAGTAGTAGATGACGAAGCCAGTATCCGCCGAATTTTACAGACGCGTCTAGAAATGATTGGCTACAGCGTAGTTACAGCTAGTGATGGCGAAGAAGCTTTGTCAGCTTTTAGTCTCTTAACTCCTGATTTGATAGTTCTGGATGTAATGATGCCAAAACTAGATGGTTATGGTGTCTGTCAAGAATTACGGAAACAATCAGACGTACCAATTATCATGCTAACAGCCTTGGCAGATGTAGCAGACCGAATCAAACCAATTCGCAATTCGCAATTCGCAGTTCGCAATTTCGGACGTAATTGATAATTGAGACGTTGGGGTACAGAGCAACTAATTTCAATTATGAAAAGAAATAAAACACATAGTATCAATATTCAAGCTCCCGCATTCATAAGCCACTGCGGTGGACGGGAACACCTGCATAAAGCAAGTGGCGTGCGTGGGGTATTATTAATTGCGAATTGCGAATTGCGAATTGCGAATTGTTCGGTCAGATATTCCGTTCCACGGTGGCTATCTTCCAGGTTTTGAAATTAAAAGTCAGTTTACTATAGTTTACAGTCCTGTTACTACAGAGTTAAGCCAATCAGAGGAGGCTCAATCTTTAAAGCATAGTCCAGGGGAACGTACTCCCATTAGCGGACAGTATGAACTAATAAATTCTGATGGAGAAGGCACAGGGGTGGAAGTAACATCAATTAGTGGACATCCGTTTCCTCCAACGAGTGAACCTGACCAATCATATCGGTTAGTTGACCCCACAAAGCACAAAAAGTCTAATAGATAGCAATTAGTGTTGCTTTGGCTAACGCATAGAAATATGGAACAAATGCTATTGCAGAGCATGAGTATAGGCTAGATAGCAACTTGAGATAAGCTAATGTTGTCCTTAAGAATGTCTATCTCGACTGGAGAAAGTATTTTATCTTTCATTTGTTGTAGTTCATGTAGAGCAGCGTTAGCATCGGCAGCACCAAATTTGAAGTACTCAGTTAAACTACCAATGCGATAATTGTAATTATGATAGCGGTGTTTAAAATATAGTTCTACATTACCCCTGTGCGGCCAAGTTCCAAGTATTTGAATAGCAACAGTTTGATAAGGGATAAGTAAATCCGCTTCTATTTCTGTCAATCGCTGTTGAATGGATCTGGCGGTAACTCCTATCTTGTGCAAAGTGCCAATGTTAGTTTGAATTTCTAAAAAATACAGAGTACAAGATAAAATGCGTTGAAGTTGAGCGCGATAAAGTGCCAAGTCGGTGAGCCGATATGAGTTATCTGGTGCATTTTTGTATAATGCGTGTTTGGCTGCTAGCTCTAGTTTCAGTAGCTTTTTGAGCAACAGAGGTTCTTGCACTTCGTTGAATAAACTGAATTCTAGCGCCCCAACAGGAATTTTTCCTAAACTAGTAAATTCATAAGCTGGAGGGGTTAGATAGACATTTTTTTGGAACATTCCAGCTTTAACAAGCCCTGGAGTAACTAAACCAGGAATTATAGGATAATTGATTAAACCGTATTCTTTCCACAGCAATTTTAACTGTGCTAAATCTTTACGCGATAGGTAAATATTAAAATTATCGTAGAGTGGTAAAATCGGGAAATCACGTTTAGCTACAGGCAGGCAGGTCGCTGACGAATGTGCAAAGTGATGTTGCTTTACCTTACCTTTCTTAGCAGTTAACTCACCGTAACAGTAAGGGCATAAAAGCTCAGTCTTACCACTACCAACATCTTCAACACAGACTAATTTTCCATCTGGGGCTATACCAAATTTTAGCCACATTGTCACGCTCACTCATTAATAGAAAAACTAGTCAAAACAGATAGCAGAAAGTCCTAGTAAGCCTTAAATAATTTGCAGAGATGCTGAATTTCGTTCAGACTAGTGCTAGTGTACTATAAGATTTGTAGTTTAGGATTTTATTTACTTGGAAATAGTGTGTGAAAGGCGAGACTGCTGGTGGTGGAGCTACCCTTGAGACAAGAATCTGTCGCTAGAACCAGGAAAATAGTTCACGTTGATATGGATGCCTTCTACGCATCGGTGGAACAGAGGGACAACCCTAGCTACCGAGGTAAACCGTTAGTCGTCGGTGGCAGTCCGAATCAGCGAGGCGTAGTTGCAGCCGCCAGTTATGAAGCTCGTAAGTTTGGGATTCACTCCGCGATGCCGTCAGTAACAGCAATTGCTAAATGCCCCGGACTGATATTCGTTAGACCAAGATTCGACGTTTACCGAGATATTTCCACTTCAATCCACGCCATATTCAAACGCTATACTGACCTGGTGGAAGGAGTTGCACTAGATGAAGCATACCTTGACGTTACTGAGAATAGGCAAAACATCACCTACGCTTCTACGATTGCAAGATATATTAAAACTGCAATTTTCCAGTCAACTCAGCTGACGGCGACCGCAGGCGTGTCAATTAACAAGTTTCTTGCAAAAATGGCATCAGGGCAGAACAAGCCCAACGGGTTGACAGTGATTTTACCAGAGCAAGCGGTCGCTTTTGTAGAACAGCTAGCGATTGAGAAGTTCCACGGGATTGGAGAAGTTACAGCAGCTAAGATGCACTCACTCGGCATTCATACTGGAGTAGATTTGAAAGGGCGATCGCACAGGGAGTTAACGCACCATTTTGGTAAAGCGGGGCATTACTACTACAAGATTGCCAGAGCAGAAGATAACCGCCCAGTTGAGGCGAATCGGGTTCGTAAGTCCATCGGTGCAGAAACCTCATTTGCACAGGGAGCAACGCGAAAAAGTGAGATCGGGGTTTAGTTCTCAATTACACCCCTATATTCTCAACAAAATCTGGTTTTTTAGTTGCGATCGCATCCTGAAACAAGCTATATACGTCCCAGATTTTAGCACCTCACAAAATCGCGTTGCTCCCCTTGGCGAGAGACTTTCCTTAAGTGGCAGGATTTTGCGCGAGTTTTAATGTCGGTCGGGGTTAACGGCAAGGTGTACTCAAAGCATGGGACGCAAATTGACACCAGAATCACAGTAATTGACAAGGTTCCGGCTGACTCCAGCGAAATTCCTTGCATTACCGAAACTTTAAATCTGCCTGAAATACTGGCACTGATTCAGCAATTGCCTGGGCGTTCGTCTTTGACGTTGCCGCAGGCATCGCAATGGAATGCTGCAACTATTAAAGCTGCTGTCGTTGCAGCGAAGGTTGTTAAACTGCCAACGAAGCGTACAGCGATCGCTTTACCAGAACCCTCCGCAGAAATTTCAGATGTGGTTATTCTGGAATACGAAGTCGTCGAATGGTCTGCTACTGAAGGACTCAAAGATACTTTATACGAAACATATCGCCCACAACGAATCAGAATCAAGGACGCTTTACCTCATCCCTCACTGCTTTGTGAGAGTGCAGCCCTAGCACTTGTGTCAGCACCAGCACCAACTTATAAACCACATCTTCCTAGCAACATTATCACACAAGGCTTGTTATCAGAGGCACAACTTGAAAGCGTTATTTACGCAGGTCAGGCTCACTGTGAATTTCTGTCTGGGTCTTATATTGTGGATGATTCTTGGGATAATGTGACTGTAGCGGCAACTGGCTCAGAAAATGCCGTAAAATTTCGGCGTGGCTGGTTTCTTGGCGATGGGACGGGTGCGGGGAAAGGAAGACAATGTGCAGGAATCATCCTCGACAACTGGTGTCAGGAACGAAGAAAAGCCATTTGGGTATCAAAGAGTTCTGCCCTAATTGAGGACGCACGTAGAGATTGGTGTGCGCTCGGAGGTAGTGAAAAAGATATCATTGACCTCAGTAACATCAAACTTGCCGACTCCATCCCATTCACCCAAGGCATCCTATTCTGCACCTACTCAACCCTACGATCCCAAAAGAACGGCAAAAGTCGGCTTAAGCAAATCGTTGAATGGGCAGGTAAAGAGTTTGATGGTGCGATCGCTTATGATGAGTGCCACGCGATGGGTAACGCAATGGCTCAAGAGGGCAAACTGGGCATGGTTGCAGCATCCCAGCAAGGCATTGTTGGGCTGCGGTTGCAAAACGCATTACCGCAGGCACGGGTTATCTACGTTTCTGCGACTGGTGCGACGAAGGTTTCCAACCTATCTTACGCAAATCGTCTGGGGCTTTGGCAGACTGGCGACTTTCCGTTTACCTCCCGTGAGGATTTTGTGGAATCCATTGAGGGCGGTGGTATCGCTGCGATGGAAGTGGTCGCCAGGGATCTCAAGGCTTTGGGACTGTATCTGGCGCGGAGCCTTTCATTCGAGGGAGTTGAGTATCAAACTCTCTACATTGATTTAACGCCCACGCAGGAACGGAGTTATAACAGCTATTCTGATGCTTTTGGTGTTATTCACCATAATTTAGATAAAGCCCTGGAAGCTTGTAATATCTCTGGTGACAAGACTTACAACCGTGCTGCAAAGATGAGCGCGGTGTCTCAGTTCGAGTCGCACAAGCAAAGATTCTTCAACCATCTGTTGACTGGCATGAAATGTCCGCAGTTAATTAAAGCAATTGAAGAGGATTTAGCTGCTCAAAATGCCGTTGTTATTCAAATTGTATCAACTAATGAGGAGTTGCTTAAGCGCCGACTCAATGAAGTTGCACCCGAAGAATGGAAGGATCTCAATCTTGACTTGACCCCACGAGAATATGTGATGGATTACCTGATGAGTGCTTTCCCCATTCATCTTCATTCCATCCATTCTGGCGTTGATGGAGAAGAAAGATCCGAGCCAGTCTTTGACGCTGATGGTTCTCCAGTTATCTCTATTGAAGCCGTAGCCTTGAGAGATGCCTTAGTCGATAAGTTAGCAAGTCTTGACCCAATCCCCGGCGCATTAGAACAATTGCTGTGGCATTTTGGTCACAAGCAAGTGGCTGAAGTAACTGGTCGTAGCAAGCGAGTTCTCAAGGATGATTCCGGGCGTTTGTTTGTTGATTCGCGTGGTGACGGCGCTAACATTGCTGAAACTGCTGCATTCATGGCGGACGAGAAACAAATCCTCATCTTCAGTGACGCTGGCGGTACTGGTCGCAGTTACCATGCTGACCTTAACGCTGTGAATCGTAAAAGGCGATCGCACTATCTTTTAGAAGCCGGCTGGAGAGCAGACAATGCAATTCAAGGACTTGGGCGATCGCACCGCACAAACCAAGCATCTGCACCCGTGTTCAGACCTGTTACCACTAACGTCATAGGTGAACGCCGCTTTATCTCAACCATTGCTCGACGGCTGGATAGCTTGGGCGCTCTGACTCGCGGTCAACGGCAGACGGGTGGCAATGGGATATTCTCGGTACAAGATAATCTGGAGTCGAACTATGCAGAACACGCCCTGTATGAATTATTCAGACAAATATACCAAGGTCGATTTTTTGAAGTGTCTTTAGGAAAGTTCGAGCAAATGACTGGACTGAGTTTAACCTCTCATGAAGGCGGGATGAAAATCGACTTGCCCCCACTGCGTCAATTCCTCAACCGACTACTGGCTCTACGAATTGATATGCAAAACGTGATTTTCGAGAGGTTTGAATTACTCTTGAGCCAGCAGATTGAAGCAGCGATCGCGGCGGGGGTCTACGAGATGGGTGTAGAGACACTCCGGGCTGAACGCTTTGCTGTATTGAGCCAGGAAACTGTGTACACCCACCCTGCCACAGGTAGCGTCACCAATTACTTGAAAGTGGAACGCACCCAAAGGAACCACATCAAAACGGCTATTGAGATGTTGGAGTTTGCCACTCAATATCAAGGATGGCTCATGATCAACTCCAAGTCAGGCAATGCTGCTGTGTCAATTCCGACACATAGTATCTACGACGCTGATGGTGGTGTTGTACCAAGAGTGTTACTCGTCCGTCCCCAAAAAGAAACCCGTATACCAGTCAAGGATTTAGAATCTTCCACTTGGAAAGCGGTTTGTGTCGATGCGTTCGTCGCAGCGTGGTCTACTGAAGTAGACGCACTGCCCAAGTTCACAACCGATTACCTGCATTTAGTCATCGGTATTTTGTTGCCCATTTGGAAAATCTTGCCGCAGCACAGTAGCCGAGTCTTCAGGTTACAAACCAGCGATGGACAAAAGATACTCGGTCGCGTGGTTAACGCTCAGGATATCCAGTCGGTGGCTGAACAACTCGGACTCAAAGACAAGCTGTTAAGCCCACAGGAGTTAGTCTCTTTAGTGCTGAACGAAGGCTATTCCCAGCAGTTACCGGGTGGCGTAACTTTACGGCGTTCTTATATTGCCGCAGAACCTCGCATAGAACTGCTTAATGCTAGGGAGCAACGCGATTTTGTGAGGTGCTAAAATCTGGGACGTATATAGCTTGTTTCAGGATGCGATCGCAACTAAAAAACCAGATTTTGTTGAGAATATAGGGGTGTAATTGAGAACTAAACCCCGATCTCACTTTTTCGCGTTGCTCCCTTAATGCTATCTCACTGGCAGAGCGACTCTTAGCTGTTGGATGTTTCACCGAGATCATCAACTGGCAAAAGCGGGTATTTATTCCGGTTTCGGACAAAGCACCAGCTATTCTAGCGGCTGTGATTGAAATCTTGGGATAAGTCAAAAGCTGATGTATTTAAATAAATACATCAGCTTATTTTTCGCTCAAACAAGAGTGTGAAGAAAGGGAAAGGGGAAAGAGAACCCCATACTTACCGTTTCGGCACGGTGATGCCAAATTGAGCAGTTTAAGATTGGTAGCCATTTGACTTCACAGCTGGCAGGACTGTGCCAAAACGGGAAAATTGTACGCTAAGGAATTAATGCAAACGCTATAACCATTGTGAGGCTTAGGTTTCAGCCATTGCTGAACATCATTTTTTGTTTTATCCCTCAGTTAACAGTTCAAGAGAAATATTAATTCTCTTAAACTGTAAAGTTGACATTGCTATTACTAGCAAAACGATATTTATTTTTAGCCAAAACTGATATTTACTTACTACCCATAATTGGGAATTTTCTCAAAGGCTCGTTGTGCTACTTCTTCCGCACGCCGAGAAGTCACTTTTGAATATCGCAAAGTCATTTGAATCGTCTCATGTCCCATCAATGCACGTAGTTCGTCGATACCCATCAAACCGACCCTTTCAGTACCAAAGGTATGTCTCAAATCGTGGAAACGAATTCCTTCTAATTCGTTTACGCCCTTAATTACCTCAAGTAGGGACTTATAAGCTGTTGCGTAAGATAGACGAGAAACTTTAAGACTAAAGGGTTGTTGGGCTGTAAATAATGCCGACACGCACGGATGCCTGTAATATTTGAGGTAGTTATTTAGACTTTGTGCAGCACTTTCGCTGTAAAAACACCATCATTGCTTATTTCGCTTACCAATTACCTGAAACTTCCGATTTTGAATATCTACACCGTCTAAATCTAACGTCAATATTTCCGCGATTCTAGCCCCCGTGCTGTGCAACAAATGTATCAACGCAGACATTCGAGCATCTGGTTTAATGGTTTGGTAGAGAAGATTTAATTGTGCTGGTGTAAGATAACGCACTTCTTCATCAGAATTATGTTCCCCTTTCTCCAAGTTAGGTTTACATCGAGGATGTCTAGCTAGAGGGTTTGATTTGATATAGCCCCGCTCCACGGCAAAGTTAAATAATGCGGTAATTACTGCTTGATATTTATGGTGAGTTGTAAATTTTACTTGAGACACCCCTGATAAATATTCAACCAAAATTTCATAGTCAATAATTTCAATCGACCAACGTCCATAAAGTTGAAGTAAAGGTATCAAAACATATTCGTAAGTACGAATCGTTGAGTTTGTCAGTCCTGGACGATCTAAAAACTGGGTTGTTAACGCAGCTAAAGTAATAGTCACAATCAAGACAAAAATTTAAATTATTGAAATTTTGTACACATCTTAATTTAATATTAAGTGTTACAAAAATAATAATACTTTTATGGATGTATCTCTCATAGATGTGGCTTTAACAGCAAAATATTTTAATACTTTATAGAATCGATTTCAGGCATTCACAAAAATTAAATTAGATGGTCTAAAACTTGGCTACCCGCGAATTATTATCTGATATACAACGAATTCAATTTACTCAAATACCTATAGATATT
The DNA here is from genome assembly GCF_003113895.1 of Nostoc commune NIES-4072. Lineage (NCBI taxonomy): Bacteria > Bacillati > Cyanobacteriota > Cyanophyceae > Nostocales > Nostocaceae > Nostoc > Nostoc commune. The sequence goes on along the minus strand of NZ_BDUD01000002.1, from coordinate 407,826 downwards.
ACCGACAGAGACATTGTTCGCTACTACACTTTTAACACTGATGATTTAAAAGTTATAAACAGTCGCCGTCGCGTACATAATCGTTTAGGAATGGCGGTGCAATTATGTTATTTGCGGTTCCCAGGTCGGGTATGGGAATTAGGAGAAAAAGTACCGAATTCCATTTTGTCCTATGTTGCCTCACAATTGTCAGTTAAGCCGAAGTTTTTCAAAAAATATGCGGTACGAGATACCACTCGCCGGGAGCATTTAGCAGAACTTCAGAAAGTTTTAGGCTATGACTCTATGAGTATATCTCACTATAAAAGACTCTCTAAATGGTTGATGAAACTGGCTTTTAACACAGACAAGGGAATTGCTTTAGTCGAAGCACTGATTGAAGAAATGCGTCGGACTAAAATAATAATTCCCGCAATGTCTACAGTTGAAAGGCTGGCTTGGGAAACACGACGACGCGCTCAAAACCAATTTTATTTATCACTAACTCAACGCTTAACAACTATTCAAAAGAAAGAACTTGATGGTTTATTGGTGATAAATGTTGAAAAGAACCGGACTCCATTAGTTTGGTTGCGCCAACCACCTGGAGTAGCCAATCCCAAGAATTTCTTAAAAATATTAGATAAGTTTGAATTTATTCGTGATTTAAATTTAGATAGCTCATGTCTAGCTAAAGTACACCATAATCGTTTGGTGCAATTAACCCGTATTGGAGTGAAAACAACGCCTGCACACATAGCGAGATTAGATGAGCTAAGAAGATATGCTACTTTGGTTGCTTTTTTATTAGAAACATCTGCCATATTTGTTGACACTGCAATCTCAATGCACGACAAGATGATAGGTAAATTGTTCCGCCGCAGTGAAAATCAACGTAACCAAAATTTTCAACACGATGGAAAAGCTATTAATGAGAAAGTCAGGCTCTATGCTGATATAGGAGATGCTCTAATTAACGCCAGAGAGGGAGAAGGAGATGCCTATGCTGCCATTGAATCGGTGTTAAGTTGGGATGATTTTCTGAAAAGTGTTGAAGAAGCTGGGAAATTAGCACGTCCTGCGGATTTTGATTATTTTGATTTGCTCGACAGACGTTATTCCCAATTACGTAGATATACACCAACATTACTTTCAGCCTTTGAGTTTAAAGCCAGCAATCCAGCCGCAGCTATTATTGAAGCGTTAAATTTAATCAAAGAACTAAATGACACTAATCGCCGTAATATACCAGACGATGCACCAGTTGATTTTATCAAACCCCGATGGTTAAAATATGTGTTTAATAATGGTAAAATTGACCGTCATTATTACGAAATGTGTGTCTTAAGTGAACTCCGAGACTGTTTGCGTTCGGGGGACATTTCGGTTGCAGGTTCTCGACAGTATCAGAATTTTGAGGATTATCTTCTACCCCAAGACCAATGGCAGATTCTGTGCAATAACAATGAAATACCAGTGGCGATTACAACGGATTTTACGACTTATATTAAACAACGTCAAGAATTGTTGTTTGAACAATTCGATAAAGTTTCTGACTTACTAGCAACGGATAAACTACCTGGCGTTCTCATTGAAAATGAAAAATTAGTGATCAGTCCAGTTATTAGTAATATGCCTGACGGTGCTACTCAGTTTGGCGACCGAATTTATAATTTATTACCGCGAATTAAGCTGACAGAATTACTTATTGAAGTTGATTCTTGGACTGGTTTTACTAAACACTTTACCCATCTACAAACGGGGGAATTGGCTTCAGATAAAATTATTTTACTCAGTACTATTTTAGCTGACGCGATTAATTTAGGTTTGGTAAAAATGGCTGAGGCATTACCCTCACCCGATTTAACTTTCGAGCGATTAGCGTGGGTTGATGATTGGTATATACGTGATGAAACATACTCAAAGGCTCTAGCAGAGATAATTAATTTTCATACCAAAATTCCATTTTCTGCCTATTGGGGTGATGGGAAAACTTCTTCAAGCGATGGTCAGCGATTTAAGGCAGCTGGCCCTAAAACCTACATTCCGCACTTCAAATTGAAGTACAAAGGGATTACAGCCAAGATAAAAGCAAAAAATCAGGCTAATTAAGACTCATAGTAATGAACGAATCTACGGCATGAAGATAAATAATCCAACAGAAAATATTTGACCTATAAAATAGGTTGTGTAAGCAATAAAAATTTGAGGTGCAATTACTGTTCCTCCGGATATTAATAAATTGTGCTTCAATCTCCTAACGTTGTTTAGATTAAGAAAGCAGATAATATTTTTGGCAAGACGATGGCAGACAATTCAAAATAAAATGGCGTTCTGAAGTTAAATTAATAATTTGATTAACCCCATTTAAAATCAAAAGATGAATTCCTTGGAAACATTGAAATACCCATCTTAACGTAGGAGATAAAGTTAACTTTCCTAATTGATTTTTGATGCCGATTTTGATTCTTTTTAAGCTATTCCTCAGTTCCCTCTGACCGAGATTGTAAACTAACAAGCACAGAGACATTAAAAATAACATCGTCTCTATTCTCTCAGGGTTTTCAACAAAGAAACTATCAGCAAAAAATAAAGGGTCTTTCAAAAATCTAAATCCTCTCTCACAGGACTGTTGATTTTTATAATTTCTAATAATTTCTGATGGTTCTAACTTTTCCTCATCAACTAAATTAGTAGCCAAAATAAATCTTCCGGCTGATTTTCTTTGTATTTCTATCTCTTCTGGTTTTTCATTACCCACTCCTGATATTTTGTAAATAGTCTTATTATCTTTTGTTTTACTATCGATAAGTTTAACTTCTTTAATTTCAAATAGTTTCAACTTTTTGTTGATGACTTTTAGTTTATATCGGGCTTGCTCTGGAGTCTCAAAATTTTCTTTTTTTAATTCTTTCAGCAACTTTTCAACTTGCTCTTTTTCTTTCTTTAGCTTCTTATCTAGCTTGTCTAAATCACTATCTTTTCTTTTTTGACTTTCTACTATTAGCCAAGTTTGTTTAATCCCACCATAATTTACTATTTCTGATTTCCACTTGTATCCGTCTAAATTTAGGGCTGATCTTCTCTCTATTTCTTCTAGATTTATCTCTTCTATCTCTACAGACTGAACTAACTCTTGTGCTTTTTTAATTGTCATCGGCACTCTAGTTATCCATTTTAAATGTTCAATTAATCTGAGGTTTTCTTGGCTATATAATGCGCTGTCGCAGACCATAATACTGTCAAAAACTATTTGCTTTTTAAATTCTGCTAAGATTTTTCCAAATACGGCTTTATCCGCTTCATTACCATCTCCCGCTCTCATTAATAATGGGATGTCTCCATCACTACTCGTTATTAAATCTAAAACACATTGTTTCAAATCTGGTCTATGATCGCGAGAATATCCTTTGGTTATAATTATTGGTCTTTCTCTGATTATTTCTGATTCTTTTTCCTGATTATCTTCACTATTATATTTTCCATGTAGATGAAATGATGTCGCATCCAGATGTGAGTATTTTGTATCTATTTTGAATTTCTTAATTACTGATAATCCAATTTCTATAAATAGATTATTCAATCCATATTTATATAATTTATCCATGACTCTGCCAATCTTGTCATCATTTATACAATCAGCTTCTACATCTTCTCCTAATAATATCTCTATTCCTTTATCATCAAAAAACTGCCTAAATAAATATAAAGGTCTTGATACAAATCCTAATCCGTTCAGCAAAATAGCTTTTACTAATATTCCTGATGAAATTTTTTCCCGAATATCTATTCATAATTTGGAGTTGATTATTTCCACTATTCCTATTTCATCAATTAGCCCCGCTACTATTCCTAAGTGATCTATATTTTTAATTTTTGTTTCTGAGGTTGGAGACAATTTTTTTACCTCTAAAATATTTTTGATTTTTTGATTGTCTCACGGATAGCATCACGCCTCAGTCGATATCATAATACAATGTATCTTTATTCTTGTAAAAGACCTAAAGCCAAGCATTTATCAGCTTTTTACCCACTTTATACTTCACACTATAAATTTCTTCTTCATCCCATTTACTTAAATATTTTGAGTATCTTTATTTACTCGTATCAGCGCAGATTTATGTATTATTTTTCAACTACATTATGAAGTGCGGAGTGTGGGCTGGTAAGTAAAAAAGCAGCGACACCCACACGCGCTTTCTGGTACGCATTTTTGATGATTGGTGCAGCAAATTCTGCGTATGGTGGGTTGGTACAAATCCAGTCACACTTTGGAAATTTTTCCCATGATCCGGCTAATGTTGCATCGTAGTGAAAATGTGCCTGTTTGTTCGGATCTATGTCGTTAGTCCAAATATGTTCTGCATGAGGCCACACATTCAACAAAGATGCGATCGCCCCATGTCCGACACATGGCTCACCAATCACACCAGATAATGGAACATGGCGCAGTAGTTCTGTAGTAAACCATGAGGGAGACTCGTAAAAGTTCAGTGGATGTCTACCAACAGTTTCTATAGATGCACTTGTATGTGATTGTGATGTCAGGAGTTGTGCAACAGTCATAAATTCTCTCCAACTTGTTTGACAACTTGAGCGCTGATTGATTCAAAATCCACTTGAAAAATGTTCATATCAGTCAGCATCTCGCCACTGTTATAGCGGTCTACAATATGCTGTCTAATGTCTGATTCTGAAAGCCCATCGGGAATATTGATGTGAGCTTCACTAATAATCTTTTCGGTGACTCTAACAATGACTCTCATGTTGGTTATGCCAAATATAAAAAAGTGTTTAACGTGGCGATTGCTACTTGTTTAATAGCGATCGCTTTTATCTCCAAGGCGTAAAATTATTCCATTGATATGGTCGATCTGTTGGGTCAGTGCTGCTGCTCTTGGGTCTTGAAATCTCGTCATAGTTATGTGGACTCGAACTCTGGAATAAAATGAGGAGCAATCCGTAATTGCAGGTCAATTGTGATTGTGCGCTCGATTATTTTCGTTACAGTTCAGCTTGGAGCAAAACGCCTTTTGGGGTAAGCACCCAGTAAGTACTGTTGCCATCGTCAATTTCTTCGACAAATTCCCAGTCCTGAAGTTCATCTAAAACATCGCTCAGAAACTCATCAACACCGTCGCCACAAAAGCTCCCATTTTCTGCAATCATGTCTAAAGTTCCCCTCATTTCCGGGTCAGCTTGAGCTAATTCTTTAGAAGTCAGAATTTGGATGATGTCTACATAAGCAGTGCTAATTATGCACTCTTTACCATCAGTGGCTGTAACTTGTGCTTGTAAATTAAAAGGGATGATCATAAAATTTTCAGTGCTAATTCTCTACGTGGGTATTATTTAATTGACCAACAGTCAGAAGGATTCAGGGAACTGATAATTAAAAACTGATGGCTACTAAACTGATACTTTTTCCTTCTTGCTAGCGAAAGCCCCCGCCTGCCTTAGCGCTGCACCAGGACTGGGATGAGCGAAGAACTCTTCTATAGCTTTGGTCAACCCAGCCGCAACAGTCGGCTCGTGACAAGCGTAGACATAGATGGGCTGTTGCACACCGTTAACCAATCGCGTTTCTTGGCGTGAGCCTAATTGTGGGTAAAACGTGCGAACCCATGTACCCAAGTGTCCCCGGTAGTGAGTGCCGCTCAGGGGGACTTTCTTACCCAGTTCTATCTCAGCAAAATTCACCACGCCCATCCACTTTTCTTGTGTGCCGCTTAAGGACTGTCTGTTGTAGTCAGCTATCAGATTGGCGGCGAAGTCAAAGCAATTCTGTTCCATGTATGGGTTGAGTCTGCCACCGGTGAGTTCGGCTAAAGTCTTCATTGCCTGTACGAAAGTATGTAACCGTTGCTCAACTGGAGGGAGGGCAGGTGTAGGAGAATGATTTTCCGTGAAAGAAGGTACGGCTGCAACTAAATCTAAAATGATGGTTCTTACTTGTGCTGCTACCTCAGACTGCTGTAACAACATTGCGATTCTCAACGTGCCTTGAGGCGAAAAAACTCTAACCTGAGATGTCTTAGATGGTAGACAGAGTATCTGTCGAGCATCCCGTAAGTCTTTTCCTGTAAGGGTTTTAGTCTCTTCACTTTGGAATTCTGGGTGATTAATTCTGTAGAGTTCTTTGACTGCTGATTCCGTCGCCTCAAAGTATTCTGCTACCTGTGCAGTAGTAGCCCAACCACTGCCACCCCAGACAGCAAAAATTATTGCTTTAGCCTTGGAGAGAATGGATAAAGCTTTATCGCTCTCAAAATTTGTTAAAGCTGAAGTCCTCAGTGTTCTCGACTCCAGCAACACGGATTCATTTAAAGGTAAACTCATATTGTTCCTTAGCTTATGGGACAGGCGATCGCTATGCTTGGACGGCGGGCGGTCGTCTTTTAACTGTCCACTTTTTAACAGTTTATAGTGATGATATCACTATTTTATCACTGTAGGTGCTTATAACAAAAACAAAGCCCGCTTATTCGCTAGCGGGCTTGTCCGGTTTAAGAAGATCCATCAATTGTGAATGTTTTTGCCTGAGAGAATCATTTTCTTCTCTCAGGCGGACAATTCCCCCATGATTACAGAGTCTTGCTGATATGATTTGCGTTCTAAAGCCTCTATTCGCTTTTTTAGGTCTGTTACATCTATCTTCTCAGATTCATCAATGTAATCATCAATCCACGAAATTAGGATATCCGTGATTGTTTTCCCTTGGCTGCGGACTTTATTTGCAAATTTTGTTTTCCTCTCTTGATCAACTTGAATTTGAATGAAAACACGATCCGAAGAGGCTTTTGTTCCTTTAGTCATATTTGTTTAATTCCTAGACTATTGATTCTAGCTTATCAATGACTGCTTGTAATGACAATTTCATGAACCAGATATTGATAATGTAGTGATAATATCATATAATATAAATATAAGGGCAAGGAAAGCGAACCACCTGCACCCGTAACGCGAAGGGTTCGCAAAGTTAAACCAAATCGAGTTAAAGTTCCGAGTTTAAACACAGTACAGAGACATTTTTCAGCTAACCAAAACTGAAGTGCCGCCGGGAAAAGTAGCCGGAGCTAACCCGGAGTGGCCGGAAGTAAACTTGTAAAAGCTCAAGCCATCTGGGATGATCCTGATGACCTAACTAAGTCTAAAAAAACTGGTTGCAAAAAACTTCAATCTTTTCAGAATCAAAGCGATCGCACCTCTGACATTGCCCCGTCAGCAATCGTGTACAAGCGTATGCGATTGCTCTGGCATTGCCCTACCCTAAGAGTGCGATCGCCATTTCACAGCAAACGATTGTAATTAGGATGCGGTAACTAGCATCTTCTCTACAGCTATGTGCTGGTCAACCCAAGAAATGAACAGGAGGATATGAAATCAACCACGTTGTCAGTATTGAGACGTACATATCAACAACTACAAAATTTAGTTGATCAGTTGTACGTAGCAGCCCAAGCAGCATTAGACAACGAAGATTTTTCTGATGCTAGTTTACTGGAGAGTGCAGCCGATAAACTTTATGTAGAAGCAGAAAATCTAGACATCTTAATTTCGGAACTGGAGGAGCAGTGAAAACAGACGAACAGTTGAAAGCTCGAATTAAGGAGTTAGGGCGGGAGATGACGAACTATAGTCGTCAAGGCGTTGAGCTTACTGAACAAGGCGACAGGAAACAAGGTCATCAAATGATGAAGCTTGCCCATGAAACTAGCAGGCGTTGTCAAGTTTTAATCGGCGAACTGCTCAGACGACAAGGACAAGTTTAAAACCTCCTAACCTAACCTTTCTTTACATTCTAGTAAAGCGCGATGTCACAAGCATTGCGCTTTTTTGCACTCAAATAATACTTTGGTTATGAGGACGACTGGGTTTGAAGCCGAGCAATAAGGCAGGAGGCTACGCCAAAGACTTGTGAGAGCGTTGCGGTAAACTACAACCCACACAGAGAATGCCTCTTGATACGCAAAACGATTTATAAAAAAGGACTCAGCTAAATGACACTTCAGTACACAAATCCCAACGACTGGGGCAAATCACTTCTGGATGATAACGCTTTGAGAATAGAGCAAATCAAAGCAGAAAATAAGGCGGCACTTAAAACGCCAGCAATAATCGAAATCACGTCAGAAAATAATCCCGATATTTGGGAATTACTGCAACCTCCATCTGAGCAAGTTTCTTTCTTAAGGGAGGCTTCGCCAATAAGAGAGTGAGAGTGTTGTGGCAAGCCACAACATCAATTAGTACACAAATCAAAAGGCGATCGCTCTGTCTGGAAAACTACGCGATCGCCTATAATCCAAAAGGAATTTTAAAATTATGCCACAAGTTGCAACAACTGTAACCCCTTGCGTCAAAGTTGAAGAATTGAGAGTAATCGAAATCAGCTTCTACGACCACGAATATTACGCTGGTAAGCAGCTGATAGCCACTATTACTCATGATGATGATTTAACACAACCTTGGGTAGTAGTGGTGAACGATGCGGAAGTCCATCGTGCTGCTACCCTAATGCTTTGCCATCGCTACATCTGCTGGCAGTATAAGCGAGGGACTCTGCCAGTACAGCAAGAAGCACCAAGAGCTACAACCGGGAACGAAGTTATGTGCGAAATTGCCGCCCAATGTGAGCAATTCGGATTTGAGTTGTTAGATGACGGCATTTATAAGGATGAACAGAAACTCGGTTCTATCGGCTGCACAGAGGGCAAGTGGTGGGTTATTCAGGCAACTTCAGTGCATCAGCAGAAAGTTCCGTGTGATTCTGCCTTTGATGCGGTGTGGGTATTGTCGATGGTAGAACCGATGCAACCATCTTGTGAGGAACTGCTGGATAAGCCGTTCGATAAATTAACAGCCTCCGAATGGCTGATGCTCTTAGAGTACGAGTCGTCCTCAAATGAGCCACTTGATTGCGGCGGGTTCACAGACGAAGATTTGGCATGGATAGAGGGAATGGCGGCGTAAGAAAATCAGCAGGCGTGACCGAAATCTTCATCGGTCGCGCTGCTGGTTTCGAGAAGTCAAATACAGGCTGCGCCAATGCGAAAGTGAAATGTATTGGTATTGAACAATGAACCCTCAAGAAAATGCCGAAATACTTGCTGCTTTGATGCGCCAAGAGGAACTGCTCAAGCAGTTAGTTGCAGCAATCAATAAGCCAAAACTGGGATTACACTCTGAAGCTGGCAGTTGCAAAATCTACTGCAATCGTCACAATGGTTCACTGTGGTATACCCTCAGTAATAATGAGGTAACTGCGATCGCTTCCACTGCCTTGACTGGATATTTGCGAGAACTGAAATTTGAAAAGTGTGAGCGCAGAAGTAAAGAAGTGTATAAACTGTTAGCTACAATTCAGGCAGACAGAACGTACATCCTCGAATCTGGTCATGATACTCACTTTACCAAAAGTATACTTGCAGCGATCGCAACTTTGACCCCAGAACAATTGTATTCTCCCATCACACTACAGCCTACTCCGGGAACGACAGATGAAAACGTGTTGTTCTGTCGGGTATGGGTAGAGTCGGAATTAGTCATGGCATCCTACAACGAGCAAAGCGACTGGCGTGAGATCAGCAAACAGGCAATTGCTGTAACAAAAGCTGCGGCGGAGATGGTGTTTTAGCGAGTTGTAAACAGGGCTTGAGAGACTGTAGTTATAAGTTACTCAAGCTTTGTCTACAGCTAATAAAGAAGGGGAAGGGGAAAAGGTAAAGGGGTAAAGGTAAAAACCTTGCTTTTCTAAGGATGATTTAATTCATGAATCCCTTTCCCTTTTCCCTTTAACCTTTCCCCCTCTTTTTGCTGTCTACTAGTCCGCCAATAACAAGAAATGACAACAATAATCGTTCACCCTAGTATCGAAAACTTACAGCAGTTTTCTGACTCTTTCGACATTGATAAACTATTGCAATCTGAGGGAGTTCTGCCGTGGCTTCTAGCAAATGGTTGGAACTATGACAATGAATCTTGTTTGATTGCAAACATTATCGATGAGTCTACAAGTCTGGATGAGGTTTGGGAATCAGACGAGTTTGATTTTAATGCTCTGCCTGATGAATCAAAGGAAAAACTCAATCAGATTTTCGAGCATTTCTATCTGTAATATTTGTCACTGTCAATCAATAATTAACGCAGAGGTAACGAAAATGTTGACGAAATAAGAATCAGATTATGCATGAAAAACTCTACAGTCAGATTTAATCAGTCTGACTGTAGATAAAAATCGATTCCACAACAAATTATGGCACACTTCACTGCTACTAAGATGGAAACAAATTTGATCAAAGTGTATAACGCGACACTGTTAAGCTCATCAAAAGTTTACCAAATTAATGGTACACATTGTCGATACTTAGGCGATGCAGGTACTATCCAACATCCACAGTATCTGTTTCTACCTCTGCCAAATCAAAAGAAAAAAGCCAGCTTTCGGCTAAATCGAAACAAACTTATGACTCGGTGTTATGAAGTCGAAGGCATGGTTTATCAAAAGCCTGTGGTACAGGATAATTCACAGCAACTTCAACTATTTTGAGTTATGTCAATACATAAACCACCAGTCATAAAAAGACACATTAGGTTACAAAAAAGCTCTACAAAAGTAATCTATAGAGCTATTCCAGATATCCCCAAATTGAGAAATAGCCACAGACTAGAGATTGCAATCATAAAAGAACAACCTTGTCTGGTTTGAGACATAGGAACTTATAGGCTTATGGTCTAGCTCTAATTACAAAGAATATTGCAGTCATGTCTAATTTTGCTGTTGAAGATATATTGATTGTAATTCCATCTAAAGCAGATGAGTATTGGGGCAAAATCATCGCTGTTAATGGCAACAAAATTACAGTCAAATGGAATTGGAATAATTACGTGCGGGAGTATAAAGCTCACGATTTAGATATTTATCAGCATTTGCCCAAGGCATATCAGTTACCGCTTTTCTAGCCTTGTCAACAAAGATATTTAAGTCTAAGAAAAGCTTCGCTTAATCGAGAGTGAAAATAATGATTGAGGTAAATAATCATGGTACAAGCAATCGACAACACTATCGCTACAAATTTTCTAACTAATGCAGTAGTCGAGCGCCACAATTTCTCACAGTTAAATAAAACTCGCATTCGCTTTCGTATTCAACTAAAGAAAAGTACAAAGTCTGCCGCACCTAAATGGGCGGATGTACTACAAGCTGAAGTTTCTGAAATTGAATCAGACCTTGTTAAAGTTACTAATTCCGAAGTTGGTTTGCGGGGTATCAAGGTATTTAAGAAATTGGATGAAGCTGCTACCCAATTAAGGCAAGAGATTGCTTCAGTTCAAGAATGGATGTCTGCTGATACTGGTGATTGGATTTGTCCGATTGATTTAGCTCCCCTGGTATGGAATCAGCTAATCAATATTAGAGACAACATTGCCCCTGGTTTACGCAATCAATTAAAAGCTGATTACGAAGCGGGACTTGTAGATTATCAAGAACGCATTGACCAGTTCCTCTCACTTAACACCTGGGAATTAGCACACGATAAGCAAGAATCTGTAAAAGCTAATTTGTTAAGAGCATTTCCGACTCTGACCGACCTTGAAGACTATTTGCAAGTTGTTATTGGTCGTCCGGTGATTATACCTGCTTTGTCCGAACAACTCAATCAGCAACAAGCCGAGTGTCTAGACCAGATTACCAAGTTCATTCAACAGTATGACCAAAATCTAGAGCAAAAGCTACGGGAATCTGCTTTAGCTGGCGGTGAACAACTCGCCGCGCAACTCCTTGAAGAATTGAGCGACTGGGAGCCAGGACGTAAGCCAGTACAGTTCAAAAAAAAGATGGAAAAACACCTGATGAAAGTGCGGGTGTTACTGGCAAATGCCTCACCTGAAGCTGGCAGCAGTTTAGAACAGATGATGGCGCACTTAGATTCGATTGTCACCGACCCAGCGATTGAGTCGAAGAATCTTGGTTCTGATACGCGCAGTCAATTACAGCAAAAGATGCAAGAGATTCGCGCCAAGTTGTTAGATGAACAACGCAATCTACAATCACTTGCGACTGACGACGTGGGCTTATCGAAAGCTACCGTGATGTCGTTTAAGTTCAGGTAAAAAAGAGGGGAAAAGGTTAAAGGGGAAAGGGAAAAGGGATTTATGATAATGCTCCCGTTTATAGCATTATCGAAGTGTTACCCCATTTAGTCACAAATTTAGTCACAAGCTTTTATACCTTTCCCCCTTTCCCCTTTTCCCCTTTCCCTTTTCCCTTCTTCAAAAAAACAGTCTTGGGCGAGGGTGCATTCGCTCAAGACTAGCACCTTAAACGGAAATGCATATACACCTCAAAAAGAATACCGCACTTCTACTATTAAGAGCAAAATTCTCATGTCACACTTCTCAACCGTTAAAACCAAGCTTACTAACCGCGAATGTCTAGTACAAGCTTTACAAGATTTGAAACTGAATCCGCAAGTTTACGAAACAGCACAGCCACTAAAAGGATACTACGGTGGCTCTCAAGGAAAAAGCGCTGAAATCATTGTGTCTGGTCGCACCATAAAAGCCCGTGCAGACATCGGGTTCAAATGGAATCAGTCAAGCGGCGTGTACGACGTAATACACGACGGCTATGAAACAGTTCCGAAGCTGGGCAAAGACTTTTTCAGCAATAAACTAATGCTGGCTTATGGACAACGAATGGTTCGTGCTAAAGCCGCCGAATTACAAGAGCAGTTTGGTGAATGTGCGATCGCAGAATCCACTGACGGTACTGTACAAACTTTACGGCTGACTTTTGCCGGACATCAAGAAGTACAACAATATGTAAGGAGATAGTATGGAACGTTCAGTTTTGATTCATTTTGATTCAGCTACAGGCGAAGTACGAGTTGAGGCAGAAGGCTTTGAGGGTTTGAGTTGCTTGTCAGCGACACAGCCGTTTGAGGAAGCATTGGGAGTTGTCGAAGGCGATCGCACTTATAAAGACGAATCAGCACCACAACTTCGGACTACGAACAGTAACCAGACACGTTTGCGTCAGTAATCAACACGGGGGAATCCACAAGTTCCCCCTTAAAAACAATCATGAACGAATTAGCTAAAGAATACCCATTTGTTCATATTTACGCACAACAGAAAACACACCAACCTGCGATCATCAAAGTGAATACTGAAGGGTTGTGTGTGCTATTGAATGCTTTAATTTCTGCCGTTGCTCAATCAGAGCGCAATGGTATGGCTGAGGTTTTTGACGGCGATGCCGAAGCTTATGAGGTGATCGTAAAAGTCGTAAACACACATGACGAATTATCACCAGTTCCTTATAAAGTTGAAAAACAATGAAACTTTCAAATCTGCTTTCTACACTCGATTCACAAATCCCCATTGCTGCTGTTGATGTGTTGTCTCCCGACGAGGCAACAATTATTCAGTGGCTAACTACAGAGGCATCTAACAAGCTATCAAGTCCTGTGTTCTTCTGGAATTTGGGAGTATCAACCCTGGAGCAATGTTTAATCGCAGCAGATGGAGGATTAATATTTAAGCCAGTTGCAGAGTATAAAAAACCACAACACGCTGACCCATTGTTGTATGTGTTTGATTACATTGCGAATTTTAGTGGTGATGGAGTTTTCATTCTCGGAGATATTCACCCGTTCATTGGTAAGAATTCACCTCAATTGAGTTGGGAGATTTTATCCAAAGTTAAAAATTTATACCATCGGTTAAAACCCACAGATAAACGCATTGTATTGTTAGGACAGAACATACAATTACACGAATCACTAGTCAGGCTGATTCCTTATTGTGAAGTTCCTTTACCTAGTATTGACCAAATACTACTTCATCTCAATTCTTATTTGCATGACCTACAACAGTCAGCTATTGAACAGGAATTGACTTTTACTGTTACGCTTGAAAATGCTGAACTTGAAACTCTTTCTCGTGCAGCGCTGGGTTTAACCCTGGAGGAGATTAGCGACTTCCTTCGGTTAACAGTCAAAGAAAACTTAACTAATGATGGTGTCGTCGTTGGCGCTGATTTCATCCCCAAAGCCGTCGAGTATAAAACTCGGCTGTTGTCTCAAATGGGTATTGAATTGGGTAAGCCTGCAACTATCCCGTTCGGCGGTTTGGATTTACTGCGGGAATGGCTGACTCGTCGCCGCCGTCTGTTTACACAAGAGGCACGAAGTCTTAGCTTACCCCAACCAAAAGGTGTGTTGCTGGCTGGCCCACCCGGAACAGGAAAATCTCACTGTGCCAAAAACATCGCTAGCATACTCAATCTACCACTTCTGCAACTCGATATTGCGTCCCTTTTGGGCAGTCTGGTAGGTGAGTCTGAGGGGAATGTCAGACGTGCTTTGAAAACTGCCGAGGCGATCGCACCCTGTGTCTTATGGGTGGACGAGATAGAAAAAGCACTTTCGGGTACTGGTGACACTAGTGGAGTCTCACAGAGGATTTTGGGCAATATCCTTACATTTATGTCCGAATCACAATGTGGTGTGTTTGTCGTGGCAACTTGCAATGACCCCTCAGCACTACCGTCTGAACTCAAGAGAAAGGGAAGATTTGACGAAAATTTCTTTGTTGATCTTCCCACAGAACCGGAGCGTGTGCAGATTCTAGGGATTCATCTGCAACGCTTTGGCATTCACCTGGAATCGGAGTACCTCGAAGCGATCGCTGCGAACACCGCGAAATTTTCCGGTGCTGAATTGGAAACGCTAGCATCTGAAGCTGCTTTGCTGGCATTCGATGAGGGTAGACCACAACAGGTAACGCTTGCTGACCTCGAAGCTTGTTGTCAAACCATCACCCCGCTTGCGATTCAGGACGCTGCGGCAGTCGAGCGGATGCAGTCCTGGGCATCAACCGCACGACGGGCTAGTAGCCCTGTGGTTGCAGTGAAAACTCAGTCTTTGCGTGCTGCTAAGTTTCGGAATATGAACTGAGAAATAATCTTGGGGAAAGGGGAAAGGGGAAAGGAATAAAGAAAACCCTCTTTCCCCCTTCCCCTTTTCCCCTTACCCTTCTTGAGGGCGATTGTCTCCTGATTCTATGGGGGCAATCACTCTTTCTTTTAGTAATTGAGAGCAATCAATTAACATACTTAATAAGGCGAATAAACATGACGACAGACTTAGTTACTTATTACGGGCAGACTCCAACTATTGACCAACTGGTTGATAAATATGGTGTGTATTTAGAGAAGTTGGACAGGGAAACTAAGCTTATGCTCCGAATGGCATTAGCAACTTACATTTTTACGTTAGAAAAAGACAGTTCTACTAAGCATACTGTTGCTGAGGCACTTGAGGATGCATTGTCTAATCTGGGCTTATTAGTTTCATATCCATTGTATAAAAACTTGTTTGAGGATGTCTGCTCTGTTTTAAATGGACTAACAACTCTGGAAGCGGAAACATTACTTGAAGCTTTACAGCATCAAATTCGATGGGGCAATGCCCGTCAAGCTGTGAATTGACAGGGTAAGAAACATGGAAATCTATTTAGTTTTTGTTGATGCTATCCGAAACAGCAATAAATTCTGGGCGGCCAAAGTCGAAGATGGTAATTTAACAGTGCAGTGGGGCAGAGTCGGTTATCAAGCACAGACTAAAGTCCACACATTAGCTAATCATCAAGGAGCAGTTAGTAAATTTAACAATCTGGTAGCCGAGAAAAAAGGTAAAGGCTACCGCGAAAGTCAGCCAGAAATAGATACCTGTGATGTTTACGAAATTGAGAGAGCTATTGGATTGCTTAATGCAATACGATCTTATGTGATTCATCGGAATTTTGATCAGCATTACATTCAACTTCTTAATCAATACTTAAAAATCGTACCCACGCCGTTGGGGATGCAAATTGATCCCTACACAATATACCGAACTCTTGCTGATGTGGATCATCAGCGAGAATTACTCAATTCTCTGCTAGCAACTCCTGCACCAATTGCTGTTGCGGTGGCTGTTGATCATGCCCCTGAAGCGACAGCAGAACCCAAGGTAGTCAGTCTCAAGACTATCAGTAAGAACTTCTGGCGACATTTGTAATTTTAAAGACCCGGATGTAAGCTTTTGAAAAAATTAGGACAAAAAAAATGTCTAACACAGCAACACTACATTACGATTATGGTTCTTCAGTACTTACTATGCTAAATTATTAGCTATATCTGTAAAATAAGATTAAGAATTGCATTAAAACTTTACTAAACGCATTGCAATCATTGACACATAAGGAATATTTGTTATTAGCTGTAAATACTATCAGATTATTTTTTGGAAGATTTACAGCTATGGTTCATAAAAATGATATAAAAATCCTCACAGAGATTCTTGATTTAGACGACATAAAAGTAATATCAGAAGTTTTAGAAAATGACATACACAGCTTAGCATCAAAAGGTATCGTTACAACAGAAGAGATAGAACGTATGTTAAAAGATGCATCTGAGGATTTACCCAATTTAAAACCTTTGAATTTAAAAAGACTTGGACTTGATGAGATAGCTCTGATTAAAGGCAAGGGGAATTACTGTGCAGTATTAGTAGATTTAGATACATCTAAACTAATTGCGATTTTAAGCGATCGCACACAAGAAATAATCAAGAAAACCCTTATAGAATGGGGAACTGAGCTGTTAGAGCAAATAAAAGAGGTAAGTATAGATTTGTGGCGAGGGTATAAAAACCTAGTGTTAGAATTAATGCCGAATGCTCAAGTAGTAGCAGATAGATTTCATGTAATGACACAGATAAATAAAGAATTAGATACACAAAGAAAAAGAGAAAAACGAAATATAGAAGATTTAATTAAGAAAGAAAAATTAGCAGCAAAAAAGATGAATACGAAGAGATATTACTCGCATTAAAAAATAGTAAATATCCCTTACTTAAGAATGAAGATAACTTAAATGAGGAGCAAGCTAATAAGCTTATCCAAGTTAAAAATGTATCTCCTGTTTTAAAAGTAATGCATGAACTAAAAGAAAAGATTAGAAAAATTTTTAATAAGACAAATGATTGGTATGCGGGAGTGTTTAAACTAGGTATGTGGTTATCGAGAGCTAAAAAATATTTTCCCAATAGCAACAACACTATTATTCGTTGGTATGATGAAATTATTGCTTACTTTGATAATGGTACAAATAGTGGTATGGTTGAGGGAATTAATAATAAGCTTAAACTGATTAAACGTTCTAGTTATGGATTTAGAAATTTTGAAAACTTTAGAATTAGATGCTTATTAAATTGGCATTTTATTTATTAGTTTGGCATAACAAGTACTGAAGATCCTTTTTTGTTATTATCTGCAATTTGGGTGAGCCAATCTTTGCGAGAAATAGCTACAGTTGATTGCAACTTAGCTTGTGCTTGGTTAATAGCAGATTGTAAACGAAATCCTTCTTGGGTAAGCTGGTCAATTTCTGATTGAGCGTTTCTAACTTCTTCTTGTTGCTTGAAGTATTGGATTTTAGAAATCGCCCCATCATTCATTAAGGGAGTAATATTGTCAAGAATCCCCTGATTCATTTTGAGAGTATCTTTTGTGCTAACCAATTTTATTTGGCTTTGGTTAAGTTGACGATTTAATTGGTCAATTTCCAGTTTTGCAGCAGTGAACCGCGCATCCAATTCTTCAGAAGTAGAGAACAATCGTTCTTTTTGTTCAATGGAAAGTCCACTGCTAGAACCTGTACCATCTAGTTGGGCACGATATAAACGATTCTCTGCAACTAGAGCAACTCGACTTTTGGTAAGGTCAAGCATTTCATTGGAGAGTGAGGGAGTGAGGGAGTGTGGGAGTGAGGGAATGAGAGCATTTTCCCTCCCTCTCTCGCTCTCTCCCTCCCTCACTCCTCTTAGTTGAGACTGATAAAATTGATTTTCTCTGAGTAAAGATAGACGAATTTTCTTCAAAGAGTCAAGTTGAGCATTAGCAGTAGTAGGGTCAAGCTCGATAAGATGTTCACCAAGTTTAACCTGCTGTCCATCTTCAACATAAATTTCTTTAACTACGCCCCCAACAGGAGCTTGTATTTCTTTAACTGTGCCTGTAGGCTCTAACTTACCAGTAGCGGAAACTGCTTCTTCAATTTTGGCGATGTTTGCCCAGATAATTGTACCAGTTGTAACAGCCATCAAACCCCAAAGGATAGCGCGTGACCACTTGCGAGATTGTCTAAGAATTACAGGTTGGTCGAATTTCGGAATATAACGCGGTGCTGTTGAGGGTGGTTTTGGTTGAAGATCGGATGTATCTATTGATAACTGTTCCAATTTTTGAACAGAAGTTATTGGGGAGCAACGCGAAAAAGTGAGATCCTCGTGAAATAGGCAGGGGGGGCAGGGGGACTCACAAGTGTAGGTTTTTTACAATCAGATCTAGAAAGAGGTAAGACTTGGAAGACTTGGGGGGAAAGTAGACAAGGAAGCTTTTTTACGCCAGAACCATTCATTGAGATTAGGAAGTATTGGCAGCAGCAGCAGATGTACTGTGGTAGGGTTGTGGAAACAAACCAGTTAAAGAAATAGCCTTGCCGTTAAGTAAGTCAGCAAGAATATGAATTAAACCTTGAAGAAAACAAGAAATCTTACAAACAGTTTTTTTGGGAATATCTTGTTTTTTGTCCAGATGATTTGGAGAAAGTTCTTTCGATAAATTATTTAGGTAATGTGGCTCTATATCAGTGCCAATTGTTATAGTCCAAAGGGTAGCTACAGCCATAGCTAACCATACCCTTTCGGCTCTATTTGGTTCTCGTAAACGAGTTTTATGCCACTGCCAACCATCACTTTTGATATCCCGATAACTACACTCAATCCAAGAACGTAAAGAATACCAGAGAGCATCCCCTTGTTGGGGTAGTAAATCCGTGACAATTAACCAAGGATCTTTGTAACCTTCATCCCAACGGGCAAGTATTGTGCAATTGAGTGGATTAGTTTTAAAACAGGTGACTATTCCAGACCAACTCGTCCCTGTTTTTTGTACTAGTTTATCTAAAAACTGCCATTCGGTCTCTCCTCTAATTTGATATGTTCCAGTATAATTAATTCGTAAAAAAGGATGCCAATTCAAAGCACAAATTGTGTCAAACAACCAGTCAGCATAGAGTCCTCTATCTGCTGAAACAACGACTTGCATTTCCGGAGGAACAACATCTTTCAATGATTGGAATAATTGCTGCCAATGAGGTTTCCAAGCTCCTTTTTCTGTTCCTTTGACAATTTTCCAAGCTACAGGAATGCCGCAACCCCGATAGAGAACATGAACAGAAAGAACCGTGAAGTGTTGTCCAATATTAGTGCTATCTACCGCAAGAGGAAGCCATTTTTCTTCACTGTTCCACATACTCAAAATCCATTGGAGTAGAGGAGCAAAGCACTTAGTTACATCTATAGCAGTTCTTTTTTTTCCTGTTTTGGCATCTGCTTCTTGATACCATTCTTTTAGTCTTTGTCGAACTGCATTAGTGTTCTCTTGATTAAGCCTGCCGATAAATTCTGAGACTCTGGTTAGACTACTTGAGCCTGTCATCACTATCCCAAAGCTCCAAGTGGCTAAACCTGCTACTTCTGGCAAAGATAGATCAGGGAAATGATAACTAACAATTTTCGCCCATTCTTTGAGATACTTATTCTTTAGCATTCTTCAACCAATTAACCAATCTTCTGGTTGATTAATCATCTTGACTAATCCGCTTAATACTTGATTATATGCACCAGATAAATTTTTTTCCTCTTCTATCGATAAATACTGATATCTGAGGGCAAACTTAAGCCAAACCTGGGTTTCTGCTGCTTCTGCTTCACATTCGTTTAATTTGGCGATAAATGAGGCTTTATATCTTCTTTTTCGCCAAGCCTCTGCTAAGTTGGCACAAACTGAGCGAGATGAACGACGAATTTGGTCTGTAAGAGAGTATCTTTCTTCGTCTGGGAACCGTTTTGATATCTCAAAAATAGTTATAGCTGCCTGAAATGCTTTTTGGTAGATGATTAAATCTTCGTGGGTTATAATTTTTCTGCGTTCTTCCTCCTTGTCCACTTTCCCTCCTTGTCTACCTAGTCTTACCTCATTCTAGATGTTTTTTGTAAAAAACCTACACTTGTGAGGGGCAGGGGGAGCAGGGGAAGCAGGGGGAGTAAAGAGAGAAAGTAGTAATTTTTGCTACCGACATACCCTGAAGTATACTTAATTTCTTTCTCTCCCCCTGCCTCCCCTGCCTCCCCTGCCTCCCCTGCCTCCCCTGCTTGCCTACCTCACAAAATCGCATTGCTCCCAGTTATTGCTGCCTTTGGGGAACTACCATTGTCATTATTTGAATGTTTACCATTCCCATTACCATTATTAGTACTCATAATTATTTAACTGTTAGCGATTAGCTTTTTATAGATAGTAGTTAGTGACCAGATAAGTTTTAGCTATTCTTAATTAGCAAAGTATATTCTTTTCCTAATCCGTTTAAACTTGAGCCTCCTGTTGTTGGTACAGGCAGTAATAAAGTCCCACTAAATCCATAAGTTCTGCATGAGTCCCCTGTTCTGCAATTCGTCCTTGGCTCATCATCAAAATCACATCGGCATTTTGAATTGTCCCTAGCCTATGGGTAATGAAAAATACTGTCCTTCCTTTAAATACTTGGGCTAAATTCAAGCAAACTTGGCGTTCAGTAGCATAGTCAAGTGCGCTGGTAGCTTCATCCAGAATCAACAGTGGTGGATTTTGTAGTACAGTCCGAGCGATCGCAATTCGTTGTCTTTGTCCCCCCGATAAAGCTGAACCCCTCTCTCCAACACGAGTTTCATAGCCATTGGGCAAATTCATGATAAAGTCGTGAGCGCAAGCAATTTTAGCAGCCTCCACAATTTCTGATGGTGTAGCATCGGGCATAGTCAGGGCAATATTTTCTTGTACTGTGGTATCAAATAACAAAGTGTCTTGCAACACCATGCCAATTTGTTGACGCAGGGAGTAGAGTTCTACCTTATTAATGTCATAGCCATCAATTTTGATCCGACCAGAGTCTAATTCGTAGAGGCGGGGTAAGAGTTTGGTTAATGTACTTTTCCCAGCACCACTTTGTCCCACAACTCCAACAAACATACCGGCTTCAATATCAAGATGAACGTTGTTAAGTTGGGGGTTAGGGCTTTTAGCAAAGCTGAAAGTAACACTTTCATATTGAACTGCACCAACAATAGCGGGCATCGGGATGTTATTACGTCCAGCAATTTCTGTTTCCTGGGGAGTATCGAGAATATCAGCCAAGCGTTCTAGTGATAAAGCAGTTTCTTGGAAGTTTTGCCACAGTTGAATTAACCTTAACAAAGGACTTGTGACATAACCTGCGATAATACGAAAAGCAATTAACTGTCCTAAAGTTAGTTTTTGTTGCAATACTAAATATGCACCTACCCATAACAAAAGTAAGCTAGAGAGTTTATTCAAAAAGTTAGATAAAGAACTAGCAGTATTGCTTGTTAGAACATTCTCAAAGCTAGCACTAATATATTTCCCATAGCGAGATTGCCATTGCCAGCGAGAATTCAGTTCAATATTTTGGGCTTTGACTGTTTGAATCCCAGAAACCACTTCAACTAAATACGATTGAGTTTCAGCATTGCGTTCGGCTTTAGTTCTGGTTTGGTTACGAATAATTGGTGCAAATATAAAGGTTAATAAAGCAAAGAGCGGTACTGTTGCTAGTGCTACAATCGTTAGCAGCCAGCTATAAAAAATCATTACTACAATGTAGATAACAGAGAAGATAGCATCTAGAACAACAGTCAGGGCAGTACCAGTAAGGAAAGAGCGAATATTCTCTAATTCGTTGATCCGGCTGGATATTTCCCCAACAGGGCGCTTTTCAAAATAACGCAGTGGCAAGCGTAATAGATGGTCGATAACTTCCGAACCCAGACTTAAATCAATCCGGTTGGTGGTATCGACAAACAAGTTAGTACGTAGCCAAGTAATAATGCCCTCTACTATAGCCATTGCTATAAGCAGAAAACCCAGAACATTGAGAGTATTAATCCCGTTTTGAATGATAACTTTATCAATAATTACTTGGGTAATTAAAGGGTTTGCTAGCCCCAACAGTTGAACGAATAAAGAAGCAATAAATACTTCAATTAAAACAGTACGATGTTTTTTAATCGCAGGTAAAAACCAACTTAAGCCAAATCGCTTTTGAGGAGTTTCTTTGGTGGGTTGCAACAGAAGTACTTGTCCCTCCTCCCCCCAAGTTTCAGTAAAATCGGCTGGTTTTTTACGGACAATGCCTTGTTCTGGAATGCCAAGAACTAGTTCTTTTTCAGTGGCTTTGTAAAGAATTGCATAACTATCTTGCCAAGGAATCAAAACTGGTGTCGGTAGTTTAGATATAGCGACGGCGGGAACATTCACCAGTTGAGAAGTCAGTCCCATTAATTCTGCCAAAGCACCACATAATTGAATGGAAATGCCACCTGTGCGCTGAAAATTACTAACTAAGGCACGACGTAGGACATCGCGGCGAAATAGCATTCTTAAGTGTTGCGCTAGCATTTGAAAACAGGCAAGAGTGCCATCCACAGGTCCACGACCCGATATATGCGGGTATTTAATTCCTTGCCCAGGCTCTACTTCTTCTGCTTGTTCTGGGCGCTCTGGAGCGAATGGGGCATTTGCCCAAATTCCAGTATCTGACAATGAGTCGGGGGAGAGTGAGGGAGTAAGGGAGTGGGGGAGTGAGAGAGTAGGGTCAGTAAAACCAATTAAGCGAACTGACCCAGTGATATAGGCTTGCGCTTGCGTTAGATTTGGGCGATCGCCTACTACATAGTTAGATCCTTTACTACTAACTAACCATAACAAGTTAGGATCTAATGAAGAGAGTGATGTTTTCCCTGAAGGCAAGTTAAGAATAGTAGCTTGTTTTGTTGCAGCAATAGCCAGTTCTTTAAGATTATCGGGAATCTTGCCCCGGCGTTCTAATTCTGCACCTAATAAATCAAAAACTTCAATCAGACTGCAATGGTTGCAAAAAGCATTCGCTATAGCAGGTTCGAGTTCTATTAGATTTAAAAAATCCGACGCTTTGAGGGTTAGACAAAGAGTTTCAACTGAAGCGATCGCTGTTTCACACGGTACACCACGCAGCAAGCTTGTCCAACCGATGATTGATCCTGGTTTTAGTAATTGCAGAGTATCAGGGGCAGAAGCACCAGGGGCATATCCTAATAAACGGGCTTGCCCCTGGTAAAGAATGGCTACTCTAGCTGGGAGGGTTTCTCTGACCAAAATTGCTTGCCCCATGCGGTAGCGCAAAGGCTCAAGTTTTTCTGCAATCTGCTCAATACTAGTTATAGAAAGCTGATTAAATGGGTAGATGCTGGCGAGAAATTCTTGAATCGTGGTAGTGCTTTCTATCATCTTGTTATTAAAACTGAAGCAGGTGCATCATCATGTATGGTCAATTGCGCTTTGCTGATCTCTTCGGCTAACCAAGTCTCAAATAAATGATTCAGGAGAGTGGAGCGCATTGCATCATCTAATTGAGCCGGAATCAGCTTTTCCAGTCGCACAATCACAAACCACTCGTCCAATTTCATCGGCGGCCATAACTGTCCTGATTGGGAAATGGTCAGTTTCTGTGCGATCGCTGGATGAGGTTGACTTATAGGGACAGGGCCTAGCATCCCTTGAGTTTGGGCTTCTGCCCCTTGTGAATAAACACTGGCGCATTCAGCAAATGTCTGTTCTCCTGCTTTGATGCGAAAGTAGAGTTCTTGAGCAACTTCGGCATCGGATATGCGAATTAGGGAATAAATTACTTTGTCTAGCTGAGGCTTACATTGCAAAAAATAAGATTCTAGTTTTGTACCCCAGGTAGCTATTTTAAACTTCTCAATTTTCAGTTCTCGCGTGGCAACACCTTCTAGTTGCTCAAGACTCATGCTGTAATGCTTTAAGACTTTTGCTATAGCTTCTGGTGTTGTCAGCTGATTGTTTTGATAGAATTGCTCAATAACACCGATTTTTTCGGATGGAGTGAGTTCAAAGTCAGCGTTAGCGGAGCTTAACGAAGTTATCGCTCTTTCAATCACCAACAAACGGCACAATTGCGGCAGCATTTGGAAACCAGCCAGCAAATGCGGAATTTCTGCGCTTGTAATTGTGTGGTTGCCAATTTTTAGATGAGCCATAGGGTGCTGGAAAGTTAGGGTAGAGGAACCTATGTAATAATTTCCCTATCGCATCATGTATTGTAGGTTCTATTTATGACAATGATAGGTACACCTATATTGGGCAAAAGGATAGCTGTTACATACTTAGAGATACTTAGAAAAACTCTTTTGTTGTGGCAACTTCAGGAGAAGCTTTTAAACCAATATTCATTACCCAGTTGTACAGAATTCCGGTCTTTATTGTGACATCTGAGTTCGGAATTCTTCTTGATAACTTATATTTGATTGTTAAGCCATAATCTCATGAAATAGCTATTTTGCAAGGATTTTTCTACTTTTACGTAAAAATTAAACTGGCAATTAAATTGTCTAGATATATCAGATACTTTATGAAAAGTATACAGCTAATATAGCTAGTACTTAAATAAATATCGAAGCAATTATAAGTATAATTTCGCTGGTGTAGGTCTGAGGAACAAGAGTATAAAGATACAATTGACCGGAAACAAACGTGTCCAGTATCCAGTAATGGATGATGCGCCAAGAGTTTTCCAATCTACCTCATAATCAATCGGCACAAAGACTTTCGGATTTTCACTAAGAGTTATTAGGAAAGCATCATGAGTCAAAGCTTAATCACCCAAGAGTTCGGAATTATTATTGCTGCGAAAAATCATAACCCCACGCTCCTCAACCCAGATTTTCTCAAATATAGTGGTATAGTTCCGACACAATGGGAATTGGCTCGTCAACCAGTATCTACTCAAAGCGTATCCCAAGTAGCTTTTACTAACGGTGTGATGATAGTAGCTGAAGCAACGCGAGTCATATTTATAGAGGCTATTGAAGGTAAGGCAGCAGCAGAAATCATAATTGCAGACATTGCTAAAAAATATGTCCAAACATTACCTAACGTAGAGTACGAAGCTGTAGGTCTTAATCCTAGAAGCTACATGACATTTGACAAACAGCAAGATGCTGCCCGTCAGTATTTAGCTGAAACGCTACTGTCTCCTGGCCCTTGGCAAGAAGTTGGAACTACACCTGTACGAGCAACACTAAACTTAGTTTATAATTTAGAGCGTTGCCCATTCTATCTCACCGTCAGTGAAGCAGCGTTACGGAATCCAGACGAAACTAGCACTCCAATTGTGTTGTTCAATGGCAGTTTTAGTTATCAAGTAATTGGCGAAACCGTACCAGAACGCCTCAGAAATTTGCACCAACTTATTGATAATTGGCAAGGAGATTTATTAACTTACCAAGATATTATCAATAGCAAGTTTATCACTCAAGTTGCGGCTCATACAACTGTAGTTCCAGATGTATTCTCAATGAATGCCAGTGCAGTAGCCTAATCCAAAAGGCAGAAGATAGTTCAATATCCTACGAGAGCATCACACCCTCTACTTAGTCCTGACGGTCATAAGAACGACTAGCCTACGGTCGCAACAAGGGCGAACACCTAAACTACTTTTGCCCGATTCATCTTTGCTACATATTCAAAATAATAATAGGCAGGGTAAATGCCGCCAATATTGGGATTACGTCAACTAGTGGATAATGCAACTAGTTGGCGTAATCCCAAAAATTGGCTGAACCTTTTTAAATACAACTAAAAACTAAAAACAATCAATAATTTATTACTGGCGAGGAGTTAGGTTATGGGTAGTCCTGAAAATGGTGTGAACAACGGTGGTTTAATGCCACTATCTCTATTAGAAAGTGCATCTTTAAGTGCATCCCTAGATGATAATTCTGGTTTAACTGAATTACAAAAAACACTGAAATATTCTTCTAGTAGTTCTGACCCCATCAATTCCGAATTAGGAAAACCCTCCTTATCCAATAATCCTGCAAGTATTGGCGATAATCAACAATCAAATCCAAATCAAATTACCAACTACACTCCTTCTAATGGGATTTTTGATAACGGACTATCGATTACCCAACCAGTTGTCGCCAAAACTACTCCCCTACTAAAAACTAGCAACAACAATCAAAAATCTGCTACAACTCAAAGCGTAGATTCACTCACAGGTAATACAGCTAACGCTTCACTACTTGGCATAAGCAACCCGACGACCCAAATCAGCGCCAATTCTGCCTCTGCACCTCTAACTGTTCAAACTCAACAAAGTACTAGCCAGACTTCTACCCTCCCATTTGCTATTCGCACAGATGGTACAATTAGCATTAACGGTGGCGGAGATTTTGATGGTGTCCCAACAGACCTCACAGATGATGCCCTAATTTACGCAGCGAAGGGATTTACAATTAATGGCAATCCCACCTTACCCGTACAAAGAAATGCTCAGGGAAACCCGATTCGGGATGCAAATGGCAAACTAATTCTGATCGATAGAGCCGTTACTGTTGCATCAGGATATACTACCATCAACGGGACGAACAACCAATATGCTAATTTAATCCCCCCGCAAGTAGTGGCACAGCAGACAATCACCGTGCCAGCTTATGCAGATATAAAACAAGTTGAACTCAATCGCAGAATACCAGCAGGCATTCCCACTGTCACCTTTAATATTTCCCAAAACCCTATCAACAATGCTAGCGATTGGACAAACAAGTTTCCACCTCCTGGTACTACCAGTAATCCGAAAGTTGTCAGAGTCATAGGTGGCGGACTCAACGTTCCTGCCAACGTTAGTTTAAGCAACTACGTCATTACTGTTGACCAAGGAGACATCAACTTTAACGGTAATGGTCAAAATTTTAATAATGTAGTGCTAATTGCTAATAACGGCAATATTAACTTGTCCAATGTCCAGTCCCGCGATTTGTCTGTATTTGCTTCTAGTTCCATTAACATGAATGCCGGAGCCAGATTTGCGGGTTACACTACAATTGCCAATGGTAGCAGTGGCGGCAACATCACCTTCAACGGTGCTACTACAAGTACGAACACTATCGACAATCTTAAGGTAATATCTGCTGGGGATATCACTTATAATGGTGCATCTGACACCCGTGGTTTGTTTTTAAGTGTTAAGAACTTTACTTTTAATGGCAGGTCAACCTTGTATGGTTCGATTAGTGCTAAAGGAAATATCATCTTCAACGGTCTAGCTACTGTGATTGGTGTCGCAGAGTTGATGCCAGATATTACCCCACCTGTAATTAGCGCTACTTTAACTCGTGATACTGCACCCAAGGGACAAACAAATCAAGACAAAATTACTTTTGATCCCACAATTACCGGAACTGTTACTGATACTAATCCCATACTTGAGTTTCGCGCCGGCTTCAATAATACGCCATCTGCCAACTACACAAATGTAATTGCTCAATCCAATAGTGATGGCAGCTTTAGCTTTACCCGTTCTCAGCTAGAAACTATTAATGGTGGCACTCTAACTGATGGGATTTACACTCTGCATTTACAAGCCAAAGATTTATATGGCAACCTTTCTGATACCTTTAATCTGACATTCACTCTCGACACAACTACACCAATACCCAATAATTTAGATTTACGTGCCATTGATGATAGCGGTTCTAGTAATACTGATAATATCACAAATAAAAATACACCATCCATTACAGGTAACGCAGAAGCTGGTGCAGTTGTTCAACTCTTCAATAATGGGCAACTTCTTGGTCAGGCAACAGCTAATAATACTGGTGTATGGCAAATTGTTACTAGCAACCTTACAGATGGTACTTATAATCTCACTGCTACTGCCACTGACATTGCTGGTAATGTCAGCACACCGAGTGCGCCGCTAGCGGTATCAATTGACAGCACATTACCTGATATCAAGCTCAATACTCCAATTGATACCGCACCGCTAACTCCAGGAGCTAGATTAACTGGAAGCGTTGATGGTACTGGCTCGGCTGTAACCACATTCAGCTATCACTTTGATAACTTAGCTGAACTTACAGTACCATTTAATGCGAAAGGAGCATTTGACCAATCTTTAGACTTGACTGGACTTGCTAACGGGGCGCATACACTAACTATTACCGCTACTGACACAGCAGGTAATATCAAAACAACTCAGTATCATGTCACAGTTGTTATTGATCAAGAAGCACCTGTGATTAGTGCTACCTTAGTGCGAGACACTGCCCCTGGTAACACGACCAATACTGATAAAATTACCTTTGACCCAAGCATTACGGGTACTGTTACCGACGTTAACCAAGTTGTTAGCTTCCAGGCTGGTTTCAACAATACAAATGTTGCCAACTTTGTCAGTGTTTTACCTACTAGGCAATCTGATGGTAGTTTTAGCTTTAGCCGCCCCCAATTAGAACAAATCTATGGCGGAACTTTACCAGACGGACAACACATACTGTATTTGCAAGCAGCAGATTCCTACAGCAATACTTCTAGTATATTTGCCGTTGCCTTTACCTTGGATACTATCACACCTGCACCGACTTTAAAATTATCAACAGCTAGCGATTCTGGATTTAACAATAGCTCACGCCTCACTAATGATGCGACTCCCACAATTAATGGGACTGCCGAAGTTGGAGCATCTGTACAATTATTCAACAACGGACAGCAAATCGGACAAACTACTGTCAGTGCTGATGGGACTTGGCAAATAACTACATCCTCATTGACAGATGGTATACATTCCTTAAGTGCTGCTGTTACTGATATCGCTGGAAATACTAACACCTCTTTGACATCGCTTGTCGTCACTGTTGATACTGCGCTTCCACAACTGACGCTCAATACACCTTTGGATCAAACTCCCCTGCGACAAGGAGATAAAATCACTGGGAGCATTAATGGTACAGGTAGTAGCGTAATTTCCTTGAGCTATCGCTTCAATAACCAAAGTGAAATACCTATTGCCTATAATTCTGCGGAGGCTTTTGACCAGGAACTAGATTTGACTGGACTTGGGAATGGTAGCCACGTTCTGACGATTGTAGCAATTGACGCAGCTGGTAATTTACTGACGACACAATATAACGTCACTGTTCAGCTAGATGAAGCAGCACCTGTAATAACCGCAGCTTTGACTTTTGACACAGCCCCAAGTGGTACAACTAACAGCGATTTAATTACCTTTGACCCGGCAATTAGCGGTAATATTGTTGATACTAGCCGTGTAGTTGAATTCCGAGCAGGTTTTGATAATACACAAGTTGCCAATTTTGTTGATGTTTTACAAGAGCTAAATAGCGATGGGACTTTTAGCTTTGACCGCAGTCAACTGGCAGCAATTTACGGCAGTTCTATCCCTGACGGTGTGCATACCTTACACTTGGTTGCCCAAGATGAATTTGGCAACACTTCAAACGCCTTTAGCTTTACTTTTACCCTGGATACTACTGTCACTCAACCAGTCTTCAATTTAGATGCAGCATCGGATTCAGGTACAGTTGGCGACAAGAAAACCAAATTTGATACAGTCACACTTACAGGTTTAACTGACCCTGGTGTGACTGTATCCGATACTGCAACAGATACTACTGTTATCGCTGATAATACGGGCAAATTTACCTTTACTAACGTTTCTTTAGTCGCAGGCGTTAATTCCTTCACCGTCAAAGCGACAGATATTGCAGGCAACCAAAGCATCTATACAAGCACCATTTACCGTTTTAGCGCTCCTACTGCTATTAACCTCACGGCTAACAGTGTTGCTGAAAATAGTGCCAATGGTACAGTGATTGGTGAATTAAGCAGTATCGACCCCGATACAAGTGAGTCCCACACTTATATCCTGGTAAATGATGCTCAGGGACGCTTCAAGATTGTGGGCAACTCTTTGCAAGTGGCTGATGGTACGCTCCTCAACTACGAAAATTACAGCCAACATACTATTGTTGTTCGCAGCACTGACGATCAAGGTCTAAGCACTACTCAAGAAATCACAGTTAATGTAACCAATATCAATGAAGCCCCCAGCTTTACTAGCACGCCTATTATTACAACTATTGAATCTGGTAGTACTTATACTTATAATATCACTACAACCGACCCAGATGCTGGTGATAGCCGCATTATCACCGCGACTGGAGTTCCCAGTTGGTTAATCTTTACCGATAAGGGCGATGGCACCGCCACCTTAACAGGTACTTCTAATCAAAATCAACTAGGTCTATTTAATATTGCATTTACAGTAGAAGATGCTGGTGGACTTCGCGCTACGCAAAATATTATTCTCGGCAGTCAAATTAGTTTGACTGAAGAAACTAACTTTACAGCAACTCGTAATCTACCTCTAGTCATTCCAGCAACGCCTTCTATCCTCAGCTTCAAGATTGACAAGAGTTTTGATGTTTCCGATTTTAATGCTATTAACGATGCCTTTGAGGTGGCATTAGTTGATGCTAATGGTAACTCTCTAGTACACACCATTACATCTGGTAGAGATGCTTTCTTCAACTTGACAGAAGGGGAAGATGTAGGATTGGGCGCAGGTGCTAGTTATAACAGTACTGACCAGACTGTGCGCTTGAATTTGACAGGCGTTAAACCAGGTAATGCCACTCTTATTTTCCGTCTGGTAAACAATGACAGTGATACTACTACCAATGTCAGCATTACCGAATTTGTTCTGCAAACTGCACCGGCTAATACACAATCTCCTTTACAGTCGGGTTTTGGTACGCAGCCATCTGCAAACACTACGATATCGCCTAACTTCAACAACTTGACAGATGTCTCTCAAAGTTTCAGTGCAGATTATCACCGCACTAGCTTTAATGCAGATACCCACTTATTATATACAGACATTGCAATACATAACATTGGCTCTTATAGTGTTGATGCTCCAATGATAGTTGCCGTTAACCACATCAGCGACCCGACAGTTGTAGTACGCAATCCCGATGGCTTTACACCCGAAGGTATTCCTTACTATAACTTCTCCAACTTAGTGGCTGATGGCAAACTCGATCCAAACGAATCCACCACACAACGCTCTCTGGTATTCTATAATCCTCAAGGGATGCAGTTTAGCTATGATTTGGTAGTGCTGGCGCAGTTAAATCAAGCTCCAGTCATTCAAACTCAGCCCAACAAAGAAATAATTGGCGGTCAGTTTTACAGCTATGATGTCAATGCTACTGACCCCAACGGAGATTCTTTAACATATAAACTGCTGGCATCCCCAGATGGTATGACAATTGACCCAACCACTGGGCTGATTAACTGGAACACGGCAACCAGCAACATCGGTAATCAGATAATTAGTTTGGAAGTCAGCGATGGACGAGGTGGTACAGTTACACAGGATTACACTTTGAGTGTGATTGCAACACCCCCTAATCGTCCACCTGTGTTTGTAACTAATCCTGTGGTGCAGGCTTACATAAATAAGCAATATAGTTATGATTCTAATGCAGTTGACCCTGATAATGATACGGTTAGCTATAGTGTTGTAATTGGCCCAGATGGTCTGGTGATTGACCCCACTACAGGTAAGGTACAGTGGACAGCACCGCCTGCATTGATTTTAGGTGATACGGTGATTGGGCAAGTATCCGTTGCAGGACAAAATCAAGAATTTAATTTTGCGGGTCAAGCAGGTCAAAGGATTTATTTTGATCCAATTCAGTATTCAGCCAATCGTGGTGATTGGAAATTCCAAGTTTATAGTCCCACAGGTCACCTTATAGTAGATACCTATCTTGCCTATTACGATAATCAACTGATTACTTTAAATGAAGATGGTAATTATAAAATTGTCGTTGATCCCCAAGGTGCAACTACTGGTGACTATGGTTTCAGTGTAATTAACCCGACATTACTGCCAATTCAGCCCTTTGATAAAGTTGTTAATGACAGACTCAACCCTGGTACTGCGGATCGGGTCTATCGCTTTAATGCAACACAGGGACAAAAGCTCTATTTTGATTATCTCTCCCGTGTAGACGGTTCTGTGGATTGGGTGCTCTATGACCCACGTAATATCGCTGTTGCTTATAATGGCAATTTTGATGACATAGAGTATAATGTCCAAACTTCAGGAGAATATATTCTTGCGGTGCGGGGTAAAGGTGCTTTCAATGAGGTCAACTCCTTCTCCTTTAATATCATTGATTCACTGCTCCCAACTTCGGCTTACACCATTGGTTCCACAGCTAGTGGTTTTATCCAAAAAGGTGAGCAGGATTCCTATACCTTTAATGGCACAGCAGGACAACAGTTATTCTACGACACATTAAACACTAGCAATTATTTCCCAATCACTGTTTATGATCCTGCTGGTAGACAAATCGATAGTTTTGACAGCCGTGGCGATAGAGGGCCAGACACGCCGCTATTTTTAAGCATGAGTGGTACTTACAAGGTTACAGTTGATGGTTACGGTGAAGCAACAGGAGATTACAAATTCCGCTTCCTAGATCGAGTCGCTGCCACATTTGTGAATTTGGATACTCCGGTTACAGGAATTTTTGACTCGGCGTTAAATAATCTTGATGCCAAATCTTACAGCTTTGTGATTCCGGCAGTGCCTGTAACTGCAAGTCCAAATGGCAAACAATATGTCTACATTGATGGAACAGGCGGTAACGCTTACAACCGTTACAACATCTACAATGAGTCTGGGGTGAATGGCACTAAGAAAAGCCGAAACGCTTGTGTATTAAGCAGTTTGCAGCTGCTTTCGTAATTCGTGCCGGGGTTTGGTCATTAAGGGATAAGCTTTCGGGCGGCGTTTACAGACTCGTGGTTCATTTCTAGCAGGACGGTCGGGAACAGCCTTGTGAGCAATAACTTTTAGCAAAGTGTGATAAATTCGGAAACGTCTTTGATCAGAAGCAGCTGATAATTTGGGAATAAAGTTAATTAAATGGTGGCGAGTACCTTGCAACGATAGGCGTAATGGAGGAGTGGTATAAGTAGTCCCAGCCGACCACATCAAACTACGAAGTAAATTGTAAGCCAGCAAAAAAACGAAAATTTCTTTACGTACCATTGAAGGTGTTTTACATCGTAGAACATCCATACCCAAGGTAGTTTTTATATGTCTTAAATTTAGTTCAACATCCCAGCGTTGGCCGTAAAGTCCAACAATTGCCAGAGTAGAATAAGAAGATTTATCTAAAAGAGTGGTAATTAAGCTAACTTGTTGAGTCCGAAAACCAGGAATAACAATATAATAGTAAATCTCTCGCACAGTTATTGAAGGAGGTAAAGCATTAAATTCATCTTTATCCAATCCTTTTGGGCAAGTTTTAGGCTTACACCAAGTAACTAATTTGTCGCAATCTCCAATAATTTTACCTTTTCGCATAGTTGTTGTGCGAGATTGATGTTTCCGAAACACGACATCACAATTAAACTTTTTGATAGTAAACATATCGGCGTAAGCACAAAAAGCTCTATCCCCTACAAGCACATCATTAGGTTTGAGAAAACTGTACAGTTTTCTAGCTAATTTAATATCATGAGTGTTCAGAACATCTATGCACAAGGCAACGGCAGCTCCCGTTACTAAACTGAATATCACACCAATTTTGGCAATTGGGAATCCACATTCCGGCTTTTGACTACTGGGTTGTGGGTATTCTTTTTGGTTTTCTACAGTGTCAGGCATAGAGACCGTCGAGCCGTCTATCACTAAAATATTTCGACCACACCATAGATGTTCTTGGGTTACTTTCTCTTCCAGTTTTTGTGCTGAATAATTGAAAACTTTTTCTAACAATTTTTCTGGTAATCTTGCCCGTGCTTGGCAGTAAGCACTCGTATCTGTTGAGGGAACTTCTACTTCTGACTCAGCCAAATGTGCAATTATTTTACTCACAGCATTATTACAAGTTTTGTCTGTATCTAATACTTGAGATAAAAATGCCCATAAAGTTACGAATGGGTCAAATAACCGTTTTTTATATTTGATTTTTAGCTCAGATATTGCAAGTTTTATTGCAGATTCTGGCAATAGTTCTTTAAAAGGTAGCCCCAGACTTTGGCTGAATTTATCCTTGAGGATTTGTACTCTTAGTGTCACAGTAGTATTTATGATGTTAGCTTGCTCGTCTCAGAAAAGTATTTCACGGACGAGCAAGCTTTTTCTACCTACCAGAAATTTTTAGACAACTTGTATATCTGATTCCACTTTCTGGTGCAAGACAAAGCGATGGCGTAGGCGATCGCAAACTCAGCGTGTCTTGCGTGGCGTAGTTTACCGCCGTAGGCATCGCTTCCATGACACTGCATCGAGGACGACCGCCTGACCCCTCAATAGCTTTAAAAGTTGTAGCCCTTATACCGTATAACTTAGAGCTTTTCTTAGTGCCATTCGGCTCTGACCCAAGTAATGGTTTGACTCTTCAGATGGATGGTACTTACAAACTAATAATTGGTGGTACGGATGTCGGCTATTACGGTGATTATTCCTATCCTCACACTGGTAACTACAGCTTTCGTCTATTAGACAAAGCCACTGCACCATTACTTGTTGATCCAGAGCCTGTAGTTTCAGGTACTTTTGATAACAATCCACTTGATAGCACCCTCGAAGCTAGAGGAGCAAATGACTATCGCTTTACAGTTTCACAACGTGAGTATGTCTTGTTTGACGTACAGCAGGGCGATGGCAACTGGATTCTCTACAATATCGATGGTTACTACTTAAATTCTGCTTCACTAAATGACACTGGTAACAAGCGAGAATTTTGGTTAGACATCGGCGAGTACTTACTAGTCATGCAAGGAACTGGCTCTAACCCAAACTACAAGCTTAAAATTGTCACGCCCGATCAGCCAGTTTTTAAATATACGGTTGGTGACACTATAAATGGTACAATTTCTAAGCCTGGACAGAACGACACCTACAAGTTTGAAGGTAAAGCAGGACAGCGTTTATTCTTTGACTCGCTCTCTAGCACAGATAATATTTATGCTACTCTCTACTCTCCCAGTGGCAAAGTAGTAACTGATGGGACAACTTCACTCTCTGGTTGGGATATTCGTAATAACAAGGTCAATAATATCCTTGATGAAAATGGAACTTACACATTAGTAATTGATCCAAGGAATGATAAAATTGGTAACTACAGCTTGAGGTTATTAGAGTATGCCAATGCCGCTTCTACTGCCGCTTCTCAAGCTATACCGATCGCACTAAATACCGTTATTTCTGGTAAGTATGACGATCCGAAAGGATTGAAATCTAATCTATATAAATTTACTGCATCCGCAGGACAGACAATCTTTGTGGATGTCACCGCAGGTACTTATCCTAATGGCTACTCAGTTTTCTCGCACAATGGCGAATTTGTCTCTGGTCAAAATGGAATTCCTTTTGGTCAAGGCTATACCAGCAGAAGCATAGTCCTACCATTTACAGGCGATTACACAATTGAATTTTATGGCACTGGCAACTACAGCAATACTTCCGTTTATGATTCTCGCAATGATTACAGTTTCCAAGTATTAACACCAGATAATACCGATTCTAATTACACATTGGGAACATCGGTCAACACTGCGATCGCCAAAAAAGGAGAAGTTGATACCTACACCTTCACAGGCACAATTGGACAAAAATTGTACTTTGATTATCTAGTTGCGCCTGCAAATGAGAGGCTGAAATTCTATAGTCCAACAGGAGTGCTGTTGAACGAAAGATTTTTGAACAGTGGCGATTTTTTACCAGAAACCTTAAAAGAAAATGGTACTTATCGGATTGAGATTTCTGGCGATAACGGGACAACAGGGGCATACAGCTTTACTTTTAGCGATCGCAATGATGTATCTATCCCAGCAATCACTCTCGGCACGGCAATTACAGATACAGTAAATGGCAACAACGCCAAGCTCTACAGAATCAACGGTATCCAAGGACAAATCCTCAACTTTGATTTAGCTGCTCCCAGTTGGACAGGCGCAAATTGGGTACTTTATGACTCCGCAGGTGTAGCAATCTCCTCTACTGCTACATCCAGTCCCGACTTCAAAATTACCTTGCCATCAACAGGGCTATTCACCCTTGCAATTGGTGGAGCAAATGCCCAAAACCTGAACTACAACTTCACCTGTACTAATATTGCGCCTTCACCCGTAACTAATAGTGGCTTGAATACGTTACAAAGTGGAACTCTAACTGCAAGTACACCAGTTGATTACACTTTCAGTGCCACAGCAGGTACGCAAATTTTCTACGATGGGCAAGACGACAGTACCAATGGATATATCCGAGGCAGGATTTACGATCCAAATGGAGTATTAATCGCTGACAACTTGGATCTGCGCTACGACCTTGCGCCAATTCTGCTGAAGGAAACAGGTAATTATAAATTCCAGACTTATAGTTACTACGGCAATATAACAGGTAATTACAAATACAACCTTTTAGAAATGCCTAATAGTTTCCGTTCACCTGCGGCAACTTATTTAGCCTTGAATGGAATAGAAACAGGCACGCTCAATAGTGGAGAAGCTAAGGTATTCACCTTCCAGAACTTTGTCGGTACAAAAGTTCTATTCAATGGCATGGTTGGATATGGAGTCAATGCTTATCTCTACGACCCCAGCGGCAATGTGGTGATGAACTTCGGCAACTTCCAATACACTGATTCTGCCCAATATGTATTAACACAAGAAGGACTATACCATTTAGCGATCGCTGGCGACTCGGGAGCAAATCGCAACTATAGCTTTCAGATGCTAGACGCAAGCAGTGCGCCGACTGTGGAATACAATCTGCCTACTACTGGGTCATTGGACAATGGACAGAAGGATATCTTTTACAAAATTAATGCGATCTCTGGGAAGCGGTTATATTTTGATAATTTATCAGCTACTACCACCACAGATATCTACCGCTTCACTTGGGGACTTTATGCACCCGATGGTAGCTATGTATATAGTACTAACAATTATATCTACAATGATTTTCAATATGACTTCACCAATAGTGGCGAATACACCCTTGTGATTCGAGGACAAGCCGCAACTGATAAATTAGACTACAAGTTCCGAGTTATACAAACAGATATCAGCAACGCCAGAGACATTATTACTCCTGGTGTTGGCAAATCCAACGTTCAAGTAGATGACGGCTCTCTAGCAACTGTAGCTATAAAATTACTTTCCAAAGATGGCAAAGGCGGCAGTGCTTTCCAAGACTACAATATCAAACTATTTGCCGACCCCGATAACGCCAATCCTCTAATTACCAGCACGCCTGACACCAATTACAGTTTGGCAGAAGATGGTTATCGCTATACGCTCACTGCCCTAGATCCAAATAATGACCCATTAGTATATCGCTTAGTTAATGCTCCTGTCGGTGCAATTATTAATCGAGATACAGGTGAACTACTTTGGTTCCCTGAAGCTAGTGTCATTCCTGGTAGTAAAGCCAACTTCGCCGTCGAAGTCAGCGATCGCAGAGGTGGTAAAGATACTCAAACCTTCACAGTGGATGCCTACAGTAAACTTGGCAAAATCCAAGGTGCGGTATTTGATGACCTGAATGGTAATGGATTACTGGATTCCAAGCTGATCAAGGGTACAAATCCTGCCGTAATTATTGCTTTTGACGTGTCAGGGAGTACTGAAGCGCCATTCTATGGTGCCCGCAACTTTCCGAATGTAAAAGTTGTTAAAGATGCCGAAGTTGCTGCCATCAAAGAACTGGCAAAAGGAATCATTGCCCAAAGTCAAGGCAATAACGTCAAGATTGGGTTAATCACCTTCGTTGCTGGCGGCGCAATTGAAGATATGGATTTATCTGCCGCCGGATTACAGGAATACACCACCGCATTGTTAGATACCAATAATAACGGTATCACCAATTTAAATGAAGTTTTAGGACAGCAAATCTTTGCTGACAACAAATTCTATCCACCGGGCAGAAGTGGATTTGATGCCGCATTGACCACAATTAGGACATTACTACAGGCATCTAGTGGTACGCCAAATCTGATTTTTATGTCCGATGGCTACGGACAACTTGACCCAGTTCTTGCTGCTAGTGTTGCCAATGATATTAAAACAGGCTTTGGCGATCCGATGCGCTCAGGTAATGTTACTGCATTAGCCATCGGTGAAGCATCAACTTTAGATACCCTCAAAGAAATCGATCCAAATGCGATTCGGCTCAAAGATATTGAGTCTTTGACTACATTGTTTAGCGGATTAGATGAAAACTACAATTTAGAACCGTTTAAAGAAAATGTCAGTGTTTATCTGGATTTAAATAATAAAAAGCGATCGCAAAAGACACGGCTGGTAATATTGGTGAAGCTATATTTAATGTTGCTGTTCTCGATCCGAGTGATGTTAACGCTCCAGATGTCAGTCTGAACTTGGGTGCGATCGCTGGTGGTACAGTTACCGCGCCTGTTGAGATTAAAGGCACGGTCAGCGATGATAATCTCGATTACTATCGTCTCTTGGTTGCACCCATTGGCAGTAGCGATTTCAAAGAGATTTTCCGAGGCACAAGCACTGTTAATAATGATGTACTAGGCAAGTTTGACCCATCATTACTGGAAAATGACAGCTACACATTGCGCCTGGAAGCTCATGATAAAGGCGGGAATGTCAGCTTTGTTGAAGATACAGTTAATGTTTCTGGCGAATTGAAGCTCGGTAACTTTAGGCTGTCGTTTACAGATTTGTCGATTCCTGTTACTGGAATTCCTATTACGCTGACACGCACGTATGATTCCTTGACATCTGGTACTACTGATGATTTTGGCTACGGCTGGCGCATGGAATTCAGGGATACGGATTTGCGGACTTCTGTCGGCAAACCCAGTGGAGAAGTTGCGGAACTAGGAGGACAGAACCCCTTCAAAGATGGTACTAAAGTATACATTACTTTGCCTGGAGGCAAGCGGGAAGGGTTTACCTTTAAACCGACAATTGACCCACTTTCTCAGTTTTTAAGGGGTGCTGGTAGTGTTGATTCTGACCCAAATATATACCACCCCTCCTTTGTGGCTGATGCTGGCGTAACCGATACCCTCACGGTGCAAAACACCCGCATCATTCATGGCGCTGGTACTAATCAGTACTACGGTTTGGGTGGCAGTGCTTATAACCCTGCCGACACTTACTATGGTGGTGTTTATACGCTGACTACGAAAGAGGGCATTATTTACCAGATTGATGCCGCAACGGGCGATTTGTTGACTGTCACGGATACGAATGGTAACACGTTAACCTATACCGATGCGGATATCACTAGCTCGACTGGGCAGAAGATTACGTTTGGGCGGGATGCACAAGGACGGATTGCGACGGTGACTGACCCGGCTGGTAAGCAAATTCATTACCAGTATAATACTCAGGGTGATTTAGTTAGTGTAACAGACCGCGAAGGTAATACTACAAGGATGGAGTATGACCAAGAGCGTAAGCATTACCTCGACAAAATCATCGATCCCTTGGGCAGGACTGGTGTCAAGAACGAGTACGGTGATGATGGGCGGTTGAAGTATCTGGAAGATGTTAACGGTCAGAAGGTGGAAATGTCCTATGACCCAAATAGCTCTAGGCAGACTGTACTAGACCAGCTCGGTCATGCCACAGTTTACGAATATGATGCTAGGGGTAACATCTTAACTGAGATTGACGCAGAAGGCAAAATCACCAAGCGCAAGTACGATGATAACAACTATGTTCTGGAAGAAACCGTCATTTCAGACCGCTCTGTCCCAAATGGTTTTACCACTAAGTACACCTACGATAGCCTTGGCAATAAGCTAACGGAAGAAGATCCACTACATAATGTCACAATTTACACTTATGGTGCTAACAGTCGCTTACTGACTGAGACTGATGCCTTGGGTCGCACGACTACTAATGTGTACAGCAGAAGTGGCAATTTACGCTCAACTACTGATGCTCTTGGTCACACTACTGGTTATGACTACGATCTCAGAGGTCAACTCCGGTCTGTCAAAGATGCTAACGGGAATATCACAACCTTTGATTACGATGACAAGGGTAATGTTACCAGCGTTACAGATGCGTTAAGCAATGTTACAAATTATACTTACAATGCCAACGGGGACAAACTGACTGAAACTCGTCAAATGACTGTCGCCAATGCTCAGGTACGAGAGTTGTTAACAACCTGGACGTATGATGACAACGGTCGAATGAAAACGATGACTGATGCCGAAAATCATACAACGACTTATGAATATGATAAATTAGGTCATCAAACTGCGGTTATTGATGCACTTCAGCACAAAACTGAGTATAAATACGATGATAAAGGTCAGTTGGTTGCAACGATTTACGCAGATAATACACCTGACAACCCAGATGACAACCTACGGGAAATCAACCGTTATGATGAGGCTGGGCGTACAATTGCCACCATTGATAAAGCTGGACGGGAAACACGCTTTGTCTATGATGATGTTGGTAGATTAATTGAAACTCTCAATCCAGATTCAACACCAAATAATTGGGATGACAATACTAAAACTCGTACCGAATATTACAGCGATGGTCTGGTAAAAGCCCAAATTGACGAACGCGGTAATCGCACAGAGTTTCGCTACGATGCTGATGGTCGGCAAAATCAGGTAATTTACGCAGATGATACACCTGCAACTTTAACAGATAACCCGAAAACTACTTACACTTATGATAAGGCAGGGCAGCGTATTTCTGAAACTGATGCGCTCAATCACACCACTAGCTATAAATACGATGATTTAGGGCGGTTAGTTAAGACTGAGTTCAACGACAAAACTTACACCACTAGTGAATACGATAACCTAAGTCGGCGAATTGCAATGACCGACCAAAATAGCAAGCGGACTGAGTATAGCTATGATGTTTTTGGTCGCTTGACTGGGGTTAAAAATACACTTCAGGACTGGACGGAATATGAGTACAACGAGGTTGGCAACCTGATTTCACAAACAGATGCTAATCAGCACACAACCAGTTATGAATATGACGGTGTTGGTCGTCGCACGGCTGCTATTTTACCAATGGCTCAACGTGCTGACATGACCTACGATGCTGTCGGCAACCTGAAGGCATACACGGATTTCAACCGCAATACTACCAGCTACAGTTACGACCCCATGAACTGGATGACTTCTAAGCAGTTCCAGGATGGGTCGAAGGTAACATATACTCATACGAATACAGGGCTGCAAAATGTGATTGCGTTTGTTGACGCAAATGGTGTAACTACTGCAAGTTACGATTATGATTACGATGAACGTGATCGCCTCATTCAGCGCACAGATAACATTGGTGGAGTGAGTCGTAATATTAGTTACACCTATGATGTTGCAAGTAATCGCACTTCAGTTACTACAGCTTCAGGTACAGTCAACTATACCTTTGATGTTCGCAACCGCCTTGATAAAGTTATTGAGGATGGGGTTGTAACCGCAGATTATGACTATGATGTAGTAAATAATCTGGTGCGTACTACTTTAGCTAATGGTACGCAAGAGATTCGCTCCTATGATGACCTTAACCGCCTCAAATATCTGGAAAATCGTCAGGGTGATACCATCCTCTCCAGCTACACTTACACCTTAGATAAGGTAGGCAACCATACTAAAGTTGTAGAACATAATGAACGTACTGTTGATTACACTTACGACGTTTTGTATCGGCTAACCCAAGAGAAAATTACTGATGCAGTTAATGGAAATCGTATCTACGATTACACTTACGATAAAGTGGGCAACCGCAATACTAAGAGTGAAACTGTTAACAGTGCTAGGACGGTTACAGATTATGCCTATGATGCCAATGACCGATTGTTAAATGAAAAGGTCAATCAGCAAGTAGTTGCTAATTATATTTATGACAACAATGGCAACACTTTAACTAAAACCGAAAACGCCATTACAACCGAATACACTTGGAATTATGAAAATCGATTGATTGCGGCAAGGGTGAAGGATGCTAACGGTGCAATCCAACAAGCGATGCAGTATAGGTATAACGATAATGGTATTCGAGTTGCAGCAACGGTTGATAGAGTTGAGACGCGATATTTGATTGACGAAATGCAAGCGTATGCACAGGTTTTAGAGGAATATTCTCCTAATGGTGCTGTGCAGGTGGAGTATGTTTACGGTAATGATTTAATTGCTCAGGAGAAGGATAGCGATCGCACTTTCTACCACGTTGATGGGCTGGGTAGTACACGAATACTGACTGATGCAACTGGTAGTGTTGTTAGTACCTATAATTATGAGGCTTACGGGCAATTAAT
This sequence comes from Nostoc commune NIES-4072, assembly GCF_003113895.1. Lineage (NCBI taxonomy): Bacteria > Bacillati > Cyanobacteriota > Cyanophyceae > Nostocales > Nostocaceae > Nostoc > Nostoc commune. Next base: position 365,498 of record NZ_BDUD01000002.1, on the reverse strand, counting down.
TAGCTCTACTGGTGGGGTAGAGAATAAATACTTATTTGCAGGTGAACAGCTTGACCAAAACCTTGGCGATTATTATTTGAGACAGCGGTATTACGATACCGAGATAGGACGATTTATAAGAAGAGATACTTATGAAGGTGATATTTATCATTCAATATCACTACATAAATATCTTTACGCTAACGACGATCCAGTTATTTTTATAGACCCAAGTGGACTTATAGCGACTCAGGCTGAATTAGATATTACCTTTCTAATTATAAGTCTTCTTGCTGGAATTCTTGCTACAACACTCACAGGAGATGTCGCCCCAAGAGAAGATTTGCAGGAACGTACTTTCTATCGTGGTACATCATATTATGATGCAATAGAAACAGTAGCAACTCAGCGTATTGACTTGCAGCGTATTATTGAAAGTCAGATTCGTTATAGATATACTCCAGATAGACAAGGAGTATACTTTTCAAGCCAGTTATTAACAGCATCATACTATGCCGATTATGTAAGCAGAGGAAACAAAAGAGGAGGCCCAGGTATTTTTGCGGCAATTGTTCCAGAAAGGCAATTTGATATATTTGCAGCTAGATATGGAATTGCAGTTGAAGTTCCCGTCCCTCAGCCACCAACACCAGGACAAACCGAAACAATAATTCCATATCATGCAGTACCTGAATTTGAAAAAATTTCCCGCTTTATTCCTGTAAGCTAATGGCTACTTAATTTGCATAATAAAAATGGAAAAGCTTTGAAAAGTAACTATGCCGCCACCAACCAAAAACCAATCCAATGATTAGCTACATATTTAACTGAGAAAAGAGATATTCATTTAAGTAGTTTTCATGCTAGGAGGATATTAAAACAAAAAAGGTATATTCATATCTGGACTAAATATGAACTACAAGATAAACAAAACCTAATACAAATGACTAAGTTTCAAGAAAAACCTGCTCAATAATCATCAATAGTACTAGAACAACTGGGGCGTTTACTGGTATGTTTTGGAATGAAAGTGGGGTCAGTCAAGAAAAAATAAAGGTAATAGCTACTATATTGCAGCTTAAATGCCGTTCAGCTTTAAAAAAATACTGTAAAAGTACTTAAATAATGAACATCATTTTAATCGAAGTAAATCCTGATGACATCTCAATTAATGAAGATATCTTTCCTAATACTGAGAAAAATGGATTTATTTTTGAGCATCTTCGGTATTACTGCTCAAAATTTTATTCTTTACCAACTATTACTATAAAAGTTTGTGCTGAAGGCGTATTCGTAGTTCATGGACATCAATATTTATTAATTGCTAAAGAATTAAAACACCAGCATATTCGTGCTATAGTTGATAATTCTTCATCAGACAAGTATGTGCAAAGTTTCCTTAAAAAACCTTTTGTTGTTCAATTAGATTGGGAAGTAGCAAGGATTGAAGGAAATGATGAACTAGTTGAATATACATGGTATGTCTTTTTCTTTAAAAAGCAACTAAATCAAGAAGAAAAAAAACTTTTTGAAGAACACATTGTAGAGTTTTTCAAGCAGATTCAACTTCCTGGTTGGGCTAAAATACCAGACAATAGAATTATAAATCTCACTTATTATTTTTCTAATTATTGTGCTGAGTTTCAAGCGTATGTACCAACTGAAGATGAAAGATGGTATGCTGAGTCAATAAAAGTATTAGTTAAATTTCATTTAAACTGTGTTCCAATAGCTTCATTTCAAGGACGCAAATTTACATACGAATAAATAGTTAACTAGTGCTTACAAAAGTAATGGAGTTTCTTGCAAAAATGAATAATAAGTAGGTATAGGACTAATATTTGATTTCTGAAAAAGCTCTGTACATTTGAAGAGTCGTAAAATCAAAATTAGTGTGTTGGAGAAACTACTCAAACATCCATTTGAGATGAGAGAACGAAGGAATCAAAGCACAGAAACGCTTTAATGTAATGGCACTTTGAAAATTCCCTAAAGATTTCTTAACCTTTCCTGTTCTCTAAAAGAGTTGTCAATCTCACTCTCCTGGTTCACTACTCATTCCGATCAACCAGCAGCCCATCAACAACCGCAATCCCCCACTGCGGAAACTTCGCCAATAGTTTTTTAATCACAATTTGCAAAACCGGATCGTCACTCCAGCACTTTTGCAAGTACTCGAAGCCCGGATTCTGCCCCGAATTCGCCGCCACTTTAAGTATTTGCATACGCTCTGGTCGCGCATTTGACCTCGCAACAATCGCCTCATGCGACCATTTTTCAGATTGTGGCACGGGCGCGGCGCGGAACTTTCACCCTCATCAACTGCTTTGATTTCTACACCTAAAGCTGAATTTTAAACCAACAACATAGCAGAGTGATTCTGTTCTACTTGCCCTGGTGTTTGATTGGCGATCGCTACTCGTCCCCACATCAACACGAAGCACGCTAAATGCTAAATTTTATTTAGCTACCCAGTAGGAGTTTTCTTTTTCTTATGTGGTTCTGGTCTGCCGATTCAGTAGAACAAGAATTATTTGATTTGTACGCTCCAGCCCTGCGAACGCTTGGCGTAAATTTTAATGACGAGCAACTCCAAGACACTCTAGAAGCATCCAACTATGGTTTAGAAGATGCTTTCAGGAGCGCGATTGTTTATATGCTTTGGCTAGAAGAAAATCTCAAGCCCATCTACCCGACTGCGATACTAATCGAGGCGCTGGCAAATCAATGGCGCACCAAGTACTGGAAACCAGAGTATTTAGAACTTGAACAGTTGCTCTCTCCCGGAAAGCGCTGGTGGAGGGCAGCAGTGGATAAGTGGGGTTACGATGCGCGTAATCAACTGGTTGCAGACATATTTTACGACCACGGGCAGGAATTTATTAAGTTCCGAAATGGTAAAGAAATTCTAGTTGACACTGCTTATAAGTGGGGATGGGAGCGAGTCGCAGATTATGCGTCCCCGTTTTCAGAAAATAATTGGTCGCTTGGCAGTATTAATGCAAGGGAATCTTGATCTATAACCGTCAAGCAGCAATCGCTTTAGCTACACGCTATTCTGAGACAGTGTGATTTTTACCTTTCCCAATCCACCAACACCCCATCCACAATCGTAATCCCCCACTGCGGAAACTTCCCTAGTAGTTTTTTGATCACAATCTGCAAAGCCGGATCATCCCTCCAGCACTCTTGCAAGAAATCAAAACCAGGATTTTCCCCAACCTGAGAAGCCATCTTCAGTTTCTCCATTCGCAATAGTCTAGCTTGGGATCTCATGGCGATGTCTTTGGCGGTAAACAAAGCCTCACTAGATTTTTGCACCTGATAATTGACTACAGATATATTCCACTGCTTCTCAAACTTGGTGATGCTTGCCCTCATGCTGGCGTAATACTTGCTGTCTAGCAGATATTGAATTACCCACAATGGGGGGCATTCTCCAACGTTTGCTCTATCCAACCATTCAAATATCTCACTTTGATTTAATGACACGGGCGCTTGATTAGCGATCGCAGAATCTAGAGAAAATTCATTTTGAGCGACGGGCGCGGCGGAACAATTGCCTTCATGATCTACTTTATCCTCATCACCAGAAACCAAGTTTTCAGCCAACAAAGAAGCAGAAGGACGACTCGGTTCTATTTTTTGATATGCGATCGCTGAACTTAAACATTCTTCATTTTGTGCAACGGGCGCGGCGGAACAAGCACCTTCATGACATTCTCTTGGCTCAACACCACAATCCTGGTTTTCAGCCAGCAACGGAGCAGGTTGATTCGGTGCAGCATCCACAAGCGCCAGCATCGTGCAGTCTATTGCCGTAGGCAATTCTTCAAGTTCTGACGCGCTTTCGATATGTGAAGGCGACGCGCCCCTCAAGGGCGCATGAGCCGTTTCCTCAACACGCGGATTTCGAGCAAGCGCGTCAGAACCAACTACCATACGGGAGCAACGCGAAAAAGTGAGATCCTCGTGAAATAGGCAGGGGGGGCAGGGGGAGCAGGGGAAGCAGGGGGAGTAAAGAGAGAAAGTAGTAATTTTTGCTACCGACATACCCTGAAGTATACTTAATTTCTTTCTCTCCCCCTGCCTCCCCTGCCTCCCCTGCCTCCCCTGCTTGCCTACCTCACAAAATCGCATTGCTCCCCTACCATACCAACAACATTAGTTGGGTGTTGGTAGGTAGTTAAGGGGTAGTTAGAAACGTTGTTAGGTTTTTGGAACCCTTGCAAATCCTCACTTTTTTGACCATTCTTTTGGAATGATTCCAAATCAGGCTGGATTTGTTCCACTTTGGGGTAATTTTCATTCCGTCCGGGCGCATTCGTTTTCTCCCCGGCGTGGACGGTTTTCTCATCACAAGAATTGGTTCCCTCAGATGTGGACGATTCCCAATAAAAGCGATTGTAATAACCATGAAGATTACGAACACGATACCCAATCAACCCAGGTCTACCAGAGGGTAAGCGGCCAAACACTTCCTCAAACTGAAACAATCCTTGGGCAGTCAACGCCGCCCCTGCTTTTTGCAAAGATTTATAGGTGAGGTTGGTATCGAGTTTATGGGCAGAACCCCCAAATTGTTCAGCCGCCACGCTATCTAACCAAAGCTGCTGCACAGACGGAGGCTGTTGACGAACCCAGTTGATATCCTCAATTGATACTTTGCAATGTGGTCTAATCGATTTATCTTGCTTATTTGCCTCGCGTTCATTACGCTGTTTGCTGCCACCGTTGATTGCTTTTAACACTGTAGTCATAATTCCTCCTAAATTTTTCCATGACAATGTGAGCAGCATGGTTGCAATGCCGCGTTTAAGTTTTTTGGCTATTCTCAAAGCGAGTCTTTATCTACTGGTTCTCGCCCTGCCAGAATCGCAACTCTTCCCTGGAATAGCTTTGAGTCTTTTTCAACTCATTGCACCAGTGATCCCAGGCGACAACTACTTTGCCCTCTACCTCGTCTACAACTTCGCCCCTCTCCAAATACAGAGTTCGGTACGGGTCAGCATGAGCAACAGTAGAACCGATGCCAATTGTCCGAGGTTGAGTGGATGAGTTTTCCAGAGTTTTGATTAATTCTGTTTCTTGAGTAGTAAGTTCTGCCCAGTAATCCGACTTAATTACCTCGTACTCTTGGGCAACATTCCAAAACTCCTGCCAGTTACACCCAGGTTTAGCTAGCACTGACCTAATATCGCTAACAGCCTGGGGTAGCATTTCCAGTTGTTCGGCTCGATAAGCGATCGCAATTGGTGTCGGTTCGCTACCTAAAATTATTGCAGCAGCTTCAAGCGCCTGGGTGTTGTTCATCGCACTGGCGAGATTTTTCAAAGCCATGCCCATCAAGCGCAGACATTCTTGGGCATTCTCTTTGGGTGGTTCCTGTGCTAGTCTACTTAACTTACTTACGAACAACCGTCTTTACCTTTCCATGTTCCCTCCTTGCTTGCTCTTAGCAGGTCGGTTCCATACGAAAAAATACATAAATCAGTCTATTCATTCTTTTGTACTACATGTATAATACAAAATATATCGCCACTCAGTTGGTGATTGTTTGTCGCTTGAACAAAAGGAAATTTTATGATTCCCCGAACACGCATCCGAAATATTGGTATCTCTGCCCACATCGACTCTGGTAAAACTACGTTGTCAGAGCGAATTCTCTTCTACACGGGCAGAATCCACGCTATTGAGGAAGTGCGGGGAGGCGGTAAGGGTGCAACGATGGACTTTATGCCAGAAGAAAAACTACATGGTATAACCATCACTTCTGCTGCTACTACCTGCCAGTGGCACGATACCCAAATCAACTTGATTGATACACCTGGACACGTAGATTTCACAATAGAAGTGGAACGTGCCCTGCGGGTATTGGATGGGGCAGTGATGGTGCTGTGTGCTGTGGCGGGTGTGCAGTCCCAGTCCATTACGGTGGATCGGCAAATGAAGCGCTACCGAGTGCCGCGTTTGGCGTTCATCAACAAGATGGATCGGACGGGAGCAGATCCATTTCGTGTAGTACAGGGAATACGCGATCGCTTACAACTAAATGCAATATTGCTCCAGTACCCGATCGGCAGTGAAGACCAATTCCAGGGAGTGATCGACCTGGTAGAAATGACTGCTGACTACTTTGAAGGTGAAAACGGGGAAAACTGGCTGAAAAAGACAATTCCCGAATCACTTAGGGATGAAGCACAACAGGCACGCGAAAGATTGCTAGATACTTTGTCGCTGTTTTCAGAACCGATGACCGAGATGCTACTGGCGGGTGAGGAAATTCCTAAAGAATTAATTTGGGAAACCATCCGACAGGCAACCTTGAGCCTAAAATTCACGCCTGTACTGCTGGGTTCGGCATTCAAAAATAAAGGAGTGCAAAACTTATTGAATGCAGTTACGCTTTATCTACCATCTCCGATAGATAGAGAAGTGGTCAAAACCGCAGAGTCGGTTAGTGTCTACCCTAACCCTGATGCTTCCTTGGTGGCATTGGCATTTAAACTTACTGTTGAATCCTTTGGGCAGTTGACCTATACCCGGATTTACTCTGGGACGCTCAAACCCGGCGATACAGTCTACAACTCGCGGACTGAACAGCGAGTGCAAATCGGTCGCTTGGTGCGGATGCACGCCAATAAGCGAGAAGAATTAAAAGTTGCCGTTGCTGGGGATATTGTGGCTCTGTTGGGTGTGGATTGTGCTTCTGGTGATACATTCTGTTCTGGGGAACCACTGGTATCTCTAGAGAAGATGTTTGTGCCGGAACCAGTGATTACACTAGCGATTACGCCCAAAAAGCAGGAAGACAGCGATCGCATTTCCAAAGCACTCAATCGCTTTCAAAGGGAAGACCCTACCTTCCGTTTGAGCATTGACCCCGAATCAGGATCAACTCTGATTTCTGGGATGGGTGAACTCCACTTGGAAATCTACTTAGAACGCATCCAACGGGAATATAATGCCGAGGTCTACGTTGGTACTCCCGCCGTGGCGTACCGAGAAACCATTAGACAACAAGCAACCTTTGACTACCGATTTAAGAAACAGTCAGGCGGCCCCGGTCAGTACGCCCATATTACTGGGTGGATTGAACCCACAGATGAACCGTTTGTCTTTGAGAATCGGGTGATTGGGGGTGCGATTCCTAAAGAATATATCCCGGCGTGTGAGAAGGGTTTCCGTGAGGCGATGGAATCAGGACAATTGGAAGGCTATCCCGTAACTGGCGTGAAAGTTGTTTTGGATGGTGGTTCTTATCACCCAATTGACTCTTCAGAATTGGCTTTCCGGTCAGCGTCCCATCAGGCTATTGAAGGTGCGATCGCCAAAGCAAAACCCTACATCCTCGAACCCATAATGCTTGTAGAGGTGGAAACACCTAACGAGTTCATGGGAAGGGTTCAAGGTGACTTATCCTCCCGTCGAGGTTTGTTGTTGGGTTCTGAGACAATGCAGGGATATACGGTGATTCGAGCCGAAGTACCGCTAGCGCGAATGTTTGGGTATTCTACAGAATTGCGATCGCTTACTTCTGGTATGGCTACTTTTTCAATGGAGTTTGCCTGCTATCGCCAGTCCTGAACCTATTAGACATCTCCGAAAAAGAATTGTTTTGACGTGCAGTGCTATGTTTCTACAAGGGTTCTGGGTAACGCATATTTAATTTCTGGAGATGTCTAGTTCCCCGACTTCATAAAAGTTGTCGGGGATCTAACTTTTCGCAAATGATTTAGGACTGCTTTTCGGTTTTGGTCATCCCAATAATCCGATTGGATTGTCGTTAGTCGGAATTATTTTAGGGGTGCTTTACATCAAAACGCGCTCCCTAATTGTGCCTGTTACTTTTCATGTGCTAAATAACATTGTGGCTGTGTCAATGCAACTTTTACCCTCTAATTCATTGACGTACACTCCAGCAGAGCAACTGCAACAATTACGTTCTTCTTGGTGGCTTGGTATTGTACTTATGGCAATATCTTTAACTTTCTTATCGCGCTTCCTCTGGAGCAACTGGCCGAGCAAAGATACAGCCATTCCCTACTTGAGCAATGCTAACAAAAAAGAACAGTAAGGTATGGAAATACGCATTAAATTTAAGCAGGCACAGGGCATCAACAGCTTAATTGAAGACTAGTCATGAAAATTTTGCACAAGGAAACGAACTTACTGACACGAATGGTACTAAGAAAAGCTGAAATAATTGCCTGATTAAGAGGTTTAGAAAATTAATAGTCTTAAGATCGGAAATCAGAATAATCTACAACTCTCAGTTTGCGATGCCGAACGCATTGCGTCTCCAAGAGTTGGCGGGTGCTTGCGCCATCGCTGCTTCATTACTCACATATTTATTTCCAAATTAATTGGAAGCAGATTTTGCAGAACTACAAGTGACTGGTGACTGCTGCCAGTTTTTGTGAGGAGCGCCATTAGATGCGTTGGCTGTAAGTACTATCTCACCTTTAGTATTAGTTCGCCATCTAGTAGCCTCGACAATCGGTGCTGGTGTAGTAGTAGGTTTGATGGTAACAGGTGGACTCTTGTCTTCTCTGGTGCTGGGATTAAGACTCACCAAATCTACCTTCACTGCATCAGTGTTGAGGGCATCGCCTGGGTTAGGTGGCAAGCCGCCGCGTCCAGTGATTGTAAAACTGCTCTTAGCTAAATTTCCACCAGCTTGACAGGTCTGTGCTACTTGGGTGTCAACTGGTACTGTTGGCAGGTTGACTAAGCCACTGTTAGGGTCAATATCCGGCGTGTTAAGTTCTACAGTACCGTTTACACCAAATTCAGAACTAGCGGTAATATCACTCAGAGAAGTTGGGTTAGAGCGGGGTTGAATGCCATAGATACCAATGGCTCGAATATCTACTCTTCCACCACTGCCTGTGTAAGCATTCGCAGTAATATCGCTATTTTCGCTTGGGACAGCAACAATGAAGCCCGATGGGGCATCAATATTAATGTTGCCACCATTACCACCAGTTAGGGCTGTGCCTGCGGTGGTGGAAATGGAAGCGCCACGACGCAGAAGCAGTAAATCAGTTTGTAAGTTGATGTTGCCACCGTTACCTGATGCAGATTGGGCGTTAAGTATGCCACCGTTGTCTAAGGTAACTCTAGGTGAGGTGACGATAATATCTCCGGCAGTACCCGTCGGACTTTGGGAGTTAACAAACAAGCCACTGTTAAAGTTTGAACTTTTACCAGAAATGGTAAGAAAATCAGCAGCATTAACTTTAATTGTGCCTGCATTACCTTGTCCAAGTGTTTCGGCAGTCAGTAGAGCGCCATCAAGTAATGAGAATAAACCAGAATCGATGGTAATGCTACCCCCATTGCCAACTGTCCCAGTTTCCACCTTGCTGCTAATCCCACTGGGAAAACCATTTTTCTCCCCAGTAATATCAACAACGCCAGTAACATTAACATTGACATTCCCCGCATCCCCTTGTCCTGCTAGCTGGTTAGCAAATGTACCGCGAGTAAAAGTTAACAGGCTTGCGCCATTGATTAGTGACAGCGTTGCAGCATTGATGTCGATATTGCCACCTTTACCGACACCTCCTGCTTCCACCGTGCTAAAGATGGAAGCATTATTTGAAAGAGAAACAGCATCTCGTGCCTGCACTGTCACATCCCCTGCATTTCCAAGTCCCGAAGTTGAGGTAGCAAGAAAAGCGCCATTTTGTAACGAGAAGGAACCAGAATCGATAGTAATGTTACCTCCATTACCTTCTGTCCCCGTACTCACCCGGCTGGAAATCCCACTAAAAAAACCATTTTTCTCCCCAAGAATATCAATAGCGCCAGTAATATTAACATCAACATTCCCCGCATCGCCCCTTCCTGCTGGCGCTGTTGCAGATGCTTCACGAGTAAGGGTTTGCAGTTGAGCGCCATTAAATAGTGATAGTGTTGCAGCATTGATATCGATATTGCCACCTTTACCTACACCCCCTGATTCCACCGTGCTGAAGATGGTAGCATTATCTGCAAGAGAAACAGAATTTCGAGATCGCACTGTCACATTCCCCGCATTCCCTTGTCCAAGAGTTGAGGCTTGAAGTCCAGCGCGATCGCGTAATGAGAAGTCACCAGAATAGATAGTAATGTTGCCCCCATTGCCAACTGTGCCAGTTTCCACCGAGCTGGCAATCCCACTGTTAAAACCATTTTTCTCCCCAGCGATATTAACAGCACCAGTAACATTCACATTGACATTCCCCGCATCTCCCCGTCCTGTTGGCTGGGTAGGAGATGCACTACGAGTAAAGGTTTGCAGTTGAGCGCCATCAATTAATGATAAAGTTGCAGCATTAATATCGATATTGCCACCTTTACCTACACCCCCTGATTCCACTGTGGTGAAGATGGTAGCATCTGCAAGAGAAACAGCATTTCGAGATCGCACTGTGACATTCCCCGCATTCCCTTGTCCATAAGTTGAGGTAGAAAGTCTAGCGCGATCACGTAACAAGAAGGAACCAGAGCCGATAGTAATGTTACCCCCATTGCCAACTGTTCCTGTTTCCACCTGACTCAAAATCGCACTGTTAATACCATTTTTCTCCCCAGCAATATCAACAGCGCCAGTAACATTCACATTGACATTCCCTGCATCCCCCCGTCCTGCTGGTTGGGTAGCAAATGCTTCACCAGTGAGGGTTTGCAGTTGAGCGCCATTAAATAGTGATAGTGTTGCAGCATTGATGTCGATATTGCCACCTTTACCTACACCTCCTGCTGACACCGTGGTGAAGATGACAGCATATTCAAGGGAAACAGCATCAAGGGATCGCACTGTGACATTCCCCGCATTTCCTTGTCCCAATGTTGAGGCAGCAAGTTCAGCGCGATTAGATAGTGATAGTGTTGCGGCATTGATATCGATATTGCCACCTTTACCTGCACCCCCAGATTCCACTGTACTGAGGATGGAAGCATTATTTGCAAGAGAAACAGCATCAAGAGATCGCACTGTGACATTCCCCGCATTCCCTTGTCCAAAAGTTGAGGCAACAAGTCGAGCGCCATTGCGTAATGAGAATAAACCAGAATCGATAGTAATGTTACCTCCATTGCCAACTGCCCCCATTCCCACTAGGCTGTAAATCTCACTTAAACTGTTTTTACCCCCAGCAATATCAACAGCGCCAGTAACATTAACATTGACATTTCCCGCATTCCCTTGTCCAAAAGTTGAGGCAGCAAGTTGAGCATCATCCGATAGTGATAGTGTTGCAGCATTAATATCGATATTGCCACCTTTCCCTATACCTCGTACCGTGCTGAGGATGTAGGCATTACCTGCAAGAGAAATAGCATCTCGCGTCCGCACTGTGACATTCCCCGCATTCCCTTGTCCAAAAGTTGAGGCAGCAAGTTGAGCATCATCCGATAGTGATAGTGTTGCAGCATTAATGTCGATATTGCCGCCTTTACCTATACCTCCTGATTGCACGGTGCTAAGGATGTAGGCATTACCTGCAAGAGAAATAGCATCTCGCGTTCGCAGTGTCACATTCCCCGCATTCCCTTGTCCAGAAGTTGAGGCTTGAAGTCCAGCGAGATCGCGTAATGAGAAGGAACCAGAATCGATAGTAATGTTGCCCCCATTGCCAAGTGACCCCGTTTTCACATAATTAACAGCTGCACTGCGAGATGCAACTTTGATTTCCCCGGTAGCATTAAGCGTAATATCTCCCCCAATTGTTTGAGGTGTCCCCAAATCTTTTCCAATACCAGCACTTAAAAGACTTCCTCTCAATATGTCTAGATTTCTAGCATTGACTACAATATTACCGCCACCAGCAGCTTCTACAAAAACACGAGCATTATTAGTAAAAGATATATCTGTTCGCGCAATATTCTCAGGAAATCTCAAGCTGAGATTATCGCCATCTACACCCAGTGCTACACTACCAGGTTCGCCCAATCCTCCTAATTCCACTCGTCCACCAAAAGCATTTAATCGTCCCCCATCCACCCTGACATTACCACCCACCAGCAGCAAACTTTTTCCATCTGGTACTCGTAAACCAAATGCATCAATACCTGCCGGATCTGTTCCTGCAAATGCAACTGAGCTATTTTGAATCGCTGCGTTTTGATTAATTTGATTAAACAATAATGCTGAAGGATTAACAGTCAACAAGGGGGAAGGGATATTTTTCTCAGTAGCGCTAAAAAATCCTCGATTTTCAAATTGCAGTGCATTCGCTGTAGTCCCAACAAAAGAACCACCAATATTCAATTGGGCATTCTGACCAAAAATAATCCCGTTGGGATTTATTAAAAACAGGTTAGCCGTGCCGTTAGCGCGAATTATCCCATCAATAGTAGAAGCTGACCCACCTGTTACTCGACCAATAATATTTTGAATATCTAGAGCATTATTAAAAGAAGCAGTGCCACCAGTATTCACAGAAAACTCACCAAAACTGTGAAACAAATTACCACCAGCTTGAGTTCCTCCAGTAATGTTAAACGTGTTACCTTCTCTTGTGACGCTAGAGTTATTTGGTAAAGTGCTATCTGGAGTAATTTGAGCGTTTGCATAATCAATGGTACAAAAGCTGACACCGAAAGCGATAGTCGCTAAAGCACCCCAATGAGTAAAACCCAAACCTGACATTGCTTGCCTCCACTAATAGCAGCAGCCAACTTTAGTTAAGCATAAATCAAGTTACTAGCTACTAATTAGGCTACTAGGTTTTTGCCTGAAAACTCCAGTTTTTCGCAAGAACTTGGTAACTTGACAAAACTTTACTTTATAAAGTTCTCGAACTACCGCTCACGCTACCCCTCCCACTTCACCAACACCCCATCCACAATCGCAATCCCCCACTGCGGAAACTTCACCAGCAGCTTCTTGATCACAATCTGCAAAGCAGGGTCATTCCAGCACTCTTGCAAAAAGTCAAACCCCGGATTCTGCCCTGAATTCGCCGCTACTTTGAGTTTTTGCATACGCTCAGGTCGAATCTGCGACCTTGCAACTATCGCCTCATGTGACCATTTTTCAGCGCTGGTGACGGGCGCGACGGAACCTTCACCCTCATCAACTGCTTTGACTTCTACACCCGAAACCGAGTTTTCAGCCAACAACGAAGCGGAATTACTTTGTTCTACTTGCCCCTGAGTTTGATTAGCGTAGACGTGAAACGGCTTGTCGCTAGACATCGCTAAAGTTGAAGAAAATTCATTTTTAGCGACGGACGCGGCGGAACAAGTACCTTCATGATAAATTGTCGCCTCAACACCACAATCCTGATTTTCAGCCAGTAACGAAGCACATTCCCCCCGTGCATCATCCACAAGCGCCAGCGTCGTGCAGTCCATTGCCACAGGTAAGTCTTTCTCTTTCTCTGACACGCTTTCAAGAGTCTGAGGCGACGCGCCCCTCAAGGGCGCATGAGCCGTCTCCTCGTCACGCGAATTTCCTGTAAGCGTGTCAGAGAAACATCTCACCAACTCATTTGATGAGTTGGTGAGATGTTCCTGAGTAGTTCGTGAGTGTTTCTGAAATGCTTTCTCTGACTGACTTTCTCCTAAAATAGACGCTTCATACAAAGCACCCATTTCTTCAGAGCCAGCATCTTTGTCTGAAATTTCAGCATTTAATTCTCGTTTTTCAGCATCTGGTTGCTGATTTTCGGCATTAGCTTTCTCCCAAAAGTCCCTAATTCTGCTTCCATGTAAATTCTTGACAGTCCACCTCACAGTTTCCCGGCCATCTTCTATGGACTTGTCGGGCTTGAAAATAAACAACCCGCTTTCGGAAAGAATTTTCTTTGCAGAGATAAAAGTACTGTACCCTAAAGCAGAAGTTAGAGGCATCCACCGGGAGCCATAAGGGTCAGCCGTCCAACACTCCTGCCACAATTGCGTAACTGAAGGCTTTTGCTGCGATGCCCACAACATATCTTCTATGGGAATAATCACATGAAGCCGCTTATACGGTGATTGTGCTTTAGCAGCAGCCTTTTTGAGCTTGGGACGAGTAATAGTTGCAGTCATCTTTCAATCTCCTATTTATATTGACGCACGGAAATATCCCCCACTGTGATGCGAGGCTTGATACGTGCATTTATTTGTCTAAAAAGCTACTGATGCAATGAAAGCCTATTGAGGCAGCCAGAATCGCAATTCATCTCGGAAATACCTGTCAGTCTTTTTTGATTGCTCCTTCCAACAATCCCAGGCAACCACAAGTTCCTCGCCCAAATCGTCTACAACTTCACCTCTTTCCACATACAAAGTACGGTATGGGTCAGCGTGAGCAACGATAGAGCCAAGCCCGATTGTGTCCGGTTTAGTAGATGCCATTTGAAGTGCGGTAATTAACTCTGTTTCCTGGGTAGTCAATTCTGCTAGATAATCTGATTTAATCACCTCATACTCTTGCGCCACTGCCCAATAGTCCAGCCATGTACACCCAGGTTTAGTTAGCACTGCCCTAATGTCGCTAACTGCCTGGGGTAGCATTTCCAATTGCTCGGCTCGGTAGGCGATCGCAGATGGTGTTGGTTCACTTCCCAGAATTATCGCTGCTGCCTTCAATGCTTGCGTATTGTTCATAGCACTGGCAAGGTTTTTCAAAGCCATGCCCATCAACCGTAGACATTCTTGGGCATTCTCTTTTGGGGGTTTCTGGGCCAGCGATCGCAGATCAATAGTTTTTTCCAGAGCTTGTTTAACTTGCTTGTTCAACGCTTTGGTAGCTTGCTGGGTCATGGTATTTCCCCATTCTTGAGAAGGGCGTTGCTCTACGGCGTGTTCTAATTCTTGGATACGTTGTTGGAGTTGCTGATTCTCAATCTCCAGCTTTCTCAACCCTTCCATTTCATCCAGCCGTTGCTGTAACTGGATATTTTCTTCTTTCTGTTGTTTAAAGAGTTGTTGCAGAGATTGGATTTGCTCTTGCACTTGTTCTTCTGCTCTGGCTGTGGCCTCTGACTGTAGCCCAATCCTCAATTCCTGCTGTAAACGCTCTAGCTCCTGCTGGTGTTGCTCTTTAAGTGCTGCGATTGCCTCAGAATATTCTGCGGGGTAAGTACGCTCCCTGGGGAATGGAACGCTTGGGGCATCCAACTCAGCATTGTTGATTAACAGCCTCTCGCCATCAGCAAAGGTAACAATCTGTTGCCAACGATTTGGTGCGTCTGCCTCAATGGTTCCCTCTTCTCCATACCTTGGGTGTGACTGTTGTGAAACTGTGACAATAGCTTTTTGAGGAACCACTGGTTCTTGAATTTTGGGAACCAATGGTTCCTGAATAGATTGCCTTTTGCGTGGAAGTTGAGGAACTACAATATTTGCAGCAGCCGCAAAGTCTAAAACACTAGGGGACGGGTTATCTTTCAGAGCGAGCGTTACAGCTTGTTTTAGTTTCTCTGGTTCCTTAACTAAGCGAAGTAACGGACGAGCCTGACGCTCGTTTTTGATGTGTCCGCCCAACTCACTAACTGCGTCTATGACCTTTTTGGCTCCTAGCAGTTGGTTGATTCGTCGGTATCCGCCCCAGGCGTATAATTCACGCTGGCAGTATTCTGAAAAACTTTTATAGCCAGCTTGCAGGTAAAGCTGTTGTTCCCTCATCTGGAGAATTTCATCTACCGCTTGCCACTCGAACCTATCGATGGCAGCGAAGGTTTCCTGGATACTGGTGTTGAGGTTGCTGTAATCGAGTGCTGTTGTTTGTTCTCTGTCTAGTGTCAGCATATCTCTTGCCCACTATGTATGGTAAATGCTTGAAAGTTGGGGTGTTGCAGTTTAACCAAAGTGAACAAGGTAGCTGTAAGATGGATTTTTCCAAAAATGTGTCAGCATTATAGTTAGTTCACTTTGTGGTGAATAAATTGAACGGGCGATCGCATTGCTTGCCGGCGGCGATCGCTTTTGCTATGCAATTAAGAGCAATACTAGATTTACAGACTTTGGAATAATCTTAATCATCTTGAGTTATTCTGGTGCTTGTATTGGAATATTATAATACCAAACCAATACAAGCAAGACCTTTAAAAGTTAACCCGCCTACATTAACTGTTGGCGGGCCTTTCTTTAAGCAATTTCAGCAATTGTTCATGAGTTTGCCTGAGAGAACGATTTTCCTCTCTCAGGCGGCCGATTCCCCCATAATATCCCCCTCTTTTAAAGCCTGTTCTATGGCCTCTACACGTTTCTTGAGATCAACAACGTCAATACCTCCAGCAACTCCAAGATATCCATCAATCCAGTTTGTAAGAACTTCGGTAACGTTTTTGTTCTCGCTTTTGACCTTAGCAACAAAATCTGCTTTTTTGCTTGGATCAATTTCAATCGAAATAAAAGTCCTTTCTCTCTTCGCCATATAGTCGTATCAAGCCTCGTTAAGAATGCCTACCACAAAACTATCAAGCTGTGGCGGTATTGGCAACTGTATTGTTTTTGGTATTGACAAAGTATCGTCAATGGCAATACACTATATAAATATAAGGGCAAGGAAATGCAACCGCCTGCACCCGAACGCAAAAAGGGTTTGCACTATCTGAACTTTGACAGCACAATCCAAAGTGACTGCTTGATGAGTAACCGAGGCACTGGCACAACCAGAGAAGGCGAGGGGTACACAGCATGGAAATGGATTTGCACTGAATAAGAAATTACTAGCAGGACGACGGACAACAGTTAAAGCCTTTGAAGCCATACACGTCGCCTGATACGCTGTATCTCCTGTTTTGGTATTACTCAAGTGCCACTGGCTTTGAGTCACAAATATATGGCTACGCCAAATCTTTTTGAGAGCGTTGTGCTAAACCACAACGTTCTTTGCACACATAACAAAGGCGATCGCTGGGCCTGAGAAACTTCACGATCGCCTTTTCCCCTATCACGGAGATTTCCATTATGAACTATACAACACATACACAGCAAGCAATTTCTAGTTCTTCTGTTGACGAGCAAGCCCTCGCCCAAGCAGAACTAAACCACCTTCTCGAAACCCAAGCCCAAGCCGTAGCCAGGGTAAGCGCATCTAATTTTGTAGCTCTTGATACAGACAAAAAGCTTAAAACTCTATCTGAATATCAGTTTTTCATTCAAAATAGGACAAATTGTCGTAAATGATTGAAAAAACATGGGTCAAATAGCTTTTTATGTTTTTTGACCACATAAATACGAAAATGTCAATCCCACCCCTTGGCTCAGTGTAGTAATTTTGAACTTATTTGTGCTTTGGTTGAACCCCAAAACCACCGTGTCAATAGGGTTTGAGATGCGCTAACCCTGGCTGGTACTCCTAAAAAGACTGAACAAACACAGAACAATATTAGACCCCGCAAAGACAATCAACAGTATAGAGTTCAGCCACCAAAACAAGCTGTAACTGCACCATCAATCAACCCAAAAGATTTGCGAGTCAAAGAAGTTCGCACACTTTTAAATTATCCGTTGGATTTAGTCAAAGAGTGGCTGCATTCTCAAAATGTGACTAGTCCGAGTGAGCTTGGTTCTCTTCAAATTGATGAACTAGTGAAAACTATGTGTTTGGCTTGGTCTGGGAATAAGTTTGGACATCCTGATCATGCTGTTAATTCTTATCAGAAACACGTAATTGATGCTGTCTTGCGAGGTGTTTCTGAGATGGAAGTAATTCAAGCATGGATGGAAGGAGCGCTTGCACAATTACCTGAATTTAATTGAAGTAAACATTTCTTCTCATAACACTGATAGGAAAAATATTATGCCGAGAAAATCCACTCATTCTATTCCTACTGACCAGTCCTCACTATGCCTACAGTATCTGCGTCGTTGCGGAGGTAGCGCTCGATTGTGCAGTATCAAATTTAGTCTGGGAGTGATTCAAACATTGGTAAATCAAAAGTTGGTAAAGATTAATAATACTGGTGCAGGATTTTTTGTTGAATTGGAGGATGCTAAATGAAAACACAGAAAGCTACTTATCAATCATCTTTGCCTTCAAATACTCGTAATAAATTAGTTCTACGCCGGACTCGAAAAAGATTCAACCCCAGAATTCTTCTCGATCGCATCATAGAAACAACTGCAATTGTATCTTTACTTTTTACCGGATTTGCAGGAGTAGGGGCGATGGGCTGCTGGGGAATGGAGATTGCTACGAGTTCTCATTACTGGCAGCAGCAGAAAAGTATTTGCTTAGGTGCAATGCTAATTGGATTCTCTGGCTTTTTTGGCAGCGCTTTGGTTGGGGCAAGTCTCAGTATTCGTCAAGACAAGTTTTAGAAGGAGAAATAGTAATGGAAATCAAATTAACTACTTCAGAAATTCGGACTATTTTACAAGGCTGTCAATATACGTTGCAGCTTTTGGGTAGTAGTAAGGATTATCGTAGGCTTCAATCGTCCGAGTACTTTTCTACCTCGAATGGTGTGGTGTTAAACAATGCTTTTAATATTTTGGGAGAAATAGTGAATGCAATTGATGAGGTGGAGCAGATGACCGAACAGCAAACAGAAAAAATCTAAATTTAGAAGGGTAAGAAAATGACGTTAACTCTGAATAATCGCTCTCAAAACAAAGAATCGTCCTTAACGCAAGCATTACGACAAATACAACAGCTAAACTCCAAGATTCAAGAGTTGGAGCAGCAGCATCAAGATTATGTGCAGAAGCAACAGAATTTGATTGCTGCGATTGCCGAAATCTGTGTTTCTCCAATGCAGGAAATACAGGCGCTGCGGATTCTGATTTATCGAGGAGAAGCAGCTTGTCGGCAGTATTTGCGATCGCTGTTGGTTAAACAACGTCAGACTTCATAGAGATCAAGCACTCATTGATTCCGGTTCAGTACCAGATATTTCCAAAACTCGCTGTAACCAATATGAAATTTGAGCAGATGCAGATTGCTTTTGTTCAGCATCAGTCCAGATATCGTCCCAATGGAATAGCCAACGAGTCAGAAGACGAACTAAATCAACTAATTCACAGGCTCGGTCAATATCATCTGCCTTTACCATATCTGGTACAGTCTACTCAATAAAGTATCGGCTTTCATCAACCAAAGCCAGTATTAAATCCTCTGATGAGCCTTGAGTCCACAAAGATTGAATTTGTGACAAGTGTGTAGCTAGACGACGTAAACGTGTAGTCACATCATCTTGTACAAAACTTTCTTGTTCACAAACAAAATCATTCATTTTTTTTGAAAATATAAATTATGCTGAGATTTTTTCACTAACAGCTTGATGTATAATTTCTTTCTTTAACGAATCTGCTGCGACTGCTGCAATGGTTTCCCAATCTTCTTGTTTTAATAACAACCCAAGCAGTTCGCGCAGTATCTCTCGATTAGAAATGAATTCTTCACCATAAAGCTGATCATTTTCCAGAGTAGCAAGTATGTATTCTCTTACCTCTGGTGTCGGCAGTCTAAAATTTTCAAGTATTCTTTCTCTTGCAGTAATGACTGCAATTTTCGTAGCTGTACCTAAATTCCAATTATTCAGCAGCAACCGCACTTCTCTATTTAGAGAAATACGCAACGTCGTGAAACGTCCCAACAGTTCTAGATTGCCCATTAAAGAACCAAATGCTGACCCCCAATCTAATCCAGCCCCAATGTTGCCACCAACTTTATCCTCAGCTTCAACACTTTTTCTTAAAGATTCTTCATCAAATAATTGACTCATTTAGCTTTACTACCTCATACAGGAGAACGAAAAACTCCATACTCAAAATAAACTAGATCGTCGTAATCTTCATCTTCTCCCACATCAATCATTCCTTGGTTGTCATAAAATTCTTCTACTCCAGGTAGTGAGTGTAACCCTGCTCTTCCCTCATAACCTAGCTCTAAACTGCGAGTTCTGGCAAACGCTAAGAATGCAGTTCCAACACCTTTTAATTTCGGAGGACGTTGGATATATGCCCGATTCCAGGGTGCGGTAGCTATGCCATCAATGTATACCAAGCGTTTACCCTCTATCAGGCGAGAACCGTGCATTTGAGTTTCAATCAGCATTAATCCTTGAGTTTCACCTTCGTACTCAATCGCATAGCCTTCGCGGTTTGCTTGTCTATTAATGATAAACTCCAGTTTAAATTCCCAGTCCCAAAATTTGTCTGATTGCCCGTGCAATTGTAATTGTTCTTTCCACTTGTTGGCATAATCATCGACGTGCTTTTGCAATAGCTCCACTAAATCTGCTTCCACAATCGTGTTATCTTGACCGCGAATTAGTTCTACTTTTGTTCGCATAGCACCAAAATTACCCATGAACCAATTTTATTCAGCATTATGCTCTGTTTCTTGCAACCAACTTAAAATAGTCAGCGCTAACTCCCAGGATTCGCGCCGCTCCCAATTAGGTAAGTGATTCAGTATGCGTACAAGGAATATTGCTGGGTTTTCCAATTCTCCGCTACGAGCCGCAACACCATCCCTAACGAGCGCCCCCAAAGTGGCAGCTTGATTCCCTTTATAGTCAGGCTGTCTCTTAATTTCATCAACAATCCAGTCCGGTACTGTGATTGTTTTAAATCCTGGTTTCGGCATACACAACGGAGAAATAATATAAAGATAGTACGGCAGTTTACGTTATGTTTACAAATATTTGTGCGGTATGGTACGTTAAACTCAAGTCGCAAGTGCCAAGTCGCAAGTCGCAAGTAAGTTTTGTAACGAGGATTTAGACCCCGCAAACACATACTTGCGGCTTGATAGAAGCCTGGGACTTAAACTGAACCGTTTGAGAGTTCTTCACTTGCGACTGCGAAAGAGCAACTTTGTTGAAAATGGACTACTCACACAATAGCTTCACAAATAGTAGGAGCAATCAAGTATGAAAAATATTGGTATTAAGCCAATACATCCTAAAGAATTTAAAAGAGTTCATAATTTTTCGACTTACCAAATGAGCCGTTTGTCAGGTTACTCAGTCGAGGCACTAAAAAACTGGTTAGCTGATGAAAGTAGTTCCAGATTTGTCGAACCAAAGCCGTATATACTTAACCATTTTGGAGCGATTCATAGTTACTTATCAAGAAGTTAGTGTTTCCCAAACACTAAGCAATTAGAAAAACCCTCCCCACCAGTAGGTGGTTTTTTTATTATTAGTATTATCAGTACCGGAATTCAATCGGAACTCAACCGGAACTCAATCGGAACTCAATCGGAACTCAATCGGAACTCTAGGAGCCGAAACCATTGCTAATTCAGGGAAGCTGTGTAGTTGAACAATTGTTAACACGAGAGGAGGCAGCCAGACAATTAGAGCCATCAGTTGGAATTAGACAGTTCCAAAAGTATTTAGACTTAGCTTCTTTGTACCTGCCAGAATTTGAGGATTTTCGGGACGAAGATAACGGAGGGCTAAACGGACGAGCAAAGTTGACAAACTGGCATTTACCTGTGCTTCAAAGAATTAGAAGTTACGTTTTAGCCAAGGGTTCTTTGAAGAAGGTGGCAATTGAATTAAAAAATCACCCCGAAAAGTTTTTAGGAGCCTAAATAATGATCGTTAAAGAATTTGCACAAGCTCTCAACAAAGTACCAGGAAAAGTAGTTGATGAGCTGCGCCGTCAATATCCAGAGCAAAAATGGACGGTCGATTCACTAGTTCCAGAGGAGATTTTAGCTAGATTCCAAGATATTACTAATAGTGAGAGATTACAGCCTCAACAATCACCTGTAGCAGATATACCCAAAGCCACAATCACCAAAGCTGATGAAGCAATTCAACAAGCCTCATACAAGTTAACTGCGGCTGATAAAGAGATTATTTCTGGTGCTATAGCTGTTCAAAATGAGCAATCTAAGATTTTGGGTGCATCAACTGGTGTCACCGGAGCTTTATTGTTCATGGAATCCTTGATTGGAGCCAAAGGGACGGTGTTGGATGCCTTTGCTGAACAATCCATGTTGGAAGTTGATAATCAGATTACCGAGATAGATCATAGTTTGATTAATTTGGCAGAAGAAGCCTCAACAAGGTTGGGGGAGTCGATCCGAAAAAAAGAACAACTCAAAGTACGACTCAATTCGTTACGAGAGAGAGTCAGTTCAATGGGGACACAGATCCGATTTTAGAAGCTTATAAAACAGTGGCGGCATTGTTACAAATCCAAAATGAAACTGTTGCCATTGTTGCCCAAATCCGATTACTTCAAGAGCTATTAACTCATCAAAAGAAAAATCAGGACATGGATATTCTCAGTACGGGATTGTTTGCTACTTCAGTTATTGGCGCTTTAGGTGGTAGTGCATATATCGTTAGTAGCGTTGTCGCTACTGGATTAATTGGTAGCGGGATATTCATTCCCTTGGGATTGCTTGTTGGTGCAGGATTGACATTTCTGAGACGGGCATCAAGATGATAGGGAAAAGGGTGTGGGGAAGGAAGAAGATGTTGTTCTATTTGATGCACTAAAATTCAATTTTCCTAACACTACACCCTCTGAAAGTGATGGGCGAGAGTGTTTCATCCAACTGTTTCACAGAACTGTTTCATGAAACGTTTCAACGGTTTCATCAATGTTTCAGGGCGTGAAACACCATGAAACAGCATTCTCCCAGCATGAAACATGAAACGTGAAACATGAAACACCAGACAATTCCTTGCTCGAAAGCCTTTATGGGCGGGAGTGTTTCATAGAACTGTTTCACAGCACTGTTTCATGAAACTGTTTCAACGGTTTCATCAGTGTTTCAGGGTAGTGAAACAGCGTGAAACATGAAACGCCTCATTAAAGATATGTCTAAGAACGCGCTATAGCACAGCAGTCTCATGTATAAGAAACAACTGTACTTAGCTTTGGCTGGTGTTGGCATTTGCATGTTGCCTGTAATCATCCCTTTAGTACCCAAGTTGGGGGCTTATGCAGAGCTTCAACGGCTAAAAGCTACAGAAGAATTAGAACGTTCCCGCATAGAAGAACGGGCAAAAACCAGTGATGCCTTATATGAGGCAGGAGTGATGCCCACAAGTCGCAAGTTGAGAATTACCAATTACTTTGATAGTGCTAAACGCAATCCCAGACCAGACACAACCCTTTATCAAGATGACGAGATTATTGATGTTTTTGACGCAACGGGTAGGTGTATTGGGCGGATTGAAGAAGGAATTTGGAAGTGGAAGCACAAAGATAAAGGGATTTGTAAAAGTGTTCAAAATATCAAACCAGTAAGGAGGAAATAATGGGTAATGGTGCAGAAAATAGCAGCACTAGCAACAGCGATAGTAAGCCCAAAGATAAGAAGCGATCGCTTGGTGAAATTATAGATTTTTGTGCCAAGGCTGTTGTGATGATTGTCGGCTTACCCATTCGGGCTGCCGCCGCGATTGTTAATCAGTTTGTTGCTAATGGTGGTGCAGGTCGTGCCTTGGTAGGTGGGATTTTATTTATCGGTGGTTCCATGATTAGTGCTGATTCAACTTGGCAATTAATCTTTCAAGGCCCCCCTGTTTTTCCCTGGTTTGAGCCGACTTGGAATTGGCTAAATGTGCCGTTTGCACTGTTCAACCCGTTTTTTTACTTGGCATTCATGATTTCTGTAGGTGTGCAAGTAATTGAAGCCCACGCCCTACGCGGTAAAAACCCAGATTCAGCTAGGCGGGAACTTCAAGACCACATGGTTTATGAGCTTGAAACCAAGCCTAGTGGCAAGATTGATTTGGTAGGACAACTCTGGGCGGACTACAAGACCGCAGGTACACGCGATCGCTCTAGCGCAGGGCTGGTTGTGATTGCGGTTTGGGTGTTCGATATTGTCACCACTTTTGCAGCTCGTAACCCATTTGAATTTACAGCCCCCTTCATAATTCTGGGCTGCATATTGTTTAACATCGGCACAATGATGGCGGGTGAAATTGGGTTCGCTATTTGGCGACTGACAAAGGATTAGAACGGAAACCGCCCAAAAAACCAATAACTATAAAAAAAGGGCGGCAACGTTTACCAAGGGAGGCATTTATGCAAAGTAATAATATCCCGAAAATTACAACTAAAGAAACTGAACATTTACGCGAATCATATCCTAGCTTGTCTCACTTGGAAGCTGGCAATATCGCCCAATGGCTGCAAGAGAGAAAAGATGGATTATTTGAAATGGCACGGGCATCTGAGAATGAAGCAGACATGACCCGTGTACTTGGTTTGTTGGCTTCTGGGATCGGAGCGGTTTGCTATGCGGTTAACCCTTTGGCACTAGTTGGTGGTTTAGTTGGTGGTGCTGCGTGGCTATGGTTTGTTGTCGAACATTCCAACAGAACCAAGGAGATCGCCCCCTTGCCTTTTGTGCGTGGTAATTTTATAGACGCTCTAGCTCGTGCTGGTGACTATGACAATCGGAGCAATTATCAGGCGGATCATCTTGCTAATAGTGTTAAATTCCTAGAACGACACGAGGCTGAAGAGTACGCCTTTCTTCATGCTGAATTTGAAAATATTGGCCAGTATTTAACGCAAGTTGAACCAGGAAAACGTTTTTATGCTTATCGTTGGATGTTTGGCTGGTTTGGCAAGCTTAAGGGTCGTCAGCTACCCACTTATGAAAGCATGGCTCTTCATTTACAGGATGTGACAATTGACAGCCGGGTGAATCGCTCGGAGATAAGTGCCATCGCACAGGCTCAAGCCCAGTTACCACCGACCGTAGATATCAAACAGTTTCAATCGCCACAGGTAGATATTGGGAAGATGAACCAAGCTGCGGAGCTTTCTAGACCTACAGAGTTACAACCATCTTCCTCTGATGGGCTTGTACCAGAGACTATAATTAATATCCCTCTGACTAATAGGGCAAACGCACTGATCGCTGCTTTAACGAAAAGTGGATTCCAAGTAGAGGATATGATGAGTTCCCAAGTCATTGCGATCGCTGGTACTCAGCGAGGTGGCAAGGGAACCTTAGCAGCAATCTTAGCAACATTATCAACTGCACTTGACCCCGGATTGAATACCCAATACTTTACTGCTGGGGTGGACGTTTACCCCTTTGCCTGCAACTTAACCTCTGCCCTTAAGTACCCGGATAAAGATGCGGATGGGGCTGATCAACTCGTCGCTCGTGATTTATTGAAATTTCTTAAGGGTTTAGATGGAAGCGAACCTTACTCCCATAAAAATTTACTGCTAGTAATTGATGAGGCAATGCGGTTGCTGTCATTGTTGGAGGAGAGCGATCGCACCTGGGCGATTCAATATTTACTTTCTCGCTTCGCTAAGTCGGGTGGTACATTAATTATCGTGCTGCATGGCTCTAACCTGACAAGCGTGGTCGGTAAAGCTACGGCTGGGCTGGCAGATACCTTTAAGCAATCGGTTAACTTTATTGGCTGTGTAGCTCAAGCGGTTAGCGCTGGTGGTCTACGCAAAATGAATGTTGCTAGTGGAGAATATTTCAAAGCCAACCCTAATAACTTTGGAGAACCTGTTAGCGGTGGCAACTTGGGCATGATTCCCCAATGGCTAAAGACCCATTTGCACCCAGGCAATGGGCAACCAGATCCAGCAAGAACATTACTTCAATTCTTCCCAGAATTAGTTCAACAGCATGAAAGGGCAGTCATACCCAGAGGGGAGAAAATTGCCCCATCAGACGCAGTTAATCATCTGGAGTCCATTTTTTCAAAGCCTTATCAAGAAGTGGAATTTCTGGAAGTAGAAGAAAATAGTATTTCTGAGGCTGATTTAGAACAGATTGTGGCGATCGTTGCGGCTACTGCTAGTCCTCCAACTTCTTTTGCAGCTATCAGAAACAGCCGCAAGTGGGGCGACGAGAAAAAGAGTGTTCTTTACTTGAGAAATGCCCTATCACAATTGATTGACACTAACCGATTGTGCGGAAATGAAAAAGATGGTTTCAGCGTTTTTAATGTTAAGCAGTAATCTTCGTCAAAGTTCTCGTTGAGTTCCGGTCAAGTTCCGGTCAAGTTCCGGTATTCTTACATTTCCAAGTACGGCTGAAAAATAGAGTCTTTTTGTCTCTCCAGTAAGTTTTAATTTTTTCTAAACATTTTCCAGAATGTGGAAGCATCGGGAAGTCTAAAAATGAGCGATAAATTAACTTATTCTTTACAAAAACTAGCTATCAGCTCAGTTAAGGCAGACAGATTGGCTATTGAACGCCTAGAAAAACAGTACGGCGCTTCTTTACTAGAAATTATCAATGAGCTTGAAGATTATGCCATAATCCATCAATCCATATCGGACGAAAGGGCTAAACCCAAAAATCAGTTGATTATTGCTTGCTGTTATGGCTGTCTTTGGGGTGCAGTTATCGGAATTGCGACTTTGTTTATTAAACCCAGCGTCACTGTAGCGGCGATTGGGCTGGGTTTTACGGCTGGGGTGTCTGGGAAATTGCTAGTTCAAAAAGAGGATTAAAATTATAGCTATAGCTGTACACTATTTGCTAGAAACCTCTAAGGATAAAGACGATACTCAATAACTCAAGTTTCTCCGTAGGTACTTTTACACGCTACCTGCGGCCGTTAACTCCTATAATCGCATCTCAAGAATTATTTCTAATTAATTGTAACAAGATAGACTCAAGACTTTGTAATGCTGCGTTCGTGGTGCGTTGATGTTCTTCAAAATTACGCTGATGTTGTTCATGGCTATCACGTAACTCAAGTAACACATCATCTAAAATCGCACTACGAGCTAAAACACGATCAACATTATCTGTAAGTGTGTCAACTCTAGTTGTAAGTTGCCTCATTTCCTGTCTTAGCTCAGACATTTCTAACTGGGCGTTAGCTTGTCTTTCCGCTAAACCCAAGATTATTTGCTCTGCGCGATCTAATCGGCTTGGGAAGTATTCGGGTGTGTCGGTCATTTTCAAAAGTGTTGAACTTCTACAAGTTTACTTTCTTCTTTGATTCTTTGTTGCTACAAAAAGAGAGGAAATCTGCTCTGAGGAATTTTTATGAAGTTAAATGTATATTAATAAACACTTGCAGGCGCTTTGCAATTCAATTGAAAGTATCTACGCTCAAAATAATTACCATTTTTTGTAAGGCAAGAATTTACCTGACATAACAATTTTCACGCGTTCGCCTTTTGGGTCTTCTTCCTTGTCTACATCCAAGGTAAAATCAATAGCACTCATAATTCCATCACCAAACTTTTCTTGAACTACATCTTTTAGTGGAAGTCCATACACCTGCATAATTTCATAGAACCGATAAATAAAAGGGTCAGTTGGAACAATAGCATCACTACCTTTTATCGGATATTTACTCAGTTCTTTAGCATCGTCTATATCAAGCCCTAATGTATCAACTAATAACTTTGCTTCTTCAGGTGAAGCACTCGCTTGGCGATAAATTACAGAGGCAATCCATACTTCGTTACATTGTAGAACTTCTGCTAATTCTGCAAAAGTCAGCCCCTTGTTTTCTTTGGCTGTTAAAAGTTTTTGGGTAATTTCAGGAATAGACATTTGAACGTAAAATAGAATTAGATTTATACATTAACAAGCATACACTAACTCAACGTATGAAGCTCAAAACCCAGTTTCTATCTCTTTTTTAAAACTTGGCTAAGATTTTTTTGACCAGAGTAATGTAAGAGCGATTATTTACCGCTCCTTTGTTCCTATTTAAGTTTTAGCCTGGTGTTAGCTTTAATTCTTTAGATTTCCCGGATTTGACCATTTTCACCAAGTGCTGATTTAGATAACTCTGCGCTGAGATATACAAACTTTCCCAAATCTCTTGATTGCGGCTGATTTTTGTGCCGACTGTATTCCCTGCTGTTTTCTCTGACACCAAGTATTTGCGGAAGTAGTTATTCCACAGATGTTGGAGAAAATCTTCAGCGAATTCGTTAAACGGCAGAATCCATTTATAATCTTTATCTAGAAATACCCGATAGGACGCGATTATCGGTAGTGCAAGGTCAGTTGGCGCACCAAACCCGAATGAATACTTGCTGTCAGGCAACAACGTCGTTTTACGTGTATCAATTGATGCTAAATCGTTAGCACCCTTTCTTCTGGGGTTGCTGATATATTCTTGGATTATTTCGTAGAGTCTTTGCTCTATCCACAAAGCATGAGTCAAGAGAGGCAGTAAGGTGGTTAATCTTTCTCTTTCTGCATCTGTGATGTTACTTGGAAGACTCATCCCTGCTGGGTGTTTGGTTCGTTTATTGCCGTCCGGGTTGTATTTATTTCTGTCGAGGCAGTAAAGGAGCTTGAGCAAATGGGTGACATTGCACTGGGCATTTCTGGGAGCGCCGCTTTGGTTTTGATAATAAGCGATGCGGAATTTTCTATCTTCTTTGTGTTCTAAGTCAGCTAAATACTGCTTGAGAAATTTGTAATCACCCCTGGCGTTGACTTTGGAGCGAGAATCTACTGGCGTTGTGGAATTTGAAGCCAAGGCTATATCTAGTGCTGATTCTTCAGTCAGTCCGATGTGAATCGTAACTTTTACTCTGGCTTGGGTTAGGTCATATTTATAATTTTTCGCTTGCTCAAATGCTAAAACTGTATGCCCACCGTTGATAATCCCATCGCTACCGCCCTCGGAAGCTTCTAAAATTTCCAGTTCGAGTTCAGTTTTGTTTCTGTTGGGCTTAACAATATTAGCTGACAGGACGATTCCACTGTGGCGAGAGAAGAATTTTGCAGGTTCGGTCGTCAGCGAGTCGAAGATTTGTCTGTAGGTCGCGCTTTTGCGGTTGGGTTCCCTGATGTTCGGTTCTAGCGGCAGGTCTATAGGGAATGAGTCTACATGGGCGGTGGCGATGATGCAATTGGGATTGGCTTGAATATAGTTATCCAGCTTGATGTTCCAACCCGGATTTCTCACAAGCTTTGCGATCGCTATTACCAAACCTTTATCAGGCTTAGATTTTGAGCGTTTTAGACGCTGCACGAATCACAGCAGTATGTGAACAAAGTATTTTATCTAAAGTCTAAGTGTCATAAGCGTTTTGGGCTAATCGTTTAAACCTTTGTGAGAAATCCGGGTCCAAGTCTTGGGCATACCTGATTTTAGTTAAATTCGTCTTGGGCTTGTTGATTCGGGGATAGGGAAATTAGGCGATGCCCAATCTCATTGCTGAGTGTCTGTTGTGGACGACTGGTAAATTTGACGCAATTGTGAAACAGTACTAGCCGTATCTATGCCCTCCAAAATGGCTTCTAGCACACTTACATCTTGGATAGATTCGATTTCGGGTAATAAATTTTGACCTGATTCACTAAATTTGAGCTTTAATCCCAATGCTATACCTTTTAACAAAGCTTCAAGCTTACCTTTTTCAATACCACTGCGTTCAAAAGAAGTAACATACTGCATACGTTGCTCTGCCTCCAATTGTTCTACTTCAAAAAGAAACTCTCGCTCTAAATCTTGGGGGAGTGTCAACACCCAGTCTACAAAAGCCAACAAGTTTAGAACATCCTCACGTTCAAACCCCTGCTGGTACAGTCTCCGCACTAAACTTAGTTTCTGCTGCTTACGTTGTAACCTGTCGCTCTTAGTTTGTACTGCTGCTAAATGTGCCATCACCACAGTCGCCAAAGGGTTACGGCTGGCTTCTAGCTCAGACTGACGTTGTTGATAGTCTAGCAATTTGACAATTGGAAACTGAAACTCAACTTTAGTGCCAAACAACTCGTAACCAAACCGATTTGGTCGCCAGTTTACCTGCTCATCACCTAGAACTGCCAAGGATGCTACTGACCGCTTATATCTATCGTAGATGCGGTAGTTGTAGATAAACATCCTTTCGCTAAAGTCTGACTCTGACTGGGATTGGATTTCTAAATGTATCAGTATCCACGATTCTTCGCCACCAATACGGTATATTTTTACCAGTTTATCTGCAAGTCTTTTCCCTAGTTCGGCATCACGCACTACCTGCTCTAATTCTTTGTCCAAGAACTCAGGCTGTCGTGTCCAATCTATTTCCCTATGTGCTTGCGGAAAGAAAAACAGCATGAAATCTTCAAAATAAAGTTGTAGTATCTGTTTCCACGGCGAATCATATTCCGTTTGGGGGTTGACATTGGTCATACTTGTTCCACAACGAACTCACGCCCCTGATTGTATTACTACTTGTGAGGCAGTGTATGATTTGAGAATTGTGTTGAAGTTGCTTACCAATTAATCTTAATCTGGGAAGTTTTCTTAATCCTACAGATAAATCGAAGAAGAAAATATGTTTAATGTGAATTCATTGGAGTTACCTTTTACCAGTTTGAATTAGGTTGGGCGAATCAGCGCACTGCTTCACTCACCCAAGAGACAACAAATCATCCAGCTATGTCTTTACCACTCTCATAATTCATAGCTCTGGGTTTCATTTTGCCTATAGGGACTACTTTCGATTTCTTGGGTGCTTGTGGTGGACGGCATTTTTCACAGTAGAGCGGTCGCACACCAAAAGTTTCTCTTTGTGTGGGTTGCTCACACTGCTTACACACGAAGTTGAAAACGCGAGTATGAATTTCCCGCTTGTGCGCTCTAACGGTGTACTCTCGGACATCGATTGTTTTGCTGGACATTTATTAGTTTTTTAAGTTGCTATTTATAAATATAGTTTCTTGTTTTTGACTAATAGTATAGCCAGAGAATCATCTTCATGATTAAAACAAGGATAATTGCCCTGGGGAAATATTACCTTTACGTCCGCGATGATAGTAGAGATGGAAATCATTCTAAGCTAATCGGCATTTAAGTTGCATAAAAGCAGGGCTTCAGCCCTGACTATAAGCGAATCATTCTGGAAAAATGAATGACGATTAACTTAATTAAGATACTCCTTAATATCACTTTTTTGACGGCGAAGAATAGAGAGCGCTTTATATTCAAGCTGGCGAATTCTTTCTCGGCTTAAGTTAAGGCGTTCTCCAATTTGAGTTAGGCTCAGTTGATGGTCATTTTCTAGCCCGAAACGTAGAGTTAGTACTTCTCGTTGTATTGGAGCTAAGGATGCTAGCAACTCTTTAATATTCTGGCGCATTAGTGAAGAATTTAATTCTTCCAAAGGGGAAATCTTTTCGTCAGCTAAAAGTTCGCTTAATTCTGTTTCTTGTTCATTCCCAACGCGCATTTCTAGCGAAACTAACTTTCGGTCTGCTTGAATATATTCTCGAACCTGCTCTGGTTTAACCTTTAATTCTTCAGCAATTTCTACTACAGTTGGTTTTCTACCCAATGACTGGGATAATTCCCGTTGCATTTTCTTGATTTTATTCAGTTTTTCGTTGATATGAATAGGCAAACGAATAGTTCGTGATTGTTCTGCGATGGCACGTGTGATTGATTGAGTAACCCACCAATAGGCATAAGTTGAAAGTTTATAGCCTTTGTTTGGATCAAACTTTTCAACGCCACGGTATAAACCGAGTGTACCTTCTTGGATCAGATCAAGAAATTCTAAGTTTCGGTTCTGGTACTTTTTAGCGATCGCCACCACCAGCCGTAGGTTAGCAGTCACCATTTTCTGCTTTGCTCGTTCCCCTTGATGAAGAATTGACTCCACTTCAGCTTCGCTTTGCCCAAGCAAGGTAGCTAATTCTCTTATGGTTGGTTCTCTGTTTAATTGAAGTGCAAGGCTTGAGCGCTGTTCTTCAATCGCCATCATCTGCTGCAACGCCCTTGCATTTGTAATTTCTTGCTCAGGAGTTAGCAGAGGGTAGCGTCCGATTTCTTTGAGGTAAGAGCGCACTAAGTCGGTAGTTGGGCTAGGCATACTTTCAATTAATTGTGACGACTACTTTTATTTTTCGTTTGAATAGAATCTTTTATTTCCAGAATTAGCTAACCAATCAAATCTTAACCATAGACTTCACCCAATGCTTATATTTGGGAAATAAGTTTATAAATATAATACTTTAAATCTTCAAATAGGTAAATACTAAAACCTACTTTATTTTGTAACTAAGTTTTAAAGTAATAAAGAGATTTAGTTAGATTAAATCAAAGATACGCTACGCTAATTTTAGAGTGAAGTCCTCTCTTGAAGAGAGGATATGTTCAAATCCGCTTCATATTTGGACAAGGCTCAAAGACGCTTTGCGTAAATCAATTGAAAATTACAAATACTTAGTTGATAAATAATCATGGATATGCAATCTCTGCTCACTTTGACAATAGTAGCTATCTTTTGGGCATTCGTTACTCTCGTTATATTCCAGTTCATTAACGGACTATTTGTATCGGATGCTTACACTAGTAATGTGGTTTCGGTTAGCAATCTAAATATAGCGGCTTCTACAATCCCATCAGTATCACAAGTAATCACACCACAAGCGATGACTTTTGAAAAATTGCCAGATCCTTGGATGTTAGAGGATGAAGTCATTCATTGTACCAGTAACGAAGCAGTTATTCTCTCATTCCCTACATTGAGATTGCTGCCTCCAGTTGAAGAAATTTCACCACAACCAAAACGTACTACTCGTTCAAATAAAGCTAACAATACTGCCAACAAGTCACCGAAAACTAAAAAGGCTCATGTAAATTCTTCAGGCAAACGCAAGCCAGGTAGACCGCGTAAAGCTGGCTAATTCGCTTTTTAATTCTCGTCCGATCACCGAAGAATAAATATCTGAAGGTTCAAAAGTTTAAATGAGGCAATTGCTTGCCTCATTTATTAATAAGAGAAAGGCTTCGCCATAGCAAAAGTGAAAAAATAATATTGTGAGTGATGCAATGGTACAGCAACTTTTCACTCAAGGTTCTTTATTCGATTTGCAAACAGTAATCGATTATGGGCAGTCAGTTATTAATGTTGCCCAAGAGCTTGCAAAAGTTTTAATAGATAATCGCCCTCTCTCTACGAAAACTGTTTCTTCCCAGATGAATCGCTACTTTCTAGGCACTGCCGCGTCTGGTGCATGGCAGTGGAAAGACGCTTACGAAGCTGTGGAAGTAGCGCAAATATTATATCTGCGTCATCTGGGAATTAAGATTTTATCACAACAACCTCAAGTGGTTGTGCAACAATTAGAAGAATTAACAGCCCTTTGTCCGACGCATACTCGCCGTAGTGAAGAATCAGTACAGCTTCAGCAATTCTCCACCCCTCTGCCGCTATCATTTCTGGTAGCCAAAGCAGGATTTATACAAGCTACTGATTTGATTCTGGAGCCAAGTGCCGGAACTGGTCTATTGGCACAAATGGCTAAATTGCACAGTGCAAGTCTGATGCTCAACGAGCTTGCACCCGATAGAAGTAAGATTCTGCGTCGGTTGTTTCCAGGTACACCGCTATTCTCAGTAAACGCGGAACAGATTAACGACTATCTGGTTGGCAAGACTCAGCCCTCAGTTGTGCTGATGAATCCACCTTTCTCTGCATCTCCCAAAATCAACAGTCGCAACCCCGACGCAACTAAGAGCCACATCAACTCGGCATTGCAAAGACTGGCTGACGGTGGACGGCTGGTAACAATCACAGCCAACTGGTTTTCTCCGGCTAACCCAAGCTGGCGAGAGACTTTTGTTAAGTGGCAGGATTTTGCGCGAGTTCTACTATCTGTTGGGATTAACGGCAAGGTGTACTCAAAGCATGGTACACAAATCGACACTCGGATTACAGTGATCGACAAAGTTCCGGCTGACTCCAACGAAATCCCTTGTATTACTGAAACTTTGGATCTGCCTGAAATACTGGCGTTGATTGAGCAATTGCCACAGAGGTCTTCGTGGGAACGCTCAGATATCAAAGCTGCTGCGAGAGCAAAAGTTGTTCAATTGCCAAAACGTACTACAGTTGCACAACCAGAAACTGTTTCCTTTCTTCCAGACGACATAGTAGTGTTGGAGTATGAGGTTATCGAATGGTCTGCTACAGAAGGACTCAAAGATACTTTATATGAAACCTATCGCCCACAACGAATCAGAATTAAAGATGCTTTACCTCATCCCTCGCTACTCTGTGAGAGTGCAGCCCTAGCGCTTGTCTCGCCACCACCACCCACTTACAAACCGCATCTCCCGCGAAACATTGTCTCACAAGGATTGTTATCTGAAGCACAACTCGAAAGCGTTATTTACGCAGGTCAGGCGCACGGTGAATTTCTTTCTGGGTCTTATATTGTCGATGATTCATGGGATAATGTGACTGTAGCGGCAACTGGCGAAGAAAATGCCATAAAATTTCGTCGTGGCTGGTTCTTAGGCGATGGGACAGGCGCGGGGAAAGGAAGACAATGTGCAGGAATCATCCTCGACAACTGGTGTCAGGAACGAAGAAAAGCAATCTGGGTATCCAAAAGTTCTGCCTTAATTGAAGATGCCCGTAGAGATTGGTGTGCGCTGGGTGGTACTGAGCGCGACATCATCGACCTGAGCAACATTAAGCTTGGCGATCCAATACCCTTCACCCAAGGCATTCTGTTCTGCACGTACTCAACTCTACGTTCTCTTCATAACGGTAAAAGTCGGCTCAAGCAAATTGTTGAATGGGCAGGTAAGGATTTTGAGGGAGCGATCGCCTATGACGAGTGCCACGCGATGGGTAACGCAATGGCTCAAGAGGGCAAACTTGGCATGGTTGCAGCATCCCAGCAAGGCATTGTTGGGCTGAGGTTGCAAAACGCACTGCCCTCAGCACGGGTTATCTACGTTTCTGCTACTGGTGCAACTAAAGTCTCGAATCTCTCATACGCCAATCGTCTGGGACTTTGGCAGACTGGAGATTTCCCATTTACCTCCCGTGAGGATTTTGTGGAATCCATTGAGGGCGGTGGTATCGCCGCGATGGAAGTCGTAGCCAGGGATCTCAAGGCTTTGGGACTATATCTGGCGCGGAGTCTCTCGTTTGAGGGGGTGGAGTATCAGACTCTAGAAATTGAGTTAACGCCCACGCAGGAACGGAGTTATAACAGCTACTCCGATGCTTTTGGTGTTATTCACCATAATTTAGATAAAGCCCTGGAAGCTTGTAATATCTCTGGTGACAAGACTTACAACCGTGCTGCGAAGATGAGCGCAGTGTCTCAGTTCGAGTCGCATAAGCAAAGATTCTTCAATCATCTGTTGACTGGCATGAAATGTCCGCAGTTAATTAAAGCGATTGAGCAGGATCTAGCCCAAGGTCTTGCAATTGTCATTCAAATAGTTTCGACTAATGAAGAACTTTTGAAACGACGACTTGATGAAGTTCCTGCTTCCGAATGGAAGGATCTCAATCTTGACCTAACTCCACGCGAATATGTGATGGACTACTTGATGAGTGCTTTCCCCATTCATCTTCATTCCATCCATTCTGGCGTTGATGGAGAAGAAAGATCCGAGCCAGTCTTTGATGCCGATGGCTCTCCAGTTATTTCTATTGAAGCCGTAGCTTTGAGAGATGCCTTAGTCGATAAGTTAGCAAGTCTTGACCCAATCCCTGGTGCATTAGAACAATTGCTGTGGCACTTCGGTAACAAGCAAGTGGCTGAAGTTACTGGTCGTAGCAAACGGGTGTTAAAAGATGAATCTGGACGTTTATTCGTTGATTCGCGTGGTTCCGGCGCTAACATTGCTGAAACTGCTGCATTCATGGCGGACGAGAAACAAATTCTCATCTTCTCTGATGCTGGTGGTACTGGTCGCAGTTACCATGCTGACCTCAACGCTGTGAATCGGCGGCGGCGATCGCACTACCTGCTTGAAGCCGGCTGGAGAGCAGACAATGCAATCCAGGGGTTGGGGCGATCGCACAGAACCAACCAAGCATCTGCGCCCGTGTTCAGACCAGTCACGACGAACGTTATAGGTGAACGCCGATTCATCAGCACTATTGCCCGAAGGCTGGATAGCTTGGGCGCTCTTACTCGTGGTCAACGCCAAACAGGTGGCAATGGGATCTTTGAGGCT
Organism: Nostoc commune NIES-4072; assembly: GCF_003113895.1. Classification (NCBI taxonomy): domain Bacteria; kingdom Bacillati; phylum Cyanobacteriota; class Cyanophyceae; order Nostocales; family Nostocaceae; genus Nostoc; species Nostoc commune. The sequence continues at coordinate 329,721 of NZ_BDUD01000002.1, read as the reverse complement.
AAGGATAATCTGGAGTCTAACTATGCAGAACACGCCCTGTATGAGTTATTCAGACAAATATACCAAGGTCGATTTTATGAAGTGCCTTTAGGAAAGTTCGAGCAAATGACGGGACTTAGCTTAACCTCTAACGAAGGCGGGATGAAAATCGACTTGCCCCCATTGCGGCAATTCCTCAATCGACTACTGGCTCTACGAATTGATATGCAAAACGTGATTTTCGAGAGGTTTGAATTACTCTTGAGCCAGCAGATTGAAGCAGCGATCGCGGCAGGGGTCTATGAGATGGGTGTAGAGACACTCCGGGCTGAACGTTTTACCATCGAAAGCCAGGAAGCAGTTTATACACACCCTGCCACAGGTAGCGTCACCAACTACCTCAAAATTGAGCGAGTTCAGAAGAACAACATCAAAACGGATATTGAGATGGTTGAGTTTGCTGCCAAGTACCAAGGGCAATTCATGGTGAATGAGAAAGGTCGTGCGGCGATAACAATTCCAACTCACAGTCTATTCGACTCTGAGGGTGGAATTGTCCCAAGAGTTTTGCTGATTCGCCCACAGAAAGAAACTCGCCTACCAATCCAAGACTTGGAATCTTCCACATGGGGGCAAGTTTCTATTGATGCGTTTACTGCTGCATGGTCTACAGAAGTAGACGAATTACCCAAGTTCACAACCGATTACCTGCATTTGGTAACTGGTATTCTCCTACCCATCTGGAAAATCCTACCACAGCAGAATAGTCGAGTATTCCGCTTGCAAACCAGCGATGGACAAAAGATTCTCGGTCGGGTGGTGAATGCTAATGATATTAAGTCGGTGGCTGAACAACTCGGACTGAAGGATAAGCTGTTAAGCCCACAGGAGTTAGTCTCTTTAGTGCTAAACGAAGGCTATTCCCAGCAGTTACCGGGTGGCGTAACCTTGCGACGTTCTTTCATTGCTGGTGAACCTCGCATAGAACTGGTTAATGCTATCTCACTGGCAGAGCGACTCTTAGCTGTGGGTTGCTTCACCGAGATCATCAACTGGCAAAAGCGGGTATTCATTCCGGTTTCAGACAAAGCACCAGCTATTCTCGCGGCTGTGATTGAAATCTTGGGATAAGTCAAAAGCTGATGTATTTATTAGATACATCAGCTTATTTTTCGCTCAAACAAGAGTGTGAAGAAAGGGAAATGGGAAAGGGAATAAGTAACTTAAAAGCTCTTGTTTCAAATATGAGCCGGAGGCGGAGCGGCTCCGGCTCCGCACTGCTAAGTTATCACACTACGTGCCTTAAAAATCTTCTTTTTTTTTTCTACCTATTTAAAAATAGGGGCTTCATACCATGAATGTAAAATAAAATGGTAATCAGCATCACCATGTCAGAAAAGAAAAATTGTACACTTAGAGAATTTACAATAATCCAACTTTTTTCAGGCGCGATAGCAATCCAGTCCGGGTGCTATAATTTTTTTGCATCTGCTTAATAGAAACTTTGAACTCCTCTAGCTTTCCTTGATATTCAGCCAATTCCCGTAAGTCAACTAGATGTGCAACTGCTTGGTCATAAGTTTTGGATTGCTTGAATTCAAGTAACTTATATATATCTGACCATACTTTATCTTGATTTTTAGCTAGAACTTCTAACTTTCGGATTTTTTCCTGTTGTGCTGCTAATTTTTCTCGTTGCTGACGCTGTTGCATTTGCTCATTAGCATTTTCTAGTAGCTGGGAGAATGAGCGTCTGTGAGTATCATAATTACTATCACTTTTGGGAATTTTAAATAGTTCTCGCAGTCGGTTTACAAGTTGTATTCCAACATTAATTTCACCTGTTGCCACTTTCAAAAGAAAATAGTCTTTTTCCTCTGATGACAAAGCTGTAATCCACTCTTTTATGGGTTCAGTATTTTCTTTTTTATCAATACTTACTTGAGATGCCGATGCAATTAAATCCTGGTCAATATCAAATAACTCCGTAAAAGTCTCAATTGCAGCAGGTAGTTTTTTCAAGTTGGCTGGGACAGGTGGTTCAACTAAATCTTCTTCATCTTCCCCTTCTTCAATTGCTATTGAAGCTGCTTTTAACCAAGCCAGGTATAAAACTCGATAATCTCCTTGCAAAATATCATCACGCAACTGCACTAATTGTGCTAGCCATCCCTCCCCTTCTATCCAATCTCCATATTCTTCGTCCTGGATACTAATATCCACAATTACATAGTTTTTGCTCCTTGATACAGTAATTTTATCAGCTACACAATAAGGCTCAAAAACTGATGAAGCAACCACAGTTTTAGGGAAACGAAACATTAATTGTCGCGTCCCCCAATTCGCCATGTATAACATGATGTCGAAACACTTTTCTAAAACTTCCTTGGGTTCACCTCGAAAGTCTCCATAGCTGTAGGTAAAAATTGCGTTTGTTGCACTCAGTTGTACTCGACTAGATAGACTACTTATATATGCTTGTTCTGATGCAGTTAATGGTCGGTCTAATGCCTGGAATTCGTAATACTGGTACTCGCTCATAGTTTTCTTTATCTTTAATAAAGTATTTATTTTTTAAATATTTGGTATTTGCCAATTAATTTCTGGTTGTCCATAAGAAATTAATGCAGAATTAATAGCTGAAAAGGGCTTGCTACCAAAAAAACCATTGTGAGCAGAAAGTGGTGAAGGATGTGCTGATTGAATATTGTATTTACAACTTCGTAAAGACGCAGGATGCGACGAAAGAAATAGCATACCTCTGCCGTATTGCCAATGATCGGATCAGTTCCATCTTGTAGTGCTTGTGCTAAAGTCTTCAAAACTCGTTCCATATCAATAATCATTTGGTGAAAAGCAAGTTCACACATTTGATGCACAGCAATAAATAAATCTTCATCAACAGATGCCGTCAAAGGCTTTTTACAACTAATTAGTTCCTTGATATTATGGTAATTCCAGTAGTGATTCTCACTAATATCCAAGCTAGGATTAATAAGCGGTAAAGGTTGAAACGTATACAATTCAGACATATTGAGCGATATTGTTACTTTTTTTTATTAGCCAAACAATTTTATATTTCTATCTCAAAAATCATGAAAGCTGTCGAAATTTGATTAATCTAAATACAATGCTGAACTCTGAAATGCCTCTTCTGGTGTCCCATAAAAAGTACCATTGTTAAATACGCTAGGTTCGTACTTTTCATTACTATAGGTGTAAAAAGCCTTTGTCCATTTCTCTTCATTCCCTTTGTACCGCAATCGACACAGATGAATTGGTGTATTCTTCGCTCTCTCTATATATTCTGAGCGTGTTATTTTAAACATTGATAGGTCATCATTGTCTGGTAAAAATGGTTCTTTATAAGCATCTATGTAACAGAAATATCCCTTAAAACGGACATCAATACGTATGTATTTCCCTGCGTAATGCTTCTCTGCATAAGCTAATATTCGTTGCTTTGTTCTCTGTTTGACTTGCTCCGGGATTTTTACCCCTCCTGAATGTGGATCGTTTACCCATCCTCTCATGATTAGCTCCTTCGGAATACTGAGGCTGATATTACACTGCAACGGCAGAGATTACAAATCTCAACTTTTTGCAATTCTTATCATTACCTCTACTTTTCCTGGCAGATTCCACAGACTTTCCACAGCTATTTCTGCTGTTTTCCACTGTTGTTTTACAAGATAATCAGCTTCTGTTCACCCAATGGGTATTTTGTCATGTCTGTAGCAATCAGTCTGCTTTACTGAGTTATTATTACGTAACGTAAACCAAACCTACTTCTAACATTAGCTTTCACGTAATTATTTATTTTTTCTATATTTCTCTTTAATATTTTGCAACATTGACAAACTAAGCCAATCAGCACAAAATAAATCCACTAGCCTTTGCCGCCTGTTCCATTTTGAGCATCAACTGTATAAAACTATTCAGTTGTTAGTGCCAGTGGTTCGGCTAGCATTGAATGGGTGAAACTGTACTTGCACTGTATCACCTCTAGCTTGTTGTCCCTATTGATTTGCTTTTTCTGAAGCTTTTATTATATGAACTCAACCCAAAATATCTTTACTACTCTTCCCGAAACGCTACATCAATCTCTTAATACCTACTTAGAAAAACATCCTGATTGGGATGAACATCGTCTTATTACCGCAGCTATCTCCCTGTTTCTGCTGCAAAATGCTGATGGGGATCGCGGTGTTTCCCAAGTTTATCTCGAAACTCTGTTTCGTCGTGGCTAATGTTATTCCCTAGAAGTCATACTAAATAACAAGGTCAATCAAACTATACACTCAGAAAGATTTTTTCAGTCAGGACTAATGGCAACGAAAAACGAGGTAAAAACGGAAACATCTACTATTGTAGTATCACAACTTTTAGATGCAGCAGAACCCCAACTCGTAGACAATGCTGAAAATGTGGCTCAACCAATGGAAAATTCCCTGGGTAGTATGACATCTTAAACTCACTCAAAACCAAGAGGATCGAGTGATAGTAACCTATAGCCTTATTCTTGAATATCAAATGAAAATATTTATACACTAACATTAACTAAATCAACATCAGCAAGCCATATTGTTCTGCTTTGGGCAGACACTTCTTCTAAAGTTGGAGAGCGCCACTCTACCCCATAAAGCCAATTCTCTTTGAGACTAAAAATTCCTTGAATAATTCGGCGTGTTGGCCGTTCACCAAAATCAACCTCAACTATGTCCCCCAATCTAAAAGCTGGAGTAGAAACAGTGGACTTTTTTAGTACATTTGTTGTATGAAATTCTTGTTCAGCTAAGTAGAGAGTTTCATTCTGGCAAACAATTGCATAAATCCATTCTTGTCCTGACCACTCAACACCACAGCAATAACCTGACAAGTCTGAGATTGGCAACAAAACTTTTTCTAACATTTTCACTGCTAATGGAGGCATGGTCTTACCCCACCCAGGAGAAATATGCCAACAGGATTCTAAGGCGGTAATTTGGTTAATCATCTGGGAATATAATCCTATTCTTTATATATTCACTCCCTTACATCAGTCTGATCCGGAATATAATTTAAAGGCTTCACTCGCTATAGCCATTTTCTATTTTTAATAGTCAAAACATATCATCAATGCAGTCCTGCCTGAAGTAACCTCTGCTTTAACCTTGTGTAGCGCTGTTGGTCGTCGGTAGAGCGCACTGCCAGAGATATCGCTTTTTTTGCGCCAACTACGATCGCTAATTTCTTGGCACGAGTTATACCAGTGTAAAACAGGTTCCGGGTCAACATCATATAGTGCTGCATATAGATTGGCAGAACTATCACCGGATATTCTGAGCCTTGGCTTTTATGAATCGAAATGCTCCAGGCAAGGGCAATTTCATTCAGGTCAGCGTAATCGTAAACCACAGTCCGCTCACCATATTGCACTGTAACTTCCTGCTCGACAGTATCAATAGCGAGGATAATTCCTAAGTCGCCGTTGAAGACTTCTCGGTTGTAGTCGTTGGTCAACTGGATGATGCGATCGCCCTCGCGCAACAAATTCCCACCTCTGTTAATCTCCACCTTGCTCGGGCTGGGTGGGTTGATCAACTGCTGCAATACTGTGTTCAGGTTACGAGTCCCGATTACTCCCCGTGTCATCGGGCAAAGCACTTGCACATCAGTGGCAGGATTAAAACCTAAGCGGGGAATCAAATCGGTAATCAACTCGCAGATTGCCTGTACACCATGTTCGGGCTGATGTCCGCCGCCGTGCCAAATACAATCGGACACAGGATTGTCAGAAATCGGTTCAATCGTGGGATAAATTCCTCGATTAATCTGATGAGCAGCAGTGATAATTGCACTTGTTTGAGCTTGGCGGAATACCTGAGTTAACCGCACTACTGGCACGCAACCAGAATTAATCAAATCAGCAAGTATTTGACCTGGGCCCACAGATGGTAGCTGGTCAATGTCACCCACCAACAATAGTAGAGCGCCAGCCAATACTGCTTTAACCAAGGAGTAAGCCAGAAACAAATCAAGCATCGAAGCTTCGTCAGCGATAATTGCCGTGTGGGGCAAAGGATTTTCGCTATCGCGCTTGAAACCCCTTGAGCGGGGGTCAAATTCTAACAAGCGATGAATAGTTTTAGCGTCCAGCCCAGTCATTTCACCTAAACGTTGAGCAGCCCGTCCAGTGGGTGCAGCCAACGCAATAGATTTACCCATTGCTTTCCACAGGCTGACAATGGTGTGAGTTGTGAAGGTCTTTCCAACGCCAGGGCCACCAGTCAAAATCATGATTTTGGAGTAGGCTGCTGTTTCTACAGCTTGGCGTTGCTGTTCTGAAAGCTGAATTTTCCGGCTAGCAGTAAAGCGCTCAATCCAATCACGCACACGCTCAATGTCAGTGCCAACAGGTTTTTCCAAGCGTTGGCGTATCAGTTGAGCTAAATTCTGTTCCGTATGAAAGTAAGTCGGCTTGTAGCAAAGTAGTGTTTTCTCTTCATCCCGCTCTCTAATCAAGTCCTCTGCGAGAGCCATATCTTTAATAATGATCGCAACCGCTTCTTCTGTGGGCTGATGAGATTCGGTAGCCAGCAGTTTGATTACCGATTCAATCAGTTCACTTTGTGGCAGGTAACAGTGACCATCTTCGGCGGCTTCACTTAAACAGTGGATAATCCCCGCACGGTAACGAAATTCTGAGTCAGGGGCAATTCCGATATTTCTCGCAATCTTGTCAGCAGTCAGAAAGCCAATACCGTAGATATCGGCTGCTAGCTGGTAGGGGTTTTTGGTAACAGTAGCGATCGCTTCATCCTTATATTGCTTGTAAATCTTCACAGCATAAGTGGTAGAAACACCATGCCCCTGGAGAAACACCATAACTTCTTTGATCGCTTTTTGAGTTGACCAAGCGTTTTTGATGAGAGTGATCCGCTTTTTGGCAATACCCTGGACTTCAATCAGTCGTTCAATCTGGTTTTCGATAATGTCGAGCGTTTCAAGTCCAAAGTGAGCTACGATGCGTTTGGCTGTTACTGACCCAACACCTTTTATGAGTCCACTGCCTAAATATTTCTCAATTCCGGTAAGAGTGGCTGGTTTGGTTTCTTGATAATTGATGACTTGGAACTGTGGCCCAAATTGTGGATGGTCACGCCAGAAACCAGTTAGTTGTAAAGTCTGCCCTGGCTGGATGTTAGCAAAGCTGCCGACAATTGTTGTCAGTTCGGTGCTACGGGGACGGGTCAGCCTTGCCACAGTGTAACCCGATTCAGCAGAGTAAAAAGTTAAACGTTCTACGACTCCGGTGATTGTTTCGTGTTGAGGAAAGGCGCTTACTTGTTGAGGGGAAAGATTCGGTGGAGTGGACATTGCTTATCATCAGATGCCGCACATCATTATAATACTAGAAATCAGTTAATTATAGTACATAAATACTAAGTTGCCTGCCTGAAATTAGTGTAATGAAGAAGCACCAAATACATCAGATACTATCTTCAGAAACAAAGAGAAATTGACACCGCACGTTCCCTCTACCTTGATTTTGATGAAATACATCTAACTTTGTGGTAGAACTACGGTGGCTAGTTGGACAGCAGCGCGGAGTAGCCCAGCTTAATTTATTTAAAACGAAGTGATGATAAGCTTTTGAGTTGATTCAACTATATAAGCTTATGAAAGTCCAAATTTAGATAGCCAAATATTATCTGTGCTTACTCCGTTGTCGTTATAATCTAGTTTTCAAGAAAAAGTTAGCCGAAATTATAAGTGAGCCAATTTAGTGAGCCTTATTATTTGTTTATTTAATCAAGCTGGTGGAGTTGGGAAATCCACTCTAGCGATTAATCTTGGTTATCACTTAGCACAATTAAAGCCTGCTAAAACCAAGCATCACTACCGAGTTCTTTTAATTGATATAGATCCTCAAGCTTCACTTACTAACTTTATGGGAATTGCGCCTGAATCCCAAGAAAAAACCATTTATAATGCAGTGATTGATCAGGAAGCACTACCAATTCTTAAAGAAATTCATGGGATGGATTTTGTTCCGTCATCTCAGGATCTGACTTCAGCTGAATTAGAGTTAGTAGTAGCAGATATGCGTGATTTACGTCTTAAATATGCTTTGGAACCTGTAAGCGAACAGTATGATTTTATTTTGATTGACTGCCCCCCTAGTTTAGGCATTCTTACTTATATCAGTTTAGTGGCATCAACTCACGTTTTAGTGCCGATCCAGACGCAATACAAGGCATTCTTGGGGACAGAATTACTCTTAAATACAGTAACACGCGTTAAGTCTCTTCCAAATCGAAAGTTAAAAATTGCTGGGTTTATCCCAACGATGTTTGATTCACGTAATAGCCAAGATGAACGAACACTATTAGCTATTCAAGAACAACTGTCACAGGTTGGGATAGTCTATGACCCAATTCCTCGATCTACTGCTTTTGCTGATGCTGCTGAAGAAAATGTTCCTCTGGCAATCTTTAATCCTAAGCATCCAGCTTTATCAATCCTAAAAAAAATTGTTAAAGGGCTGGAGAAATTATTATGAGTATAAAGCGTGATAAGCCTTATGGTCGCCGTCTTAAGGGATTAGAAGCTTTGATTGGCGAGTCTGTAGACACTCTTCCCTGTGGACAGTTTGTCACTATCGAAAAAATTCAACTCTCTGTTCAGCAGCCTCGCCGTTATTTTGATCCAAAAAAGCTAGAGCAGTTAGTACAGTCGGTTAAAGAACATGGCATCTTAGAACCATTGTTAGTCCGTTACTTATCTGATGATAAATATGAGTTGGTAGCCGGAGAGAGGCGTTACAGAGCAGCTAGTTTAGCAGGATTAACTGAAGTACCTGTAATTGCACGTTCGTTAAATGATCAGGAAGCCCTGCAACTGTCATTGGTAGAAAATTTACAGCGAGACGATCTCAATCCTATTGAAGAAACAGAAGGTATTTTAGAACTTATAGCACTTCAACTAGATAAGAAAGTGCCAGAAGTTATATCTTTACTTTATAAAATGCAAAATATTTTGGCGGGAAAAGTTACTGATAACGTTATCAGTAATTCTCATGCAGAGGATGTAAAAATGATTTTTACAGGCTTGGGGCTTATGGAATGGGAGTCGTTCACTGCTAACAGACTTCCTCTCTTGCGGTTGCCTGATGAAATTTTAGAAGTTCTACGCCAAGGAAAAATTGAATACACAAAAGCTAAAGTAATCGCTAAGTTGAAAGAAAAGACAGAACGTATTGCTTTATTGGAAGAGGCGATATTACAAAATTTATCATTAAATGAAATTCGAGAACGGTTGAAAACCCGTAAGTCGTCAACAGAAGAGAAGGAATTAGAGAAGCAAATAGATTCTACCTATAAGAAAATGAAAAAATCAAAGCTATGGGATAATCCCAAAAAGCGCAAGAAGCTTGAATTATTGTTTGCTCAAATAGAGATTTTAATTAACGAGGATGATTAAAACTGGACTAGAAGTTACTGCATCTTATTCTGTCTAAGACTCAGATGTCCCAAATGTGAGCAAACGGCGATTAGACTGAATACGCCAGAAGTACTTTCAACAAAAGTGATTCCTTCTCCTTTGCCATAAACAGTTTTAACTAGCCAAATAATCTTTAATTTTGTCTTGCTCACGTCGTAAAGCTTTGATACCTTGTCCATGAGCAGAGCGTACCTTGGAATGGCTGAGATTAAGTTTTTGTGCAACCTGTTTTGCTGTCAACTTGTCCTCGCCCGACAACCCAAACTGTAACATTAAGACTTGGCGTTGATTTGGTTTCAAGGTAGCTAATAAATCCTGTAAATCTGATCGGAGACATTCTAGAGCAACATACTCTTGTGCGGAGATTCTTTCGTCGGGTAATATCTCTTGCAGTTGGTTTTCTTGCTCCTCTCCAATTCCTAGCTCTAAAGAAACTAGCGGACGAAATGCGTTTAGGCATTCGGCAACTTGTTTAGGTGATGCATCAACAGCTTCAGCGATTTCTATAATAGTGGGTGTTCTTCCCAAGGTTTGAAAAAGTTCAACGTGTGCCTTTTTGATTTGCATCAATCTTTTAGTCAGGTCATGGGGTAGGCGAATAGTATGGGATTGTTCTGGGGAGCAACGCGAAAAAGTGAGATCGGGGTTTAGTTCTCAATTACACCCCTATATTCTCAACAAAATCTGGTTTTTTAGTTGCGATCGCATCCTGAAACAAGCTATATACGTCCCAGATTTTAGCACCTCACAAAATCGCGTTGCTCCCGGCTGGATTACCTGCACAACTTTTAGCAAACACTCCGATTAATACTGAGTCAAACCAACTCACCTCTTGGACTGCAACTCCATTTGCTGAGGAGAAAGAAGAAGATTCTTCAGGGGAAACATTCAGCCTTGATTTTGATTTGTAATCGTCAAAAGAAGTTGGCAACGCTAAAGAAGGGGAATTAGCTGTGAAGAAGGCAGAAGTCAGAAGGCAGTCCCGATGAACTTCGTACATCACCAAGTATGAAAGTGCCGAAGAATATTTATCTATTTAGATACTCATCTAATAAGCACTTTCAAGTCAGTCCCGATGAAACAAGTTTCACAGTCAAGCATGAAAATGTGGTGTGGAACTGAGCTATATAGATACTCATCTAAATAGCATTTTCAAGTCAGAGGGCAGAAGGTAGCAATATGGTCTGGGCTTCAAACCCACACCAATTGCAGTCCACTAAATCGTTCGCGGAGCGTCTCTGAAAGGAATGTTACTAAGAAAACGTGAAACCTCGCGCTTGGCAGGGTGTTGGGGGTAGGGTTGCAGCTTCGTGTGTTTAAGACAATTAACCTGGGAGCAATGCGGTTTTGTCAGATCCAGTAAACAAGGTGCGATCGCAAAAATCAAATCTAAGTAAGAAGTAATTTTATTTACTAAATATACGCTGATATCCAGGTGAATTCATCTTGATGAGATATCTCAAAAAGATTACTAGCAAGGTATTTGACGATTGTTAACAAAAATATCTACAATTATTCTTTTATACTTAGTGTTAATTCAACCAAATAATAAGTTGAGAGTAGAAGTAAAGTATAAAATTTATCAAGCAGTTTCTGGTTTGATAAAGGAATTAAAAATGGAAGCACAAAAATTATCCCAACTTTTAGCTATCCATTGACAACGCAGATGTAACATAATTTCTGCATTTTCTTTCAACCAGAATTTACTGTTTCCTTTGATTCTTAAATTTACAACTTGGCGGATTAAACTCTCAATTGCACCACTGCCAATAGGTAGTTTTTTATTTATTGCTTTATCGTAATTTAAACGCCCTTTACGATAAGCATCTAAAATATAATTTCGTTTAGTTACCATAATCTTACACCGCTCTCCAGTAGCTACAGCAATCAACTCATCCATCTGGCTAATTAAGGATTTAGCTTTACCTTTTTTTAAACTTTTTCTAACTTTTATAAACCAGTCTTTAGACTGTACTTCTTCATTAAAAGCCGCGTCTGCAAATACTTTTATATTTTCCGTAACATGATAGAAATCGAATAGCTGATAAGTTTCGGCTGGGCATCCTAATCTTGTCAAAAGTGGTGGGATATGTATCCAGATCCACTCCGCTCCATCCCCGATTAATAAGACTTGTTTTGCTTGACTAATTCCCAAGTCAACTAAATACGCTTCTAAAATCTCCAAAAGCGCTTTATATCCTTCATAAGTGCCATCATTCGTAATAGGAATTTCAGAACTATTTATTTTTTTACCTTGCTCATCAACAACATAAATTGTAAATAACTTTGGCTCAACCCATTTGCCGATAAACCCGTGTCGCTTGGTTTTGGAGCTTTTTCTTCCCTTTTTATTAATTCTGATTCTACTCCGACCACCATCTACAGCGATGACAACTCTTTGACCTTTAAGAATATTACCTTCAGCTAAATTCCCTAATTGGCGATTTAAGATTTTAGATTGACGTAAGTTGATCCCAATCTGACCAAATTTATATGTTAAACGTTCAATTCGTTTTAAACTAAGGTTAATTCCCCAACCCGTCAAAGTTGTACAGGCTGCTTCAAATGAGCTAGTAATTGCACCGTATTGGGCAACTGTTGACCATACTAATGGGGTTAAGCCGTCTGACATTCCCAACCACTTTAATAATGGGCAGAATCCCTGAGTAGGGATTTTATTTTTGGTCGTAGGTGTTGACTTTCTTTTTACCATATATGGCAATTTTAAAGTAACTAAAACATTCCCAACTGTTAATATTTGCCGTTTTCGATAACCGTGTTTTTGCATATTGCTATCCCACCAGCCTTTTGTTTTATTCATAGCTGTTTGATTGGCTGACTGAGATTGAGAGAGGTTATACAACAAAATAGCAATACATTGACCAGCTAAAATAAGTGCAATTTCTCTAATTTGTCTTTCTCTTTCTTCAAGAATTTTCCCATTCCACTCTGTGATATTCGTCAATTCTAAACATTTTGTCGCCTCGGAAGAAAAGTTTGATAATGATTTGCTCAAATCTAGAGTTGCACATATACTTTTTTCCATTAAGGTAGATAATCCCTGTCTCAAAATTATTGCTCAAAGGGAATCCTAGCCTTTTTTAGGTCAAAAAACAGAGTCTTGCAACTTGTGACTCAAACTCATCTGTCCTTTTCAAGTGTTAATGCGGTTTAATAAGTATAATTTTATTTGTGTTACGGAGAAAATAATTTAGCGATCGCACCTTGTTTACTGGATCTGACAAAACCGCATTGCTCCCATTAACCTTTAGTTGCGTCAAGGAGTTCAACATTTTCTTGATTCCCCAATACCTGCAACCCTACACCCCACACCCTCTCATCCAGTTATATCAGGGGTTTGTGCTTAACAAGCGTGCCATTCGATTTTAATTCTTGACCCTGCAACATTAAGGATTTGCGCTTTTCAAGCCTGCCATTCAACCCCAGTAGCTTGTTGTAATTAGGCTATTGTCGGAGTGCGTCACTCAACAGCCCCAAAAAGTAAGTAAATATCGCAGCAAGTGTGTACTTTCATGCAATTGTATATGCTTTTTTCAAGAAATCGGTTTGACTTCTGGTTGAATCAGATTAAGAACAGTGTAAGGATCGCGACCAGAAAATAGCAGCTTAATCACAATTGCTGCCGCAGACTCTAACAATCGAGCATACTTCAACTCCCCCAAATCGACTGGCTCACTCCCAACATCTTCAATCAGCGAAGCCACTTGACGTTTCGCATCAGTATCGTCGCCGCAATAGAGCGTTACTAACCGCCGACCATCGAAATTAGGCTGCTCCATCTGCCAAACTTTTGCCTGACACATATTGAACGCCTTCACTACCTTAGCCTTGGGAGAATAAGCAGCGATCGCTTCTGATAGTGATACTCCATCATAAGTTTGCGTTAAGTAATTACCGTTAGAGAGGTCAACAGGATTATTTATGTCTAATAAAATCTTGTTTGCAAAAGCTTCACTTCCTCCAGCTGCTTCCATAGCTTCAAATACTGCTTGGTGAGGAGTCGCTAAAACAATGACTTCACCAAACTCTGCTGCCTCTTGAGGGGAACCAGCTTTTGTCCCCTGAGCAAGTTTATCTGCCAAACTCTGTGCTTTGCTAGAATCTCGACCTGCAACAAATAGCTCGTGTTTTCCCACCCAACGTGAGCTTAAAGACTGTGCCATGCTGCCATAACCGATAAAGCTGACCTTCATTGCTATTTCTCCTTAATACAGTTCAATGGAAATAAAAGCACTATTTTTCATCTAGATTTACCACTGTAATTTTATGGGACCGCCAAACTGACGCATCTCTGCAAAAAACTGTCCTTGCGCTCCTCCATCTGGAAGTGTTGCTAAATAAACAGCAGTTTCGGCTCCTTGGTCTGCTGTAAACGGCGCATTCTCTCCTCCCATATCAGTTTTCATCCAACCTGGAGAATAAGCATTAACGAGAATATTAGCGCCAAGGAGTTCTTTTGCTAGAAGAACAGTTAGCCCGTTCACCCCTAGTTTGGATAGTCGATAGGAAGGTGCTATTGGGTAGTAGTCACTAGTAATTGCAGCCAAAGATGCCATTTCAGTTGAGACATTGACGATGCGACCGTAGTTGTGAACCTTCATCAACGGAATTAATGCTTGAGAAGTTCTCAGGAGCGCTAGAACATTGGTGTCAAATGTAGAGCGCATCGTTTCTAGTTGAACTGTCAATAAACTAGATTCCTCTGGCTTGGTTGTAGGATTGATGCCGGCATTGTTCACCAAAATATCTACCCTGCCGTAGGCTTCTCTTAGCCATTGAACAAACTCTGCCACATTCAAATCACTCGTAACGTCCAGTGTGTGATAGTTCACATCAAGCCCTTCATTAGATAATTGTTCTTTAACAGCAAGACCATCTCTTTGGTTACGGCTTGTTAGAACAACATGGATGCCAATTTGGGACAATTTACGAGCTATGGCATATCCTAACCCACGATTGCTACCTGTTACTACAGCAATCTTTTTCTGGTAAGTCATTTTAATAACTTTTCACAACTTTCAGTTTTACTTTACTCAAATGTTTTAAATTAATCAAATTGATTGAAATAATATATTTAATCGATGCGATTAATAGACTTGTCTGCCATTGATCTGAACCTTCTAGTCGCCTTTGAAGCACTTTTTGAAGAAAGGAGTGTAACAGCAGCAGCAACACGATTGTACTTAGGGCAACCAGCAATGAGTGCGGCACTTGCTAGGTTACGCATACTATTCCAAGATGAATTATTTATCCGAATTGGTAGGCAAATGCAACCCACAGCAAAAGCTCTGGAAGTTGCTCAAGGTATAAGAGTTGCCCTGCAACAAATTCGGCAGACATTGGAAACGAGCCAAACATTTGACTCTACTACTTCTAAAAGTACTTTTACAATTGGCAGTTCAGATTACACTAGCTATGTTGTCATGCCCAAGCTTCTTGAAGTTTGTCGTCGAATTGCACCAAGCATTAATTTTCGATTAATTAGTTTTGCAAAAAACTTTGTTGGAGAACTATTAGAGCGACGAGAGATTGATCTAGCTTTGGGTGTTTTTCAAGACCCACCCAGACAAACAATACAAATACCATTATTTCCAGAACACTTTGTCGGCATCTGTCGTCTTGGACATCCCATTCTCTTGGAGGACGTTATCACACCAGAAATCTTCGCTAATTTTCTTCATGCTCTTTTTACTCTTAGGCAAGATGAAGTTGGTGAAATCGATAATGCGCTTGCCCAGTACAATCTCCAGCGTCGAGTTGCTTTGACAACTCCTCACTTACTAGTGCTACCAGCAATCATTTCATCAACTGATTTAATTGCTGCTGTTCCATCACGATTGCTAGCACCATTGGCATATCAAGATGCATTAGAAATTTTTGAACTTCCAGTACAAACTCAACCGTGGATGATTTCAATGCTATGGAGCAAACTTACAGAGCAGGATCAAGCCAATTGCTGGTTACGACAGATGCTCATAAGCGTTTGTGAGGAGATTTAACATATTAGAGAAGTCTTTTAACATTAATTACATAACCCCAATGCTAATAATTTTCCTAATAAATAATTATTAACTGGAGTTTAGACTAATATTTGATTTCTGAAAAAGCTCTGTACATTTGAAGAGTGAGGAAATCAAAGGCAGTGTGTCGGATAAACCACTTCTTCCATCCATTTCAGGATTGATAAAACCCTTAGCGAATTAGGCTTTTAAGCTTAACCAGGTTTTCTATTCTGATGATACTCATACCCCATATTATGAGCTTCTTGTATCTTTGCTTGTATAGGTTTAATTTGTTGAATGGGAATCTCGATTATGAATTTAGTTCCTGCTCTTGGAGATGAAATACAGTTTAAATTTCCTTGATGTTTTTCTGTGATAATTTGATAGCTAATTGACATTCCTAAACCAGTTCCCTTACCTACTGGCCTGACTTTCCACATCCCGTGAAAAGTCAGATCAGTTGATACTCCTATATTTACAACAAACCAGTCTACTTAGCTCTTGCACTAACAATTAAAATTGCGATTACACGACCAAATATACTAGCCTTGGCTCAAAAACTTATTTTTATATTGGCTTGTGTTGTGGAACTTTGTTAAAAATGCGCTCAGTGCGATCGCCTTACTACCGCCCACCACAGCCCTCAAGCGACCCCAACAGTTCCGTTGAAAAACCGTTCTCAAAAGGCTAAATCGGCATCGGTAACTGGAAGATTACGCTTGAGGAGGAGCGATCAAACTTGTACACAGCAAGAGCGATCGCCTTGTGCCAAATCTGCGATTCAACATCAGATAATCCCTGCTGTCTAACAACAATAGACTTCTTGCATAAGTCGGGAAAAGGTGAAGGGGTAAGGGGAAAAGGTTCTGCACTCATTCCCCTTCCCCTTTAACCCAATGGCATGAAGAAAAGGTGAAATATCGTTAGGGCAGAGTGTTGGGGGTAGGGTGTTGGGT
This sequence comes from Nostoc commune NIES-4072, assembly GCF_003113895.1. NCBI lineage: Bacteria > Bacillati > Cyanobacteriota > Cyanophyceae > Nostocales > Nostocaceae > Nostoc > Nostoc commune. The sequence continues at coordinate 313,277 of NZ_BDUD01000002.1, read as the reverse complement.
GTAGTGTTAATAAAAATTGAATGTTTTAGCGCCAGACAAAACCAAGTTGTTCCTAATTCCCTACACCCGACACCCGACACCCGACACCCCAAAACCAGTAATACCAGGGGTTAACACTTATCATTGCATTGGGTAAAATCGTTTTTCTTGTACGCAGATTATATTCCCTTTCCAGGAGTGAATTTCTCAAAAATGCAATTATACGCTCATGAGCGATCAGGAAATTGCTACAAGGTTGTACTGGGAGCAATGCGATTTTGTGAGGTAGGCAAGCAGGGGAGGCAGGGGAGGCAGGGGAGGCAGGGGGAGAGAAAGAAATTAAGTATACTTCAGGGTATGTCGGTAGCAAAAATTACTACTTTCTCTCTTTACTCCCCCTGCTTCCCCTGCTCCCCCTGCCCCCCCTGCCTATTTCACGAGGATCTCACTTTTTCGCGTTGCTCCCGGTTGTACTCTTGTTATCCCTGCTGGGGCTAGAACATGAAATTATCCGGGTTGATCTGATAGTGGGGGAACAGAAGTCAGCAGAGTTTTTGAAACTTAACCCTTTTGGGCAAGTTCCAGTTTTGATTGATGGCAAGCTAGTTCTGCGTGACTCGCAAGCTATTTTGGTGTACTTAGCTCGTCAGTATGGCGGAGAATCTTGGTTGCCCTCAGAACCGGAAGCAATGGGTAAAGTTTTGCAATGGTTGTCTACTGCTGCCAATGAAAGTCAGAATAGTCTATCTGCGGCTCGACGGTTTTTTCTATTAGGTACACCTATCGATTTAGAAGGCGCACAGCAAAAGGCAAGGTATACGCTTGAGGTGATAGATAAGCATCTTCTGAATCGAGACTGGCTAGAGACAAATCACCCAACGATCGCAGATATTGCCTGCTATCCCTATATCGAACTTGCCAGTGATGCCCAAATTGTTCTTGAGGCATATCCGCAAGTGAGCGCTTGGGTTACTCGCATCAAGCAGCTTCCTCTTTACGTTGCAATGCCTGGATTTTAACAGGATACACTTACGTTTTAAAAAATTACTATAACCACACCAGCAGCAAGTTAATTCGCGACTTAACCAAGTGATCGTCCTCACTCCAAAATTCGTAGTGATAGTATGCCTGTTGGTAATCTCTGCCATTCTTAGTAATGGTTCGCCAATGAATACTAGCGCTACCTTCCCCCTTGTACCGTCGTATTTTACTAGGGTTTACTGCAATACTCAACAGCGATAATATCGATTTAGGTGGTTGACAGCTTTAGCTTAACAATAGCGATTATAATTACATACCGCGTCAATTACTTCAATTCAGGTGAGCGCATAGACATTTTTACTAAGAAGCAATATGGCAGACCTTAGCGGTGATTGGTTAGGAACTTATTGGCAAGATGACATCCCTAGTCGCTTTGAAGCAACCTTTGTTCAGAGTGGAAATACTTTTAGTGGTTCCATTTTGGATGACAACTATTTAGGAGAAGCTCAGGTCAATGGCGAGGTAATTGGGCGCACTATCAGTTTTACTAAACGTTATTTAGTTACCTCACCTGTACCAGTTAGATATACAGGCAGATTTTGTGAAAATGAAGATTATATGCAAGGAGAGTGGAATATAGGTTTGCAGTATTCTGGTGTATGGTCAGCCCGACGCAGTGGAGAAAACCTGATTGTAGATTTACAAAGTCGGCTCGAACAGCAGACTTCATTGACAATGACTTAATCGCTCACATAAATCCCTGCCTTACCCCCAGGCTTCCTTATGTGTAATTTCCGACTCCAAGACAGTCAGCACTTTCTCTTCCAGTTCAGTCAAATAAGCACGATTCAGCTTCCCCAGCATCTCCAAAAACTTCTGCACCGACTCCTCCAACCCACTCGAATACACCTGTGTAATGCGATCGCAAATCACCTGCATCTGCTCACACTCGGAAGGCAAGTAATCGTAAGACTTCAGGTGTTGTAACCCAACGGTGTACTCGCTATCCCACATTTTCACAGTACAGCTAAAATCATTCACTTGGCTTACGATACCCCAGCAGCCACCCTTGCCCCTGAGTTCTAGATTATCTTTGGCTAAGATTTGGCATACCTCGCCTAATTGATAGGTGTTAGGTACTTGGGTACGTTCCATTATTCGCTAAATCGATGGCTTCGCCAACGCCAAGGGCGAATGCGGCAATACTCCTCAAAGGTTTTGTGAGTAGAGCGATATAACTTACGATCGCGTAATTCCATTAATGCCTTCCCCGCTTCAAAGAAAGCCCTCTCGACTTTTCGCTCTGGGCGCAGGTGGTCGCAAATCTCTTGCTCGTCGGTCAATTCTGGTATTTCAACAGCATTGCAATTGGAAAAATTGTTAAAACATAAAGACGTTGATTTCAATCGGTGAGCAGGGTGTGGGAATCTTAGAAATTAATTAATAATTTCTCCTTTGTTATTGGCCAACTTTTTACGCCATTTTTGGAGTTCTTCAGGTGTTTGTCTCACCCAATCTGTGACTTCGCCAACGATTTTTAATGGTGCTTGGGAGCGATATGAGCGTGTCAGATTGCCGGGAAATTTTTTGTCTGTAACATTCGGGTCATTTTCAAACTCCCCTGTCGGTTCAACGATATAAACACGTTCACGTCCATCGCCTTTTGCTAATGCAGCAGCTAGTCCCGCTCCACTAACAAGGGCTGTAAAATAAATGTGATTCATTTTGAGTTCAGATTTATAATTAGAATTATTCCCTGCCCTCAGCAAATCGCTAACCTGCAAATCTGCTTTCGTCCCATGATAAAAAGGGCCTTTGTCAGAAGGTTTATCCTTAAACGAAGTTGCTAATTCATAATTCTTTTTTGCCTTGTCAGGGTCGCTTAAGTCCTCATAGCATTTGGCAATGTTTGAATATAGAGAAGGTATTGCACTCTTAACAGAGTCGTCATTTATTTTTAATGCAAAATGCAAAGCCGTTTCGAGCCATTTTAATTTATCGGAAACATCTTTTTGATGTCGGGCGACATAATGAGCTGAAATAAATTTTTCAAAGTCGTATGTCGCTTCGTTCCAGGCTTGAAGAAACAGTTTACTTGCTTCTTCTGGTTTGCCTTTTTCTTCCATGCCCATACCTTGAAGACAGAGTTTAACAACATTGTTGTTTGGGTTGAATTCCATGATTACTTTGTCTGGTAATGATTGTAATTTCGATTTAGTTGCTTGTCCAAAGTCTGTTGAAGTGCATCGTAACTACTGCTAACGGTTCGCTTGAGCGGCTGCAAATAACCTTTACCTCACACCAACACCCACCCTTACCCCTGAGTTCGGGGTTGTCCTTGGCTAAAACTTGGCATACTTCGCCCAAGTGGTAGGTGTTTGCTACTCTGGTTCGCTCCATTATGCGCTGCACAATGTCTTTGACGATTCTACCACTTGGGACTTTACCACCCGCTTCCTCTACTGCCTCCGGCAACGTTAAGGACGAACGTGTAACTCCATAAGTGCCTTCCCCGCCTCAAAAAACGCCCGTTCCACCTTCCGCTCTAGGTGAAGGCGATCGCGCTGTTCTTCCTCTGTCAACTCTGGAATTTCAACAGCCGCAGGATGCATACCTGTCATCTCGACAAGCTTTAAAAAGCCGCGAGTTAGTGGCAGCGAAAACAGAATCCAGAATTCAGGAGCCACTTAAGACGCAAGGGGTAGGGTGCAGGGGTGAAGAAAATCCGGCTTTCTGTGACCCTTTTAGTTAAATTGATAAACATTAATATTTATATGACAGTACAATTTTGATTAACCCAATTATCGGGAATTCTTTCTAAAATACCAGAACCAAATACCTTATTCATTTCTAAATATTCTAGATGAACATAACCAATATGACAGTGACAAGTTTGGTTGGTACAAGGTTGTTTAGACAAAGCTGCTTCCCAGGTAAAATCGTAAATATTACCAATTGCTGCTTTAATAAAATGACATCGGTACATTGTCCCATCACCATCAACAGAAATCACTGATTCTCCAGCTCGACAAGAATGCCCAAAGCTAGGATAATGTTGAATATTTAGTTCATATAACGGGTCAATAGATTTGAAAAATTCTCGATTTTCTGGTGATAAATTAGGAAGTTCAGCTTTTACAGCATTAATCCACAAATAAACGTGGTTTGGTAACTCTTGACGTAAAGCTGCTATTTCCGCTTGAAACTGGGGAAAACCGACAACTCCCACGCTAAACTTGACATTTTGGTTGTCTAGATTGAGGCATTTTTGTAAGAAGCGATCGCGTGACACCCATTCGGAATGAAAAGTTGCCCAAAGCGCCAATTTATCTTTGTTACATTCCTCTACCCAATCTAAATTACAAGATAGATTAGTTTGAATTGCTGCTTTATTAACATTGGGTAACTGCGTTAATTTTATCAGTGCTTGCTGATACCAAGAATGGATTAGGGCTTCTCCCCAAGGAGTAAAGAGAATTGAAAATTGATGTTGGGGATGTTGGGAAATAAAATTGACAAATCGTTCTAAAGATTGTTTATCGATTGCTAATTCTGCGGCTGTTTGTTGGCGTTTCGCAAAGGGGCAATATTCACAACCGTAGTTGCAACTGATTAAAGAACCGCGATAGAGTATGGTCAAGTGCATATTAGTTGTAAAATTTAGTCCGTAGGGTAGGTGTTTTTTCTACTCATTTTGGAATAGTTAATTTTTGAATTATTCGGCTACTGTGCAGTAGCGGTCTTCTGTATGTTTTTGACGACTATCTGAAATTATTTCAATATCCAACTGTTTTAACCTTTGAAGCATATTATGAGTTAGACAGTTATTAGAAACATTCAATGTATCTAGTTGTTGTACTGCTGGACAATTCAGCAAAACCTCTGCACCTTCATCGCCCAAAGTTCCCATAGAGAAATCTAAATCCACTAAATTCTCAATAATTGGAGAATCTACTATTGCCAAGGCAATATCATCGGAATATTCACTGTTTCGCAATCCTAAATATTTTAGTTTAGGAAACACCCCAGAAATTATTGGCATCAAGTCATCAAGAGATGATGTTCCTCCATATTCATCACGACCAAGCCATAATTCTAGATATTCTAATGCTGGTAATTCAAGTTCACAAATTTGATTAATTACTTGATGGCTAAGTCCACCAGATTCGATAATTAAAGCTTTTAATTTTTCGTGTCTTAATGGCGGGTTAAAAGCTAATCCTTCAGATGCTTGATAACGACCATCACCGCGACCGCGAATTTTTAATACCTCTAGATGAGGATAAGCTTGCAAAATCGGGCTGACATTACTTTGTATAATTGAGGAAATCATACATTCAGAATCCTCAATATCTCCAATAAAAACAGCTTTTAGATTAGTCAGCTTTGCTTGTAGTGCAACTAGTGCTTCCACAACATTACGCGAACTATAATTAGTTGCTCCCCAGTCAAACCAGAAGCCAAATACTAAAGCTTCAATTTGATTTACCATAGGACTTTGCTGCAATAATTGAAGTTTATTTGCGACTGTTATCTCAGGTTTATTACCATATTTCTCCGTATTTCTCAAAGCGTATGCAATATCAACAGTTTCGATAATATTAGTTGTTGATTCAAATTCTACAACTTTCCGATTAGCAAAAGTACTTACATAGCCATTTGGCAGTCCATTTAATTTTTTAAAACCACTCCAGAATTTATAATTATGTAATGCCAGCTTAACTCGAACTTCTTCTCTATCTTGCAAACAATTAACCGCAGCTTGGCGTACTTTCCTAAAGTTATCTTCTAAAGCTTCAATTACCAAACCCAATCCTGTATCACCATGATTTAGTGCTTCACTTAAAGCCGCAATTCTCGCTTCAATGTTTGAACTCGATAAACGTCTTTTAACACCTTCAATCCCACCTAAAACAGCACCTTGTACTGGTGGCGGTGCTTCTCCTCCGAGTACTGCATCAAATTCTCTGGGTTGATTTTGATTGTTTGTCATATTTTCTCCAACGGTAGATGTAATGTAAATATCCGTAGAAACGTGATTAATCGCTTCTCTACAAATATTTTTGAAACCCTACTATTTCAATTCATAATCCTGCATTAATTCCTGAACTTTCTCAGAAAATAACCACGCACCAATAGTATCAGAACGCTCAATGCCAAATTCAGTTAACTGTAAAATCTCCTCATCTTTTATCGCCAAATTTAAAGCCAGCAATTCTGAAAATTCTGGAAAATCAGCGTATACTTCACTACCAAATTGCTGACGATAACTAGCACAATTCAATCCTTCATCGGAAAGCAAAGATAACAAAATATACCGCCGACGTTGTTCTTCAGCATTTAGTTGAAAACCATAGTGTGCGTAGTCAAATGACTCATCTGCTGTTTGAATATATGCTTGTAAAATCTCGCTGATTCCCTTTGCTCCCACTGCATATTCGTTGGAGTAGTGCAAAGTATTAGTGTAGGAACGTGCGCCACAACCTAAACCAATCATACCGTCGGCTTGACAGCAGTAGATGGGAGAGGGAGGAGACAAGGGAGAAATATTGATACCTTGTTTACCTTGTCTACCTTGTCTACCTTGTCTACCTTGTCCCCCTTGTCCCCCTTGTCTCTCTTCCAAGCGTCGAAACATCCGCATGGAAACTTGCGTATATCCTTCTGACAATAATAGCGATCGCCCTTCTCGATAACAAGCTAAACGAATATCGTCCCATTCTCGATCTGTGCGTCCCAAACCTGTGAGCGATCGCACATACAATGGATATAGATAAATTTCTTCTGGTTGAAAACGCAAACTAGCTTGTATTGATTGCAACCAAGTATTTACTGTTTGTCCGGGTAAACCGTAAATCAAATCAATGTTCAGAGTGGGAAATCCCATCTCTTTTATCCTTGTCAGCGTTGCTTCTACTTGGGTAGTAGATTGACGGCGCTGGGTGGCTAAAACTTCCGAATCGATGAAGCTTTGGACACCAATACTAACACGATCTACAGAGTGCGATCGCAATAACTTTAACTTATCCTCAGTGGCGGTTTCTGGCGAAACTTCTACAGAAATGGGAATTTCCTGTAATTTTGCACCCATAGTATTTTCAGCAATATTGAGAATAGTTTCGAGGTGCTGAATCGGTAATTGGGTGGGAGTTCCGCCACCAATAGCGAACCTAGCAAATGACGCATTACCCAACACGGCTTTCATCCGTTGCGCCTGTCGCTGTAACGTGCGAACATATTGACTCATAAAATCTTCATTGTGGCTGACTGTGGTAAACAGATTGCAGAAGCCACAACGCATTTCACAAAACGGTATATGTATGTAGAGAAACAGCGCTTGTCTATCTTGCTGCGCCCAAAGTTCTGGAAGATACACAGGTGGGGAGATGGGACGGTAAGCTGTTTTGTGGGGGTAAGAATAGACGTATGCTTGATAAGGAGACTGGGCAATTTTCGATTTAAGATTTTGGATTGTCAGCATAGAATTTCAAGTATTTTCGTGACAAGTTAAGAATTTGCTTTAAGTTTCACGCCAAGAATAACTCTGCGCTTCTGCGTGAGTTTTCATAAAACAAACTCTGCATAGGGAACAGTCCAAACCACAGGATGGCTGAGTCGATGTCCAGTGTAACCATCTTCACCATAAGTTGTCCCGTGGTCGGAACAGAGAATGCAAAAAGTAGAATGCCTTTGTCGTATAATATTCCAGAGTTTAGCTAATTGGCGATCGACATATTCCAAAGCTGCGGCGTGAGATTCAATAGTATCGATTTTATCTTTGGCATCGGGAAGATAGAAATAGTTTGGTTGATGCAAGGCAGAAATATTTATAAATAAAAATATGCGTTGATTATTTGGCGTTTTTTCTAAAATATGTTGCGCCAGATTTACCTGATTTTCTGTAGATTCGGGGTTAGTAACACCTAATTCTGGACTCCAATAACTTTCAGCAAACATTGAGGGAATTACATTACCTAAAGGGTTGCGTTTGTTGAAAAAACCAACTCCACCAATGCAAACTGTATGATATCCTTTTACAGCTAATCCAGTAACAATATTTGAGCTATCTAACACACAAGTTGTATCAGTTGTAGTGGTACTTCCTTCAAATCCCAAAGCAAAAAGACGGGGGTGAATTCCAGGTGTTACAGGTGTGGGTAAAAAGCCGGCGAAAAACGCATGATGAGAAGCATAGGTGAAATTTCCGGGTGAATGGCGTTCTTGCCAACCTGTTTTAGGAAGTACTTTTGCTAAGTTTGGAGTACATGCTTGTGCGAGTAGGTTTTGGGCTACGTCGTAACGTAGTGTGTCTAGAGTGATAAATAAGATATCGTGAGTTTCGACAATTTGATTCATATTGAGCATATAAAAGTCCTACATCATTCATGAAAATATCTTTTTTTTAGCCGTCGAACTCACGTTAATTTATAGCCACAGCAGTAGCGTGTGTTTTCGACGAAAGTAGGGTAGCATCAACAATTAAAGGTGCGTTAGCCTGCGGCATAAAACACCCTACATTTATTTTTCCAAAATCGCTTTAACTTCACTTGTGTAAGTATCCATCCCATTCCACAAAATACCTGGCAATAAATCACCAAAAGCATTAATTTCTAAAATCGCATGAGTTTTCCAATCTGGTAAAATTAGTAAATCAACACCGCAATATAAACTATTAGGAAATAACCCTGCTGCTTGTTCGCAAGTTCGCTTCATGATCTCCCAATTTTCTACACCAAGTTTTGCTAAAAATTCCTCAGTATTTCCCCGTTCATTCCCCAAATGCAAATTTGTCATGGGACTTTTACCAAGGCGAACAACGATATGCTGTGCTTCGCCATTAATAACTACCACACGCACATCAAACCCGCATTCTTGCAAATGTGCTTTGGGTAGCCATTCTTCAACTTGTACGCCTTCTGCTGTCAAAATATTGATAATATCGGCGATTTCTTCGCGGTGAGTGTAGTGTCTAATTTTCCGGGAGTTGTAAAGCAGAGTTTGCCCATTTTCTCGCACTCGTTCAACAGTAGTTATGGCTGATTCAAAACGCGAATTTGCGCGGTAAGCAACGACTCCAGAAGCGGCGGAACCGTGGGAAAGTTTGACAAATACTCGTTCTATTCCCTGCATTTGCATTTGTTCGCGTAAATTATCGTAGTTGTGGATTTTACCTAGCGATCGCGGAACGGGGATATTATGATGGCTGAATCTTTCGTGACAAGCTGGTTTGTCAAACATCACAGCGATGTCTTGGGGATGGTTCATGAAGTACCCCTCTCCGCAAGCGATGAGGGGAGTAAGTTGTGTTTCCCATTTTTGCAACAGATACCGCCAGCCTAAATACCACTGTCGCGGATAGAGGATGAGTCCTTTGTCAAATTCTAATTTTGTCGCGGCTTCTGCACTGATATGTTGATGACTGGAAGTAGAAAAAATTTCCCTACTCCCTTCTGCGATGATGGCTTTATCGACATCAAAGTTTTTTTCTGGAGAGTCAAAGCGGATAATAGTATTGGGTGTATTGAATTGTTCGAGGGTTTGTTTTCCTGCTATTAAGTCGGCGTAATCTACTACGGTAGCTGGTGGTAAGTTGAAATGGGCGATCGCTTCTTGGAGGAAACCGACACGGCGGTTTTCGGGGTTGGCGATGAGGATGAAATTTAGCATTATCTAATATATTCTTTATTCGTGGAGGGCATAATAGCGATCGCCATATTCACCATCTTGAGGTTGTGCAATTACGTGGCACACAAGTTGGTCTAAGACTTCGGTATTTGAAATGTAGTTCATAGAAAGATTAAGGGTGTGGAGTTGGTTCACTGCGGGACAATTTAAAAGATATTCCACTCCTTGATTTGTCATTTCTCCCATTGAAAGGTCAAGAATTTTCAGGCGTTCTATTAAAGGAGAACTCACTAATGCTTTGGCTACTTCATCAGCATCTTCACAACTGCGTATACCCAAATACTTAAGTTTCGGAAACTGTTCAGAAATTTTTGGTATTAGGCTAACTGCATCAAATCCTGCGTTTCCTGTCCACAATTCTAGATATTCTAGATTTGGCAAATTAAGATTAACAATCTCATTAACTGCCGATCTTGGTAAACAACTAGTTTCAATAATCAGCGTTTTGAGATGATGATGTTCCGCTAAAGTAAATGACAAGCATGAACCTTCAAAAGGATCGTAGTTATCTCCGTCAGCGTTACCACGTATGTGAAGAACCTCCAAGTTTGGATAAGCTTCTAAAATGAGGCTCATGTTCCTGGTTAGTTTATGTATGGAGGTGTCTTTGTAAGGGTCATCCTGAGGATCGCCCCAAAATAACGCCCTAAGGTTGCTCAGTTGGTTCTTTGCTTCAATAAAAATGTCTATAAAACAGTGACTAGGATAGTGACAGTGTAAAGCTTGGATCTGATGACTTTGGGGATTATGAAGAAATGTTTGAAATTTTTTGGTCGTTTCTTCTCTATCAAGACGATGTGTTTCTGCCCTAAAAGACAACCCTGAGCCGGATTTTACTATTGATCTAACTTTGGTATACAAAGGCGACCAATCTAGTTGTAAATTTAAAGAATAAGCTGTAATTTCAGGATTTTTAATGCCTACTTCTGAATTAAATTCTTCAACTAACCAGTTGGTCATCATGATAAAAGCAAGATAGGGATCAGAATTTAGTAACGCTTGCTTCCCTTTATCTCCTCCCCTTTGTTTTAATAATTTTGCAGCAAAACGCTGCACTTGCTCGGAATAATTCGTTAAATTATTAATCACTAAATCTAAACCAATATCCCCATAATTCAATGCTTCGGAAAGTGCATTCATTTGTACCTCAACCACCGAACTTTTCAATCGGTTTCTTACCCCCTCAAGTCCTCCTAAAATTACACCGTGAACTGGTGGTGGTGCTTCTCCACCAAGCACTGCATCGTATTCTCTTGGTTGATTGGGATTGTTGTTCATTTTAGATAAACTGTATTATTTTATTAATTTATTCCCAGACTGAGTAATAGCGATCGCTAAACTGAGAATCTGCAATTACTCGACATTTCAACTTAGAAAATTGCTCAATTATATTTTTAGGTAAACGATTTCGAGAAATATTGAGAGTATGCAGGCGATTAATTATTGGAGACTTTAATAAAGCATTTCCATTACCTATATTTCCATCTGTTAACTCAAGTACCTTCAGATTTTCCATAATTGGAGAATTAACAATAGCTTGAGCAACCTCGCTCATATTTCCACATTGTCTTACTGCTAGGTATACCAAGTTAGGAAACGACTCACCCGAAAGCATAGGTGCTAAACTATCGATATTGATGTTGCTTAAATCACTTCTACTTAGCCATAGCTCGAAGTATTCTAGAGATGGTAAATTTAAATTGCAAATTTTCGTAATATTACTATCAGATATCCCATCAGCATCAACAATCAAAGTTTTTAAATTCTCATGTTTTAAAGGTTTTATAGGAATAATAGAATTATTTTGAGGGTTACGAACTTCTAGTATTTTTAGTTCAGGCTTGAGAATATCTTCTTCAAGCATTCGACCCCGGATATGAAGTAATTCTAAGTAAGGATAGGATTTTAGTAGAGGATGAATACTACATACCTTGATATTTGATTCTCTATATTTTATATTGATGAGGTCGCAGCAATCTCCAATTAATAATGCTTTCAAATTCGTAAGCAATTCACAAGCATTAACAAGTGTGTCAGCAAAATCTTTAAAGGCAATTTTGCAATTCGGATCTTTGTAGTAAACTTGAAACTTGATTGCTTCTATATCTTTAGCTTTCGGATCTTGAAGGAAGCGCGATAATTTATTTTTACTATTTACATAGTTTTCATTATATAAACAATATGCCTGACCTATTGGGTCTTTAATTCTGTCATAATAGTAATCTTCCCAATCTTGAAATGTCGTTAAAACTAACCAAGGGTCATAATCTAGTAATGCCTGCTTACCTTTAGTACCAGCTTTGCGTAGTAAACAAATAGCACGAGCGTGTATTTCTTCTGAAGGATCGTATAACGCTTCAATAATTAAATCTATTCCTGCGTTACCATATTTCAGTGCATCTTCAAGTGCTGAAGTTTTCACTTCATCATCTTGGCTATTTAGACGATTTTTTACTCCTTCAATTCCTCCTAAAACTACGCTGTATTTTTCATTTTGCTGCTCTCCACCAAGTACTGCGTCAAATTCTCCGGGTTGATTTAGATTATTATTCATAGTTAAAAGTGAATTCATTAAGAGAAAGTTTTTAACCTGCTTAGGCGCGTTTTTTTCGTGTAGCTGAGACTTCCAGCCGCCTACTTAATACTAAATTTCACTCTGCAACAGAACAATAGCGACCGTGGATGTAGCTATCTTCATCTTCTTCCTTCTGATTGTTTGCCAAAACACGCACATCCAACTCAGAAAATTTTTCAATCATTGCCTGAGATAAGAAGTTTTCTGAAATATTGAGAATATCAAGATTATTTATAGCCGAACAATTCAGCAATCCTTCTGCGCCAGCATCACTCAACGTTCCCATTGAAAGGTCAAGTACGCTGATATAGTCAATAACTGGAGAACCTACAATAACGCTGACTATTTCATCGGTAAATTGGCTATTGCGTAATCCTAAATAAGTTAAGTTGGGAAACTTTTCTTCAAAAAGAATCGGATGTATATCTTCAACCCAACAGTCTCCACCGTAATCTTCACTGCCAAACCATAATTCTAAATGTTCCAATGCTGGCAGATTCATATTACAAATGTGGGCAACAGCATCTCGACTTAATCCCCCAGTTTCTACAATTAAAGCTTTGAGGTTATTGTGTCGCACTGGTGGACTAAAATGTAAACCGTCGCCACCACGAACTTGTAAAATTTCCAGTTTAGGATAAGCTTGTAAAATCGGGCTGATATCACTTTGTCTAATCCAAGAAATTTCGCATTCATCATAAGCAATATTGCCAATAAAAACAGCTTTGAGATTAGTTAAATATTTTTTGGCATCAACTAAAGTTTGAACAATCTCACTTGAATCGCGTTCATAAGCTTCTGCCCACAAACCAAAGACTAAAGCTTCTAATTTGTCGGCGTTGGGTTCTTGTAAAAGCTTACTAATTTGACTCGGTAAATCCTCTTCATTATCATACTCATATCTGAGCGCATAAGCTTTGTTAACAGGTTCAACAATACCTATATTTTTCTCAAAATCTACAACTTGCCGATTAGCAAATTGAGTAATGTCAGACTCTTGATACTTCTCAAATCTTTCTTCCAAGTTCCAAGGTTTATATGTTTGCAAAGCTTGTTTAACTTGCGGTTCCACTCTTTGTTTTAATACTCGATAAGCAAAACGCTGTACTAACCTCGATTTATCTTGCAACGCTTGAATCAAAATATCCAACCCTGCATCACCATATTTCAAGGCTTCGCTAAGTGCAGCAATTCGCACATTAGCTACAGGATTTGATAAACAACGCTTAATGCCCTCAATTCCTCCGAGAACAACTCCATCTATAGGAGGCGGCGATTGTCCGCCAAGTACAGCATCATAATCTCTGGGTTGATTTTGATTGTCAGTCATGTTGCTTTACCTTTCAAGTCTTAATTAGGGTTCCCAAAAACTTTATTACAAGTTTGCTAAAGTAGCGATCGCCTACATTTTGTAACAAATAACACACTTATAATTTGACTCGGTTTCTTTGAGGCTTGTATAATCTCATCAAAAATAGTACATTTGTTTTAGTAAATTAGTAAAGCCCTGACACATTTATTTGTTTGTGCTAGTGCCAGATGGAAATTGCAGTTAACTGGCAAAAGTGATACAACGGAATAACTGCGTATTGCTTGAAAACCTTGAAAATATAGATATTTTACTTATGGCTGAGTATCAAAAAATTGAGTATCGCATCGGTAAAGATGGAAAAATTACGGAAACAGTAATTGGTGCTTCTGGCGCAAGTTGTACCAGCACAACATCTGGAATTGAAGATGCTTTGGGAGACGTAGAAACTCAAGAACTGCTTCCTGAATATTACGAGGGAGAAGAAAACGTGACAGGAACAGAACAACAGTCTCTCAAACAACAATAGGAGAGATACAGATGCTTGCAGACATCATATCAGACCTCCAGGGAAGCGGAATGTTTTCTCTGGAAAGTATTTTAGCGATCGCAATCGGATTTTTGGCGTTACTTTTGATTATTCCAGTAATTAACGCGGCGATCGCTTCTCAACCAAACAAGCGAATTGATAAGTTAGGGTTGGCGCAATCTCAAATTAAATTACTAGAAGATGAACTCCAAGCATCTCATCAAAAATACTTAGAATTAGAGCAAAAAATACAGCAACTTACTTCTGAAAAAGCTGCACTGCATCAAGAAGGTGTGCGACTCCATGAAGAGTTGCAACAGCAACGTCTACAACTAACCAAAGAATTTCGCACTTCCACATTTGAGCAATTGCAGACATTACTGACAAACTATCCCAGCATCCACCAAATGGTGAGTGTTAAACCAGAATTGCCCGTGAAAAATCTGCTTTCGATGTTTACTCCTCTAGATAATCTTCTTAGTAAATGGGGTTACGAACAGATAGGCAAACCTTGGCAACAAGTCCCTTATAATTCCCAACTGCATCAACCAGACAATGCTGATATTACCGAAGGTGAATTAGTTTACATTCGATTTATTGGCTATCAGCATCAAGGAAGAATTCTTTGCCCTGCCAAGGTTAGCCGGAGTTTACCGGGGGGGAGGTGAGGAGGATGAGGGGGATGAGGAAGACAAGGGGGACAAGGAAGCTAAGTCTGTAACAATGCCCCATGCCCAATGCCCCATACCCAATGCCCAATACTTCGACTTCGCTCAGTACAAGTGCCCAATGCCCAATAACTAATAACAAATGACTACAGTAATAATTGATTTTGGTACAAGCAATACTGTTGTTTGTACTACTGATTTGATTACGCAAAAACCACGGACATTGAGATTTGATTCGATGTCGCGCCGCTTTGAAATCGGGGCTGAGCAAGTTAGCGTTGTACCTAGTTTAGTATTTGTGGAAGGGCGCGATCGCATTTCTTTTGGTGAATCTGTACGCGCCAAACGCTTGGGGTTTGCCCAGCCGGAACGTTGTTTTAGAGCTTTCAAACGCGATTTGGCAGCAGATTTTGTGCCACCTCCGCGACAGTTGGATGGTAATAGTTACAGCGCTGAGGTGGTTTCGGAACTGTTTCTTAAGGAAATTTGGCAACAGGTTGAACAGCAATTACAACCCAGTAGCGTTATTTTCACAGTTCCCGTGGGTGCATTTGAGCGATATCTTGACTGGTTCCGCAACTTGGGCGACAAGTTAAATATTCCCGCAGTGCAAATTGTCGATGAATCTACCGCAGCAGCCCTTGGTTATGCTGTCAAGCATCCTGGGGCTGTAGTTTTGGTGGTTGATTTTGGCGGCGGTACTCTAGATTTAAGTTTAGTACGGACTGTCAGCGCTGAATCTGAACAGCAAGTAGTACGTGCGGAAGTTATCGCCTTTAGGCACTCAAAATTCTGCCCCAGTTGGTAGTGTGATTTTAGGGGGACTGGAAGGTGTTAAAAGCCGCTTGAAAAGTGTAGATATAGAAGCGCAAACTACCGCCCTAAAAGAAGCATTAAATTATGGAGAAGCAGGTTTAGACTTAGTAATTCAGGCTTGGCAATATGAATCAGGAAAATTAAAGTGGGCTGCTTATTCGTTACTTCGCCACCGAGAAGAAGCAAGAGTCAAGCAGTCGTTACAAGAACATAATCCCTGGCTAAATATCACTTGCCTCCACACTTTACAACGAAATTTAGGGACTAGAGTTATTGCCATTAGCCCAGATGGGAAAACTTTTGTAAGTGCCGGAGAAGACATTAATGTTTGGGATTTGCATACCGGACAACTTCAACCTATTTCTATGGCAGATTTCAACGTTAATTCCTTAGCTATCAGCCAAGATGGAAAAACTTTAGTTACTAGAGGGGGAGGTACTAGAGGAGGATATTATGATGACGGACACATGCTCAAAGTGTTCGATTTACAGACTGGAGAATGTAAAAAAACCTTAGATGAATTTGCTTTCAGCGTTTTTTCTCTAGTTATTAGTCCAGATGGAAAGACGCTTGCCTGTGGCAGTCAAAATAGAGGAATTAATGTTTGGGATTTGCAGACAGAACAAATTATACGTACCATTAGTGGACATTCAAACTACTTAGTTCAAGCGTTAGCTATCAGTGCTGATGGAAAAACTCTCGTTAGTGGTAGTAATGACGCAACGATCAAAGTACGAAATTTTGAAACTGGAAAGCTGATACACAGGTTTAAAAAACATTCAGATGGTGTTGAGTCTGTAGCTATTAGCCCAGACGGGCAGACAATTGTCAGTGGCAGTAAAGACAAAACAATTAAAGTATGGAAGTTACAGACAAAACAGCTTCAGTTTACACTTGAAGGACATTCAGATTGGGTTAATTGTGTAGCTATCAGCCCAGACGGAAACACTCTTGTTAGTTGTGGTAGTGACGAAAATATCAGAATTTGGAACTTGCAAACAGGGGAATGCCTACGCATTCTCAAAGAACATACTGATTGGGTTAATTGTGTAGCTATTAGTCCCGATGGCAAGACTCTGGTTAGCGGGAGTAGAGATGGAACTATCCAAATATGGGGTATTAAGTCCTAGAAAAAGTTGCGATCGCACACTTAAATAACAACTGCGATCGCACTTCTATAATTGAAAATAATTATCCCATATAAAGAGCATTTATGAAATTAGGTGATTATGGCGATCGCACTCAAGAATTCCATCATATAAAAAGTAAAAACATGATGTCAAAAAATACCAATCGCCCAACAGTTTATGATGCTGTCCTTGGTGGTCAAGAAAAAGCGCCTCCTGGTGCTGTAGTTTTAGGAGGACTAGAAGGTGTTAAAAGACGCTTGGCAAATCCGGTAGTTGAACAAAGAATCGCTGCACTAGAAGAAGCACTCAAGTATGGCGAAGCAGGTTTGGAATTAGTAATTTGGGCGTTGGACGATAAATTATGGAAAGTACGCCAAGCAGCTTATTCACTACTAGCTTCTCGACAAGAACCTATAGTACAAGAAATACTTCAGGAGTATGGTAATAAAATTGACAGATATGATGCTTTCGTGGCGATGGCGCGTGCTGGCGGAGTGTCCGATATCGATACGCTGATGGAAAATCTAGAAAATGACCGCAATAGCGCCACCTACAAGTTAGTTGACTTTACACTGGGCTTAGTTGATACTTCTCAAGGTCAAGACCGAATTCGACATTACCTGTTCAATGGCACTCAGCTACAACGTAATTATGCAGCACTTTACTTTAAGCGAAAAGGTGCAAAAGATATTTTAATTGAAGCAGTGCAGCAGGGCTGTATTGACAGAGTGCAAGCATTTTCTAAATAAAACAGCAATGTCAGAAAATTTCAAACAACCAAGAGAATATGATGCTGTGCTTGGCGGACAAGTACCACCTCCAAAAGATGGTGTGGTTTTAGGAGGTATTGAAGGTGTTAAACGACGGTTGATGGGCGCTACATCCCTAGAACAACAAATTATCGCCGTTGAAGAAGCCCTAAAGTATGGCCAAGCTGGTACAAAATTGGTGTTTCAGATTGTAAATACTGAATCGGAAAAGTTGGAATTTACAGTATCGTCACTGCTGGGACAACAAGCATTAGCAAAAGTACAGTCCCATCTACACAGTGATATACCATTAATCTCTGCGGTTGATTTAAACTACAGTCGTTTGGAAAATTTGCTTGCTTCCAGAAAGTGGAAAGATGCAGACCAAGAGACTGCTAGTATAATGCTGCGCGTATGCGATCGCCAACCACAAGGATTTTTAGACCCATCAGACGTTGAAAAATTCCCTTGTGAAGATTTAAACACGATTGAAACTCTCTGGCAAAAATATAGCAATGGACGCTTTGGCTTTGTTGTACAGACGCATATCTGGCAAATGGTTGGCTGTACATCCAATCCTGACTGGGAAGCGTGGTGTCGCTTTGGTAAAGGTGTGGGATGGTTTTCTCAAGGTGCTTGGCGGTATTGGAATGACTTGAGATTCGATTTGAGTGCTAACGTAGGACACCTACCCCGTGGCGGTGCATTTATAGGTTGGGGGTTAGGTGACTTTTGGACAGGTTGCAGAACCCTGTCTGCGCTTGCAGAGAAATTAGCAAACTGCAAAATAGCCTAAATTTGGGAACACTGGTATGAGTTGAAGGTAAAAAGCGATGCCAGATAATACCAAACAACCTGGAGAATATGATGCAGTACTTGGCGGAAAAAATCCTCCGCCAGTCGATGGTGTAGTTTTAGGCGGATTGTCAGGCGCAAAACAACGTTTCGCTAGCAGTGATGAAAATTACCGCCTTTTAGCGATTTCGCAACTGATTAATTATAGACAGGAAGGCTGGGATTTTGTAATTCAGGCTTTAAAAGACCCATCAAAAAAGGTACAGTTAGCAGCATATAAATTATTGCGGGATATCTCAGAATTAAAAGTAAAACAGGCAATCTTAGAATTTAATCCCTATCGGTTTTTTGAGTGTGTTTATACAATTGATCTTAATAGAAATGATGCTGCGATCGCCATTCATCCCGATGGTAAAACTCTAGTGTGTTGCGATGCTGGCGGTAGTTCTTTTGAAGAACCTCAAAGAGATGGCAGTATTGTTGGTGGAACTTATATAGACTTTAAAAAGTGGGATTTGAAGACAGGAAAAAGTCTTCGCACCATCAGTAAAATATTTGGTACGAGAGTAAAAGACTATCCAAAACATTTAACTTTTAGTTCCGATGCTCAAACTTTAGCAATAGGTGGTTCTCAGCATGACAGTACTATTAGAACTGAAATCTGGAATTTCAATACCGAGCAATTAAGTCATGTTATTAGCGGACAACCATTGTGGGAGTCTGAAACTCGAAGGCGTAACACTCTTACAGCTATTGCTCTCAGTTCTGATGGCAAAATATTAGCTAGTGGTAATGAAGCTGGTAATATTCTCATCTGGGATTTAGAAACAAAACAAAATATTTACACTATCAAAGGACACTCAAAAAATATAACTTCGCTTGCGATCAATATAGATGCAAAAATTTTAGCAAGCGCTAGTTTAGATGAGACTATTAAACTATGGAATTTAATAACGGGAGGTGAGATTTATACCCTAGTAGGGCATGAGTCTATAAATGGACATCCTTATGGCGTTGTTTCATTAGCAATTAGTCCCAATGGACAAACTTTAATAACTGGCGATAATCATTTACCAACACGTATTAGAATATGGGATTTGAGAACTGGTAAAGAAGTTCATACTTTATTTCCTAATAGTGGTCAATTAAACTTTTTTACTTTCAATTCTGATGGCAAAATCTTTGTTAATTGTGGCGGTGATATTAATATCTGGAACTTGCAGACACAAGAACGACTTGCTAAACTTTCCTCTTATGGAAAAAGTGTTGCTATTAGCCCAGATGGACAGACTATTGTCAGTTACGTTAGGAAATTAATTCAAGTATGGCGAGTTCCATAGAATCAAGGATAGGTGCGATTTCAAATAAGTGCGATCGCATTTCCTGAATTGGGAACACTGCTATTAGAGTCGAGGAAGAGAATTATGCCAGAAAATGCCAACCAACCGCGAGAATATGATGCTGTACTTGGTGGACAAGCACCACCTGGGAGCAACGCGAAAAAGTGAGATCGTCGTGAAATAGGTAGGGGGGCAGGGGGAGCAGGGGGAGCAGGGGGAGTGAAGAGACATTTTTGGTACTTTTTATTACTTAAATAGATTTCTTGTATACTTATTTTTTCTCTTCCCCTGCCTCCCCTGCCTCCCCTGCTTCCCTATCTCACAAAATCGCATTGCTCCCGCACCACCTCCAGTTTCGGGTGTAGTTCTAGGCGGAATCGAAGGCGTTAAGCGTCGTCTTTTAAGTAATAATTTAGAAGCAAAAATGGCTGCACTCACTGAAGCTATCAACTATGGTGACGCAGGCTTAGAGTTAGTCATTCAAAGTTTACAGAATGAATCAGTGCAGTTAAAAGCGGTAGCATATAAGTTATTACATAAAAGAAAAGAAGCTGGTATTGGACAGGTTATTGCAGCTTTAAATCCATATCATTATAAATTTTTTGAATGCTTGACTACTTTAAGCGGACATACATCTGATGTATATGGAATAGCATTTAGTCCCGATGGACAAACTATTGCGAGTGGAAGCCATGATAAAACTATCAAATTATGGAATATTCAAACCAGCCAATTAATTTCCACATTAGGTGAAGGTTTATCATCTCCTTATGCCCTTGCGTTCAGTCCAGATGGGAAAACTTTGTATAGCAATAATTGGAATGAAATAAAAATTTGGGATTTACAAAAAAAGCAAGAGATTCGTATACTTAAAGGGCATTTTGATGCTGTTTTATCTCTTGCTGTTGCTCCTGATGGCACTCTAATTAGTGGTAGTCAAGATAAATTGATTTATGTTTGGGAACAACCCCGTTCAGGAAAATATGATGTTTTGGGAGAGCATCCTTGTTACGTTTGGGGAATGAATACTGTTAAGGTTTCCCTTAGTATTGATGGGAAGATTTTGATTAGTGGTAGTGCTATTGATAGGGCAATAAAAATTTGGAATTGGAAGCAAAGACAACAAATTACAACTCTAGGAAACGAAACATTAGGTTTAAATAATTATGCACCAGGACTTTCTTGTGTTGCTATCAGTCCAGATGGAACAATTGCTATTGCTGGAGGAGAAAATCAGGTTGATGTTTGGGATATAGAAAAAAGAGAGAAAATTTATACACTTACTCTAGAAGCAGATAATAAGATTCACTCAATATCTGTTAGTAAGGATGGTGAAGCTTTCTTTGGAGGTTTAAATAATGGCATTATTAAAATTTGGAATTTGTTTACAGGTGAAGAAATTCATGACTTAGAAGGGCATTCAGCTAATGTTATGTCTATTGCTGTGAGTCCTGATGGAAAAACTGTTGTTAGCGCGAGTATCGATAAAACTATTAAAATTTGGAGTATACCAGAGTAATACTAATTCCTAATTAGGACTTTTGCAAGAGGTTAAATATCTAGGCTGGGAAAGATGCCCAGCCCAAGCACTTATTTACACCCAACGTCCTACAACTACTCGCACAGTTCCATCTGCTAATACTTCTTCATCCTCCACATTAAAGCCTTGTTCTTGCACCGTTGCCATCAAGGTTTTATGAGCATATTTTTGGCTGATGGAGTTAACAAACTGCTGTTGATTAATTTTTGCTCCCCAAAAGTCTGCAACTATTTCGTAATTTTCACCACTGCGGCGAAAACCTAAATCATAACCATTCTTCTGGCGAATCACATACTCGGCTTGAGTCGTATCGCCTTGATATCCGCGTACATTCGTGTTGCATTCAACTTGATAGTTTAATTCTTGCAAAACTTCATGCAGAATTTCACCGTGTTTGATTTGGACTTTGATAGTTGTGAAATGAGACATAATACCAATTTTGGATTTGAGATTTGGGACTTCGACTTCGCTCAGTCAAACGATTTTGGATTAAATAACGAGGCGTAGGAAACACGTATTTTTTCTATTTTAATCGACTTCTAAAGGGCCTATTCCTTGTTCGGTTGAATATTGTTTTAATTCTTCTACCAACAGCACATCATTGGAGGCGGTTCTAGCACCGGCTTGTGCTGCCCATTGCTTTAATGCTTCAATTTGTTCATGTGCGATCGCAGCTAATGGCACTGTCTGCGCTACAGCCTGTAAAATATCCTCTGTATTAAAGTCTCGGCGCTGTCCCTCAACTCTCGTGGAAAATGCTTGGTGCATGGCATCAACGATTACCTGCTCGATTTCCGCACCGCTAAAATTGAGACTCTGTTTAGCTAACAAAGCTAAGTTAAATTCTCGCAGCCGATTGGGGCGTAACCGTTGCAAATGCACCTTAAAAATCTCTTGGCGTTCGGCTTCTGTAGGTAGATTCAAAAAGAAAATTTCATCAAATCTTCCTTTTCGCAACAATTCGGCTGGTAATATTTTGACATTATTTGCCGTGGCGACAATAAACACGCTGGCGGTTTTCTCCTGCATCCAGGTAATCAAACTGCCAAACACGCGGCGCGATGTCCCCGAATCCCCATCAATGCTACTGGTAATATTGCCAAAGGCTTTATCAATTTCATCAATCCACAAAACGCAGGGTGCCATTGCTTCCGTTAACTGAATCATTTGGCGTACCCGGCTTTCACTTTCGCCGACAATCCCACCAAATAAACGCCCAGAATCTAATCTTAATAACGGTAAGCGCCATTCATGGGCAATTGTCTTGGCTGAAAGAGATTTTCCTGTTCCCTGAATGCCCACAAGTAACATCCCTTTGGGGTTAGGAATACCGTAGCGTCTGGCTTCTTCGGTAAAAGCATCTTGGCGCAGGGAGCAACGCGAAAAAGTGAGATCGGGGTTTAGTTCTCAATTACACCCCTATATTCTCAACAAAATCTGGTTTTTTAGTTGCGATCGCATCCTGAAACAAGCTATATACGTCCCAGATTTTAGCACCTCACAAAATCGCGTTGCTCCCTTTTACCCACAGTTAGGCGATCGCCAAGAAACACGATTGGTTAACGGTGTGCAACAGCCCATCTATGTCTACGCTTGTCACGATCCGGCTGTTGCGGCTGGGTTGACCAAAGCTATAGAAGAGTTCTTCGCTCACCCTAGCCCTGGTGCAGCGCTAAGGCAGGCGGGGGCTTTCGCTAGTAAGAAAGCTGTAGTTACTGCTTGATGGTCATTGGTCATTGGTCATCGGTCATCGGTCAAGCAGAGCGATCGCCAAGTAATCAAGAATTAAGACTTTTACAACAAAGGTAAATTTTACCTTGAGGGGAAAAGATATGGAACTCGGCTACTTCCAGAAAGATGTACTCATTGAAAAACTAGCTAAGAAATTCTACGCGATCCAAGGCTATGTAGTCCCCGAATCATATCGAATGCAATCAGCTACACATCCAGCAGAAAGAGCGTGTGTGGCTATGGCTATTTTTGCTATTCAAGAATTTGAATCCATCGAAGATGAATGTTCAGATGAGGAGGTGGAGGAAGACTCTTCAGAAACAGACAGCACAAAAAAAGTAATTACTTGGTTTGGTGAGTTTTGGAAATTTGGCGACAGAGAACAAATCAAAGAAAGAGTACAAGATTATATTATTAGCCTAAATTACCTAACTGAGACTGAATCAGATAAGTTAGGCGAGTGGACTTGGAAAGATTTTTCTAGTTTTAAAAGAATCACTAAAAAATATCCTATGCCGGAAGTAGCTGAAGCCCAAGTTGATTGGAAAAAAGTAGGAGCTTTTATTCATGAATTATTTGGGGTAAGTTTTCATAAAGACGAAGAATTAGAAGATGAGGAGGATTAAATATGAATAAAGAACAGTGGCTAACTCTTGGAGAAACACTATTTGGACAAGACAAGATGCAATGGAAGTTTAAGTGTCCATGTTGCGGTCACATTGCTTCTGTCCAAGATTACAAAAAAGCTGGCGCTCCATCTTCTGCCGCAGGATTTTCTTGTGTAGGACGATGGATGCCAGTTTGTAAAGAAGCTTTCGATGATAAGGATAAGCGCAAGATTCCTTGTAATTACGCTGGCGGCGGATTAATTAACCTTAATCCCGTTGATGTTGATGGAATTAAAGTTTTTGAATTTGGGGTTTGAGGCAGGAGATATGAAAGCCATAGTCACAGTAGTTGAAAAAATCTCATCTGAAGCTCACATTGATATTCCTGAAGGTTTAGCAGAATTAGGCATTAGACAGCACGTTGTAGATCATTACAACAGTGGCGAAATGCTTGCCTTAATGAACATTTTCCACGTTGATTTTGAATCTATCAGCGTTCACATTGGTAAAAAACCTCAAATCACTTGGCAACCTGGAAAGCCTTGGAGTTCAAAGCGTCCTTATTACTTTTGCAAACTTGGAAGATTTACTTTGACTCTGTTAACTGACACAGAGCAAAACTTGACTCGTACAGAAGTTTACTTTGGGCATCACAAGCAACTTATTTATACGTCAGAAAAAGAGATATCCAAAGAATTGGCAACAGTCGAACTCCAAAATTTCTTAAGTGGATTAGCTGTTGAACTTCAGACTTTAAGCCACATTGAATTTCCAGAACAAGTTTGAAAATAACAGGAGTTAAATATGAGACTAACAACATTAGAAGGTCAATACCAGTGCATCGTGATTGACCCTCCCTGGTTCTATCGGCTGAGAAATCAGGATAAAACTCACCGAAACCGCATTAACTACAAGCCAATGCACATACAAGAAATACTGTCATTACCTGTTCCAGACTTAAGCGATCGCAGGGGGTCAGTTCTTTGGCTTTGGTTCACCAACAATCACATGATCGAAGCAGCTCAATGCTTGCAAACATGGGGATTTGAACTCAAGACTATTTTGACTTGGGAAAAAGTTACCAAGGATAACACTAAAACACATCTAGGTGTCGGTCATTGGTTGCGGAATTCGACTGAACATTGCGCTTTGGCTGTTCGTGGGAATGTGAAGGCTTTTGCTGGACGGACACTCACAAACCAGTCAAGCATTTTACACTCACCCCGTCGTGAGCATTCACGTAAGCCCGAACAGTTTTTTGAACTTGTAGAAAAGCTGTGTCCTGATATGACCAAGCTGGAGATGTTCGCACGTTCGTCTAGAGTTGGCTGGGATTGTTGGGGTGATCAGGCGGATCTGTTTGATCAGCTTAATGCAGAAATTGATAACGATACTTCATTGAGTGCTTAATTAACGCTAATTTCGGCACTCAAAACTTGCTGAACCTTGAAAATCAAATATCAAACAATTCTAATTTTCTGACGGTGTGTCATCTGCTGTCTGATAAATAGAACGCAATTCATCCACAGTATCTGCTGTTTCTATTGCTGCCAAGATTGATTCCAGCAATCTGAAATCTTCAAGAAGCTCAATTTCAGGCAATAAGTTTTGTCCAGGTGTTCCAAATTTGAGTTTTAATCCCAAAGCTATGCCTTTTAATAAAGATTCTATTCGAGCAATTCTCTCAAAACTAGTAACGTACTGCATACGCAGTTGTGCCTCCAATTGTTCGACTTCTCTTTTAAACTCTAGTTCTAAATCCAATGGTAACGTTAGCATCCAATCAATAAAAGCCAAAAGGTTAACAACAGCCTCGCGTTCAAACCCTTGCTCATACAACCGACGTACTAAATTCAGTTTTGATTGTTTCCTTTGCGACCTATTACTGCGGGTTTGCACTGCTGCCAAATGAGCCATTACCACTGTAGCAAAGGGGTTACGACTGGCTTCTAGCTCCGACAACCTTTGTTTATAGTCTAGCAGCTTGATTACAGGAAACTGAAAATCAACCGTACAACCAAACAAATCGTACCCAAACTGCGATGGTCGCCAGTTGATGTTGTCATCCCCCAGTATCGCGCATGATGCAACAGAGCGATCGTAACGGTCAAAAATTCGATAGTTGTAGACAAACATCCGTTTAGGAAAATCGGTTTCCTCTTGACTTTGGATTTCTATATGAATCAACAGCCAAGATTCTTCGCCCCCAATGCGATAGATTTTCACCAATTTATCAATTAGTCGTTTTCCTAATTCAGCATCACGAACTACTTGCTGTAACTCTTGGTCTAGAAACTCAAAACCTCTACTCCAATCAATTTGAGCATGGGCTTGAGGAAAAAAGAATTGCATGAAGTCTTCAAAATACAACTGCAACATCTGCTTCCACGGGGAATCATATTCCGTTTGAGGTGTTTTATTAGTCATACTCAACTGTTCAATTTCAAGTTAATGAGAGAAAAGTAATCATGCCAACAAATATAGAATGGGCAGACTTAACAGATAATATCATCCGTGCCAAGCGAGGCGGTTGGTGGTGTCAAAAAATATCTGATGGGTGTAAAAATTGCTATAGCGAAAAGCTAAATCAAAATTCTTTTTTTGGTGGGAATAAGCAACCCTACTCTGGGCAACCACCAGAGCTAGTGTTAGATACAGAAGCTATTCGGAAATGGAGGTTCCAAAGGAAACCTAAAAAGCATTTCGTTTCTTCAATGACTGATGTTTTTGGTGAATGGATTCCACGTTCTTGGCAACATGAAATGTTAGATGGAATGTTCGTTGCTCCCAATCAAATATTTCAGATTCTCACCAAACGCCCAGAAATTATGCTGTCATCTATGGATGAATGGCTTTCTTGTCATGGACTAGACAAGTTACCTTTAAATATTTGGCCAGGAACTTCGATTGAGAATCGCCGCACTTTAGAAGAACGTAGTCAATTTCTTACTAAAATTCCGGCTTTAATTCGGTTCTGGTCAGTTGAACCATTGCTAGAAGATTTGGGCGATATCACTCAATACTTGAATGATGTTCAGTTAGTAATTGTTGGTGGTGAATCTGGCCCAAATTCCAGACCATGCCACATTGAATGGATTAATTCAATTGTCCAACAATGCCAACAATCGAAAACACCCGTATTTGTGAAGCAGTTGGGGGCGAATGCGAAATTTGGGGGGCAGCAATTTAAAACCCGCAACAAGAAAGGGGGAGATATTGAAGAGTTTCCCCTTCATCTGCAAGTTAGAGAATTGCCTTTGTCTATATGTGGCTAAAGCAAAACCCCTGCCTGTAGTGCGGGGGAAGAATAAACTCACAATTTTTGAGGAATGGAGAATATAACCATGATTCTAGCAGAAAACATGATGAAAGGAGGTCTAGAAAGATGAATTGGCTCTCTGACCAAAACAGTTTTCTAGCCTGGGAATCGCGTTCTAGGGACACGATAGAAGTCAAACGTTGTTATGTAGATGTGGCTGGTGGTGACTTAATCGCTGGAATTTTACTTAGTCAGATCATCTACTGGCATTTACCGGATCATGAAGGGCAACCCAGACTCAGAATTGAACGTGAGGGGCACAAGTGGCTGGCTAAAAAACGTGATGATTGGTGGAAAGAGTGCAGAATTACACCCAAGCAATTTGATACAGCTATCAAGTTATTAGAGTCCAAAAAACTAATTGTGACTGCGCTTTACAAATTTGGTAATAGTCCAACTAAACATATCCGAATCGACTGGGAGAATTTTCTTGAACTACTAAATCTTGTAGTTCAAACTCCATCATTAGCTCCTGAACATATCAAAACACAAGTAGCTTCTGGTTCTGACGAAAAGGTGAATTTCCGAAAAGGTGAAAATGGAATTGCCGAAAAAGTGAAAATGGAATTGCCGAAAAGGTTAAATTCCAATTGCCGAAAAGGTGAAAATGATCTAATAGATACAGAGATTACTTCAAAGATTACTTCAGAGATTACACACAATGCGCCCCTGGCTTCGCCACCCGCGTCCCCCACCCAAGAATGTGTGTGTGAAAAAGAAGAACTTGATTTAACAACGAAAGAAATTGAACTTGAAAAACCAACTCCAGAAGAACCAACCCTACAACAACCCACTTCGTTGTCAAAAAAATCCGAGTCTTTGCAACAAACCGATAACCCCTCAAGAGGGTCAACTATTGCGGCAGGGTCGTTCGACAAATCCGAACAAGCGAATAAACCGCAGCTAGCCTGTCCCTACAAGACAGCGCAGAACGTGAAAGAACTGATTGATGCCTGGATCACAGACCCGACTGCTTTTGCTGATGATTTTCTGCCATTGGTTGTCAGAGAAAAAATCAAGTGGAATCGCTGGGTTTTACCTTGGCACAGTGGAGAGCGAAAGCTGAATAATCGCTACCAGAATTTCAACCCGGTAGTCGTGGACTTCCTGGCTGCTGAATTAGCCACTAAGTCTAAACTCTCAGCACAACTCGAAATTACTCACGCGATCGCTGTAATGAACACCTGGGAGAAAACCAAGGGTGGGTGGACGAACCTGATGCAGCGCTATAACCAAGCATTGCAAACAGAAAAACAGCCCCTACCTCAACAGCGCACTGCTTTGGCTCAAAGAGTAAAAAACACCACTAACAGTTCGCTCGAAGATGCATTGGCACAAGACCAAATGCGCCGTCAGCAAGAGCAATCAAAGCGGGTTCCATCCAATGAGTATCAACACAGCCCACAAATGCTGGAGCTAAAGGCAAAACTTCAAGCCGCAGCTTCTTCTGCAAAAGTTTCGAGCAACACCAGATCATCTTCCACGAATTTGAGAGAAGTTGAAGCACAGTTAAAATTAGCACTAAGAGCATGACTCAGTATAGCAATCAAGACAACGTAGTTTCTTTTCACCCTGACAGGTCATTTGACAACTTGCCTCCACAAAATATCGAAGCTGAAGAAGCGATTTTGGGCGGGATTATGCTTGACCCAGAAGCAATGACTAGAGTCAGCGATCGCTTGAGCATTGAAGCCTTTTACATCAGCGCTCACTCATATATTTATCAAGCCGCAGTCCAACTTCATGCTACATACCAACCCACAGATTTGCTTTCTGTCACCGCTTGGTTGGCTGACCACAATCTGCTCAATCGCGTTGGTGGCAGGAATAAGTTAGCGACTTTAGTAGACCGCACTGTATCCGCCGTTAACATTGATGCTTTGGCTGATCTGGTGATGGAAAAATATCGACGGCGGCAGTTAATCAAAGTGGGCAATGAAATTGTCCAACTCGGTTATGAGACGCAAACTGAACTACCACTTGTCCTTGGGGAAGCTGAGGCGAAAGTTTTTGGCGTTACCCAAAATCAAAGCGATGAACGTTGCAAGGTTTTCTCAGCACAAGACATGGGCATTGAACTTTTTCAAAAGCTGGAGATGGGGAATATGGCAGGCGACAAAGTTAGTTGGTACGACTTAGAAAATATCACCGGGGGGATTTACCCCAGCAGCTTAGTTGTAGTGGCTGCTGAATCCCACATGGGCAAAACTCACTTCATGATTTCTTACGCTTACGAAATCATGACCAAACTTGGAAAACCAGTTCTGTACGTAACTCCAGAAATGGATAAGAATCAACTCAATGCCCGAATGCTGGCACGAATCACAGGCGTAGATGCTTCTATGATTCAAACCAATACTCAATGCTATTGGGAGCAAATAGCACAAGGTATAGGACAGATGGTGGAACTTCCTTGGAAAATCTATGAGCATTCTTCCCCTACAACCACAATGATTGCTTCTGCTGTGCGCCGTGCTATTGCCGAATTTGGTGGTTCTATTGGTGCTGTGTTTATTGATTACTTGCAGCAGATTCCTCTGGAGTCCGGTGGAAATATGGCTTTTGAAGTCGGCAAGATTACCCGCCAGATTCGGGATATTGCCAAGTCTCACAAAATCCCTGTTTTCTTGGGCTGTCAAATCAATCGGGGCAATCAAACAACGGCTGATAAACGCCCTAATCGTCATCTGTTACGTAATTCTGGCGAAATCTTTGAGGTTTGCGACCAGTTAATTATGCTTTACCGGGATGCCGTGTATACGAAAGACCCCAGTGATCGCACTATCGAGTTGATTGTTGAGAAAAACCGCCTTTACGGTAAGCTCGGCACTGCAACGATGTTGTGCGATTTATCTACATCGAAATTTTTGAACTTGGCGAGGTAAACGGGATGGAGTTAATTAATTCGGCGTACTACTTCCGCCATTTCGGTCACGTAAATACTCCCAAATTCTGCGGATTTCCTCTTGAAAAGCAAGGCGATCGCGCTCTGCTTGGAATAGAGAAGCCAACAATACTTCTCGATCGCGGTCAGCTTGAAGTTCAACTTCCCTTATGGCTTGGCGGTCACGTTCAGCATCTCTTTGAGCAGCACGTAATCCTTCCTGATGGAGACGCGCAATGTCAGCCAATTCTCTAATAGTACGCTCTAATCTTGCAATGGTTTGGGAGTTACCCCTTGTTTCCCGCCTGTTAGCATTTTGTACTGTCCTCAGTAAATCCAGTTCGTCACCGATCTCTTCTAGACGAGTATCAATATTATCAAACCTTGCACTGATATCTTCCGGCGGAAAAGCGTTTGTCATAATCCCTCCTTTCTCTTTCTATTCTCGCAGAAACTCACAACTACAGATATGAGTACAACTATCCAACAACTCTTCCATAAATGGGCAACTCTTGCCCCTGATGAATGTTTATCTACTGAGCGCGATTACAAGTTCAAGCTCCGAATTTTACCAGATGTTGAAAGGTGCAATTCTCTTACTGCTAGTCGCCAAATTATTACTGACAACTTAGAAACACATTTAGCCAATCGACGTGATCTTACAATTCAATTGTTGAATTTTGTGTTACTGACGATTATTCAGCACTGCGCGGCTCGACAGTCCAGTATCAGCTTCAGCTTTACAGAACTTGGAACTATCGCCACAATCTGCAACGGACTGCGTTCACAGCCACATCCACATCCAGCGATCGCAGCATTAGACGCATACATTCAATTACTGGAGTTTTAAAACCCGTGAAAGCGTTATCCGTTCGTCAGCCTTGGGCAATAAACAATTCGCAATTCGCAATTCGCAATTCGCAATTCGCAATTATTAACTAGGAGTAAAAGAAATGAATCAGAAAAATAGTATTGCTGATAGGACGAAAGCTTTGGCAATAAGAATAGTTAAAGCTTGTACTTTTTTAGATGAAAAGCCTGGAGTTTGTCGAACATTATCAAAACAGTTACTCCGAAGTGGCACTTCTATAGGTGCAAATGTTAAAGAAGCTCAATCCGCCCAATCTGATAAGGACTTTCTGAGCAAATTAGAAATTGCGCTTAAGGAAGAAAGAGAAACTGAATATTGGTTAGAAATATTAATCGAGGCAGAATTGGTTGATAAAAATAAGTTTGAATCCTTGCTTCAAGAAACTAGAGAAATGGGAAAAATCTTAGTTGCATCTACTCGAAAAGTTAAAGAGAAAATCAAGCAATGAAATTAATTGCGAATTGCGTTAGCGTAGCGGGGCGAAGCCCATTGCGAATTGCGAATTGTTTTGGTTGGGGGATGCCTGAGCAATATCACTGGAAGCTGGAGAATCCACGCGAGATTACGCCGATTCCTTACATTGGGCAACTGGGGATTTTTGAAGTGCCGGATGATTTGGTCATGGAGGTGGCTGCATGACTAAATCAGTAATAGTTGAGTTATATGCAATACCCGAAAAATTCTTAGAGAACGACCTTAAAGCCTCACAGTTTCATAGTCAAGGATGCCTCTATCCGTACCTCATTAAAGACAATCAGTGGGGGCTTGTACCGACCACCTAGAAGCACCACTGAAATCAAATATTTCAGTGGGGGGCAATGACCTAGAAGGATAATCAATTCAAAATTATTCTTATTCTTCCTAACAGAATTTTGAATTTTGAATTTCATTAAAGGTCACTAGACCGAAAAGTTTTCCAGAAGCCTTAGCACACCTTCATTTTCACTTAGGAATGCAAGGAGTCGAAATCAGCTTTTAATCTGTGTTTCAAAAACTTTTGACATCCCTTGAAGTTATAATCGTCATCACACAAATTTTCTACCTCCTGACTGAACTTCTTCCTTTATCAAATGATTAAAACTACAAAGGAGATAAATTAACATGAGCCAGAATCATAACCCACAACCTAAAAAAAATAGACCACAACCTCCTAAAACAATAGGAAAACCACCTAAGACCGAATTCATTAACTCCGAACAACAGCCAACAGTATCAGAATTATCAGATCGTAATTGATCAAAAACTTATGATGCCAAACCTCAAAAAACTAGTTGGTGAAGATATCTATCTTTAAGAAATTCAACTTACAGACACTGAAGCTCAATCTATTAATGGTGGTTCACCAACTTTACCACTGCCACCACCTAGTAGTAGATTTTCATTATTTTCTCTTAACTGGGTAGCAATCCAGCCCCAACCTCTCCCTCCTGGAGTTTCTTGGGAGCAACACGAAAAAGTTAGCTCATCGTAATAATGAGCTTTCTTAGGCAGAGAGAGCAGGGGGAGTAAAGAGAAATTTTTAGTAAATTTTACTACCGCAATCCCCCTGAATACACTGTTTTCTTTCTCTCCTCTGCCTCAAAAGCCTCAAGAGCTTACCCACCTGACAAAATCACATTGCTCCCAAATATCAAATATTCTGCTACTTACTGTGCCTCAATGCGGCCTGTCTACTGAGGAAGAAAGTTGATGGTGTCTGCGTCCGTCTTGCCGCTAAATTTACCAGTCATACTCTGAGAAAGTTGCCATTGCTTACCAAAAGGATTTGCATTGAGCAAAACAGATACGAGATGCTAAAAAATAGCACCCCGTAAACCTTACCACTTGGCGACTCGAATCACGCTAACTCCGATTAAACAACCACAAAATTGTTTTCGGTTAGTGACAATCCACCAGATAATTGTGCAAATTTTACCTGAGTAAACCCAGACGCACTGCCATCAAGATCAAAGAACAATCCACCTGTAGCGCTGTTGTAGATAAATCGCTCTTGGTTAGTGGTTGCAGATGTTCCAATGGTAAACTGAGTAGCTTTGAGTGAACCTGATGATAATCCGCCACCAA
Organism: Nostoc commune NIES-4072; assembly: GCF_003113895.1. Taxonomy (NCBI): domain Bacteria; kingdom Bacillati; phylum Cyanobacteriota; class Cyanophyceae; order Nostocales; family Nostocaceae; genus Nostoc; species Nostoc commune. The sequence continues at coordinate 280,704 of NZ_BDUD01000002.1, read as the reverse complement.
AACCAGCAGCCGACACCTGAATTAGTTCATTAGTCGCCTTGAAGTCATCAAGTCTATCAATGCCTTCATTGAAACTATTGAAAGCAAAGGTGTCAGTACCAGATCCTCCAATTAGGCTATCATTACCTTTGCCACCTGTGAGGGTATCATTACCTTTGCCACCTGTGAGGGTATCATTGCCATTGCTGCCCACAATCAAGTCATCGAAATTTGTACCTGAGATATCTAATTGTTCGATATTTTTGTAGCTAATCCGATTCGTGCCATCCGTAATTGAGCCAGAGTTAGTAGTAGCATTGAATATCGAAGTGATTCTCTTGGTAGAATTATAATAGTTGCCGAACGACAATAAATCGTCACCTATTCCCCCATCGATCGTATCATTGCCACCATAGGCCCCGGAGACCGTATCGTTGCCATTGCTCCCCACAATCAAGTCATCGTATTTTGTACCTGAGATATCTAATCGTTCAATATTTTTGTAGCTAACCCGATTCGTACTATCTGTAATTGAGCCAATGCTAGTAGTAGCATTGAATGTCGAAGTGATTCCCTTCGTAGAACTATTATTCTGAAACAACAAGAAATCGTTACCTATTCCCCCATCTATTGTATCATTGCCACCATCGCCCTCGGAGAGCGTATCGTTACCATTGCTCCCCACAATCAAGTCATCGTATTTTGTACCTCTGATATATAATCGTTCAATATTTTTGTAGCTAACCCGATGCGTGCCATCCGTAATTAAGCCAGAGTTAGTAGTAGCATTGAATGTTGAAGTGATTCCCTTGGTATAATTGCCATAATAGCCAAAATAGGACAAGAAATCGTTACCTATTCCCCCATCTATTGTATCATTGCCAGTAATGCTTGCATTTATCGTATCGTTGCCATCGCCTCCAGAGAGCATATTATTGCCTGTTGAGGAGTAAACATCCAAGCGATCATCACCAGCACCACCGTTGAGGGTATTATTGCCATTCGTGGGTGTATCGTATCTGCCGTCAAAGCCAGTGGCCGAAAGAGTATCATTGCCATCGCCCCCTAAGAGTAGGTTATCGCCTGATGAATAGCTAGCATCCAAGTAATCGTCACCAGCACCACCGTTGAGGGTATTATTGCCTAAAGAGGGATCGGTGCGGGCAGATACAAAGTTTGGGAGGTAGAACGACGAGTTGCCAGAGGTCGAAAGATCATCATTGCCATCGCCACCATTAAGTAGGTTATCGCCTGTTGAAGCTATAGCACTCAAGCGATCATTACCAACGCCTCCAGAGAGTAAGTTATTGCCTGTTGAAAAGTCAACATTGAGAATATCATCACCAGCGTCACCAACGAGGGTGTTATTCCCCGCATCACCAACGAGGGTATCACTCCCCGCACCACCAATGAGGGTATCATTCCCCGCACCACCCCGCAGCAAGTCGTTGCCACTTAAGCCGTTGATTTTGTCATTACCCCCCTGACCATTCACCACATCATCTGAGTTGTTTAAACCTGTAATGTTATTGTCAAGGTCATTGAGGAAAGTCACCCTGTTCTTGATGCCGATGCTCGTTTCAGTGGAGTTGGCATCCAGGACATTAAAGCTTTCGGTTATGCTAGTTTGCCCATCAAATAGGATATTACCAACAGCTGGTTTTGCACCAGTTGCTTTCAGATTCTGGAAGTTTTCTAATTTGAAGTTTTGGAGGATGACTTTGACATCAGGCACGCTTGCAAAATAAATACCAGGCATCTCTTCAAAGGTGATTTCTAAATTCTTGCCATTCTGGGTCAGCAGCAGATTTCGAGCAGTCAATCCATCCCCTTGGAATTTAATGGTATCCACTTCGGCAATTACTGCTGCTGTTGGGCTTATTCCTTTACCTACCCCACCGAAATCGGTGATAGTATCAGTACCGTCGGTGAAGAAATTGTAATCGTCTATTTTGTAAACAAATTGATCGTTTCCGCCTCCACCAGTCAGGGTGTCGTTGCCCTGTTTACCTGTAATGGTATCGTTCCCTGCAAGACCCTTAATTGTGTCTGCGCTGTTAGTGCCCAGTAGGGTATCATTCCCCTTGGTTCCAATAATATCTGCCATGATTTTTACCTACCTAAATCGATTTTTTCAGTAACTTCGGTTCTCAACCTTGAGTTTAGTGTTGTTTTTGAGCATAAAAATTCACCGAAATTTGACCTTTTCGGCATACTTTACACGCCACCCTTGAAGAAACAGTAATATTTCCTGAAGATTCACTTTATGAAAAGTCTTGTACATAGTCAGCTATTCTCCGCAGGTGTCTAGATTGAAAATAGAGAACATCTGAATAGGAATAGGTAGCCTCAAAATAATTACATAGTCAGTCAATATTTTACTTAGATGTTTATATTTAAATAAACGTCTTTACACATTCTTTACATTATTTGCCTATAAATGTATATACAAATACTGAACTTTATCTCTTCTTCATATTGTTTTATTTTCTAGGCAATAATTTCCAGAAAGTAGTAGGCAAATATTTAAATAAGTGATACAAAATACATATTTGAATAGTGCGATCGCTGCGGTTCTTGCTAGCCTACGCCTAGCAATATCTGGCGTTGCATAATAGAGGGATGAGTTGAGGTCATCTACTGTGCATTGTCCATACTGCGAGTCCACCAGGGTTAGAAAAAATGGTAAGCGTCGAGGTAAACGCTCATCACATTTGTGTTGATTGTGGTCGCCAATTTATAGATGTCTACAATCCACCGAAAGGGTATCCAGATGAAGTCAAAACAATTTCATTATTCACGCATTATCAATTTCATTATTGCAATCAGTAGGGGTTCCTATTCTTTCCTGGGTACTGCATGAAGCTTGTTGTTAATTTAAACTAAATTTGATTTACAACAGCTTTCAAACGCTTTAAGCGCTGATTCTGTTCTGACCACTTTTTACAAGCATCTTTAACGATTTTTATCTCTGAAGGCGATAAATGTTCATCCCCTTGCCCAGAAGCTATAATTTTAGCTGCTATAACTGCTTTCTCATACTCCACACCGTACTTAACTAGTTCTGTGCAAAATATTTTTTCTCTTTCTTCTATTGATGTAAAATAACTACTTGGCATTGTTCAACAGATAATATAAGTCTTATTTTGAAACTACATCAACAAAAATAAGTTTCCGTTTCAAATCCTACGAATTCTATAAATTTATGACTTCTACCTAGAGATACTTAAATAAAGCTCGTTAATTTGCATCCATAGGGATAAGACGCTGTGAGGGTTTGAGAGCATCAGGCAACAAAAATATTAAAATATAATTAAATATTTTTCAAAGTAAGCGAGAAACAAACAAGTGGTTGTATTCAGGTAAGGAGTTGCCTCTGGTTATTCCTGAACAAATGCTTACCTCTACAAACCAGAATTAAGAATTTTAGATATCGTAATACACACTTGACGCTTCAATACTGTTCGGTTAAGCATTTTTAACTTGAAATTGGGCTTGGGGAAAAGGTTAAGGGGTAAAGGTTAAAAGTTTTTCTTTTCCCTTTTCCCCTTCCCCTTTCCCCTTTAACCGAAAGGTATTGCTTGACGCTTCATCTTACTGTTGCGATTATGTCTTCCACAGTCCACAAGACCTCTTGCAACAATTACAAGCTGTAGAAACCCTTTTATGAAGGGCAGTGGCAAAGGCGGGTCTATTCCTTAAGGGCGGTGATTCTCACAAAAATACTCTACTGAGTTATTCACATCAATAGAGTATATAAATTTACTACAATCATCTCTTACCAGCATTCAGTTTATACTTGGGCAACTCTTTATACCTCTGTACAAGTACTGCAAATCTTGCCTACAGCGATCGCATGAAACGCTACATAAGAGCAATCACTCCAAAATCTACTCTCATCACTGCCGCTATCTCCTGATATCGACAGCATAGGTCATATTCGTGCATTGCTTCTGGTACTGCTCAAGGACTGCGATCGCTACCCAAGAGACAATCAACTTCTCATTTTCGCCTTTGTATGCAGAGGAGAAAAATGGTCAGTTTTGAGTAACTATCCTCTGAAGGAGTGATTGAGGGGGCTACAGCGCTCAAGTTATATTAACGCCAAATGAAGCTGGCTCAAGTCAACCCCTTCGGGGAATTCAAAATTCAAAATTATCAATTCAAAATTAAAGACAATCAGTGGGGGCTTGAAACCCGCCACTGATTGTGATAATTAATTCAAAATTATTCTATTCTTCATTTTGAATTTTGAATTTTAAATTTTGAATTCAAAAAATGGTCACCCAAAAGCAATCTCAAAACAGACAAACTTGACGGCAAAATGTCTCGGATTCCCTAATAACTTACTGTATTCTGGAATATCCGTTCTTTGTGAAGAGCCAAATGATTTCTATAGATATGCAACGACTCATCAAAAAAACTTCTAACCCAGTTCGCAAGAAAATAGAAGTAACCCCGCCACCGACTGAATCCATTGAGATGCCTGAAAGTCAAAATATTCCTGAACCAGTGATTGAACCCAATCCACTTGTGTACATTGAAGACTACGTTTCCGAATCCGAATACATTTCTGAACACTATCGCCCCCTACGCTCTGTTGGCAACTCTGGGTGGCAACCATCTGATGTGTGGCGCGAGTTGAGGGTTGATGATTTCTGCGGGTAAATTAAGCTCTAACTGAATAAGAATTAATATATCATGCTAAATTACCTTCAAAAAAGCCATGAAAGCCTTACTAGACAAGAAAAATAAACTTTAACTAGTTATTTATGGGTTTAGCGCTGATTCGGGCTTTTGAGCTTTATTTTCTAGCCTAGTTTTGATATCTAACTAATAATTTGGCATAACAGATACTGAAGAACCAAAATTATTAAACCTTAAGTAAGCTAGAAAATTTTCTAGATGTATTAAGGTTTTGTCAAGTTATAGAGTTAAATATAGTGCTTGAATGAAAGTCTATATCCAGAGTAGTTAGTCAATTTCACCTTTGGGTAAAGAGTAAATGAATATTAAATCCAATTGTATGAAGATAAGGTTTACTAAATTCAATTGGCAATACTTGCTAATTATACGCCTCTTGCAAGGCTCACTCCGATTGCGCTTTGCTTAATAATATTTACAAAAATACAAGCTCGTTTCAAATGTTCTAAAGTTCATATAAATGATTTATCAGTGAAGTTTTGGGCTACAAGTAAATACTCTTGGGAGGCATGTGCTAAAAATAGTTTTACGGCAAGTATGCTGTGGTTAACATCTATATATTTGTTAAGTATTGCACAAGGCATTTAAAGTCTAGATAATTCATTAAATTTGGTTAATATAGCAAGTCATGAACAAAAAATGGGCTATCAAACGAATCACAATAAATCTTGCATCTGCTGAAAACGAAAAACTTGAAAAATATTGTGCAAACACAGGTAGACCTGCAACTGATGTGATTCGGGAGTTGATTCGCTCTCTCTCCATAACCGAGTTGTCAGCGTCTGAACAGACTACACCTACGCTAAAATATGATGTTCCCATTCTGAAATAGCGGCAATTGAATTACTTGGTTTTGTTTGGCGTTATCAAGGTTAGACAAGGAAATGCCCAGCAACCTAATACTGCGATTCTCCAGTGAAATCGACTCAAACAGCGCTTTGGCTATCTCAAAAATCGTAGAGAGTTCACTCATAGGAGCAAGTATTGGAGCATGGCGAAGATTTGGTGGATTGGTCAGCATTTGAAATGCTGGCTGTTCTTTGGGGGTTATCCTTCTCTGGTTCTGGCATAAACCCGAAATAAATCCCTAGCCTTCTCCTTTGGAGACGCTACGCGAACGTGGGTGGATCGTGGGCGTAGTCGATTATTCGTTTGTAATTTGGCTGGAGATTTATTTTTATGGATCTCCCCTACTGGGGCGGTTGATGCCTCTGTTGAGTAATGGTTTCCTGTAATCTTTATACTTTATTTGTGGAATAGGTTCATAGTAAGCTGAATGAGCAAGTGCCTTGAAAGTACGTGTTCTTGGGACAAATGACATCATTAACTAATCCAGAAAAAGACCGATATAATCGGGAGCAATGCGATTTTGTGAGGTAGGCAAGCTCTTGAGGCAGGGGAGGCAGGGGAGGCAGGGGGAGAGAAAGAAATTAAGTATACTTCAGGGTATGTCGGTAGCAAAAATTACTACTTTCTCTCTTTACTCCCCCTGCTTCCCCTGCTCCCCCTGCCCCCCCTGCCTATTTCACGAGGATCTCACTTTTTCGCGTTGCTCCCCTTCCTTGATCACAAACACTCGTAGCGAATCTTTTATATTCACCGTTCTTCCAACGTCGCCCCAGCCTGACAATATAATGCCGCCTTGATGTGTTTTCTTTAGAGCTTCCACGATGTAGTGTGTGAGATATTCTGGATTGGGCATCGTCATGCTCCCAAAGCCAAAACACAAAGGTAGTTGCTTTCGTCCCAGAAAATCCTCTAGTTCCAGAGGTGGCTCGTATTCGGAGGCTTGGTCAATAAACCAGAAACCAGTCACATACGCCCAATGCGGCCAGTCACGAGGTTTTGGGATTACGTGCGAACTAAATCCATACAATACAGGGATTCGTGATACATTCGCCGGAGTCTTCTGTCTGAAGCGTCTGCCGAAATATGGTAGAGGCGGCAATTTCAAAGTTTCTGTTCTGAAGTGATTGAGCAGTGAACGATATCTTTGCCAGTGCAAAAACTCTACTAGTAAGTAACTGCCATAGTTGATTAATTTCTTTAGCGGGTTTTTAGTTATTTGAGCAAATCTCAAAAACCCAAACATCCCTGTAGGAGTCAACGGTAGAACTGATGCAAAAAAGCAGGGTACGCCTAATTTCTCTGCAATATGATATCCAAAGGTAGCTAACGGCGTGTAGATAATCACCTCACTTCCCTGACACGCTGCCCAAGCCGACTGCAATTGTTGAAGCAAAAGCTTATCTCTTTCATAAGGATTCAACTTTTCTCCCGCAATCAATCGCTGAAGGAGTTTCGATTGCAGAAACTCTTGCATATTTCCAGCGATCGGTGCAAACTTTAAATCGAACTTCCTCACAAATGGTTCAAAGTTCTCATGCGTTGCAATCGTTACTTCATGCCCCACACGTTTCAAGCCAATAGCCAAAGCGCAGTATGGTTGCAAGTCTCCCCTTGAACCTACTGTTAGGATCGTAATCTTCAGTTTCCGGCTTGGTGCTATAGGTAGACTTTGGCTCAAATGCTTTTTCAAAAATGAAAACTCCAGTATTCAAAAATTGTACTAATTTACTGTGCCTCTGGGCGATAAACCAATACAGTTGAAATCAGACTGCTTTTTCGTAACTGGTCAAAACAATTCACGCATGAGCAATTTCAGGAAATGGTCAAAGGAATTCCATTATCTTTGGGTTTTAAATTGAGAATAAACGGAACAGCTTTCAATACCCAATCGGACACGGGTGTATAATTAGCAGCTTCTTCTCCAAAGCTAATAGAAAGCATATCTGTATGAATGATACCTGGATTGAGGGGTATGGCTGCCATGCCAGTTGGCAATTCTTGTGCCAAAGAACGAGTTAATCCTTCTATTGCCCACTTAGAAGCACAATATGGTGCAACTTGGGCTGAAGTCGAACGTCCCCAACCAGAACTAAAGTTAACAATAATACCCCGTTTGTTTTTTACCATTGCTGGTACGAAATGGCGAATTATATTCGCTACTCCTTTGATATTGATATCTATAAGATCCGAAAATTCTTCAGATGGGATTTCCCACAAAGGTGCTGGGTAATTAATAATTGCCGCATTATTAATTACTATATCTGGCGGTGAATATTTTTGAAGTACGAAAGAGTGCCCATTTTTTTACAAGTTGTTCATTTGCTACATCTACAGATGTGAAATCGTTGGTAGCACTAAATTTCTGGCGTATTTTATCAATAGCATCTGATGAACGGGCGCAACCAATAACAGTATGTCCCTGTTGAATAAAACCCTCGGTCATCCCATAACCTAGACCTTTACTTATGCCTGTAATTAAGATGAGCTTACTCATATTTTTCTCTTATTCCTGCTCTGAATCAATAATTCGTGGGAAAAAATAACCACTACCTCTTGCTGTAATAATGAATTCTGGGTCGTTGGGGTCGGATTCTACCTTTGTCCGTAATCGTGAAATATGCACATCTACCACACGGGTGTCTGTATTCATCTCTGGTACAAAGCCCCACAATTGCTGCAATATTTCAACCCTTGAAAAAATCTTTCCCGAATGATTAACTAACAACTCTAATAAGCTAAACTCCACACCTGTCTTTTCCAATTCGCAATTCGCAATTCGCAATTCGCAATTAATAATACCCCACGCACGCCACTTGCTTTATGCAGGTGTTCCCGTCCACCGCAGTGGCTTATGAATGCGGGAGCTTGAATATTGATACTATGTGTTTTATTTCTTTTCATAATTGAAATTAGTTGCTCTGTACCCCAACGTCTCAATTATCAATTACGTCCGAAATTGCGAACTGCGAATTGCGAATTGCGAATTGGTTTGATTCGGTCTGCTACATCTGCCAATGCTGTTAGCATAATAATTGGTACGTCTGATTGTTTCCGTAATTCTTGACAGACACCGTAGCCATCCAGCTTTGGCATCATTACATCTAGAACTATTAAATCAGGGGTCAACAAGCGAAAAGCTGACAAAGCTTCTTCACCATCACTAGCTGTAACTACACTGTAGCCAATCATCTCAAGACGCGTCTGTAAAATCCGGCGGATGCTGGCTTCGTCATCTACTACTAAGATTGTGCCTTTTTCACCTGATAAGTTTCTCAACGCTGTTCCTAATGAGCGAGAACTCTTAACCCTTCATTATCTGCTTATTAGGAGTCAAAAACGCAAAACAATCTTGAAGTACAGTTATCCCGGATTTCTCACAAGCTTTGCGATCGCTATTACCAAACCTTTATCAGGCTTAGATTTTGAGCGTTTTAGACGCTGCACGAATCACAGCAGTATGTGAACAAAGTATTTTATCTAAAGTCTAAGTGTCATAAGCGTTTTGGGCTAATCGTTTAAACCTTTGTGAGAAATCCGGGCTCTGCCTTCTGCCTTCTTCAATTATTCTTAATGAGAGCATTTTGAATGCGTGAATTTCATTAAATGGTCAAAGCTATAGTTGCATTGTGCCTAAAAACAGAATACATCTGAAGTTCAAGTCACACCAGAATTAACAGACTCCTTGTAGGGAAAACCACAGTAAGGACAGAAGCGGAATTTCACCGACGTAATCGGTTCGTTACACCTAGCGCAACTATTACGTAATCCAGTCCCGCACAGAAAACAGAACTTGGAGCGTGGCGACAACCAAATATCTTCAAGTGTTGTTCCAGGCTGCCAACAGTGGGGACAAAATTTGAGAACATCTGATGCTCCAAGAGCAACCCCACGGACAACCGCATCCAGGTACTCAGATGGAACCTGCAATGCAATTGCTAACCCACGCTGACTTTTACTATTAAGCTTAGTCGTCATCCCTCGTTCAATCTTACCCAAACTTTGAAGATGAATCCCTGCCTTTAGGGCTAGCTCTGTTTGACTTAACGAAAGGCTCGTGCGTATTCTTTTAACGTATTCTGCCAGCGATTCTTGGGGTTGAGGGGTATTGTCCATGATAAAGTATGTATTAATATATATTTAAAATTATTCCTATTAAATATGTTTTTTGAAATTTATATACTGCCTTTAGCCGAAAAAATAGTGAAATATGACAACTACATTAGCACAAGTTACTACAGCATTTCTCTCACGAGATGGATTAGCCGCTAGTACACTTAAATCTTACGAGCAAACGCTACTATCTTTGCTCAAAGAACACGGACAAACACCTGTAGAATTAGTAGACCGTCAACTACTTAAGGATTATCTTCAAAGCTTAGATAATTTAAACTACACAACGCATAATCGCCATCAAGCGATAATCAGCGCTCTGTTTAATTTTGCTGTAGATTCCGGCTACATTCAATCAAACCCAGCCAGTCGTTTAAGTCCCAGGAAACCGGAACGACAACGGGGAGAACACAAGACAGACGAGATAATACGCTATCTTACGCCATCACAGCTAGATATTTTGTATGCAAACGTCAAAAAATCTAATGCCAGACTGGAGACGATAGTCCACTTGCTACATCGAAGTGGAGCCAGAATCGGAGAATTACTTTCCTTAGAGTTAGCACACATAAATATGGAGCAACGCAAGTTCCAAGTTGTAGGTAAAGGTAACAAACAACGCTGGTGTTTAATGCGTGAAGATGCGGAAATTGCTTTACAAGACTATATCAAATATTATCGCCACTCCGCATCCAAAGCATTATTCACCGCCCAGCACCCAACAACTAAAGTCATAACGCCAGTAAGTTATGAAGCAGTTCTGGCAGACTGGAGAAAAGTAATTAACCAAAGCCATGAACTCAAAGGCATTCGGCTGCATGACCTGCGGCATACCTTTGCCACTGAACGGGTGGGACTAATGGCGATTGAGGAGCTACGGGCGCTGATGGGGCATGAAAATATCCAAACTACCTTGCGCTATCAGAAAATCACATCTTCACGAGCAGAATCGGTAGCTAAGTCAGCCCTAGATAACTTGGTAAAGAATATATAGTTTCTTTTTTATTATGTGTAGCGATTGCCAGCTAAAGTATTGTAAATTTTAAATAACTTCAGAGTATTAGATATACTCCTCATCAACAGAATCAGGCTTCAGGAAATCAAACCCATAAAATCTGCATTTTTGCAAGAATATTCACAAAACTTTGCATCTCTCCCCCCTCCTGTTGGTGAATTTAAAATTCAATCAGGCGATCGCTTCGCTTCCCGTCCCTGGTGATTTTTCACGGTGACATTGTTCCACAGCTTTGGACAGTTTTCTGTACCCACAGGAAGCGCAGTCTACTTCAAAAATGCCCCAGACATCCAAAACATTTTGACAAGAGTGACGGGTAGCACAATATCTAATATTGATGGTTTAATTCGAGCTAACGGCATAGCCAACGTATTTCTTATTAATCCCAATGGGATTATTTTTGGGACGAATGCTTCACTGAACATTGGCGGCTCGTTTTTCGGCACTACTGCCAGTAATATTAAATTTGCTGATGGCATCTCCTTCGATGCTAAACCCCTTAGTGGTGCAGAACCTTTGTTGACAGTGAGCGTGCCTGTGGGATTAGGATTTGGGACAAATGCTGGAAATATTCGCGTCTTTGGAGACGGTCAAGGTATAAGAAAAACTTCAGACCTCATAGATACTAGTTCAGGTCTGCGCGTGCAGCCAAATCAAACCTTAGCTTTGGTGGGTGGCGATATAGTACTCTCAGGTGGAACGCTTAAAACAACAGGCGGACAGATTGAATTAGGCAGCGTGGCTGGAGCGGGTTTGGTCAACCTGATTCCTACAGATAAAGGCTGGACGTTGGGATATTCAGGCATCTCAGCCTTTGGAGAGATCCAGTTGTCTGGAGCAGCAGCAGTTGATGCTAGTGGCGATGGTGGTGGCAATATTCAAATACAAGCCATGAAGCTAATGCTAAACGGTGGTTCTCAGATTGAGTCCAGCACATTAGGAGCAGGAACGGGAGGAACATTGAAAATTAATGCTTCAGATTCAGTGAACCTGGTGGGATTACCAGAAGTTGATTCGTTTTTCAACACTGGTATATCGAGCCTAGTTTACCCAAGAGCTACCGGAGCTGGTGGCAACATCAATATTGAAACTGGGCGGTTAAGTGTCCAAGATGGAGCAGGGATAGCTGCTGGTACGTATGGCTTCGGAAATGCTGGTTCCATAGAGGTCTTAGCTCATGATTCAGTGGAAGTGCTGCGAAAACCAACAGGAAATGCAGGCAGTTCCATAACAAGTTTGGCCCAACGAGGATCTACCGGATCTGGCGGTAACATCAAGATTGAAACTACGCGGTTAAGTTTACGCTCTGGAGGAGTGATATCATCAGGCACATTTGGGCAGGGTTCGGGAGGCAACGTATCTATAACTGCTTCCCAAGAAGTGCAAGTAACCGGAAAGTCATTAACTGGTAATTCTCCTAGCAGAATATCAGCTCGAACTGGAGGAACTGGAAAGGCCGGAAATCTGACAATCGAAGCAGAACGATTAACTGTCACTGATGGTGCCAGAGTAAATATTGGTGGTGAAAAAATTCCAAAAAATCTCAACTTTCAGCCAGGACAAGGAAATGCAGGAACCCTCCGAATCAACGCAGACAGTATCAATCTAGACAGAGGTACTATCACAGCTGGCACAGAGACGGGCACAAAGGGCCAAGGAGGCGACATTTTCTTACACTCTGGTGACTTACAATTACGTGACAGTATCATTACTGCGACTGCTGGGGGTAATGGCGACGGCGGCAACATCACTATCAACACAGATATCCTAGTTGCAATAAAAAATAGCAGCATCACCGCAAATGCCTTTGAGGGTAGTGGTGGGAATATCACAATTAATGCTCAAGGACTTTTCTTTTCTCCTAATAGCTTGATTACAGCTAGTTCCAAGTACGGAATTAACGGTACGGTTAAATACAACATTGATGATACTAACATTTACCCTACTCAACTAAAAACAGAAGTAATTCCAATAACTCCTCAAATCACCCCAGTCTGTCAGGCACGAGCAGGCACAGAAGTAAGTAGTTTTCGAGTTAGTAGTACTCGCAATATCCAATCTAAGCCTAACAACCTGATGTATAACAATGTTGAGCAAAGTAGCTCTGTTCCAGTTCCAGCTTTTAATAATTCACATAATCCAAAATCATTAATAAGTAACCAAGCTACACAAATCATAGAAGCCAACGTTTTGATTCGGGATTCTCAAGGTAATTTAGTTTTGACGACAGACCAAGCAAATCCAGCATGGGATAATGCTTCACTGTCTGCAAGTTCTTGTTTTTCAGGATCTCAGTGGTAAAAAGATATAAAAATGATCTCACCTCAATGTTGCTTTAAATACGTTTTCTCAGGCATTCTAGGGCTGTCTATAATTTTAATTCAATCATCTTCCCCTGCCCAGACTGTAAAAAAAGAAAAAGAATTTCTTAAAAATCAAGCGGCATCCCTGACTTCTTCAGGTCACGAACAATTAGCTCTAGATCAGGCGAATGAAGCTTTAAAAACTTGGCAGGAATCTACAAAAATTTATCGCCAACTAAACGATCAAGAGGGAATTACGGAAAGCCTGATTAATCAAAACCTTGCTTTCCAAGCATTAGGATTACACAAACAAGCTTGCAATACACTTTTAGAAGCTTTAAAGTTGAATGCAAATCTAGGTATTTGCGACACGGCTTTGCAGCAACCATCTCCTGCTCAACAAGAGCAACTGACGGCAGTAATCGGTAAGCAGAAACCAACATCAGTTAACTTGCTTGGATTACAGAATCTAGGAGAAGTATTGCGGATTTTAGGGAAATTAAATGAATCTCAAACAGTTTTACAAGAAACATTAACGCTGGCGAAACTTGTATCCTCATCAAAGATTAGTGGGATTTATCTGTCTCTGGGTAATATCGAACAATCAATTTATCAGCAATTACAAGAAAAATATTCTTGGATAGAGGAACCACTTTTTCGAGAGCAGATTGCTAATATTATTCCACAAAAGGCGCAAAAATCACTCTTGTATTACCAAATACTAGAAAATATACCAAATATCTCAAAATCAGCTAAACTCCAATCTCAGTTGAATCACTTAACTTTACTGATAAGTTGGGAAAAATGGCTTAGTGAGCAACCAAATCAAGCGAGCCTTCATCAGAAAGTTAATCAACAGATCCGAGTATTGGTAAATCAAATAGATGAAAATTATTCTGCCTTTTTGGAGTTATCACCTGAGCCATCCATTCATGCTCGGTTGAATTTTGCTAATAACCTCAGCCAGATCCCAGATGAACAATTGAAATCAGTAGCGATTCGATATGCTAAATTAGCATTGAAAATGGCTGAAACTATTAATAGTATCCGATGGTTATCCTATAGTTTTGGTACTTTGGGTAAATTATCAACTCAAACAGAACAAAAACAAGCATATTTTCAGAAGGCTTTAGGATTCGCTCAATCAATTCGGGCTTCGGATATCGCCTACCAATGGCAGCAGCAGTTAGGACTAATTTACCAAAAGCAGGGAAAAACTGAGTTAGCGATTCAGAACTATAATGCTGCAATCACAAACATGGCTGAAGTGCGTGATAGTCTTTTGTCAACTAACGGAGATTTGCAGTTCTCTTTTCAGTCAGAAATGGAGCCGACATATCGGAATTATATGCGATTGCTCTTAACATTACCTAATCCTGATTTAAAAAGAATAATAGAGATAAATGAAGAATTACAGATAGCACGGTTAGAAAACTTTCTCAAATGTGGCAAGCTTGACCTTGTTGCTTTGAATCAGCTTCAGAACCTCAATAGCGCCCCAACAGTAATTCACATTATTGATTTAGGGGATACTATAGAAGTAATTGTTCAGTCAACAGATGGCTCACTTCACCACCATTCTATTGAATCTAAACTAGTTCGATTCCAGATAGATCATCTTTTAGAAGCTTTACAAAATGAAAAGCTTTCTGAAGTTGGCGAAAATAGCATTACTACCTCTTCTCAAGGAATTTTTGAAAAGCTAATTGCACCAATCAAAACATATCTACCCACATCAGGAACACTCGTATTCACTTTAGATAAATCTTTCCAAAGCATACCAATGGCATTGTTATATGATGGGCAACATTATTTAATAGAGCATTACAGTATTGCAGAAACTTTAGGTTCTAGAATTAGACAACCTAGAGCCTTGCATCAAAACCAGATGATAGCTTTAATAGCTGGACTATCAAAATTCAGTCCCAGTTTTACAGAGCCAAATGCACCTAAAAACATGGATAATTTGCTTTCATCTAAACAAGAAATAGAAAATGTAGAAAAACAAACTAAATCCTCAGTAGCTTTGTTAGACAAGAAGTTTACCCTTAAAAGGTTCAAAGAAGAACTAACTCAAAATAATTTTCCTATTGTACATATTACTACCCACGGTCAATTTAGTTCTGATCCACTCAAAACAGTACTGGTAGCCTATGACAAACTAATTAATATTAAAGACTTTGACAGCTTAATCAGAGGTAAAACTGAAAATAGTCAAGATGCAATTGAGTTGCTTGTTCTCAGCGCCTGCGAAACAGCTAAAGGCAACAAGCAGTCAGCAATGGGTATTGCGGGAATGGCTGCACAAGCTGGAGCGCGTAGTACTGTTGCTACTTTGTGGCGTGTGGAAGCCGATTCTACCACTTTGCTTATGCAAGAATTTTATAAAGGTTTGAACAATGGCTTGCCAAAAGCAGAAGCACTACGTCGGGCGCAATTGAGTTTACTGTCAAATCCTAAATATAAGAAGGCTTATTATTGGGGTGGGTTCCTCTTGGTTGGAAGCTGGTTGTAAAATTCCACTAAATTTAGCCCTGATTGAGCTTTTTGTAACTCTTTTGAATTATTACTGCTTTTCGCTAACTCAGCTGCCATCAGGTATTCGGATTTCGCCTCCTTTGGCAACTTGGCTTTCAGATAGCGATCGCCCAGTACTCTGTAAAGAGTCGGATTTTGGCTATTAGTTGCTGTTGCCGTTTTTAACATCTCGATTGTTTCATTTAAAAGATTTTCTGCCGTATAGATAACATCTACGTCAAGAATAGTTTCATCTAGAGGTAGCCCTAAGCCTTTGATCCGTTTAATCTTTTGTGCAATTTGTTCTTGGGAGGCTACAGACAATACGTCCACAAAGGTTTCATCATAGCTAAAAGCTTCACCATCAATATATGCAAAAACATATATTGTATATGGAGTCCCAGGTTGAAATTCTTTTTCATCACTTGGGTAAGCAAGCCGAGTTTCATTTACAACTTTTTCCCACCCAAACTCGTAACTTTTTACTTTGACTTTGTAAGAAGTAGCACCCTTAACAGCAGTCCAAGTTATTTTGGGACGGGAATTCAATGTTGATGTGCTATAAGGAGAAATGATTGTTGGCTCATCGCTCCCTTCTGTGCCTCCTTTTTGTATGCGACATCCATCAGTGTTACTTGGATTGCAGGGAGATGAGACTTGTTCAGATTCTGCACATTTATCAAGAGGAATAGTCCCACTAGGTAAATTTAAAAATTTTCCAGAACTAAAACATAATAATTGTACAAAACCACCATTTAAAACCTCTAATTCATCTCCCTTACAGATTAAACTTCCTACTTCAAATCGTTTGTCGCCTTTGCTTACTATCCTTCCTAACTGTGGTTCACAACGAGCCTGATTTCTTCTTACTCTTATGAGCGGTACATTTGCTAGCAATGGTAGGTGAATTAGTATTAGAGAAGTTAAACAGCACATTCCCCCAAAAAACATCAGCTTTTTCATTGTTTTACAAACATCAATGGCTTGAGCATCTTATCATTTGTCAAGTATGCGATCTAGCAGTTCTTGTCTCCAGCGAAACACTTCTGGTAGACTAGATTTAGTCAAGATACAAGCATCTATATAAGCTCTGGCGTAATTAAGTTGACCTAATGATTCTTTTATTTGAGATAGCAAACAATATGCATCTGTTCTTTCGCTATCTAATTTTGTCGCTTTTTCTAGATATTTTTCGGCTTCAGTTAACTTATTTTCCATTAACCTTGACCATCCTAAATCTTTATACAACGATGCTTGCAACTCTTTATTATTAGTTTTTTTTAACCCGTTTAAAGCTAAAGTAGCTGCCGCCTTATAATCCCCATTTTTATTTTTCAATCTTGCTAAAGCTGCAATAGCAAATATTGCTTTATCGCTACTTCTGATAGCAATTTCGTATTGCTTTTCTGCTAAATCATATTCTCCCTGTCTATCATAAAAATCACCTAGTCCGTAATGTGATTCCCATTTATTAGGTTTTAATTTAAAAATTATTTCGTAAGTTTTGTTAACACAGTTATAGTCATGTAACTGCTGACATGCAATTGCTAAATTATTATAAGCAGTATCATCTTTCGGGTTATACTTTATAGCTAATTCGTAATTATTTCTAGCAAGTTTAGGGTCATTTTGATGCTGTAAACCCTTCTCAAAATAAAAGTTTGAGACTGAATTAGTTAAATTATGTTCATATTTTATTCCTCTTTGAAAGTCTTTTTCAGCATCGGCAATTCTATTTTCTTTATAAGCTTCTTTACCTTGATTAAAAAAATAATCGGCTACTGTATATTTTAAGCTACTATTCAAATACACTGCTTTTTGAAAATCGTTATCAGCTTTGTCAAGTTGATTTTCTGCATAAGCTTTTTTGCCGGAATCTAAATAATATTTTGCTATTAGAGGTAAAGATGCATATATCAAAGCGACAATACTCATTAAGCCTAATACAAACGCACTAATTTGAAATGCCTTTGATTTAATTACTCGATTAAGCTTTGATTTACTAGGTAAGCGCTCCAATCGCTGTATTATTATTTGAGTACTTTGTGGGCGTTGCCCTACAAAAGGAGCCATCATATCATCAAGTAAATCAGCCAAAAATTTATCTATGTGAAGTGCTTTATCTCTCCAAATTAGTCTTCCTGTCTGCTCGTCCATTTTTATTTCAATCAAAGAAATACCTGTGACTAAGTAAACAAAAGTTCTACCTAAAGCGTAAAAGTCTGACTGTGGTACAGCTTGTCCATGAATTTGCTCTAAGGGAGAGTAACAAGCTGTTCTAACAGCAGTTATTTCGTAACCATTACCGAATCCTGTAGTAGTTCCTCCACTGGTACTAACTTTTGCAAAGTAGGTTCTACTAAGCTGTCTTGCTCCACCAAAGTCAACAAGTGCTAAATTCCCATCGGGTTGATGAACAATGTTTTCTGGTTTGATATCTCTGTGGAAGAAACCAGACCGATGAACTAAATCAAGAATCTCCATCAACTGCAATAACCATTCATAAGCCGTATCTTGGCTAATTCGTCCGTAAGATTGTACCCACTGAGTTAAGTTCTCTCCTTCAAACTTATGCATAACTAGACAATGTAGTTCTAGAAGATTATCATTCAGTCTAAATGTGAAATAATCTTCCTTATTAGACTTGGGAATCCCAGGATGGTCTAGGATTTGTAATATGAGTGATTCTCTTTTAAGTAGCTCAACTAACTTAGAATCATCAATCCATCTTAATACTTTCATTACTCTTATTTGAGGCTGAGGATGTTCTGCTGTGCCAATATCCTCAATTTCAAAGACATCTGTGTAAGTATATGGATTTTGCTCCAAAGAACGCAACGGGCGCAGCAAACGAATACGCCCGTTTATTATCAATGGATTTCCACATGCTAAACAATTTTCAGCGATATCAGGATTATGACGCTGGGTGCAAAGAGGATTTATGCAGTAGCCCACAAGGTAACTTTCCTTGTTTGTATTGTATCTGGTATTTTATGCACTAATCCCAATGGATCAACTAAAATATACTTCTTAATAGATCCTTGTAAACTATAACTAGCTTCTCGTTTGTTTGATTTCCCAGCAATTTCAATTAACGAGCGTTGTTCTAAAACTTCTATTGCTGTTATTAGTTCAAAAACTGACAACTTTAAATCTACTCGCTCTTTTAAATTATCAATGAGTTTAGAGAATTGAATGGGAGTCGAATTTTGTGACATTTCTTCTGCTAAATAAATCATTATTTGCCTTTGAAGATTACTTAAAAGTCCAACTTGTCCAAATTGCTGATGTAGCATTGTTTCAAGTTGATGATCAATCATAGTAGTTTGATATCTAAAAAACGTTTTAACACTCCCTTCAAAAAAGCGATTAATTCTGTCAGCCAACGCTTCTAAACTTGATGGATTCCCATGATAATTTTCAATCAATTGCTTACATTCCTGCCCAGTTAAACCTTTTTCTTGTAATATTTGCATTCCTGTATTTACATCTAAACCTTCTAATTTGAAAGAGCGAATAGGTAGTTTTGTAGTCACAGAAGCAAATTCTTTTAAAGGCAACTGACTTGTTATAATAATGCAGCTTTGATGCTTTCCTTCTGCAAGTCTTAAAAGGAATTTTTCATATTTTAATCTTTTTCCAAAATCATCTGCGAACAATAGCTTTTCAAATCCATCAATTACTAGCAGACAACGATGTAGATGAAGCTGTTTTGAGAGTAAAGATATGCTATCTATAAAAGAATTTTCATTTGCTTCTATGTCTATGTCAAAATTTTTATTTAAATCAATGACTAACTCATCAATTGATAACGAATGATTAATTGTTTTCCAGATTACACATTCATATATACTGTTTAAAGAATCAAAAAGTATTTCTTCAACCAATCTAGCGGCTAATAAAGTTTTTCCTATTCCTCCAACTCCAGTAAAAACTATACAGCGCTCTTTAAATAGAGTAATTTGTTTCTTAAAATAGTTAATTTCATCTTTTCGTCCATAAAAAGATTTGATTTTAGGCAGCTCTCCATAAATTCTAATATTCCCAACGAAACTATCGTTATCCAGTCTGGACACCTCTTCCTTCAGATAATCGTTCTTTGCTAGTTTAAGCAAAATAGATTTCAAAGATATTTTTGTTACTTTCACTCCATCACCAATAATTTCTGAAAGCATACTCCATAGTGGTGGAGCTACTTTCTGCTGCAAATAGTATGCGTTATACCCCGAATCGTTTGCCATCTCTTTATAATCTTTACTATCCCAAACTCCCTTAATAAGAACTTTTTCTACTTCTGTTAAATACCTTCCCGTAGATTGAAACACTTGTTCTTCTAATACAGCTAATACTCTTTTTACGTCTAAAACTTGGCTTGAATTCATGCCGACTTTTCCTTACGTAAGTAGGTATACATACGGTTATATTTTACTCCCTAGTACTTAAAATGTCTACAAAATTCACAATTATTAACTGAAGCTAGGTTCTCAAATTACCTTTCTAGGCTATATGATTTAAATGCTACATCTTAATAGGGAGATTTAACGCATCTCTAGTACATTATCCGGTCTAGCTTCTTGAGCATAAAAATGTGAAAGAAGTTGACCAGCGTCAACCAAGGAAAACCGCCTGCGGGTATTTTTGATCACTGATTAACTCAATGGGTTTGTTTTGAAAAGCTTGTGTCTAGGTATCTTACACCTAAACCAAATATCTTCTGCTAATACATTTGAGTGAAAGCTCTTACCTCAACTAAGTAAAACGACCAGAACTTCTGTAAAATCAAGCTAATTGAAAGGAGGCATGGAGGTGAAGATACAACAGTACGACAACTTAACGCAGA
The DNA here is from genome assembly GCF_003113895.1 of Nostoc commune NIES-4072. Taxonomy (NCBI): domain Bacteria; kingdom Bacillati; phylum Cyanobacteriota; class Cyanophyceae; order Nostocales; family Nostocaceae; genus Nostoc; species Nostoc commune. The sequence goes on along the minus strand of NZ_BDUD01000002.1, from coordinate 260,387 downwards.
AAGCGCCACTAAGGAGTCGCGCTTTCTGCGTATTGCAAATTTCATATTGATCTAGAGCGGGTTTGATCTCGAAGGAACAAAAGAAGTTGTCGCTAAAGTTTGGCCACTGGTGCGACTACTAAAATTGTCCGAGAGTTTTTACCGCGCTGCCAGATCCATTATAGGGTCTGCCGCTTGGAAAGTCCATTCCTTGCGGGATGTTTTTGCTGTCAAAATTCATAAATTTTAGGTAAAGTTAAGTTTGGTTAAGAAAGATTCCGAATTTTGTAGTTAAAAGATGTAGCAGCGCGAATAACAGTTACCAGTCAGAGTCTTTGATAACTGTTGACTGATAACTGATGCAACCCCCGAGTAAAAGCTTGTCAACCAAGTTATCAGGGAAAAATATCGTGAAAAATGACATAAGGCCAATACAACAGGGTGTCCGGGTTAAGGCTACATCAAAAATTTTTTCAAACACCTCTCCTAGTGATAATGACCAAGCCCCGTTGGGGCAGGGTGTAGGGTGTGGGGTGTGGGGTGTAGGAGAAGAGATAGCCCCTACAACCCGATTGTCACTTGCCCTGTTTTTTAGGACGATTGCAAAGGCCTGGGTTTCAAGCCCCATTCAATGCTGTATCCCCTACACCCAAGACCCTACCCCCTGCACCCAACTTCATGGCAGGAGAGAAATATGCTGACACTAGATAGAGAAGAAAGCTTAGGAGAACTTCATTACGATGATCTCAACAGCAGTATCAAAGACACCTTCGCTGCCATAGATCGATTTGAGCTGCAAGCAGTAGAACAGATTCGCCTCATGCATGACGAGCAGATGTACACAATCGCTGGGTACAAAAATTTCTCAGAATATTGCCAAGGCGAATTGCGTGTATATGGCGGCTATCGGCGTATAAATCAACTCTTAGGAGCATCAAAAGTCATTGTTGCAGCAGGGGAGTTGGGGTCACAGATTAAAAATGAGCGCCAAGCCCGTCCTCTTTTGAGGTTAGCCAAAGAACCAGAAAAACTTATTGCTGCGATAAAACTGGCTTTATCATCAAACCCAAACCCTAGCGAATCAGATTTCGCAGTTGCCGCAAATACAATTGCTCCAATGCCAAAAGGAAAAAATAAATTCCATCAGGAACCAATGGTTCCGAAAAATGCCATCACAATTTCATTACCAGAACATCCCCGTTATGGGGAATCGGGAGTGATTTGTGCAGACGCACCGAATAATTTGCAGCAGATTGTGACTTTCGCTGATGGTGAAAGGCTGTTGGTAAACAACACTGATTTGGATGACGCAATTGTGTCCGATTCGACTGAGCGAACTTATCCACCAGAGTACTCCGAAGCGATCGCGGCACTTAAAGAGCAACATAAGCTTCAGTTAGAGCGACTGGAACAGGAATTGAGGATTGGACTACAAGCAGAGGTTAAGGCTCTAGCCGAAGCCCAAGTAAGTGAGCAAATCCAATCTCTGCAAAACCTATACAGGCAACAGAAGGAGGAAAATATCCAGTTGCAGCAGCGTTTAGACGAGATGGAATCGCTACGGCACCTGGAAACTGAGAACCAGCAGCTAAAAGAGCGCATTCGGGATTTGGAAAACGCCTTTGAGCCGCATCAATTACAAGACTGGGGGAATACTTACACTAAACAAAGCGCTAAAGCATTAAACAAGAAGGTTCAGGAACCACTGGAGAAGACAATTGATTTGCGAACTCTGGCAGCCGAACCGCCGAAAGAAAATGCGACTGAATGTCTGCGCCTCATGGGTATGGCATTGAAAAACCTAAGCGTTGCCATGAACAATACCCAAGCGCTGGAAGCTGCGGCAATAATTTTGGGTACTAGTCCCACACAGTCAGCCGTCGCAACAAGGACGGAGCAATTACAGATGCTACCTGTGGCTATTAGGGAAATTAGGCAAGTACTTGGACGTATTGAGTTTACATGGCAGGAATTTTGGGCTGTGGCTGAGAAATACGAGGTGATAAAACCTGACTACTGGGCTGAACTTACTACACAAGAGACAGATTTAATCACACAAGCCCGAAAAAACAGTGAACAGTGAACAGTGATAACTGACAACTGATAACTGATGACTGATGACTGCGGCATAGATGCAATGTCGCCCAGATTGTCATGGAAAAATTTAGGAAAAAATGTGAATACAAATAAAAATGCACTTAACGGTGGCAACAAAGAGATCAAAGAGCCTAAACCAGATTGCAAGGTATCAGTTGAGCAGAGGGAACACCCAACTGAATATCCAAACAATCTCACGGCTGCCCAATACCATGAGTTGTTAGCTGGTAGCGCCATTCATCCGGCACTGGTTGAGCACAACTTCTTCCACATTGAAGGGGAAACAATCTACGACTACCTGTTTATCTCCAATAAAATCCCTCGCAAAAATGCAGGTCGAGTCACGGATGCATATATAAGACAATATCAGCATCTATTACTGGGTGGGACGTGGATTCAATCACTTGACCCATTCAACAATGGGAGCAACGCGATTTTGTGAGGTGCTAAAATCTGGGACGTATATAGCTTGTTTCAGGATGCGATCGCAACTAAAAAACCAGATTTTGTTGAGAATATAGGGGTGTAATTGAGAACTAAACCCCGATCTCACTTTTTCGCGTTGCTCCCTTCAACAATTGGCAACCAATGGAGTGGGGAAGGATTAAGCCGAACTTCCCCCGTATTGATTGGCAAACAGGTAAACCAGTTAAATACGAGTCGCCACCCAAGACAGCCAACCGCGTTACCTATTTCGATGTTCCCAACTGTATTTTGAGTAAAATTGCACGGCGCTATAACGTTTCCGATATTCAAAGAGTGCTTTTTGCAAAACGTGGGAAAAAGCTAAAAGTTAAAAGTCGAAAGAACTCTGCTTTTGGCAATGGCACTCTCTTGCATTCGCTCTTGCAACTAGGACAATACCAGGGAACGCTAACGCAAATCGCGGAATATAGTTCCTTTTTAGGACTGTGCAGAAAAAGTATACTCAATCCCCTAATATTTTGGTCATGGGTGAAGCAGCACAAACAGGAGAACATCGACTCTCAACAGGAAGATTTACAAATCACCTTCTGGGAGTGGGTTCGGCAACATCCAGAGATTCCGATTATCTTATGCGAGGGTGAGAAGAAAGCCGCTTGCTTGCTTAGTTTAGGGTTTGTAGCGATCGCACTTCCGGGAATTTGGAACGGGCGCGTGGGCAAACAGGATTTTGATGAACGGTTGCATCCTGACTTAGTACCAATGGCTCAGGCGGGGCGCAAGTTCATTATATTATTTGATTACGAAACTTCTTCTAAAACCAGGTGGTCAGTTTACCAAGCAACGGTACGGACTGCCAAAGCGATTGAGGCAGTAGGTTGTGAATGTGAAGTTGCGCTGTTGCCGGGGCCAGAGAAAGGTGTTGATGATTTTGTGGTAGCCAGGGGTGAAGATACTAACGCAGGACTTACCGCAATCATCGATGATGCTAAATCACTAAAAGATTACCAGCGCTCATATCGGGCTAAGAAATGGGGACTTAGCAAATACAAACCAGATGTCACTGTTAATGTCAAGTATCTCTCTGAGGCTTTGTGCATTCCTGACCTTGAAGAAAAATGCTCATCCGTCCCTGAGCTTTATGATATTGCACAAGAACAATTGTTTACACCTTCGGTTAAAGGACATTTCAGAAAGGAGAAGTCTACAGATTCTGGCGGAGTTGATTCAGACAAATCGAAGAAATCCCCTACCTTCAATTTCCCAAAATCAGGACTAGTCGTACTCTGGAGCGACATGGGTACTGGTAAAACTGAACTTATGCGCTGGTGGCGTGACCAAAACCCCGACGCGCGGTTCCTCAACAATGGACATCGGGTTAACTTGTTGAAAAATCTTGCCGAACGCTTGCGGACGGCGATGTATTCAGACTTGGGTTACACAGGTTTAGCTCAGGCCCCAGCCCTTAGTATTACTATTGACAGCTTACACAAACTCAATACTCAGTCTCTCACCTACGGCTGCATATTTATAGATGAAGCTTGCCAATACCTCACCCACTTACTACACAGTAATACTTGCAAACAGCACCGTGCAGCAATCCTAGAAGTACTGGAATATATAGTATACAATGCGCCATTGGTCGTCATCGCTGATGCACACATGGACGATTTAACGGTAAACTTCTTTCTTGCGATGCGACCAAAAGGTGAAGTCCCGTACATTATTAAAAACGAGTGGCGCAACGGTTCACGCACAATTTATTGGTACGAGGGGGATAATGAGAGCGCCATAGTCGCCCAAATCTCGGCAGCGCTGATGCTTGGTGAAAAAGTTATGGTTGCCAGCGACAGTAAGCGTTTCATCAAAAAACTCGACAAATCCTTTACAATCAAATACGAAGAATCTAACTCCGAAAAATCACATACACAAAAAAAATATCGTATCTGGTCTGGACGTTCCGATAAGTAAATGCATGAAACCCTTGAAAACAGCACCCCCTCTTCCTTAGCCCTTGCTTCTCCCATTCCCCTGATCGAACACCCAGCCCAAGTCTACTTGGCGACCCTTTCCCCTGGTTCCCGTCCAGCTATGCGCCAAGCTCTCAATGCGATCGCGCGATTGCTCACAGATGACAATTGTGATGCGATGACTTTAAACTGGGCAGCGCTGCGCTACAAACATACGGCGGCAGTTCGCTCTGTGTTGAGCGAAAAATATGCACCAGCTTATGTCAACAAAGTGTTGTCTGCTTTGCGGCGAGTTTTAAAAGAAGCCCTGCGGTTAGAGATAATGGATGCTGTTGATTTTGCTCGTGCTGTGGATATTCCCAACGTTAAAGTCACCAAGCAATTGCGGGGACGTGTTCTGTTCACCGAAGAAATTGCCCAATTGATGCAAACCTGTTTTGATGACCCTACCCCCACTGGTTACAGAGATGCTGCCCTATTCACCATCCTGCGGGGAACCGGAGTCCGCCGCTCTGAAGCGGTGAATTTAGACTTGAGCGACTTTGAAGAGAATACTGGGGCAATACAGGTGCGTGCTGGCAAAGGTGGCAAAGATCGGATTGTGTACTTACCCGAAAGTGGTCTAACTGTAGTCTCGGATTGGTTCTCGCTTCGAGGCTACGAGGCAGGCCCCTTGCTGTGCCATGTCAATAGAGGCTCAAGGATAGTGCGGCGACGACTTACCTCTCAAGCAGTGCTATTTATTTTGCAAAAACGTGGCGCACAAGCCTTTGTTGCTAATTTCTCTGCTCATGATTTCCGGCGAACTTTCATCTCGGAGTTGCTCGATGCTGGTGAAGACATTTCTACAGTCCAAAGGTTAGCAGGACACGCAAACAGTGACCAGACTGCCAGATATGACCGTCGCGGGGAACAAACTAAACGCCGTGCTGTCCAAAAGTTGATTATTCCAGGACAGAGGAAGAAATCTCCTCTATGCTGATGTAGTTTCTACACTTTTTCTACACTTTTTCTACACGTTCCTGGCTCCCAAATGCGATCGCTCTTCAATGGGTTTAGTGATCTGTATGGGTATTTTCAGCAATTAGCAAAATCACTGACGAGATTTAATACTTAGTCTCTTGCGAAGATGGTTGATGCTGGAATTGCTACAGGGTGATGTCTATATTTATTTGCTCCCAGCGTAACCGCTATGAGTCAGTGGCGTTGGCGGTAGCGTCTCTTCCTAGAAGGCATCGCTTGAGGAATGCGCTCACAATGAATGATAGTATCAAGGTAATTCATCATGACGAATTACACGATTTAATAAGCGTGGACAGTCCCAGTTTACCTAGATGATACGTAAACATGAGCAATACAGGGCGTAAGAAAAAACTGGCATCTTTCAACTGTGACCAAAGGATATGGGAGCAGTTTATCGCCTGTTGCAACTCGAAAGGAACAACGGCAACAGCCACGCTGATCGGATTTATCGAACTCTACTTAGAAGATTACCAAGATAAGCTCGATGCAATAGGTGGTAATGATTTAGACGAACGCCTAGAATCAAAGATTAAGGCAAGTGTAAAAAAATACTTAGTTGCTAGTAACAATATTAACAGCAGTCCTACCAATGAAACGATAAAAGCTATTTGCTCTAGACTTGATAAGCTCGAGTCAGAGTTTTTAAGTGAATCTAATAGCAACCAAACCACAGCAATTGATGATTTAGAACAAAAAGTGGAGGGGGTGACAGCTCGAATGACACAGTTGGCTGAGGCGATTATAAAAATTCAAAACTATCTCAACAACCAACAAAAGCGGGGCCAAAAATCGTACTACAATAATTCATCCTTCAAAGTGCATACTCCCCGAATGCAACCATTAACTGAAGAAGGTTTAGCCAAGAGACTTGGTGTAAGTCCTGAAAGTGTACGCAAGGAGCGAATTAATCTTCCTCCACCGCTTTTTGTAGCATGGTGTAAGGGCAAAGATAGAGCAGGATTAGGGTGGGAATTTAACGAAAATACGGGATTATATCAGCCAGCAAGTTAGTATTTTGGTAAGGATTCAGCACTCAGGAGCCAGAATTCTCACGTATTTTAATTAATTTCAACTTGTCGCGGCGAATGTGCGCGGGATCTGCTGCTGCTGCTGTTGCCAATTTTCATTTTTTAAAATGTAATAATTTCACAACCTGATAGCAATTCGTCATAGACAGTTAGTTGTTGTGTTTTTAAGTGGTTTGGCAATGAATCGTCATCAAAAGTCAAAGTGACGATATGAGTATTCTTGATGCTAAGAGATGATTTGGTGATATCGGTTATTGCCGCACTCATACCGCTTCGAGTGCCGATTAAATACCTTACTGATAGCCCGATTTTTAACTGTGCTGCTGGAATAGCCATAGATTTTAAAAGTGTGAGTTAAGCTTGAATATATGGAAGCTCCCGGTTCAAGTGCCTTTTCCGGTGGCGATGGCGTAACCGCCCACCGTAAAGGTTAGAAGAGATTTATTGGTTGCGGAGAACTGCATCAATTGCCGAATCAATTAACTCAACTGAAGAAGTTTCATAATGATAAGTCTTAAAGCGAAACTTGCCGACAAGTTCGGGTTGCTTTGAAGGACGATAACCAAATTTGGACTCATACATTTGTAGTGCAAGACTACCAATAGTTGTCATCTGTCCTTGTGTAGCAGTCAATTGGCGTTGTTGGAGTCTAGAAGCGATGGTTAGAGTAGATGCTGTTGTTGGAGATTTGGTGGCGTTACCTAATCTGCGCCAAATATTTGCTAATTCATTAGGGGGTGAAATGAGTAAATTGGTAAGCCCAGTAAAGCGTTTAGCGGGCTTATCTGTGGCGACAGCAATATTTAATGCAAGAAGTTGACCAACAGCAATAAATGTACCCATTGCACGGGTCATGGTGGTATAAAGCAATTGGCGGGTTAGCATTCGGGAGTTAGAGGTGAGTAATGGAAAAATCACATAAGGAAATTCACTACCCTGGCTCTTATGGCAAGTAATACAAAAGGAATGCATGATTTGCTCAAAGTCACTCCTGTAATAATCAACTCGCGCGCCGCCTTCCCAATCAATTGTTAGCAGTTCATGGCGAGGGTCTACAGCAATAATTCTGCCCATCTCCCCGTTCATTACTGGTGGGACAGTTTCATAACGGTTTTTCAGTTGGATAACGCGATCGCCAACTCGGTAGATGACAGAGCCAGAAACAACTTCTGCCTGATTCTCAAGTTTTGGGTTGAAAATAGGGGCAAGAAGCTTATTAAGGTTGTTCACGCCTGCTAGTCCCGATTTTTGGGGTGCTAATACCATGAGTTGTTGATTTAAATCCACATTTTCTTTGCTCATGGCTAGAGCTAAAGAGACAATAGTGTTAGCGGTTGCTTGTGGTGAAGGAGTTTCTAGCATGGCGCAGTCGCTTACATCCATCCACTCTTGGGGCTGATGAAACTTGTGCAATGTCGGCACTGTACCCAAATTTACGTCGGTAGCTGCATAGATAATTAAACTCTCGTGTCGCTGCCGATAAATGGTTTGCAATCTTGTTGTTGGTATAAGATCCGAATGAAGCAAATCTCGTAGCACCATTCCGGCTCCGACACTGGGTAATTGGTCAGAGTCTCCTACCAACAAAATTTGGGTTTTGGCTGGCACTGCTTTGAGTAGAGAATTAAACAGGAATATATCTACCATTGAAAATTCATCAACAATCAGCCAGTCGAGAGCAAGCAAATTCTCTTCGTTATAAAGGAAAGCTTGCCCAACTCCCTGCCACTGAAGTAGACGGTGAATGGTACTTGCTTCCATGCCTGTGGCATCTTTGATTCGGTTAGCAGCTTTTCCAGTGGGGGCGGTAAGAGTAATAGTTGCCCTAATTGAAGTCAACCATTCCACTAAAGTTTTCAGAACATGGGTTTTGCCGCGACCAGGGCCACCAGTAATAATGCTGATTGGATGTTTAGCTGCCATGACCAAAGCACTAAGTTGTTCATCGCTCAAGCGTGAGAGTTGGCGATAGTCAGTTGCTTGAAGATTGCTTAACCAGTGTTCAAGATGTTCTTTCGGACGAGTCGGTTGATTCAGGTGAGCTTGGATTTTTAAAGCCACAGAAAGTTCAGCACGGTAAACAGCTTTCAGGTAAACGCTCTCTCCACTCTCACCAGAAATTAAAGTTCCCTTATCTATTAACTTAGCAAGAATAGTACTTAAAGATTGAATATCAGGTGTATGCTCCCTATGGTTGAGCGCATCCATAGCGGCGGCAAGCAATTGCGATGATGGGAGAAAACAATTGCCTTCTTGCATTGCCGATTTCAAAACATGGATTAGAGATGAAGCATAGCGAGTCTCACTATCAAGTGAGATTCCTAAAGATATCGCTAGCTGATCAGCAGTTTTAAAACCAATACCATCGACTTCATCCGCTAGGCGATAAGGGTTGTTTTGCAGTACAGAAGAGGTTTTGTGTCCGTAATGGTCACAAATTTTTAAGGCTAATTTTAATGAAGTTCCCACAGCCAGAAGTTGAGTAATAACCCCAAAGTTAGGATTAGTTTTACTTGATGACCAAGATGAAGTAATTGCGGTGATTCGATAAGTACTAAGTTCAGGAATTGAAGCCAGTTTTTCTGGAGCATTGTCTAACACTGATAAGGTTGAAGTTCCAAAGTGTTTGACAAGAGTTTGAGCAGTTTTCTTGCCGATGCCACGAAACAGCCCACTCTCTAAATACTGCTGAATTTCGGACAAGGTTAACGATGGAAAATTCTCGACTTTAAGGAGACTCATCATGAGTTAAATCGGAGTTGAGAGATTCTGTTCTGATACAACAGTAGCGCCAAAATGTGCGTTATCGCTAATCGTCAAATGAGCAACTGTTGTTACTAACTAACTTGTTTATGGTTTTTGCCCTTTGCTCTGGTAGATGAATTTTTCGTCTGATTTTTGGGTAGTAAAGTTAAAGAGAGAGTATAATGTCCGGGTTTTCCAGAGACACTGAACCATTTATTGCTTTCCCTGCCCTTAGTGAGGGATGATTGAACTCTGCCTTTGACGACCTTTAAGACATCTGGCTCTAACTCTCCATAAAGCGTTTTGACAATAAAATCGATGTGAACAATTGTGCCAATATGTTCTGCCAATACCTGTTCAATAGCTTCCGGGCGAGACAGCGATTGAAAAATAGGCAGCATGGGGATCTCGGTTCCATAGAGCGCTTGCTGTTGAGTTGATGTTTCTATCGGTGGCTCTAGGAGGAATGGACTATCTGTAGCTGCATGAGATTCTTCACCTGACCAAGCTTGTATAAGTGTGAATATGTTTTGTTAAGTGGAGTCAAGCAATTGGGTTGCGACTGGTGATGTATCCTGTGAATCGTCTAATATAGGATGGGTAATAGGTTCAACATCGTCATTAACAGATTCCTCACTTAAGAATAAGAAGAAATTTTTTCCTTTTTCAGAGTTGAATTCTTCATTATCATTATCCACCTCCTCAGTCGAAGGCCAGTTAGATAATAGAGCTTCTACATGAGTGAGATTTGCTTTGGCAAGGGTATATAATTTTTCGTAATCTTCTACAAGAGGCGCGTAGTAATCTCGCAATGCTAATAATGACTCAATTGCTTTTTGGGGAGGTGATAAAGAAAAGGGGCTATTCATCAACTTTGGAGTTAACTAGACCTTGCGACACTCGTATAGTTATGAAACAACATCGAGTGAATTGGGAAAGAATTGACAGTTTCACATCTATTGTAAAGTACTTGAGCAAGTTAAAGCTCCGCTCTGCTTTTCATGTTGTCAAAGTGATTCATACTACAAGAGGATCGCGCTACCCAAAAAGCAATCGAGTGCATTCCCCCTTGGTGTTATGGGAGGAACTGCACTCGTCGAATTTTACTTATTTAAGCAGTTGTGAATTTATAAGTTTTTCCATTTCTCAAGGGTGAGACAAGGTTGTAAAGCAGTAGTAGGTATAAATCCACTGGAAGAAACACCGAAATTGTTTAAAGAAGCAATTTCGTCTTCGGCATTGTTAATGGCTACTCGTATAGCTTTGGTTTTATCTTCAGGAGAAAGTTTATCAATTTTAGCGCTGTCAGGTTTTGGAAGGGCAGAACCTTGTCTGAGTGAAAATTCGTTTATTTTGTAAAACTGATCTCCTCCTTGGGGTTTACCCAATAAGAGACAACCTTTAGATTTAACAAACAAACCAACATTTTGCATACTGAAAGCAAAATTAGGTTTACTGACAAACTTCACCTCTTGAACAGGGCCCCAAACAAGGACGGCTTCACGAAAACCTTTAGATGCGACATCTCGACTTTCTTCACAGCCGCTGTGGTTTCGCCCTGGAAAACCGTCACTACAAACTTTCCAATTAACTCTATACAGATCGGGAGTAGTATCAACAAATTTTTTAACAACAGATGCTTCTGCTTTTTGCTTTGCTGCAATCAACTCAAGTTCTGTTTCTTTGGCAATCTGTTCAGGCGTTTTACTCTGGCAAGAGATGATACCACCACCGACGAGCAAAGCTAAAGTGATGGCGATTTGTGAAGTTTTGAAAAGCATACTATTCTCGCTTAATAGCTAACTATTTATTCTCGGAAAAACTGGATAGTAAAAAAGCTAAATTTAGTTTGATTTGGAAAACTAATTTGATGTATTTATGAAATCAATGAGAGCTAAATTTCATTCTAAATAATATATAATAATTTGATTTCAAATAGCAAGCTAAAACTAGCAATTAACTATTAAAAAACTTGAACTTTTGCAATGAATCTATTTTGAATCAGGCAAAAGGGCTAATTCTATAACAGGATGTCAACAAAAAGCAATAGCCAGAAGTACGATATTTTTTTAGACTTCGAGCGATTCCTTTGAAGTGGGGGAATATGCCATAGTGTCTAAGTAAGACTTCAGCATGGGCAACACTCATTCTGGCAAAGTGAATTCTGATTAAAACAGAATACATGCGTCAAACAATTGGAGATTGCCGATTGGAGATTGGAGATTGGAGATTGACTACACCCACTCTTGGATGCAGCTTGAGGATAAGAGAAAAGTAGATTTTAGATTCATTCCTGCCCCTTGCGGCGGGGCTTGTACCAAAAACTTCAATCTGCAATCTGCTATCTTCAATCTCCAATCTTCTCTGTCAGAATTCAGAAAATAAGTATAAATTCTATACGAATTGCGGGTGAAGAAAGGGGTTTAAAACCCCCACAAAACAAGAAAATTTAGTGGTCTTAAATCAGTGATGGATCTGAATTCTCCATTGATTTATTCTGACGGAGTGAATTCTGACGGAGTGAATTTTGATGTATTTAATGTATCTTCTTATAGTAAAAAGTTAACTTTTGCAGTAAGAGGAGGGAGAACAAAAAAGTTAGTAGAGAAATGGTAGAAGTTTGGCGATATTGGGAATTTGAGCATCCATCAAGTTCTGTAGTAAGAGTGATAGCAACACCAACAGGGCTAGAGTTATTTGCAGTGGATGTATTGCAAATAATAGCTCCAATTTTAATTGATGATTTGGTGAGGTCAATAGAAGTTCAGAAACGATTAGTGATGATGGAAAATAATCAAGTGAGTTTGGTATCAACACTCAGCGCTCTATCGATTCACTCATTAATATCACGAACAAGTGTAGTAGAACACAATGTAGTCAGGCAATTTATGCAATGGGTAAGAACAAATGTGATGCCAGTGTTTAAAAATGATGTCACGATGATTGCAATCGAGCAACCAAAATACTTATTTCAAGAAATAGATTATGATCAGAAAGATTCTTTGATAAAGTATTTGTATTTTCAAAATAGTGATTCTTGGTCATCAAATAGTATTGATTTATATTTAAAGTTTATTTTAAAAAAGCTTCCATTGCCAGCTAGCTGTCCTCAGACTATTGATTTAAATAGTATTGACTCCAGAACTAGATATTTTCAAGCATTGAAGACAGTACTAAGGTCAGTCAGCAGTTATGAATATGTTTATGAAGATTTGGTGATAAGATCGGCAAATTTGTTGATAGCTCAATCATTAGATTTATTAGTTTATTACCATTTAAATAAATTAAATGAGTCGGATCTAAATCAGGTACTAGAACAAGGATTAATATTACAAGCTCTGGGAACAATGGTTAATAAATCAATTGAGAATTTCAAGGATTTAAAACCAATGTATTTAAACCTATTAGACTACTTTTCAGCAGAGATGCTAGCACTGGAATAAAGCCCGAAACTGATTAAACATAAAATAGAGGAGAAAATCAGATGACAGATATTTTAAACGATGAGGCGGAGATCCTTAACGGAGTAGAAGAATTACTCTTAGTAACAGATGAAACAACAGAAGCAGAAAGCACAGAAGATATACAGCAGATGCCAGGAGCAGTAACCATAGGTGAAAAAACAGAAGCAGAAAATACAGTCCTGCTACAAATAAAAACCGCAGTCACCAATAAAAAACAGTGGAGTCGGAGATTAGTGATAGTGACAGGAGATAAAGGAGGAGTAGGAAAAAGTACTTTCGCCAGAGGATTAGCGCAAACATATTTGGATATGAAAAAAGAATTTTTGGCTTTTGATGCGGACATATCTAATTCTCATTTAAGCAGATTTTATGGGGATAAATGTTTAGTGAGAGAATTAGATTTTTTTACAGAAGGGAATGTAGACATTTTTCTAGATGATTTGAAAGAGTTAATAGAGGATAGTCTAGACACAGAAGGAGCAGTTATTCCCGGAAAGTCTTTATTCTTATTGGAATTACCACCACAGTCCATGAGAATCTTAAAAGATGTTGTACAACAAATGAAATTTTTATCTACAGTTGATGAATTATATGATATGCGAGTAACAATTGTAGTTGTAATTAGTCGAGTAATGGATTCGGTAAAGCAGTTAATAACTTTATATGATTTTTGTCAAGACCAAGTAGATTATGTCGTAGTGAAGAATTTGTTCTTCGGTTCGCCAGAAAACTTTGTCAGATATAAAGAATCCTCAGATATAACAGCGATGAAGGATATATTAATAGAAAGTAATATTCCATTTTTAGAAATAACGATGCCAGATTTAATAGAACATGCTTATGATTATTTAGACAAAAATAGCTTGACATTTAATCAAGGAATAGAGCAAAAAGAAAAGCCATCAGTGAAAGGAAGGGTAAGTACTTGGATTAGCAAATTCAAGGAACAAGTTTGGTTGGCAAAAAGCATTTTAGGATTAGAAAATGTCCCCCGTTTATAGACGTGTAGTTATGACTGTAGGTGACTCGCGTGTGGGAAAGTCTACAGTTATTAAGTTATTGATTGAACTATTCCTTAGCCGACATCAAGCTGTTAAGATTTATAACCATGACAACCGTAACAAGTTCAAAGCTTATGCAGGAATAGTGCCAATCTATTGCTTAAATTTTTTCACAGACAACCCGGATTTGGTATTAGACGATTTACTTAATCACTCATTAGATGTGATTTTTGTAGATATGCCGGGACAGTATATCCAAGAAACCTGTAACTACATATATGAGGCAGATTTTTTTACTGTTTTGGCTGAACTCAACTGGAAACTAACATTCTTACAGCCAATTTCCCATAGAAGTGATTGCATGGAATATTTCTTGCAGCTATTAGATTTTGCAACGGACAATGCTAATTATGTCATAGTCAAAAATCAACATTTTGATACGAGGTTTAAAGAGTATAAGCAATTAATACAGCAAAAATTGCCATTGGTTGGGGGCACAGAAATTATATTAACAGCCTTGCACAGAGATCATTATCAAGCAATGGAGGATTTAGCCAAACCTTACTCACAATGTTTTCATGAGCAATCCCTATATGTGTTGTATCGCTCATATATTTATCATTGGCTAAAAAATTTCTTTGAGAGTGTAAAAAATAATCAAGTCGCAAGTATTTACTTAGGAGTATCAGCAGGTGAGAACATCAGAAATATTGCAGGGTTATTCTGAAGCCGAACAACAGAGGATCGTTGAAACAGCGCAGCAACTGGGGTTAGCAGAAGATGACCCGATGTTTCAAGTCATGGCAACGCTTGGCAGATATGAAGAGACAATGATTTCACTGCAAGCACGAATGGAGGCAATGATTGAAGCTTGGGTACTAACAGTCGAAGAGAAAGTGGCGAATACTTCTAAAACAGCCCAATCAATGAACAACACTGTAGTCAGTAATGCTGTGCGTGATGTCTTAACTGAACAAATACCGAAGCTGATACAAGCATCAACATCATCTGCATCCTCGACATCATCGCCACCAAAAGAGATGCGATTATCTACAGGAAATTCTCGGATGCATTTTTGGTCTATCTGCGCTCTGGTAGGAGGAGTGACAGCAGCCGGTGCGATGCTTGCTTCATTTACGACTTGGAACGTGATGACTAACTTGGGCCAAAATCAATCAGTCATCTTGTCAAACAACGACCTGAAGATTTTACAATGGGTAAAATCTAGCGAAGGTAAGCAAACTTATAAGCTCTTTGTTGAGAATCAACAAACTCTGGCTGCTTGTCAAGAAGAAAATCGCTTGAAAGGATATTGCTTGATTCAAATGCAAAAGAACAAGAAATAATGAACTACCCAATAGCTCTCCAGTCTTGCGGCGAAGGTTCTAGGTAGCCAAAACTTTGAGCTTTAAGAATGGCATTGACCCGATCCCTAGCTCCCAACTTGAGAAAAAGGTTGCCAGTGTGGGATTTGACTGTGCTAATACTGATAAATAGTTGATTAGCGATTTCCTTATTGGAGCAGCCACTAGCAATTAATTTGAGAATTTCAATTTCTTGAGTTGTAGGTAACTCGTTGTACTTTTTGCCTTTAATTTTTGTACTCTGACGATGGTTCAATTCCAGAAATCTCTTGATAATCGCTTGGTCAAGATATTCTTCGTTTCGATAGATACTACGGATAGCGTTTTTAATCGACTCGATCTTGGTTGTCTTTAAGAAATATGAATCAGCACCACAGGCAAAAGCTTCGTTAATCACATTTTGACTAGAATAAGCGCTGAGGATAATAACTTTGGATAGAGTGTGCTTCTTAATCCTGGTTGCAATTTCCAGTCCGTTGATATCTGGTAGCCCAATATCAAGTAAGACAATATCAGGATTTGTTGACTGGACTAACTCTAATCCCTCCAATCCACAGCTAGCCTCACCGCACAGTTCCATGTCTGATTCTTGTGCGATCGCCGTTCTAATGCCAAGTCTACACAGTTCTTGGTCTTCAATTACTACTATCCGAATTGTCATGATACTCATATTTGCACCAAGAGTTAATCTTTAACTTCTCCTATTTTTATATCATAAATGTTTTAATAAAAGCATTAAAATTGAAGTATATATATTTTAATATATTCCCAAAGTAGGGGAGTGCAAACATTTCTAAATAACTGGATTAAACAAAAAGTAATTAAGGTAGATATCAGGGAGATCCGCTATAATTATAAGTAATAAGTTTTGCTAAAAAGCAGTTTAATAGAATAACTTATATCCTGATAAGGAGTGTTTATATGTCCCAAAGAGAATTAAGAAATAAAATTAATATTTCTGCCTTGGTACATGACGTATCCAATGCAGTGGTTAATGAATCAATTGTTTTGAAGCAAATGATAGATGGAGAGTACGGAAGCAATCTCCAAGAGATAAAAACAATCCTAATATCCTTATGGCAGACTAATAACAGAGTGATTCAACTGATAGACATGTATCGAAATCATCAATCAAGAGATAGACTTATTGGTTTAAATCCATCCTTGATTCATGAATTTGATTTTGGCGACTTATTGAATAATTTATATCAAGAGTATATGCCAAAAGCTATTAATCGGGGTTTAAAATTGCACTACAAGACTTGTACAAAATATGTACATGGAACTAGGGTGAAAGGAGATGCAACACATCTTTACAGAATGTGTTCAAATCTACTTAAAAACGCCCTCTCATATACAAAGACAGGTGATATATTCTTGCGATTGTTGAACCAGGGTGATGACTTGGTAGTTTTAATTGAAGACACGGGCATTGGTATTGGATCAGAGGATTTGGCGAATATCTTTCTACCTTTTTATCGTGGGACTATTTCTTCACCTGGCTCCGGGTTAGGATTGTATATTGCAATGATGGTAGCTTATTCTCATGGGCTGAAACTGTCTGTAGATTCTGTTGTTGGTAAGGGGACGATATTTACAATAAAATTTCCCTATCAAGTAAACAATTTTTATGGGGTAGATGCTACAATCCCGAAAAAGCCGAAATTGACTCATGCGCTACCTGGACGACACTAAGCTATGGGATAAGATAGAGTATGTAGGTGGATGTTTGATATTTGGTGGGCTGTTTCTTGCTGCCGTTATCACATTCAGCACTGATATATTTGAAGCCACATTTTACATATTTCTTGCAACAATAATTGCTCCTTTTGTGAAAATAAATCCAATATTAAGACGGTATGTCTTAATCAGTGGATTTATATTTGGATTACTAATGGGGTATTTTAAGTAAGTGTGAGGAGTGTGGGAGGTGTGGGCAAGGCGGCCGCATTATGTCAATAAGTAAAATTTATTCTCAATAGAGCGAAAATAATGTCATTAAGTCTTGCTTATTGCGAAAATCTTAGGCGTAGGGAAAGCCCGCACTTCTCTACGAGACGCTGCGCGAACGGCTGCGCTCAGTGACCACCGCAGGCATCGCTTTGGTCTTAAAAAATAATCAAGCGCAAAAGGAAAGATTTTTTCGTTGATTCTTAACCTTCGTTGTGATCAAGAGTAATTTAGATGCGTTTTCCCTGTCTAGCCTCCTAGTTCGGAATTATCATCTTTATCAAATGAGAATTCCTGAGTTTTATCGGTTTTAATAGATGATGGTTGAGATTGTTCTTTTGCAATTCGCTGCTGATTAAAAGCAACGATTTTTTGTGCTTCTTCGGTTGAGAGGTTATTTGAAGTAATTGTAAACTCGTTAGTGTGGTCTTTATATGCAGCAAAAGCTTTTTGATTGGATTGGGTTTTGCGGTTAATATTGATAAACTGTATACCTTCTTTAATAAGTAATTGAAGTCTATAAAGAACGCCTTCATAAACGCGGCCTTCATTTTTAGTATCTTGACCTTTAGCAATGATAGTTTGAACAACGGCAGGAATCAGGGACTTTTTGCTAAAGTCATCGCCTTGATAAAGTTGTGACTGCTCACCCAAAGTTAGTTTAGCATTGGGGTCTTTTTGAAATCGCTCACGAAAACCTTCATTACCTTGGTTTGCTCCAGATGTCCATCTGACAGAACTCTCCAGTAAGTTCCAAATTTCAGCTAATGCTGGATGAAGTGGTAAAGGAATATCACGAGTTGCGTGGGCATTAGCAGCAGAATTAATTGTTGGGATTTGAAGTTTAGTTGCCAGCAGCCTGAGTTTGTCAATTTCTAAGGAGGTAATAGCCATAGAATGAACTTGATGATTCATTTGTTCATCAGTTCGGCTCAATTCTAAATGTACAGCAACTCTAGTAGTGCCGTTATGTTCAGTTTTTAAAAGCTTGATATCACCACTATTTTCATTATTAGAAGTATAAGTAATCCGATAATTACCTAATTCTAAATCGTGAGAATTAAAGGTTTCTAGGGTATTTGTAAGTATTTTGAAGATTTCTAAAGATTTAAAACTTTCAAGAATTTTATGAGTGCCATCAGGAGAAAGAGAACTTAGGGTGTTAGCAATTTTCCTGGGGTCTTCATCAAGGTCAGGTAGCTCTTTACCTTGTTTCAAGGTATCTGCAACCATTAAAAACTCTTGCCGCTCTATGGGTAAAAATTTATCTTGAGGTCTTTGAGTAATATTAATATGATATTGTGAGGCTTCAAACTCCATAATTGGATTATCTAAGTTTGTCGCCTGACGACGATGAATACTATAAGTAGATTGATTCTTTTTAATTAGGAAAGTATCGGCACGGTAAACTGTAGAGCCATCATCTTGTTCAACACCATAAGTCTTCACAAGCTCTCTAGCAGCAAAGGCAATGTCTTGATTTTGTTTAGCTTCTAAAAACCTTCGAGGGATTGTTTGTTTATAAACTGTTACCTGTTTGATATTGACCCAACTGTTACCAGTAGGTATGCTGTTAGATGACAACAAATCCTTGTTGACACTAGAGGGTTTTTCAACAAAAGTTTTGTTATCCTCTATGGTGTCAGAAATAATTTCGGATTGGCGACGACGGCGTTTCAATAGGTCTAATTCATCTAATTCATCTAATTCGTCTAATTCATCGACTGATATTGATTCCGTGTTTTGTGAGTTATGAGTGCTGCTCTGTTCTGAAGGCGGACTAACTTGAGATTGAGGGGCTTCGGGAATAATTACTCGAGCATTTGTTTGGGAATTAGTTTGTGAAAGAGGCGCAATTTTTTCCTTTATTTGTTGGGTTAATAATGCCTGTTGTATTCGTATGGATTTGATAATAGCAGCATACAGAGGGCGAGTATGGGATAAAGGAGATAGAGGACGCAGGGGAGTCAGAGAGGCTTTGGGAATAATTACTCGATCATTTGTTTGGGAATTAGTTTTTGGAAGAGGTGCAATTTTTGACTCTGTTTGTTGGGTTAATAATGCCTGTTGTATTTGTATAGATTTGATAGCAGCATACAGAGGGTGAGTACGGGATAAAGGAGGTAGGGGAGATAGAGGAGGTAAGGGAGATAGAGGACGCAGGGGAGTCAGAGAGGCTTCGGGGCATCTGGATTCATCACTTGTTGTAAGAGATTCAGGGAGTGTGGGAGGTGTGGAAGTTGTGGGAGTTGTGGGAGGTGTGGGAGTTGTAGCAGGTGTGAGGAGAATCTCACTTCTTCCCACACTCTTAAGCTTTAACTCTTGTCCATTTTTGAGAAAAATAAATTGTCGCAGGTCAGGCAAAGGGTTATTTCGCTGCCAATCTTCAAAAGAAACCGCTAAGGCTTTGAGCTTTTCATAAACGGCTGCCCCAAGCGCTGCAATGAGATCGTCAACACCTTTTTCTGGCCCGGGTAAAGTGATTATTTTGACAACAGCGCCATGATTGACCAAAAGTTGACTAGTTTTAATCAAAGCTTTGCCGACGTTGACTTGAGTTTTACTTTTGGAATCATGGTCAAAGCAGATTCTGATTTCTCTGTCTGGAGTCGCAAACATGGCAATTTCTGAGCGTAATTTGCTCTCGATTGGATTACCTTGGTCATCTTTGGAGCGATATGCAGCATTAACCCCTGGCAAGCCGATGGCAGCATCTCCTTGAGTCAAAATACTCGCAGCTTTCTTAGCGCCTTCAACAATGGTTACTGGTATATTGTGTTTCCACACAGAATACCAAAAACCTGATTGGCGATCGCTTAGGCTAGGATTAACGCCAGCTTTGGAGTAGATAAATTCAGCAATGGCTTTTGGTACTTCTAGTAAGAAGATACTAAGTTCATCTTTGTAGGGATGTTCATATTTGATAAATTTCCCAGGTTTTTGGGCATCAGGTCTAGGAGAATCAGGTTTGTAACAGCCCCAAAGTTTTACTTTCGGCTGATCCCCAGGTAGTAAATCACAGAAAGTGCGGGGGTCAACACCACCATTACACCACCAGCCATCAGTAGAATCAAGATATGCGTAAACTTGGAGAGTTTTATCAGTTAAACGACCAGCATTTTTACGCTCAATCTGGTCACTATACATTAGGGGTTGCTGAAAAAAAAGAAAAGGTTACAGTCTCTAGATTATCAGACCAAAGAAAGATATTCAGGTGCAAGAGTTGAGGGTAAAATAACCCAAAATCCTTGCATCACCGTGACTAGCAGGACTAAAGTGTGTCATTAGTAACCATGTACCGAAAGCAGGAGCAAACTACAATCCCACCAGAAAACTTTGAACTTCCGTTTGAAGGAAAATTATCAGAAGATAATCGTTGGGTAATTATGGCTGATTTAATACCGTGGGCGGAATTTGAAGAGGAATATTCTTCATTTTTTTCGGCAGAGATGGGAGCGCCAGCAAAATCATTTCGGGTGGCATTAGGCGCATTAATAATCAAAGAAAAACTAGGAATAAGCGACAGAGAAACAGTAGAACAAATTAAAGAAAACCCTTATCTACAGTACTTCATAGGAATATCATCTTATATTAATGAAGCTCCATTTGATCCATCTATGCTAGTCCATTTTCGTGAAAGAATTAGTGCAGACTTAGTAAACAAAGTAAATCAAGAAACTGTTAAAAGGATGCTAGAGACAACATCTTCGACTTTAGCAACTGAATCAACTGAATCAACTGAATCAACTCAAAAAAAAATAGAAGAATTAGAAAAAGAAGATAACACGCCGAAAAATCGGGGAAAATTAATATTAGATGCGACTTGTGCGCCAGCAGACATCAGCTATCCAACAGATTTCGAGCTATTAAATCAAGCAAGAAAACAGACAGAACGAATAATAGACCTTCTTTATGAACAGATAAAAGGTACATTAGAGAAAAAACCAAGGACTTATCGGGAAATAGCGAGAAAAAACTACTTAGAAGTCGCTAAAAAACGTCGTGTATCCCAAAAAGATAGGAAAAAAGCGATTAAAAAGCAGCTTCAATATATCAAAAGAAACTTATCTCATATTGACCAGCTAATCAGATCGGGAGCAACTCTAGAAAAACTAAGTACTAAACAATATAAAATGTTGCTTGTAGTTGTAGAAGTTTATCGTCAACAACTATGGTTGTATGAAAATAAAAAACAGAGTATTGATGACCGAATCGTTAGTTTAAGCCAACCACATATCCGCCCAATTGTCCGTGGAAAAGCTGGGAAAGCCGTGGAATTTGGGGCAAAATTATCAGCTAGTTATTTTGATGGGTATGTATTTTTAGACCATATTAGTTGGGATAATTTTAATGAATCAGGAGACTTAAAATCACAAGTAGAAGCATATAAAAACTATACTGGCTATTATCCAGAATCGGTTCATGTAGATAAAATTTATCGCACAAGAGAGAATAGAGCTTGGTGCAAAGGAAGAGGTATTATCATGAGTGGTCCTCCTTTGGGAAGACCACCAGCCAATGTTAGTAAAGAAAAAAAGAAACAAGATTTAGAATCTGAGAGAATTCGTAATTGTATTGAAGGAAAATTTGGGCAAGCTAAAAGAAGGTTTAGCCTCAATCGAGTGATGGCGAAACTTTCCCACACTTCTGAAACTGCAATTGCTATTACTTTTCTAGTGATGAATCTTTCTACTCACCTGTCGCGGGTGTTTTATGCTTTTTTATGTCTATTTTTGAAAACTGCACCTTTTTTGCAGTTCCGTATAACTGAAAATTATGATTTTATTAGTTATAAACAAGAAAAGCTTATCTTTGATTTTGCTTGAATAACTAGTCAACCCTTAAGATTGCTTTTTCATACTTTTTCAGCAACCCCTACATTAAGTATTCCCAAGACTCATGGCACTGCTCTATGGAGTCATAATACAAAGACTTAAAATTGGCAGATACTATTAGAGGATGAATCGCGCTATTAACTACCAGTTCATGCCAGTGTTTATGCTCAATATTATTTGTCCGTGAATTAACGAATTCATCCATTTTAAAACTCTATTTCGGAGCGAGAATCATCAGAAGTTAAAGAATTGTTTGTCCGAGAGCCGATTGGAGATGTATTTGTTGATAATGATTCTGTAGAAGCTGGCGACTGTTGATGAGCGTTTGTATTTGCTAAGGATTCTTCTACAATTTTTTCTATTTTTTGGGCTTCTTCTGCATCTACAGGTACAAAGTTATTAGTTTTGGGATCTACTTTTGCCCAAGAATAACCTCCACCTTGATCAAGTTTAAGAGCATAAGTGTCTTTTCCTAGTTCAAATCTTGCTTTTTTATTCCATTGTTCTACGGTGTCAACGCAAACATATTTGATTAAAGGTGCTATGATATTTCTGGCAAAATAATCACTGCTTTTAGCGTAACTAGAAATTAGTTGTGAATGCCGTTCATCAAACATAAGTCACCCCCACGGCTGGATTCAGTTTTAATAAGGTTGGTTAAAGATTTTTGTAAAACATCATACTGCTGCGATTTAGCACCGAGACAATTTAAGTCAATCACTTCCCCCGATGGCATCACCCGATTAAAAATAAGATGGAATTCTAAAGAGTCTTGATGAAATTTCAGGAAAGTGACATATTGCAAATCATCCCAGCCGATGCCTTGGATATATTCATTGAGAATTTGTTCAGAAACATCCGGTGATAAATTAATCGGGAAACCTTTCAAAGTAATTTGAACATAAATTCCGACCTTTTTTAATCTTGGTCTTTGTTTACTTAAAACGTGATAAGTATTAATGACCCAAGCGGGAGCATGAATGTTAACGAGATTGCCAGAGCTAATAGTCAATGTCTGCATTAATTGATTAATTATCTCAAAATCAGAGAGGGCATATTCCTTAATCATTATTCTCATTATTTAGTACCTCTGGAATTTGGTTCTGAGCATTTTCGTCCAGGATTGATTTAATTTCTCCAACGCTCAAAACTTTATTATTAGGATTGTTGTCTTGTGTAGCAGGTGGAGGGAAACGATTATTGACATCGTTCACTCTCAAATCTAAGTCGTACTGAGTCGGATATCTCTGTGTACTTTTCCGAGCTAATTTACTGACAACTGGTTTCCATCTTTTTTCGTTGTATCTGTCGATGTCGCGGAGAATTTGAGGAATGTTGATGTTTTTTAACTGAGGAACTGACCCCTCTTTCTTATTGGAGTATGCAGGATTTATAAAAACACACTTCCCGGCTGGTAGTTTTAAAAACTCTGCCGATTCAAATAGCTTTTTGGTTTTCTCTTGGTCGCTAATGGTATTATTGCTCTTTCCACCACCCGTGGATCTTGATTTATGCTTGTACCTAATTTCTTCATCTCCCAGAAACGAAGAAAACAATTGTGCTGATTCATTCTCTCCAGGATTAAAAATAAATTTCGTACTGCAAGCACCAAGGATAGTCTTAGCAACTTCCCGACCATAATTCTTTTCCAACTGCCCCATATTTTGCCAGCCGAGGATGCCGCAGAAACCCTCACTTCGTGATTCATTTAACCATCTGAATAAATCGGGCAGATACAAGGAAGGTAATTCATCCAATGCAACTATTAACGGATCTAAGCGTTTTTTGGCTATATTTCGGGCGATGGTCATGTGGAGAACGCTAGTCATCAACGGTGCAACAGCATCCCGCCGCTCTCTGTCTAAACCAAAGATAATCATTTGTTTACCTTTAATTGAGAGTGGTAAAGTCGTTTTACCAATAAAGCAACCCAGTGTGTTCTTGGCCATGAAGCGGGTAAACATGATACTAGCTGTGGCAACAATCCCGGCGACGGTTTTCTCACTCGCGGCGGAACTGAACAACTGACCAAAGGCAATCTTTACCCAAGGGTTGAGATTAGCAGACATTAACCGCGCAATCATCTGCTCACTAGACAAGATGGCAGCACTGGTCATCACATCAGCTCTATCTCCAAATTCTTTGGTTAACATCAATACAGCTTGGGTTAACTGATCCCCGGACGGGCCAAAAAATCCATCTTCATTAGAATTATTCAGAATGCGGAAGTTTTTATTGATGACCGTCGCAATTTGCCGAGCATTTTCAGCGTCAGAAGAATCTCTTAAAAAATCCAGAGGGTTACAAACTTCTGATTCGGGAAATCCAGGGGCAAAAATATGGACATCGTAGCCAAGAGCTTTAGCATAAGCAGCAATTTTCGCCTGAGATGGATACTTAAAGTCATATAGTAAAATAGGAAAGCCTTGGTCAATTGCGGAGAACAACATGGGATTAATGGCACTGAAAGTTTTCCCACTTCCGGGTGCGCCAATGGCAGCAGTTCCCCTTTGTACGGATGGTACATAAATCGGTACTCCTCCACTACCAATTTGCTTTTTTGCACCTTTGAATTGATGTCTGCCAATATACAAAGCGACACTATCACATCGGGGATAGGCTATTTGTTGCAATGCTTTTTTCTTAGCTGTACTGCTCTCCTTTCTGCCTCCCCAATAGCTAGTAGCAATCTTCTTTTTACTACTGCCATCGCCCAAAAAGACTCTCATTAAAATGTAAGCACCAACTAAACTTAAAACTGTCAGTCCATTTGGTGTAAACAAAGCATTGGTATACTTGCCAATGCTGTCAGAGCAATTACCAATTCGCAATTCGCAATTCGCAATTAGTACCCTATCTCTGAAGGCAGGGGCTTGAAAATTGATGCTATGCATTTTTTAATCTTCCATTAATAAATTAAATTTGCTCTGTATCCTAACGGCTCAATTATTTAATTACGTCCGCAATTGCGAATTGCGAATTGCGAATTGCGAATTGTTCTGGTTGATTACTTGGCCAAGTAGTCAAATTATTGCTCATAACGTAACAATTCAGGAGTAATAATAGTTAATTGGGGACGGAATGGCACTCTTGTTAAGCGTAAATTATTGATGTTCCTGGCTAGGTTTCACATGAATCTTAGTGCCATTCAATCGGGGACGCTAGAAGGACTACCAAAAATAATTGGGTCTTTTTCATGGTAAGTAATGAATGGTACTGGCCCGATAAAATAGGGGGTACAAGTCCGACCAACAAAAGGAATAGTCTTGCAGAAACGGAAAAACATAGCAGTGTTAACGGAACCGCTAGATTCATCTATATCCCAAACAACTTGTTTAAATGATTTACCAAAGGGATGACGACCAGTTGGCTCAAGGCCACCATTAGCTACAGCTAAAATTCCATAGCCACCTTTGACTTTCTGAACTTTACCCGAAATCCATTGCGCTCCAGTGGTCAGGCCTTGACCTGAAGCTTCAAAGTGGACGCAATTATGGGACTTGCAAGGGACATTAAAACCCTCTTGATAACTGCCAGAAATGCTGCGAATCCGATTAGCTTCTATATCTCCCAATGGCAAATCTACTTGACCAATAAAAGAAAGATCCGGCTCTGGTACGCTAGGAAAATTATTCCAAGATAAATCCTTCAATCCGGGGATGTCTGAAATTAGAGTATCTTGCCAATTAGCAAATTCATCAAATGATGAGTTTTCAATTCCCGGAATCGATGTCAGCTTGTATTTAGACAAATCAATTTTATTACCCAGAGGGATATTGTCTAAGTTGTAATAATTAGCAACATTACCAATTCTTTGATTAGTGCTGATACCCATTTGGCGAAAAAAGTCAGCTATTGGTGCTACATTCCTGGCTGATTGATTAGCTAAATCAGGTATAGCTTTGACTAAATCGCTAAGAGTTTGAGTTTTGATGATTCCAAAATCGTCAAGTTTTAAACCATCTAAATCAATAGCTAATGCCTGAGATATCGCCTTGAGGTTAAGCTTTTCAATATTCAGATTAGCATCTTCAAAATCTCCAAGCTCCATAAAATCGCCAATACTTTGTCCAGCTTGCCAAGTTCTAGTCTGATTCCCTCGGTCAGTCGGGTAAGTCACATGACCAGATTCAGATACAATCATGTCTTGAAACTTCATTTTTGACCAGTCTGGAATCAAGCCATTGTTGCTACTGACAAATGGGACTTGTGCCGAGGCTTTGGGCAGTATAAATCCAATTACCTGATTCATAATTCCATATTTCCAAAAACTGTGAATAAACAATCCTCCGAGCAATCCAAACAATATTAAATAGCGAATCGTGTCAAAACTAATTTTGGGCGAACGCTTTGATGATTTCATATTTGTCCAAGCTCAATTAATTTGTTAACTAATTTAAGTGAAACACCAGCTTGAAGAGCAGCAGTAGGCATTTGCTCTCCAGCTTGAAAATGAGTCAAGAATTGCTCAATCCGATTGTGAAGTTCATCAGATGAGGAGAGCAAACCATTACTAATCGCTACTCTCATCCCCACTCTGATTTGTTTTATGGTGTTGATAGTTTGTACTAGTGGCGATAATCTCGGTCGTGTTACCAGAGAAGATGGCTTATCCGAGATAATTGACACTTGACTGTATTCAGGACGGGAATTAGATGGGGTAACTTGAAAGTGGTAAACTTTGCGTGAGCCAGAAGCAGTTTGAGTAATCACTGTAAGCAAAGTTGCACTTGTTTGCGGCAGTCCTGGAACCGGAACCTTTTTAATCCGGCGTAAGTGAAGTAATCCAGCACTACTGTTTTGACAGTTCTGGTCGATTCCCTCTAAACAACCATCAGTGTCAATCAAAACTTGGGAGGGATCGTCAATCCACACCCGCTTCACCATCTCTAAGACTTCATAAAATGAAATTGATACGCCTGAGCCATTCCAGACCTTAATTTTTTGCAGCTTGGCAGTACTGCCACTAACCTGAGATTGCTTTATGGTGCGGACTGTACTTTGAGCATAGGTTTTGACTGGAACTAGACACACTGCCAAAAAAGCAGCAACTCCAAGGTGGAACGCTGCCACAAGGTTTAACTTCTTCATGGCAACTCCAGAGAACGGTTCACCAAAAAGGTAATCTTCGTTCCTTGTGGGATATACCAAACATTGGTCCGAGGGGTGATTTGTTGGTTAGAAGTTTCTGCACGACGAGTAATGGTGTCACTAAGCTTGCCAAAAGCACCTTGCAAGAATGCCCCGCCAATATTGCGCTGGCTGTTTGAAGTCGTGCTAGAGCTAAATGTCCCAGTAGCAGAATTAACTACACTGGTACCCGAATCAGATTGATTCAGGATTGCTCCTACTTGACCCAAACCACTGACTAATGCCACAGTCAAGTCAGAACCTCCGCCTTTGTGATCTTGGAACTGTTTAGCTAACAAGGGTTTGCCGCCTTCTCCTAATACAGAAATTGCACCGCTACTAATTGGGTACTCAGTGTTATCTTTGATAATGCTCGTGACTTGCACACTTACATAAGAGCCACCATTAACCTGTAGGGGTTCAACGGTAAATATTGTGCCTTTATGAATTGCCACATTTCCATAGTTGTCATGCAAATCAGCCGTTAATCTAGCAACAT
This sequence comes from Nostoc commune NIES-4072, assembly GCF_003113895.1. NCBI lineage: Bacteria > Bacillati > Cyanobacteriota > Cyanophyceae > Nostocales > Nostocaceae > Nostoc > Nostoc commune. The sequence continues at coordinate 232,879 of NZ_BDUD01000002.1, read as the reverse complement.
AGCGTTTACTATCATCTGGATTTTGCTGTTGTTGGAAGCGATTTTCGCTTTGCTGCTTGATGACTGAAGTCACTAAAATACCATTTGCGAATTCCCCAACAACTAAATAGCGAGTTTTACGCTGTTGCAGAATTTGGTTTTCTTGAGGCAAGTAATTACCATCTGCTATTTGTTTATCAGATTTAGAATTGGCTGACCAACGAGGGCGAATTTTCTCAATTTCTGTGGGTGTACTGTTGAAAAAGTTAGGGCGTGTTTGCTGTGTCGTATAACCACTATTGGGTGGCTGTACTTGAATTCGTGTTGTATTCGGCGTTTGAAAGGATGTTGCCTCTGCTGATATCTGCTGGTTATTTGAAGTAGGTGTATAAGCGATTTTTCCGTAAGATCCTAAGCTGCGAAGTCGATTAAATTCAGCTATCACGTCTGTTGGCGTTTCTGTTATCGGCGTAACAGTCCTAACAGGATTACTAATTCTTGGCAATATTTGATTACGAGGTGATGATGAAATAGTCGAGTTAGTTCTACTCGGAACGTAATCTCGTCTAGGATTAGGACTTTGTGTTTGTGCTACAGGTCTAGCTGTTGGTGTTGATGGCGAAGCTGCAACACTTACAGGTTTATTATTAATTTTAACTTCCTCCTGACTCTGATTAATCTTATTTAATTCATCTTCTTGTTTATTCAAGGCTAATTTGGCATAGACATCACCATCTTGCTGCTCGACTTTCTCCAAAGCTGGGGATGTTTTATCAGCTTTAGCAGTTATCGCTTCTGGACTTCTACCAGGATTGAAAATGCCATTGAGAAAATAAAAGATTACTAAAAACCCGAAGCCAAAAGGAATAGCGATTATCCCCAATCTTGACCAAGGAGAAGTACTGACAGTGTGCTTGGTAATCGATGGAAATTCTTCAGAGTCTTCCGGCTCCGGCTTTTCTCTCCTTTGTCCATCATTTGTATCCTCTGAAAATCTCAAGATTTGATCTATAGTCAAATTCTGGTGTTCGTTTTTTAGTGACATAATTATTAAGGTTTTAAATCATTGATTTGTGTAATTTCTAAACCAGCGCTACGAGCTTCATAGATTTTCCGAGAAAGTTCAGTGAGAGCAGTAATTTCTCGTGGCGTATTCACTGCTTCTACAGTTACAGTCTTATTGAAGGTAATTCCCTGTCCCGTATTATCAGAAGTTGTAAAAGTCACAATAGTTGCGACGATATCTACTTGCCAGACCCCATCTCTAATTAATCGCGGCTCTCCAATATAACGAGGAATTAAAGATGCTTGCATATTTCCTTCAAATATTTTGCTGGGGGTGAGTTGTGCCAGCTTTTGTAAAAACGCTACTCGAAAGTTCTGATTTTCACTAATTGCAAAAGCAGCTTCATAAGCCTTAGTCGTAACTTTCTTTTTTCCACTTACTGCATCAATATCTATCCCTTTGTCTTGCTTGGTAATTGGTTCTCCCTTGTCGTTGTAAATTTTAACTAATCCATCCCAGCTAAACATTCTAGTAAACGTATCGCCAACAAACTTCTTAATTACTTCTGGCGAACGTTGATTTTCGTCTACTGATTTAGCAGTAATAGTTTTGCCATCATCTAACTGTACTAAAGCTAATTGCTTTTTACTTAATCCTCTGATTGCTCCATAATTGAGAAATTGCAATAATAATGAAAATATTGCACAAGAAAATCCTACTAATGAAATGATTCCAATTCTTGTCGGGACTGATTTATTAAATTGCAGTAGCTGTAATCGCTCTGGTTTTCGGTTTTTCGTGTTGACCATATCTCTTATTTTCTAGACTTCGCCAAACTAACACCTCTAGTGATTATTGCAATGCCTGCTTCTGCAACAATCGCACCATAAGTCTCTGAGGCTCTATTAATTTGTTGTAGCAGCGCTAAACCACCACCTGCGGCTAATCCCGTAGCCAAGAAGGGAGCGCAAATCCCAATTGTAAACAGGAAGAACATGGGTTGATCTGCTTGAGAATCAGAGATTAGTTGTCCAGCAAAACCAACAATCATGTTAAAAGAGAGTTTACCTATACCAATACTGAAATAACCAATCAGCCAAGTGTAAATTGATTTCGCTCCATAAGGTAATAAAGAACCTCCGACAGCAAGCGGGCCGAGAAATGCTGTAACTAACATTGTTAATTCAATTGCCCATTGATATGAGGCATTCATCTCTTGCGCTTGCTCCCCCAGGTTTGAAGCGTCTTGAGCCGTTTGTGTAGTTTGATCAATTTTGTTGGCAGTATCTTGCTGACCAAGTTGCCCTAATACACCAGAGACTGATGCTTTAGTAATTTCTCGCTGTAAGCCTTGTGCTTGTGTTGATGCTGTTGCCCAATCCGAGTTGGATGCTAACGATACTTTCAAACGCTGACCACTTTCAACTGGATCTGGCGCACCCATTACACCAGTAGCACCATTAATTGCGGAATTAGCATCCTCTTGGGCTGCTGCCCACAAATTATTAATTTTATCAGAAGCTATACTGCTAATTTGGCTCATTTCGCTCTGAATCTGATTCCTAATTGAAGCTAAAAAAGTATTTAGGTCTAGTGATAGCCCATAACTCGGTGCAGTAATTAATAAACTTGTAACTCCACTAGATATAATGACAGTTAGACTAATCTTTTTAAGTCCCTTCATCCTGAAATACTCCCTTTTTTACTTTGAATTGATGAAGAAGGATTCTAAATTGATGTGACGACTAAGGTTTTAGAAGTTAAACTCTTAAGCAATTGTTGGGCTGTTGAAGATAACGGCTCTCCCCGAACCATTCTGATATAATCTTCAGAAAACATGACTTGTCCTAGTATTGGATTATCTTGATATTTTTTCAAGAATAGAGTTCGTAATTCTTGTTCCGAAGGATTGTTAGCGACTGCGGACAATAAACAGTATGCTGGATAATAACGACAGAATGTAAGTTTGCCTGAATCATCCAATAACCACTGTGAGTAAATGCCGGATTTTGTTGGATAGAAAGGCTCTGTACTATTGGTTTGAATGATTTCGTAAGGATATTTAAATCTATCAACAAAGGGATCTACTGCCGATGATTGGATTCTCCCGATCAATCGGGTTGTAATATTGGCGAAGATTTTTGCTGCGGCTTTGCTTTGGTAAATACTCTCTGGTTCTTGAGCCGAGAGAATTACTCGTATCCCTGCTTTTGCGCCATTGGCACACAACCGCCCAATTAACTCGGCGATCGCCTCGAATTGGAATAGAATCGGCGCTTCATCCAGGAAGAAGATACTGGCTTTAGAAGACAAAGCACGTCGAAGGGCTGCGGCATAAGCTGATAAAGCTAAAATCGCTGCATCTGCCTCACTCGATAAATTCCGCAGTGCAAATACTAGCAACTTAGCATCAGTTCGGAAAGTTGAGGGACGACTAATAGATTCTCCAACTCTTGTGGAGAGCCAGTACTTTAATCTCAATCTGATTTGCTCCAAGGCTGATAAGATTTCCTGGCTATTGCTGGCTATAGAATCTATTTTGAGAAATGCTGGCGAACAATAATTCAAAAAATCTTGTAATGTGGGAGTGTCCAGCCAAGCTTTAGTGCCAACTCCTGCGGCTAATGCCAACTTATACCGGACTTTGATTTCATCATCATTAAAAAACGTTTTCAAGGCTAGGGCAATGATAGATTCAATATTAGTAATCATGGAAGGGCTAACGCCAATGACGCTAGTTCCAATCACCATTGTCATTAACACTGATTTCAAGAATTCCTTAAAATCATTCAATCTTTCATTAATGGTTTCTTGATCCATCCCCCTCAAATTAGGTAGTTCAAACAAATTATTCGACTCTTTGGAAATATCGAAGTATGCACCATCCTTACCTAGCAAATTCGTATAGTCACTAAATGTCGATGTCCCGTCTGGTTTGGGGTAATCTAATGCTACTACTGGTATATCTTGGGCTAATGCAGGTGTTAAAATTCCTGCCACCAGTACTGATTTCCCGGAACGAGTTGCACCAAAAACTGCTATATTTTTATGCTGTTCGTACAAATCCAGGTGTACTGGCGTACCCCCCTCTTCGGCAATCAACTCAAAGCCAGTCCGATCTCCTGTAGCTGTACGAATCAAAGGCATCAGCCCTGGTGCTTCGGAACTGAAATAAGGTAATCTGCGGTTAAAAGGTTTTGCCAGCAGTGGCTCCCAAACAAATGGACAACATTGCAACCATGTCTTCCAGGCGTATTCTTTTTCTCGATCTACTGCTGCTGGTCTTAAAAAGTAGGAAGCTAAGTATTTGCAAGCCTCATTGAGTTCTCTTGTCGATTTTCTATGGACAAGAAAAGCTACTCCGGTATAAACAACAACGCTTCCTTTGTAAATGGTTCGTTGTGCCTCTACAGATTCTTCAATATTTATTCCGGCTTTGACATCGATGTTTCCTTTACTTGTTGATAAGGCTGTCGATGTAATTGACTGTTTAGTAAGGCGTTGTAAATTAGTTTTGGTAATTGCCTGATTAGCTTTAGTGATTTGACAGATAATTTCTGTATCTGAGATACTTTCTTTGGAAATTAATTCCCAAAGATATCGTAATTGAGAGCGTTCATCTATCCAGCCCCCTGGCTTTTGGCTAAAGTTCATCACTCCAATATATTTATCTTGAATCTTTACCCATTGCCGATCTAAGAATGGAACAGATTCTTCATTCTCCAACAGATGATGCCGAATGTGAAAATCACTAGTTTGAGTTTCTACTAATCCTTGAGTTTGACTAATCACTAAGGGATTAGGAATTGGTGTCGGTGATGTGAGATTAAATTGATGCCATAAGACTTTCCAAATATCTTCAGCACTCAAAACTCTAATCCCTAGTTTCATCTTGTTACTCAGCAACGATTCCCACTGCAAAAAACCATCACTAAATGAATTTTTGAGAATATTTTCAATCCTACTATTGTTAAAAGCGTGAATTTCTCCGGTGAATTTAAACCAAACTTTCTCTAACTTTCGGATTGTCGATTCTACAATGTCTTGGCTAATCTCTGAATCAGCTAACGCTGTATAAGTACACCATAATCTTAAAAACTTGTTCTTCCTGACTCCAGATTTGGTTAATTCTTTGATTCGTAACCTCTCACTCCTAATTAGTAATTTCAATTGCTCAATATCACAATTGCTTTCGATAGACTCTAATTCTGATTGCCTCGAATAATCGTCTGTAAAGGAACCCAAATGTATGGTTAATGACTCTGCTGATGGGATCTCTTTTAAACCTGCCTCTATGCTCTCAAAGATTGGGAGGATTTGCTCTGAGGCTAAGTTAGAATGAATTCCAATACAATCAAAACAGAATTTGATTTGAATCGATTCCCCATTTTTGAGAATTAATGCTCCTATCCCTTTTCTCCCTCCCAAAGCAACATCGCAAACCCCAGCTAAATGGATAATGTCTTCAAAGGGTGTGAGAGTTTTTACTACATTAATTTGCTCCGCTTCTAATCTTTGCTTCTTGATTTTATCTGTCTGCTTTGTTGTCATAACTTTAATAATTTGTAATTCGTAATAGAGCCTCTGGCACGCTACGCGAACGTAATTCGTAATTAATAGCTTGTAGTTCGTAATTCGTGTTTAGTAGTACTTTGGCTGTACCCAACTCTTGGAGAGGCTGCGCCCTAAGTGTAGCTATGCCGCAGGCTTTACGACTATGCTCAGGACAAGCTCAGTACAAGTTCGTAATTTGTAATTAAAGAGGAACAAGGCATCCTTGTTCATCAATGTAAATATAAAAATGTGTAGCATCAATTACGAATTATTCCTCTTGTATCCTCTGGTAATCCGAGGCACTGCCACAAACTTGCCAAAAAATTCTTGATTCGATGAAAGTAACCACCATGTAGCCCATCCCCAAGCTATGCTTAACCCTGTGCCTAACCAACTTGTTTTCAACATATAGTTGAAAATGAATACATTTAATATTGCTATAACTGACCAAGGGAAAATCTGATCGGCGGGAAATGGGCCTAATCGGGGTCTATCTCCCAAGATTCTATTTACACTTCTAAATTTATTTTCATCTCTCATCTTTTTTGATTGCTTGTTAATATGAAGCATTTCTTGAATCAGGGCACTTTTTCTCATTCAAGAAATGCTGCGACTAAATGGGTGTTGCCTTTAACAGTTATGAGTTATGAGTTATCAGTATCAATCTCTCACTGATAACTGATAACTGTTCACTGTTCACTGAACTATGCTCCAGTAATCAAGCCAGTAACTAAGTCTCCAACAAAGACTGAAAGCACAATAATTAATGGAGTCCTGGCTAATGTTTGCCAATCTTCGTCATTTCGGGCTGCTTGAACAATTCTTACCAAGCTGATGCCTACATAGAGCAGGAACAGACCTCTTAATACGTTGAAGAACAAATCTATAACTGCTTGTGTTTGCCCGTTACCAGCATTGCCAAAAGCACCATTCATCCAGGTTTGAGCATTGTTAAAAAACTGGGCTTCGGCTGGCGAAGAAGCAAAATCCAAAAGAAATATTAATGACAGAAATGCAAACAATATTGCATATAAATTTACTCCCCATTTCCGTTGTAGCTTTTCAAAATTTGTTAATAATGCCTGTGTTTGTTTTGGAATTGCAACTGCTATTGCCCCTGCAATCATCAATCCTCCAAGCATTATGTTGTGGACTGACATCTCCAGAATCATTAATGCTCCCGTTACTCCCATCAGCCCAATTGTGCTACCTTCAATAACTTTCTTTTTTCTTGATGGTAAAGCTGCTGTTGGTCTTGCCTCAAAGCTAGTTGTATTGGAATTCTCGTAGTCTGATATTTGCATAATTTGCGAGTTCATGAAATCTTATCCACATTATTCACAACTCACTTTCAAACTCCTACAGACTCTAGTACAAAAAAAACTAGTTCTTTTGGCTACAGAGAATATTTGTTACAGTTTTTTAGGTATAGGCTCTATTATCAATTTCTGCCCAACTTGAATATTACTAGCACCCGCTTTTAGTTCTAAAACCTGGTTCGCAGCGACACCGTAATAGATTGGACAAAGATTTTTCATGCATGGTGGTGCATTGCGAACTATTGTTGTTACCAGATTATTTTTAAGGTATATAATGTCTAACGGCACTTTGACTTGGTGCATCCAAAAGGGTACACGCTTATACTCTCGACCCAAGTTAAACAACATTCCGCGATCGCTCTCTAGATTATTTCTCCATTTGAGTCCTTTCTCTAGTTCTTGTGTTCTATTTGCCGCTTCTAAATAAAAAGTCTGGTTACTGTGAATAAGTTTATACTGAAGAGGCAATTTTTGGGGACGAGTTTCGATATAAGATACTACTGCTGTGAACAAGATTACTGACACCCCAGCAATTGGCCCAGCGATGTTTAGCAGCTTAAAGCCAGCAGCATACCAATCGATTTTTGACTGAGATTTCAGCATTTGCATAAAATTAACTACCAAAAATATCGATATCGCCCAGACTATATATTGATGAATCCACCGGACTAGATGGTAGTCCTTGCAAATCTGCCTTATTACGCATACTTTCTATTCGGTCAGCTTCACGTATTGCCAGAGGATTTACGCTTTTTCTTGATTCTAATAGTGCAGTTAGGGTAATTTGTAATGGCGGCAAATCGTCTGTTGCTGGAGTTTCTTCATCAAAGGATTGACAAAATATTGAGAATGCTGCCCTTTCGACAATTGCCTGAATTTCTGCACCGACACAGCGATGTGTTATCTTCAATAATCTTTGCCATTCTTCTGGGGTAAAGGCATCTCCATCATCAGCAAAGCGCTTGTCAAATCTTGCTAGGTGAATCTTAAATATAGAATGTCTTTCGCCGTTGTTTGGTAAGTCGATTTTGAATATCTGATCAAACCGTCCACTTCTGGTTAACTCTGGTGGTAGCCATTGGATATTATTGGCAGAAGCAATTATTAATACATCACTTGTTCTTTCCTGCATCCAAGTGAGTAACATCCCTCCTAATCTCCGTGATAAATCATCATCTCCGGCAAATCCCTTGTCAAAGTCATCGAGGTAAAAAATTATACGGTTAATTCGGTCTACCAGTGCCAATAACTTTTTGAGTTTATATTCCGCCATATTTCCATAACTGCGGAAATGGCCCCACTCCACGATTACTAAGGGTAATTCTAGTATTTGAGAACAAGCCTTAGCGGAGTGAGATTTACCTGTTCCGGGTGGGCCAATCAATAAAACACCTTTTGGTAGGCGCAAGTTGTAAGACTTCGCTAACGGTGTCAGGAGTCGCCTGTATCCCTTAAATGCTGACTGCATTAACTCCAGTCCCCCGACAGGAATTGTCATTGGTTGCAGAAATTCCACATTGTAAACTCGTTTGAGCAACTCAATTTTATAAGCAGAAACTTTTTTGATTAATTCACTGTTGTCAATTGCTAGGGCAGTTTTTACCCCTGTTTCAATATCTGCCAAATACATCCCGACACAAGTATTCGCTATTTCATTGATTTGGGCTAGTGTAATTGAGTCGGGTAATATTTGTGGCAGATAATCGCTAATTTCCTCAACTGTGGGTAACTCTTGGGTAATTATCGGTATTAGACCAGCTATATCTGACTTGAGGCTTGCGTTTGACCCCAGCAACAAAGCTGTTTTACAGGAGTTATGGTTGTAAAGCTTAATGTTAATCAGTGCTGACTTAATCCATTCTGCTGTCAGGAAGGAATCTGCATCCGTCGCTCCTTGTCCAAGCCACGGGTATATCCCTTCCAGGATCAAAATCCCTTGTAACTGGGTTGTCTTCCAAAACCGCAAAATCTCAAAGGAATCTTCGCGTACAACTTTAAAAGCGATTCTGTTATATTCTTTAATTTCTGAGAATGCCAATCCCCAATCACTTATTGTTAACTGGTACAATTTGTCATCCTCTAACATCCAGATATAACAATTAATACCAAGATTAATACATTCTTTAGTTAGGTTTTCAAGTAAGCTTATCCTCTCCTGCAATGGAGATTCCACTGCTATTAAGGGATTGTTCTGTTCGCGTAAATAAAATATTCTTTTGATCAGTTCTGAACTCATAGGTAAATTATTGAGCATCAAACTGATAATAAAGGCTGACTCACTTTCTACTCACAGTCTGAAGTACCCAATTTTCTCGTACTTCTGGCCATTGTTTTTTATTTGCACTCAAGCAGCGTGAGCCGTTAAAGACTTAAATCTACCTCTGACTTACGTTGCTGTTGTTGTTGCTGTAGGGACTTTTCAAGCAACAGATCCTGGTTCCAAGAGAGTGTTTTGGGTCTTGAGCGTCTAGTATGGGGCAGTAATTTCTTAACAGCCAGTGCCGTGGCTTCCCCGAATTCATCAGAGTTGAACGCCGTTTTAATTTGAGAAATATCCTCTAATCGCTCTACTGGTGTACTTTTGGGGTCAGCAAGTGCCATGTACAGTGTTCGCTGTTTTGGTATTGACCCAGTTTTGGAATATTCCACCATTGCGTATGAGAAAGCATCAATCGTTGAGGAACAAAGTACCACTTTTTCTACTTTGCTCGTTCCTCGCTCACCTAACTGGAAATGAAACCAACTCTTTGTGCGATCGCTTCCAATGGCCAAACCCTTAAATTCACTCCCTTCAAGGTAAGCCCCTTTAACTTGATGGTTTAAATCTCGCATTACAAACACTGCATTTTGCTCCTTGTCAGCGTAAATCAACCCCGATTGGTGAAATCCGTGTACAAAGTTTGATGGCAATCCCCAGAAGTGAGTCAAGTAATCATGTACTGCAAGCCACTTGCTTTTATCCTCAACTGGTGGCACAAACTTGGGGGCTGGCTCGGTTTGAAGAATATCTGCTGTTTGTTTTTTGATTGCGGCGATCGCTGCTCGTTCTGCCCCCTGAAGTCCAAATCTGTCATTGAGCCACACCAAAGCCTGTCGCAGATTGCAATTGTTCACCTGAATTACTAAGTCAATTGCCCCCCCTTTTTCTACTGCTGGAGAGGCGGACTGAAATTTATCCCCATTTATATCAATGATGTGGCCGTGACCCACCCAAGAGTTAGATTGACTGGGTTCAAAGTCTAAACCTAACTCCCAAGCCACATCTTCCAAGGCTAATTCACGCAATTGTTGAGTCTGTTTAGCTAATTCCTTTTTCTCTTTCTCTAATTGAGCAATGCGTTGTTGAAGCAGTTCATTAGCTTGAGCCAGTTCTCTAGCTGTTGCTTCCATTTGTTGAAGTTGACGGGCTACCCTGTCTCGATCTGCGGCTTTGGCTTTGATTTGCTCCAAATTTAACTCTGATACTTCCAGGTTCCGTCCCGTTTCTACTATCCGGTAAAAATCCTTTATATCCTCGTGTTTGGCTCTGGAACCCTTCAACCCCCTCTCCAAGCCAATCAGCCGCATCGTTTCATAGTAGGAGTCCTGAAATGCCTGGATTTTTTGCCGCCCATTGAAAAAGTGATTACACCGTAGCTGACCCCGGTCATCCACTGGCACAAAGTAAGCATGAATATGTGGCGTGGCTTCATCTAAATGTAATTCTGCCCTGACTATCCGCGAACCGTATTCCTCAGACAACCATTGGTGCGTCGCTTCTAGCCAAACATCTAATTTATTTTGCTCATAATACCCTGCCTGGGTTGGACATGAGGCACGGAAGTAACTTGGCGATGCACTCAGTAACATCTCGACGCAGTAAACACCGTCAGTCCTTATCTTCCTGTGTTGCGGAGCCTCATTTATCTTTGCCATCACCAAATCTTCTAACCTTGATTCGGGATCGCTGCTGCCTATAAACCTAATATTCTCTACCGACAAATCAGCGTTCGGTGTTTCCCTTTCACGAGATGTGTGAGACGCGCTACTCCCTATATCCTTCTGCTTTATTTTTTTTAAACGAGCGATCGCATACGCCATTCCTCATCACCTTTTTTTCTCTCGTCAACAATATTTCACCGGGAGCAATGCGATTTTGTGAGGTAGGCAAGCAGGGGAGGCAGGGGAGGCAGGGGAGGCAGGGGGAGAGAAAGAAATTAAGTATACTTCAGGGTATGTCGGTAGCAAAAATTACTACTTTCTCTCTTTACTCCCCCTGCTTCCCCTGCTCCCCCTGCCCCCCCTGCCTATTTCACGAGGATCTCACTTTTTCGCGTTGCTCCCTATTTCACCTGATAACTAAAATTATTTTTTCGGCTCACTGAGTATTTTTACTCAGGCTTAAAAATGGCATTTTGACCAAATCAAGAATAGCAAAAATAAGCGTACTAGGTACGTTTATTTAGAGGCGGCTGATTTGCTAATTTACCCCTGGAGTGGAAGCCGTCAACAGTGCCGTCAATAGTGCCGTCATCACAACCACTTTCAAATTTGCTGATGAATTATTTAGAACGCGATTTTGACGGCATAAAGCCGTCAACAGTGCCGTCAATAGTGCCGTCATCAGCGCCACGTTTTTAAGTATACATTTTATGTACTTAAATGGAAATTAAAAATACTTGTTCCAAGAGTGATTATTCAGCTAAATATTAGATAATTAGTGAATAGGATATTCGACGAACGAATTCCAAAGCAATTAAAAGTTTTTACAACCAACATGAGCGAAACAAGAGTTTCCATTAGACGCTCTAATGATAGTTTGGAAGGTAAAGTAATTAATTACCTCAAGTCGAATCCCCTCTATTTAGATAAAGAGCATCCAGAGCTAATTACTTCCACACTCCTTAAACATTGGCTACCATTAGCTTTATATTCCCAAGGGGTAGTGGGAGAAGAATTAAGGCAAGTTGCTATTTGGGCAATCAATGAATTAGAAGCCCAAGCCTCTGCCATCCGTGAGATTTGCGGTTTAGGTTCTGTTGTTTCTCCTATTTCTACGCAACTGCCTACTACTGTCCCAGTTGCTTCCCTCAAGACAACACCTGTAATAGACACAGCCCCAGTTTCTCTATCCAATGAGGATTCGTACTCATCCCAAGTTGAAACCGACATGGCAACTGAAGATGAAGACGAGGAATTGATGGATTTGGAATTGACCGAAGAGATGATCCAAGCCAATAAAGCCTTTAGTGTCGAACCAGCAAAAATTTAGGAAAAAAATGAACACTCCCAATTCCTCCCAAGTCAAACCTGGGATTAAGTTAGTTTTGTCCTGTGATTTGGGTGGTAGCCAAGTCAAAGCGATTGCTCAAATTTATCCTGATGGCATTCCCTGTGTACTGGCGATGTCGCCGGAAATTGCAGATGTATCAATTGACTCGATTAACAGCTTTTCTGTACAAACTTTTCAAAACATTAGTACCTGGGTTGGCGTAGGTGATGAATATTATGTCTTAGGTACAATTGCCAAAGAAGTCTTTGCTGGTAGTGCTGCGCTTAGAGATAACAAATATCACTATGCCATTCCCAAGATTGCTGGTCTTTTATCAATGGCTTACCAAAAGTTCGGTATAAACCATAATCATGTTGATGTTTTTATTCAAATCTTGTTACCACCTGGGGAAGTCAATGATGCCCGTAATCTGACAACTTCTTTAAAACAAATTCTCAAACTTGGAATACTCACACCTAATGGTCGTTTGAAGGGCAAGTTACGCAATTTTTGTGTTGCTGCTGAAGGTAGTGGCATTCTCACCTATCGTAGCCGTACTCTTGGCAAAACCTATATTCAAAAAAATGTTGGAATCCTTATGTTGGGCTATCGCAATGCTAGTTTTGCTCTTTCTGCTCAAGGTAATCCAGCTAAGAGCGAATCTACTGATTTAGGCATGAGTTGGGTAATCAATTCATTTGTTGAGCGTACTGCTGTTGGTTTGTCAAAAAATGATTCACGTTTAATCACAGCAATCCTCGCAGCAGCCAAGGGCAACTTTGATGCTTTTCGTCCCTTGTCCCGCAAAGCCACACCTGAAGGTGTCCAATTTGATTTAAATTTATTTCAAAAAGTTCTCCCCTCAATTCGTGATGAGTACTGCCGCGCTCTTGTTCGCTGGATTAGAAATATTGCTGTCCTAGATGAAATTCTCATTTGTGGCGGGACTGCTGAGTATGTCAAAAAAGAATTAACTGACCACTTCCACAAAGAAGCTACTCCCATTGTTTGGAATGGCGGCGTACAATTCCCTGCTCCTCTTGATACTAAGGGTCTTGGTGAGCGCGTCGCTGATGTCTGGACGGCGCACATTACTTATATATTGATGCTAGACAAGAACTTTGCTTACGACCGCAAACAAGATTTAGTCCCTGACCCCAATAAACCACGACCCTCTACCCCTACTTCTGGCCTTGCCCAATTGCGTGAATACGCTAAAAAACGTGAGGCTGAACAACCTTTGAACAGTTGAAAAATTATGAAGTGCGATCGCACCGATGAGAATTGGCTTCCTCTCTGAGCGATCGCATAATTCAAGCTAATTATTTAACATCCCAGGCATCAAACAGATTCGGTTGATCTACCCCATACTGTCGTTGCACCAGTCGCCGCAGTTCTGCTACCGAATTGGCTGACTTCATTAAAATCAGCACTGATGTGACGTGTGGGGATAATCTCTGTTTTGTTTCATAGGAAAGCATTTGATGAATTTTGTACTTCCTTCGCCCATTTTCAAGAACAGGATTAACAATGTCAAGTTTGGCTTTTTCCTCTGGTGTCATCCAGCTATAAATAAACTCCCAGTAGTACAAGCCATTCTTGATGTGCTTTTTATGCAGTTTACTAATCCGAGCCAAATTCTCCTCAAACTCAGTTTCAAACATTTTAGTCCAAGGGCAGGGCGTAGACAGAATGCGACAATCATCTATCCGGCGTTGCTCAATCGTGCGTTGCTCACCCCAGACTTGATTAAATCTACTCGTAAGTGAGTCTTCAGCAAGTGCATCGATCAACCTTTGAGCTTGTAGGTTTCCTTTCGTGTCAAAATACCGCCAAATGATTCTGACATCATTTATTGATATCGTTTCAGCACGAGTTCCTACACCATTAACAGTATATTCCGCAGGAAGTGTAACATGATTTAAGCCTTGCTGTGTAAGCTTTTCATTCAGTTTAGGTGACTTCAAAGGTAACATGATCAACCAGTTACGATTTATACCTATAATTGAAAGAATTTGATTTTGAGACATCCGGTATTCTTCAGTTTCAACAATTCTAATCGCGTCAAACCGATAGTTGCCGATGTACAACTCAACTGCTTGGGCTGCGGCAAAATTTTTCTTAGCCATGATAGCTGTGCGAGATTTTCATTAATTCTTCGCGCAGCGCTGAATTCAACTATTAAATTGCTCCATCACGACTCATAAATATATGAATAACGACCAAGAACTTTATACCCAACAGCTAGCCCAATTTGCTGCGTCTCAAAGTTTTGATGAGCGTTCAGTGGAATTTTTTGATGACGTTTGGCAAGAAGCCGGAGTTAAAGATATTACCAAAATGACTACTGCTGATGCTGAGTCTGTATTGCAAGTCTTGAGCGAGAGTGAAGCATCACCAGAATTTACTCTTGCTCTACTAGCGCAAGCCATAACAGCAGGAATGCCTAAACACGTTGCAGGATATATCTTGGAGAGCGATACTGACGGGGATGGTCGCACACTTGCACAAGAAATCTTCAATGACGGCACAAGTCCCTTCCAACCAAATCAACCATCAGTGCTTGCCTCGAAACAAAACCAGTTTCAATCCTCTAGTGAAGAAGACATGGAAATCCAAATTTAGCCAAAAGTACGATTTTTTTGTAGACTCCTGGTTATTGATTTTTTGGGAATAGAAGACCTAAACTTTGGCTTATTAGTTAGCGTTTTCACATGCTCTAGAGGTGTAGTTCTTATAAAAAAGAATCAGGGAGGAAGGGAAGAGGATAAGGGGGAAAGGGATAGAATTTTCCCCTGACCTAGTACCCTTTAACATTTTCTCTGATTTCAAATATTTGTTCTACACCTTTTTCCAACTTTGAACTAAAGCTATGACACTACAATTACCAACCCACAACGGTACACACCCTCAAAAGTCAACAGACTCATTCACTATCCCTCAACAGAAAGAGCGACTAGAAAATCTGTTGTATCAGAAGGTTCAACAAGGGGAAGACATATCCCCTTGTATTGAAGCTCTCCATTATTTAGCTTCAAAGCAAACAACACAAGACCAACTGCAAGTGATGTGGGCTGAAGTAATCAAAGAACGCTCGGCATTCAATTCATTGCAAAGAGTAATCATTACAGCCTTTGCCATCTTAGGAATGATTGCCTTTCTCAATGGGACATTTCGCTCTGTTAAACCATCTGCGGCTGTTGTCAACCCACCTGCTGTTCAACCCCATTAAAAGGATTTTACCAAAAAGCTGAAAGCTTTGTTTGATAAACCTTTCAGCTTATATTATCACTCACTCGGCATCGCTTCTGCCTAATATGCTGTGTCCTTGTCGAAAGGCAGACTGTCAACATCCTCAAAGTTACGCAAGTCTTGCTCCATCTGCTGCCGACGTTGGACGTAAGTTTTGCTGTCTTCAATCCTTTCTTTCATCCGTTCTTCACCAAAGTTAATACCTTGTTCTGCGTGTTTAGCAGACACTTTGTTGTAATGATCAACTTCCATTTTCTTACGCCACTCAAGCTGTTCCAGCGCACCTTCACTAAAGCCCATTTTTTGAGCGTATTCTAAATATTCAGGTTTGAGAGAACCATCAGGGCTAAATTCCCTTTTCTCTTGTTCAGTGAAGAAATCGTAGGCTGTGTAGATTGGCCACGGCTCTGGGTCAGTCTCGTCTAGGTGCTTCCACTCGTCGTATCTTGCTTTTAGTCTAGAGGCATAATCATCAATTGCCTCGTTACTCATTCCCACAGATAACATTTCTTGCCGAGCTTCATTTTTCAAGCTTCCATCTGCATTGAATTCTTTTTTATGCATATTTATCCAACGCTTAATTCTTGACATAAAAACCTCCCAAGATATTAACTAAGTTTCATTAAGTTTTAAAATCATGACACTGGAATTAAAACATTTTGACCCCAGGCTTAACCAATGGATTTATACAGATGACCGTAGAACTATTTTAACCGAAAAGCTCAGTAATACTTTACTTGAATCTTACTTTCCTGATAAAAAGTTTTCATTTGGACATTCAGATGAATACAGTACAGACGAGGATTTAAGAAATCATCCAGATGGACATATTTTATTACTATCTTCTAAGACCCGCTTACTTTATGGAGAAAAAGAATGTTTAGAAACTATTCAAAAAATTTGTCCAGATAGTAAAGACAGAGGTGCTTATGGTTCAATATTTCTCGGAGCTTGTAAAAATGCAATTTCGGAACGGCTAAATATTCTAGTAGTAGATGATTCTACTGACAACAGGGGTGAAAATGGAGGAATATTATCAAATGATTTAGCATATAAATTAGTTGGTGACTGTTATGGGCAGATTTCAACCCAACTTTATGATAAGCTCACTTCAAGAGAATCACAGCAAGATAAAAGCTACCGTGTTATCCAGCACCGATTCGGTTGGGTAGAAGGAAATGGAGAGGATACTACTAAATATCGTTTTGGCAAAGGAACACTCCGACCATACAGGCTAGACGAAATCAAATATGTAGATCAAAATAACAAACCAAAAATAGACATAATTCTCCCTGTAAGTAGTTTTAAGGGAACAGATAAGGATAGACCAACAGGGGCGACTAAACCTCAAATTAAGCCAGGATTACATCAGCAAAATATTTGGTTAGCCGAAAAAGGACAATCTCAGCAAGGTCAGATGTCTATTTCTCAACTTTTGGCATCTTTCCCTCAAGGAATTAAAGATTTTGCCGAAGAATTAGAGCTACAAGCTGAAAAATTAGCCTCTATTCAAGATGACCCAAGGAAACTTGCTGCTGACTATTGTGAAAAATACGAAAAACGCAAAGAATCGTTGAACCAAGGTAAATTAAAAATAGGAGAAGTCACTAGCCTTGAAGCCGATGTTAAAAACTTAAGGACAAATGATGACTTAGATGCAGATGAGGAATTAGATGACGAGAGTACTAAAGATGACTTGTTCATGTACAAACTCATCAAAGCTGACTTATTGGGTCATCAGCAGTTATTAGAAACGGAAAAAGTTAAACAGGAATTAAGTCGGTTTGTACAGAGCCAATGGCGAGATATCGCTCTGGGAAAAACGCTTACTTTTGACCGAGGGATGATTATTCCATCCAAGGAACTCAAGAATGGTGAAATTTGTGTTCCTTGGCTTGATGAGCAAGAAAAAGTTATTAACTTCCGCTCTCCTTTTCTTAATTCTAATGGTTTGTGTGTTTCTGACAATAAATATGTTGAGGATCGACTTGGCCCAGATGGTAAAGACCTCAAAGGCATAATTGTAGTCAATGACGAAGACCACAAGCGCATACAAGCGAGAATTACAGAGTTAGAAGCACGAGGGATTGATGTTGATTTTATAGATCCAGCAGAAACCGAATCAGAACGCCAAGCACGAGACTACGATGGTGACTGCATTGGTGTAGTAAGAGCTAGCTTATATCCCAATTTAACAGCAGAAGCAGAGCGGAGAAATCTTCCCCAAAACGCCTATTCGCCCACAGTTAAGCTCAAAAAACAATCATTTTATTTAGAAGATGGAAGCCAGCCCCCATTTGAAAAAATCGCTATCCACATGAGTGATAGCATCAGCGTGGGCATAATCAACAATCAAGTGACGGCACTAGAGGCATTAGAATCGGAAATTGAGGTACTTAAAACTTACAGTAACTTAGAACAACAGTCAACTTATTTAGACCAAGTATCTAAGCACTATCAAAGTTTATTTGAACAGGAACATGGCGAGAAGCCCAAACCAATTAGAGCAGAGTACAAACCTTTCATGCAATCTGTTGTAGCCCTAGCAGAGAATCCTAACAGAACGCCAGATATTATTCAGCAGGCGATGGATGTTAATCGCCTGATGTACCGAGAAATGATTGAAGAAGGGTGTTATCAAAACCAAATAGCGGTTGATTTATTCAAAAGTGCTAAAAAACCTGAGATGGATAAAATCAGGGAAAACAGCCGCTACTTATATCGTGATGTTAACTATATTAAAGATAAGAAATCACGTTCAGTTTATTTAAACTCTGGCATTACTCCCACTGGTTACTCTCCTGTAGAATTATTAATTAATCAAACTAATAAATATTTCCAGCAATCACAATTAGAATCGCGCCCCATCGTTCAGTTTAAAGACTTGTTCAAAGGAGTAGAATTTACACCACAGCAGAAATTTGCAGCGATCGCCGCGAAGTACGAGTTCGATCTGAAATTCAACGCTGCGGTTCGGATGTCCCAACGGCGTGAAACTGAGAAAGGGCCATCCGCAATTGCCCAAACTCCACAGGGAGCAAAACTCGAAATTACCAATCTCACCCGTTACGGGCATCCTCTGATTTGGAAAGCCCAAACGTTGAACATTCGCCTAGACGAAATACCAGAGAAATGGCGAACTAAAGAACGCCCCCACAAATTACTAGCAGTTGCACAAATCAATGGTGAGAAAGGTTCGGATGGAAAACCCGCTTACCGGAACCTGGGGACAGTTAGCCAACAATCTGTGACTGACCACAACTTCAAATCGGGGATGACCATGCAGGGAGCTAAACTCTTAGAACTAAAACCAGAACTTACTAGAAGCCAAACTAAATTACTGTTCGACAAGGCACAGGAGACGGCTCTCGCATTCTCCTCGAAGATCCCAGAGTCAGAAAAACTTGCTCTATCCGCCGCCGCTTGGAACATCTGTGCATCCCGCCAAGATGAACTTGAAGTTGCAAGAAAAGAAAACGCAAACCCCCAGGCGATGTCTAGCGACAAGCCGCTCCGCGTCTACGCTAAAAAAGTCTCTAATTTCGCCTTCGCTGCTTTCCCCAATGAGATTATTTCTCGCTTAGATAAATTGCAATTTACTGAACCGAAGTTAGTCACACTGAATAATGAAGCGAATCAATTTTTAGGTCGAGACTGGAACAAGGATGATTTGCACCCGATAGAAATTAGGGCTAGCCACCACCCAGTCGGGCATGAACGCCACGTTTCCAGGCTAATGTTTGTCCAGGATAGTGACGGCGAATATAAAGAATTCGCCATGCTCGAAACCAGGGCTGGAATGTTACCAATTGGTACAAAGGCTCAAGCTAATTTCATTGGGGTAGAACCTGCCACAGCATCAGCAACTATTGGGCTACCAGGAAACGAACCGATTGAAATTACTATCCGTGAACTCAAGAACTTCTCTTACGCAGGACTTGTTTTTAACGCCGAACCCGTAAACTTAGAATTTGGCACTGTGCCGGTGACTGACAAAACAGTAAAAATTAAGTTAGATGGTAAAACATTAGGGGAGTTAGACAGTGATTCTGCCCAACAGTTGAAACAAGTTGATTACCTGAAAAATGGTAATCCCCTAAAATTAAAGCTCACGTCAATCTCTGAGACAGGAGATCAAGCTTTTGTCCTGGGTGAGTCTCCCAATGGAAATCTCCTCAAAATCAACAAAATCAACTTTTATGATTTTTCTGGTCAGACATTCAATGATCAAGATTACCGAAAACTGACTATCGAAACCTCAGCTTCTAAAACTAGAGATGCTGTATTTTTGAATGGTGAACCCTTGGGAGTATTGCACTTCAAAAAAGACAAAGACGCGCTCAGACAACTTGGATTGCTCAAAACCGGAAAACTTACCCCAGCCCCCGCTATTATTCAAAGTAATTTCTCTGTTATTTGCGCTCAAATTGACCCTAATACCGTTGAATATCCCCAGAAGTGGACGAAGGAATTTCAGGCTTTTAGGACTCAATCGGTTAATTCTGAACAACAAAAGATGATTGAGAGTAGTGCGAAAATTCTCCATCATATTAAAGAGCGTCCTACTTTCTTATTTTCTACAGAATCAAACAAAAAACTTGGAGTCATGGGCTTGGCTGTTGACAACCAGAAAGCTGAGACTGTGACTAAATGGTTAACTGCTCAAAAAGTTAAGTGGGAGCAAGTACCAATGGAAGATGTTATTAGGGAAACTAAAAAAGGTCTAGCAGTATTTCACTTAGTCAGCAGTTCAATTCCCCCCAAAAGTTTGGAGAACATGACCAATAAATTTGGGGCAATTATTGAATCGGATAGTGACTATCAACAAAGAGTTAACTCCTTTGCCACACGACCACAGTTTTTGAAACCTCCATCTCAATCAGCATTGTCCCCGCCTCAACAAAGCGCTCAATTCCACCCAAACCAAGAGGTTCAAAATGTCGCCCCTCCTGTCATCAAAGGCAAACCGATTCCGATGAACTACCCTTTAATGATGCATGGTAACACTAATCCAATACCAGTAAACACTTGTATTGATGCGATGAGAGGATATGGTCGGACTCATACCACTAGAGCTTATCAACCTTACAAACAGTATGGATTTAAAGAGGGTGATATTGCTCTAGCTACAGGTATTGATAAGCAAGTCGCCTTTCGAGTCGGTAAGCAGTATCAAATCACACCTGATATGATTGCTGACCCCGTTTATCAACAGCAATGGGCTGACATGGAAAAGCACTCACCCACGGCATTAGCAGAACTGTTCACCGAAAAACAGCAGGTTTGGGGACTACATCTTGAACCCTTGGGGGATTATGTGGAGGGTTTTATAGTCCCGTTTCCTGAAGCACAAAACAGAGCCGTAGCCAACCAAGAAGTCCAACCTCAATCAGTTACTATTGATGACTTGAGAAATTGGTACAATACCGCAGATAAGTTAGGGAAGTCGGAAAATTACAAAAAGCGCATTGTGGAAGTGGCCAATCAGTTAAAGTCTGGTGAGCAATTATCAGCCGAAGCGTTGACAGTAATGAATCAAGATACATTTGAGCTTGAAAGAATCAGTCGGCTGACTCAAATTGCTCAAAGGATTGGCATGATCTGGGGTAAGTCTAATGAAAATGGCACTCAATTTCTTGGAAAAATTTATGACTTGGCTTTCAATACCCAGCAGAGAGATTTAACTATTTCGCAGAAAAATGGGGAGGTAATTTTAAACTTGCAATCAGGGAGAGTGCAGACTAATAAACTAACTCCACAGATATTGCAAACTTTTGAGGATGTTAATACTCAAATTGATAAAATATTAGCTAAATCTCAAACACAACAAATAGACTTACAAAGATAGATTTATCTGCCTCCTGCCTTCTTCAACCTAAAATAGCCATTTTCAGCAATAAAAAAGCTATGGAGACAGCTAATCTAGAGCAAGCACAGGTTTTTTATTTGGAGTTGAAAGTGGGATGGTAAGATCGAAAAAGTAGCCACTTTTGTCGAGTGGCTACTAAATTTCATCCAAGAATCTCAATCACAGCAGCAAAAATTGACGGTGCTTTATCGTTAGTTGGAATGAATACCCGCTTTTTCCATTGAATAATTTCTGTGAAACAACCAACAGCCACAAGCCTGTCAGCCAACGATAAAGCATTCACTAGCTCAATCCGCTTCTCACTTGCAACCAATGAACAACGCATAGTTACACCTCCCGGTAACTGTTCCGAGTAACGCTCGTTAAGCACCAAAGAAACTAATTCTTCTGGACTTAGAAGCTTATTCCTCAATCCCAATTGTTCAGCAACAGCACGAATATTCTCCGCATTCACTACACGACCCAGTACTTTGTCTCCACTACTTAATTGCAATCGAAATACTCGACTGTTCTGCTGTGGCAGTACCTTCCAAATTGGTAGAAGTATTCCTGTTACCAAGTGAATGTGGTCAGTGGTAAACTTGGGTAGCTGATCTACTTCCTTCGACCATACGGCGACAAACTCATCAGTCGAAACCTGTTTCCAAGTAGAATCGTCCAGTTTGTCAAGGGGGATACGAGTTTGCTTCTGTGGGCGAACGAGTAAAACCCGTGGTATTACTCCACCGTCGGCATCAAATAAACTGTGAGTGGGAATAGATACTGCGCCATAACCATACTTAGAGTTGGTCATCAGCCGTCCCTGGTGATGTGTAGCAAACTCAACCGCTTCAGCAGCAGTTTGAATGTTGTTCTTCTGGGTACGTTCTATCTTCAGGTAATTGGTGACGCTACCAGTGCCAGAGTGTGTATAAACTGGCTCAATGCTCTCAACAGAGAATCTTTCAGCCCGGAGAGTTTCTACACCAACCTCAAACACCCCTGCGGCTCTTGCTGTTTCAATTTGTTGACTTAATAGCAATTCAAACCTCTCGAAAATCACATTCTGCATCCCAATTCTCAAAGCCAGCAGCCGATTCAGAAACTGTCGCAGTGGTGGGAGGTCGATTTTCATACCGCCTTCATGGGAAGTTAAGGATAATCCCGTCATTTGCTCAAAAGTCCCTAAAGGAACTTGAGCAAACCGACCCTGGAAAATCTGCTTAAACAATTCATACAAGGCATATTCAGCATAGTTCGACTCTAGATTGTCCTTGGTATCAAATATGCCATTGCCACCAGTTTGCCGTTGCCCACGAGTGAGTGCGCCGAGACTATCCAGCCGTCTAGCAATGGTAGAAATGAATCTACGTTCACCCCGCACATTGGTCGTTACAGGTCGGAACACTGGTGCAGATGCTTGGTTAGTACGGTGTGAGCGTCCCAAACCTTGAATTGCGTTGTCTGCTCTCCATCCAGCTTCTAGTAAGTAATGCGATCGCCGTCTTCGATTGACTGCATTTAAGTCAGCGTGATAACTGCGACCAGTGCCACCAGCATCACTGAAGATGAGGATTTGTTTCTCACCTGACATAAATGCCGTGGTTTCAGCAATATTTGCACCATTACCTCTTGAATCCACAAACAACCGTCCAGCTTCGTCTTTCAGTACCCTTTTGCTCCGTCCTGTGACTTCAGCAACTTGTTTGTGACCGAAATGCCCCCGACTTCAATGGATTCCACGAAATCTTCACGGGAGGTAAATGGAAAGTCACCAGTCTGCCAAAGTCCTAGACGATTTGCATAAGATAAGTTTGAGACTTTTGTTGCTCCGGTGGCTGACACGTAGATAACCCGTGCAAGAGGTAGTGCATTTTGTAGCCGTAAACCGATAATGCCCTGCATGGATGCTTTGATCATTCCCAACTTCCCCTCTTGCGCAATTGCGTTGCCCATTGAATGACACTCATCAAAGGCGATCGCTCCCTCGAAATTGGAGCCAGCCCACTCAATCATTTGTTTGAGCCGACTTTTATCTCCTTTTTGCGATCTCAAAGTTGAGTAAGTGACGAATAAAATTCCTTCAGTGAATGGGATAGGTTCATATAATTATAATTTTCATGAAAAATTGGCGTAGCCGCAACACCTTCACTGATACAAAGTTGAGCGATCGCTTATGAAGTGGGACGTTACGCCTTCACACCGCTTCATCTGCGATCGCTGTGGTTCAAACTCAATTGTGGTTAAGCAGCCTTTTTGGACGTACCAGATTTACTCTTTTCTTCAGTCACAGTAGGTTTAGTCAAGGACTGCTTGGTTCCTTTAGTGGTTTGGGTCTTGGTAGTTTTAGTGGACTTGAGCTTGGTAGTTTTGGCGGTTTTAGCTTTAGATTTCGGTTGTACTTTTGTTGCTGGTGGTAGTAGCCTTAGTGAGGGGAATTGGAGTACAACTGGTTGAGTTTCGGTAGAACTGTTGTGAGGCTCTAATTCTAATGTCCAGGGGTCGGAAACTTCCTCAAACTGTGATGCAACGAAGGGGATTTGTTGAGGTTCGACTACTAGTTGTTCACTGGTAGATAGTGGTTCAAATGGAGTCGCTGTTACTGTGGATTCTCTATTGGCACTTGATTGTGCAATTGTAATAGGTGGTAATGGCACAACGTAAAGTCCGTCCACGAAATCGAAAATCATCAAAGCAACAAAGCTCATAACAATAACTTCAATAGCTTGGGTAAGTGTAGATTGGATATCCATTGTATTTCTCCGAAATTTTTGTAATGTTCACAAAAGTTACGCGAAGCGCTATTCGTCTGGCAATTAAGTACGAGCCGAATACGAGAGGTTTGAAATTAAAAAGGAATGTAAATTTCTTCGTCATCAAATAAATCTCTGGTACGGCTGAACTTTGAAGAGGTTAAATCTCGGACTATTTTGTAATTGGCTTGATGCCAACAAGTATCACTTAAGGAATTATTTAGCCATTCTTTTAGGTGATTTTGTAGCTCTGAGTTATTCTGAATCAACTCTTTTTCTTCAATTGTCCATTCTTTCCCAATCGCGTCAGAAACAGCTTCAAAAATGGAGGATTCTAATTGTTTCGGATTCATTTGGATGTATTAGTTCAATAATTTTCACTCTCTTCATCGCAAAGCGATATCCTAGAAACTTGTGTAAAATACGCTAAACACACGGGTACAACTTGAGCCAATGCTCGATTACGTCAGTGCAGGAATGGCATTTTACGTCACAATGCTTCCAGTACAAGAGTGGATATTGGAATTCCGTCTTGGTTATTTGGGTCGCTACTGGAGCCTAATAAGCGCTGCTGGCCTATTCATCGGCTTTCTCCTCTGTGCGTTCATATTTGTCCCACTGATTATTAACATGAGACTTGATCCCTTCAAGTTCCCAGATAATATTGTCATGAGTGCCATCGCTGCTGTCGTCTTTGGTATCATCCTCTGCCTGGGACAATGGCTGATTCTCCGCCAGACTGAAATAACACCAAGAATTTTTGCTCTCCTTAATACAGTAGTTGGGATTATTGTCTACTCCCTATTGGTGTGGTTCAACCAAAAAAGCCTTGTATGGAGCGGTAATCCCATTGAAGGCTGGAAAACTGGACTCATCTTTCTGGTCGGTGGAGCGGTAACAGGTGCAGCCACAGGTAAGACTTTGGATTTCTACTGTTATCGCACCGAGCAACAATTAATCAGAATTGAGAAAGAGAGGGTCGAGAAAGAAACCCAAGAGAGAGAAAGGCTGGAGAGAGAAAGATTTGAACAAGAAAAGTTGGAGCAAGAAATCTTTGAAGCAGAAATGGCCGAAAGGAAAAGAATAGAGAGAGAAGAAGCTCTTGAAGAAGAACGCTTATGGTACGAACAACATGGTCATGAGGATTTTGAATATAACGAGGACGATGAGGATTATGACGAGGAGGATGAAGAGGAATGAAGTTTTCAACTAGAGGTCAGCAAATCTCTAACTACATAGTGCAATTATTACTTGTTCCCACCGAGCAAATGGTTGATAATTTGAGGTAGGTTAACAATTTCGTGCATCAGGTCTTGTGGGCTAAATCCTAAAACCTTCAAGATAATCACGATGATAACAATTGCGATTGCTGTACTGAGGAATGTCTTCAATAAATCCAGTAATGCCCTGAAAATTATCAAAGCGACAATCACCGCCGCAACTAAAATTATTAAATTAACTGGCATGTTTTTGCTTGGGTAAATCTCACAAAATCAGTCAACACGGAATTATTTGACAGCTACAAATCAAAATCAAGGCTGAATGTTTCCCCTGAAGAATCCTCCTCTTTCTCCTCTATAACTGGAGTTGAAGTCCTTGAGGGTAGTTGATTTGACTCCGTATTAATCGGTGTGTTTGTTACAAGTTGTGCAGGTAATCCAGCTTTGATAAAAACAAAATAGCAATCAACTATAAAGTAAAGCGTGTCCAGGTAACTTTTATCTAATTTTTGCGATTCTGCAAATATCCGCTCTCGGTAGTTATCTTTGAGGCGAACTTTTTCCGGTGCTAAATCTTGTTTATCTGCCATTGCTATAGTTTCCCAGATGTACTTGTTGGATTTTTGCTACTTATAGTTTTTGCCATCTCTAAAAGCCCAAAGACATTGGCTTCTACTGGATTCTCCAGGATTTTAAACCCGTTCTTCTCTAACAGTTTCCTAAATCCTGGTAACAGGCAACCTCCACCTATCGCCCAGATTTCATCCCCCTGGTGCTTGGCATCAAGTGTCAGATTCACCACTTTCTTCAAGTATTTTTCATACCAGTCTTTCAAACACGCACTGTATATATCTTTGATATCGATGTCACGGCTATACCTCGTATGCCCCATCTCCAGACAAAACCGAATCTTGGAAGCATCCCCAATTTTTCCACCATTTAAATATTTCATCTTTTGGGAAATATCATCGATGAGAACTTCTACACCTATGGGGTAGGCGGTGTGAACTTCTCGTTGACCCCGGTTGTAACGAGAATACAGGGTTGTACCATTGCCAAAGTCTAAAATGGTTAGTTTTTTCGGTAGTGGATGCCCGAATAATGCACCCATCCCTTCTAGTACAACTTTTAGCACTTCTACTTTTACGTCTGATTGTTTACCAGCTAGTATTGGCTGATATTCTCCACTTAGTACTTTTTGCAATTTGTCAGCCAAGCCAACATCATGTAAGCTGACGACTAATTTTAAATGCCAAGCCTTACGGGGTGGCAGATGTGCTAATGCACCGAACAAAGTTAAGAGGGCGTTGTTGATTTTATTTTGGTAGAGTCGATGGAGGATATTACCCCTCGCACCTCTCTGTTAAATCTGGACGTGCCGCTTTCGCTGCATCCAGCTTCCGATATTCTTAAGGTTAGTTTCCTTTATCTCCCCTTCCCAATCTCTTAGTTACGAGATTTTGTGATTGAGAAGAATTAATAATCTCTACTTCCTTTTTGCTCATGTGGATGTAGTCGTGACAACTTTCGTGGACTGCTATTAAATTAGAGCCTTTCCAGTTATCATGATTACCGTCAATGTGGTGTAAGTGTACTCGTTCTTCACTTGTAAACTTCATACCACAGTAATCACATGTATGGCTTTGCTTCTTTAATAGTTTTGAGGTTATGCCGTCATATAATTTACTGTTGCGTTTGCTCCAGTAAACTGTATCTCCGTCATAAGGTGATTTATTTCCTTTAACTTTGATGTGACGGTTCTCGGAGTAGGGAACCGATGGGAACGCCTTGTTTAGCAGTACTTGGCTAGTGTGGCGGTCAAGTTTTGTTTCCCTGTTGAATACCTGGAAGGCTCTGTGGCTCATGTTCCATAGTGAAAATCTGGAAGCGTCCATTTTACAGAATTTGTGGTAGTTTCTCCATCCTCTGACTATTGGGGCAAGCTTTGCAGCTTTTACCCTAGCGCCATAGTTCGAGCTATTGACGATTTTCTTGACCTTCTTGCGGAAAGCCTTGAAGTTATCCTCTGAGGGAATACTTCTGAATTTTCCGTTTCGCTGTACCTCGAAATGCCAGCCGAGAAAGTCAAACCCATCTGTCGAAGCGGTTAGCTTTGTCTTTTTCTCGCTTACTTTTAACCCACATTCCGCACCCAGAGTGTCACAATCGGTAATCACTTAACTTTTGACAGGTTTTGAGCTAAAAATTATGCTGACATAGTTTTTAATCTCAGTTAAAACAAGGAGATTAAGTATATAAACTAGCTTTGTTTTATTCTAAAAAACAGTGAAAACACCTTTGTGACAGTTAGGGTGCGGAAGGTGGGTTTTAATCCTCTTTCTGCTAGGAATTGGCAAATTTTGTCAAGTATTTGCTTTTCATCGTCTTCTGGTTTTAGGAAGAACACCATGTCATCTGCGTATCTTACGCATGGGTCGGAGTGTCTTGGGTCTTGATTCTTGTACTTATGTACTTTTTCGATACCATTTAGAGCGATGTTGGCTAATAATGGGCTTACCACACCACCTTGACATGTACCTTGTTCTGGGAACTCAGGTGTTATTCCGGCTTTGAGGCATCGGAATATACCTAGTTTTAAGCCTTTGGGGGCAATCAGGTTGTCGATTATGGTTGAGTGGTTAATCCTATCGAAGCATTTTTCTATGTCTAGCTCAAGGATTCTTTTGTTGATTCCGTTAACGGTGCTTTTGAGATTTTCAAATATTTGCGTTTGGGCATCATGGGCGGAGCGCCCAGTTCTAAATCCATAGCTATTGGCATGAAATGTTGCTTCGTGTGCTGGCTCTAGAGCGTATTTTGCTAGGCACTGCCAAGCTCTATCTGCAATAGTAGGAACCTTGAGATATCTGATAGAGCCGTCTTTCTTAGGAATTGGTATCTGTCTAAGTTTGTTGTGATACCAACAAGGCTGTCTGAGGAGCAGTTCTAGGTTGAACCTTTCCTCAAATGTTAGAGCGGTTTTATCATCAATACCCGCAGTCTTTTTGCCAGCATTTAGCTGTGTTACTTGACGTATAGCCAGAAACCTAGCTGCAAAGGATTTCAGAATAAGCTTTTGTAGAGACTTAGCCTTGCGCTTGTCTCCAACTTGAACAGCTTTAAACACTCTTTTTTGTAAGCGGAAAAGGTTCTTCCGGAATTTCTTCCAGGGTAATGATTTCCAAGATTCGCTAGTTTTTATACTGCGTCCAATCATGCTCTACTCCAAGAAAGCGTTTTCTGAATACCTCAGAGCAGTTACGCTCTGTCCTACCCGATATAAAGGAGTTCCGTACCTCGTCTTACCTACTAGGGTTTTTCGACCTTTCCCTAGACCTTTATATCGTTTTTACTCGTTCCGTTCTTTTGATTGTTTGATGGTTTAGGGCAGTCCAGTTTGTCTATCCTTCTCTCGGATATTACAGCTATTGTTGAAAAATGCTGTGAGAGTGAAAGGATGAGGTCTGCATTTCTTGTCCAGGTTGCAGCCTTACACTGAGACACTTTTCTAGGACTTGTTTGCCCATGCCATTTCCCCGTTAACGCCAGTGTGCCATTCCTGCTTAGGCTCTGATTGCGTCCTGTTCCCAGCTTCAGCCTGTAGAATTCCGAGTCTACTCACTGTGGGCAGATAGGGAGTCACTTGTATCCTCAAGGGTGAGACTTTACCTTTCTAGGTTACTTGGTATCACTCACATCAAAAGAACAGTTATACAAAAACTAAAGTGACTTTAGTTTTGTACCTTAGTTATACCCCTCTAGTTTCTAGAGGCTCCTACCAAGAACGAGCCGCGCTCCGACTGTGTAAGCAGTGCCGTTAAAAACTACCCGTCCTGGAACATCTTCCATCTCGGCATTAGTTATATAGCTCGGCACACGAACTACTTCAAACCCTTCGACTAAAAGTTTGAGGCTTCCGTAACCGTTATCGAAACCCGCAGGAAAAATTTTTTGCAACGTGTGAATGTTTGACATAAAGACAAAGGTAATACACTTTGAGAAAGTGAAAGCTATCTGTTCAGATAATTTTGGGGAGTGGGGGAGAGAAAAATAAAATAACTACCCCTTCTTGATCCAGACTCAAGAGTTTATCATAACCCCTTGGGGGCTAAGTGGGGTACAAAATATGAATCAGTCAAAT
Organism: Nostoc commune NIES-4072; assembly: GCF_003113895.1. Lineage (NCBI taxonomy): Bacteria > Bacillati > Cyanobacteriota > Cyanophyceae > Nostocales > Nostocaceae > Nostoc > Nostoc commune. The sequence goes on along the minus strand of NZ_BDUD01000002.1, from coordinate 203,556 downwards.
ATACCCCATATAGCACCTATATGCACCCTATATAGGAGTCAAAATATCACCAAAGTCTTGAGCTATTGTTGGGGTATATATAGCCCCTATATAGCCCCCATCATGATTTTTTGAAATCTTTTTATCAATGCAGCAGAAATTAATTTAGATCATCGTTGACTCTTTGATTTATACTTTACTATCAATTTTTTGTTGAAAAGCAATTCAGTTTTGATCTTTAACTTCTTGCTGACTATGTAACGAGTGCGTTATTACTTGCTTACAGGTTCAGCTTTCTCTACTGAATTACCATTCACACCCAAAGTCAATTCCAAAGGAGTTTTTTGGGGGTAAGCTTTTGCTACTTGCCGATAAACATCATAATTAGTAGGTAGCGTCTGCTGAGTATTACCCACTCCGTAGGTCAGTTTGTACTTTACGTCTTTCACCAATTCAGGTTTTCCTGCCTCTTCTTGAGGTCTTTTGTGTTGTTCAACTTCATCAACACTTGGTCGCACCGGCAAAGTAGGCCACCATAGCCCCCGGTCATCTGGGCCAACAACTGCTCCTGGCGGTTTCAATCCATTCCGATTCAACATTGAAGTGTTAGCAAAGGTTTCAATGCGTGGCTGTGGTTGACTAGTTAGATTATTCGCATACTTTACTTGCCAGGTGTAACTCGTGAGTGCTGTAGCTTCATACTGTTCAACAGTAGTAGTGCTGCAACTAGTTAGTGTCAGTGCCGTTAGTGCAGTTATTATTGAGGGTAAAAATCTCAGCTTTTGCATTATCAATCGTTAATATCTCTTACCAATCATTCTTCAAGAGGTTGTGTGCCATCATTGCTGCCAAGGGGAAGGTATCGCCGTAATCGAAAGCACTTCCCTTGCTTGCAGCCTAATCGCTGTTTGCTCACAGTTAGGGCATTTTACCTTTGTGAAAATCACTGAAGGTCGTCCTTTGTACTCGCCCACTACGGGTTTCCCGGTGTACTCGCTGATTATCCCCTGCTGGCAGTGATAGCACTCGAATATCACACGTCCTACCTCCAAGTTGCAATCCAGGAATTGCATGTGCTGACAGGGTGATGGCGGTAATTCTGGTTCTTCGGATCGGTCTTGGAAGGGTATATGAGGTTTGGCTGCTGGTGGTGAATCTATTTTTTTCTTGTTGCGCTTGCCAGTCACCTGCGGCTCAACTTTTGGCGGCTCTAGGGGGTTTTCCTTAACAGGGGCATGGACAGGCTGTTGGTCAGTTGTGAGTTCTTTCGGCAAATTGTCATCAGCCGGGGTAGGGCTAAATTTGGAAATTTGACCGTTGAGCTTTGGCTCTTGTTTCTCTGGTGTTTTAGATGGACGCTCGGTAGATTTCATTAGTCTTTCTGTCAGGGGGGTTACTTATATTCGTTTTATTTAACCAAAACGTTTTGGTTAACTTTATTTTTATTCTTTATTTTGAATCAGTGATAACATCAAGCCATATATTTGGGTTAATTGACTTTTTTGATAATAGATACTCTGCTGAATCTGTTCTAAAAGAATACTTGAAAATTATCTTAGAAATGATAATTCTATGAAGACTAATACAATTGTTGCAAAGTGAGAATTGCTCCTATGGTAAAATCCAAGCCGGCGAAAACTACGACCAAATCTGAAAAGCTTCCTAAAATTTTGGCATTTGCTAACCAGAAAGGTGGAGCAGGGAAATCAACAGGAGCAGTTCATGCTGTTGATTGGTTTACCCAGATGGGGCATTCCACTATCTTAGTTGATGCAGATGGGCAGGAAAGCTCATCAAGTTGGTTGAAGGATTTGAACTTGCCTTGTAAGGTCATTGGTGATCCAGAGGTTTTATTTGACGAACTTCCAAAGTTAGCAGAGTCTTATGATGTTGTAATTGTTGATGGACCAGGAAATGCAAGTGAGGTGACAAAAGCAATTTTGATCCGTTCTAATTTAGTACTTATTCCTTGCAGGGACTCCATGATCGATTTAGCAAGTACAGGTAAAATTGTACAATTTGTACGTCAAGCAAAGGAAATTCGAGGAGGGCTGCCGATAGCAGCGCTTTATCTAAATGCAGTAAAAGACAACACTATTTTATTACGAGAAGCTAGAGAAGCTTTGCAAAGCGGTATTATACCTTTGCTTAATACTACCCTTCCTGACCGTCAGTGTATCAAGGATGCACCTGGACAAGGTAGTACAGTATTTCGTATGAAGGGAGAAGCTCCTAAAGCGGCGGCAAGTGCTTACGTCAAAATCCTAACAGAAGCTTTGAAGTTATTTGAATCAGAATCATGACTCGACGAAAACTCAAGGATAATATTGCTAACAATGAAGAACTGAACTTTGTCTTTGGACAAGCCACTACTCAGGAAATTGTACAAATAGCGTCAGTAGCTCAAGAACAAATCATTCCGCACAACGCAATTGTTTGTACATTCACATTTATTCCAGATGGCAAGCCAGTTCGACATTACTATGATTTAGAAGAGCTACAAGAATGGGCGCTAAATGATATTCAACCCAATGGAATTCGTTCTCCTCTGTGGGTACGTCCCCATCCCACTCAATCTGAAAAATATGAGTTGGTTGCAGGACTTCGGCGATTAAAAGCAGCAGAGATACTAAAATTGGAAGATATACCAGTCAAGGTTTTTGATTGGGATGATCGAACCGCTTTTTATGCTGCGATATCAGAAAATACAAATCGCCGTGACTTTAGTGCTTTAGAGGAATTAGACAACACTTTGCGAGTGCTTGAAATTCAACTGGGCTACGAAACTGAGCAAGTTGTTAGTTTTCTTTATCGAATGAACAACGCCACAAAAAATACTGTTAACCAAAACGTTTTGGTTAGTCAAGAAGCTGAACTTGTTCAACAGGTATTTAATTCATTCGGGCGAATTACTTGGCAATCATTCGTTGCAACTAGACTTCCCTTATTTAAAAAACCAGTAGAGATATTGAATGCTATTCGTCAAGGTAAAATTCATTACACTAAAGGAATTTTGATTGCTAGTGTCAAAGACAAAGATAGCAGGCAAAAAGTTTTAGAAGAAGCTATCAATAATTCCCTTAGCCTTTCTGAAATCAAGCAACGAGTTAAAGCATTGAATGGTAGTAAAAAAGCACTGTCCGAGTCCGAACCTGTAAGCCTGAAACAACGCTTAATTAACACGATTGAGGTGGCAAAGAAAAACAAGATGCTTTGGAGTGATCCGAAAAAAACTCAACAGCTAGAGAATCTGCTTAGTCAGCTTGAAACGATTGTCAAAAATTGAAAACAGAAGTGGACTTAGTAGTAAGACAAGAGCAATAAACTCAGGCAGTATCGAGCAATTGCAACGCACTGTGACAAACCCACTATTAACATAGATGTCTTCTGAACATAGCCGGATACAGATGCTTCAATCACATCATTATGCAACTTGGTTGCGGTAAGGTATTGTCAGCTTACCGCAAATTCACACTAACTACTTCATGTCCCAACCATCAAACAGATTAGGCTGATCTATTCCGTACTGCCGCTGCACCAGCCGCCTCAGTTCTGCCACCGAGTTAGCCGACTTCATCAGAACCAGAACTGATATCACATGGGGAGATAATCTCTCCTTTGTTTCTTTCGACAGCATTTGATGTATTTTGTACTTCCTTCTCCCGTTAGGCAAAATTGGATTAACGATATCGAGCTTGGCTTTTTCTTCTGGAGTCATCCAGTTGTAGACAAACTCCCAATAGTATTTGCCATTTTGTATATGCTTTTTATGCGGCTTGCTTATCCGTGCTAGATTCTCCTCAAACTCAGTTTCAAAAAGTTTTGTCCAAGGACGCGGGGTATCAAGGATGCGGCAATCATCGATGCGTCGCTGTTCGACTGTACGTCGTTCACCCCAGACTTGACCGAATCTGCTGATGAGTGAATCTTCAGATAAGGCATCAATTAACCTCCGAGCTTGTGCATTTCCTTTTGTGTCAAAGTAACGCCAAATTATTCTGGCATCTCTTAGTGACCACGTTATAGCACGTGTTACTGTTGTTTTAACCGTATATTCCGCAGAAAGTGTAACCTGATTTAACCCTTGCTCTATAAGGGTTTTGTAGACACGGCGTCGGCTAAACTGTAACCTGGTCAGCCAGTTCTTATTTATACTTATTGTCTCAAGTATGTGATTTTGAGACATCCGGTACTCTTTCGTTTCAACAATCCTAATAGCATCAAACCGATAGTTGCCGATGTACAACTCAACGGCTTGGGCGGGTGTGAAGCCTTTCTTAGCCATGATTGCTTTCTCCACAAGAATTTCATTAATTTCTCGCGGAGCGTTTGCATGGTAGATTGCACTTCCCTTAGTGTTATGCCTGGATTTCAGCTTCAATACCGATTAGCTTATTAATTTTTGTGAGAGTAAAAAAAGACCCAGATTAAATGTCTGGGTCTTTGAGGTTGAGAGTTATCCCAAGATTTCAATCACAGCCGCTAGAATAGCTGGTGCTTTGTCTGAAACTGGAATGAATACCCGCTTTTGCCAGTTGATGATCTCGGTGAAGCAACCCACAGCTAAGAGTCGCTCTGCCAGTGAGATAGTATTAACCAGTTCTATGCGAGCTTCATTAGCAACGAAAGAACGTCGCAAGGTTGCACCACCTGGCAACTGCTGTGTATATCTCTCGTTGAGTACCAGTGAGACAAGTTCTTCTGGAGAAAGCACTTGGTTCCTTAGTCCAAGTTGTTCGCGCACGGTTTGAATGTCGTGAGCATTCACCACCCGACCGAGAATCTTTTGTCCATCGCTGGTTTGTAGTCGGAATACTCGACTATTCTGCTGCGGCAAGATTTTCCAAATGGGCAACAAAATACCGGTGACTAAGTGCAGATAATCGGTTGTGAACTTGGGCAATGCGTCTACTTCAGTAGACCAAGCAGCAGCAAAGGTGTCAGCCGAAACCTGCCGCCAAGTGGAAGATTCCAAGTCTTGGACTGGTACGCGAGTTTCTTTCTGTGGGCGAACCAACAGAACTCTTGGTACAACTCCACCATCAGCGTCGTAGATACTATGCGTCGGAATTGATACAGCAGCATTACCAGACTTGGAGTTGATCATGAGCCTTCCTTGATATTGAGTGGCGAACTCTAACATCTCGTCAGCAGTTTTAATGTTGTTCTTCTGGGTGCGTTGTACTTTCAAGTAATTGGTGACGCTACCTGTGGCAGGGTGAGTGTACACAGCTTCCTGGCTCTCAACAGTAAACCGTTCAGCCCGTAAAGTTTCCACACCCATCTCATAGACACCAGCCGCGATCGCTGCTTCAACCTGCTGGCTCAAGAGTAGTTCAAACCTCTCGAAAATGACGTTTTGCATATTGATGCGTAAAGCCAGTAGTCGGTGGGAGCAACGCGAAAAAGTGAGATCGGGGTTTAGTTCTCAATTACACCCCTATATTCTCAACAAAATCTGGTTTTTTAGTTGCGATCGCATCCTGAAACAAGCTATATACGTCCCAGATTTTAGCACCTCACAAAATCGCGTTGCTCCCGTAGTCGGTTGAGGAATTGCCGCAATGGGGGCAAGTCGATTTTCATCCCGCCTTCATGAGAGGTTAAACTCAGTCCCGTCATTTGCTCGAACTTTCCTAAAGGCACTTCATAAAATCGACCTTGGAAAATCTGCTTAAACAACTCGTATAGTGCGTACTCTGCATAGTTCGATTCAAGGTTATCTTTAGCTTCAAAGATCCCATTGCCACCCGTCTGCCGTTGACCACGAGTAAGAGCGCCCAAGCTATCCAGCCGTCGAGCAATAGTGCTGATGAATCGGCGTTCACCTATAACGTTCGTCGTGACTGGTCTGAACACGGGCGCAGATGCTTGGTTGGTTCTGTGCGATCGTCCAAGCCCTTGAATGGCGTTGTCTGCTCTCCAGCCAGCTTCAAGCAGATAGTGCGATCTGAGCCGACGATTAACAGCGTTGAGATCAGCATGATAACTTCTGCCTGTGCCACCAGCGTCACTGAAGATGAGGATTTGTTTGTCACCCTGCATAAACGCAGCAGTTTCAGCAATATTTGCCCCACTACCCCGTGAATCAACGAACAAACGCCCTGAATCATCTTTCAAAACTCGCTTGCTACGACCTGTAACTTCAGCCACTTGCTTATTACCGAAGTGCCACAGCAATTGTTCTAATGCACCAGGGATTGGATCAAGGCTGGCGAGTTTGTCTACTAAGCCATCTCTCAAGGCTACAGCTTCAATAGAAATAACCGGAGAGCCATCAGCGTCAAAGACTGGCTCGGATTTTTCTTCTCCATCAACACCTGAATGAATGCAATGAAGATGAACAGGGAAAGCACTCATCAAGTAGTCCATCACATATTCTCGTGGGGTCAAGTCAAGATTGAGATCCTTCCATTCCGAAGCCGGAACTTCATCAAGTCGTCGTTTCAATAACTCTTCGTTAGTTGAAACGATTTGAATGACAACAGCTAGCCCCAGAGCAATATCCTGTTCAATCGCTTTGATCAACATGGGACATTTCATTCCTGTGAGAAGATGGTTAAAGAACCTTTGTTTGTGGCTCTCGAACTGAGACATGGCGGACATCTTTGCAGCACGGTTATATGTTTTCGCGCCAGTAATGTTACACGCTTCTAATGCTTTATAAAGGTTATTGTGGATAATTTGAAAAGCGTCGGCGTAGCTGTTGTAAATCCTTTCTTGAGTTTTAGTTAACTCGATTTCAAGAGTATCGTATTCAACACCATCAAAAGAGAGCGATCGCGCCAAATACAAACCGAGTGCCTTCAAATCCCTAGCCACCACCTCCATCGCCGCAATGCCACCAACAGAGATAGACTCCACAAAATCCTCACGGTTTGTGAATGGGAAGTCGCCAGTCTGCCACAATCCTAACCTGTTCGCGTAGGAGAGATTAGAAACCTTTGTCGCGCCAGTTGCGGACACGTATATAACCCTGGCTTTGGCAAGTGCATTTTGCAGTCGAAGCCCAACAATACCCTGCTGAGAAGCTGCAACCATACCCAGCGTTCCCTCTTGCGCCATAGCATTTCCCATACTGTGGCATTCGTCAAATGAAATGACACCCTCAAAGTCCTTACCTGCCCATTCAACGATTTGCTTAAGCCGACTTTTGCCATTCTTTTGAGAACGTAGAGTTGAGTAGGTGCAGAACAGAATACCTTGGGTGAAAGGAATCGGGTCGCCAAGTTTGATATTTGAGAGGTCGATAATGTCTTTTTCACTACCTCCAAGCGCACACCAGTCTCTACGAGCATCCTCAATTAGGGCAGAACTCTTTGATACCCAGATTGCTTGTCTTCGTTTCTGACACCAGTTATCGAGGATAATTCCTGCACATTGCCTACCCTTACCGGCACCCGTCCCATCGCCAAGAAACCAGCCACGCCGAAATTTTACGGCATTTTCTTCGCCAGTTGCCGCTACAGTCACATTATCCCAAGAATCATCCACAATATAAGACCCAGACAGAAATTCACAGTGCGCCTGACCTGCGTAAATAACGCTTTCAAGCTGTGCCTCTGACAACAAGCCTTGTGTGATAATGTTGCTAGGAAGATGCGGTTTATAAGTTGGTGCTGGTGGCGAGACAAGTGCTAGGGCTGCACTTTCGCAAAGCAGCGAGGGATGAGGTAAAGCGTCCTTAATTCGGATTCGCTGTGGGCGATAGGTTTCGTATAGGGTATCTTTCAAACCCTCACTAGCCGTCCACTCGATAACCTCATACTCCAGAACAACCACATCTGAAATTTCTGCGGAGGATTCTGGTTTAGCGATCGCTGTACGCTTCGTTGGCAGTTTAACAACCTTCGCTGGAACGACAGCAGCCTTAATAGTTGCAGCATTCCATTGCGATGCCTGCGGCAACGTCAAAGACGAACGCCCAGGTAATTGCTGAATCAGTGCCAGTATTTCAGGCAGATCCAAAGTTTCAGTAATGCAAGGAATTTCGCTGGAGTCAGCCGGAACCTTGTCAATTACTGTGATTCTGGTGTCGATTTGTGTACCATGTTTTGAGTACACCTTGCCGTTAACCCCGACCGACATTAAAACTCGTGCTTCCGAGTGCCACTTAACAAAAGTCTCGCGCCAAGTGGGATTATTGGGAGAAAACCAGTTAGCAGTAATTGTTACCAGTCGTCCGCCGTCAGCTAGCCTTTGTAGTGCTGAGTTGATATGCCTCTTTGTCGCGTCGGGATTGCGACTGTTGATTTTGGGGGACGACGAAAACGGTGGATTCATCAGCACAACTGAGGGCTGAGTCTTGCCAACCAGATAGTCGTTGATCTGTTCCGCGTTTACTGAGAATAGCGGTGTACCTGGAAACAACCGACGCAGAATCTTCGATCTATCGGGTGCAAGCTCGTTGAGCATCAGACTTGCACTGTGCAGTTTAGCCATTTGTGCTAATAAACCAGTTCCGGCACTTGGCTCCAGAATCAAATCATCAGCCTTTATAAATGCTGCTTTGGCTACCAGATAAGCCAATGGTAACGGTGTCGAGAATTGCTGAAGCTGTACTGACTCTTCACTACGGCGAGTATGCGTCGGGCAGAGGGCTACTAACTTCTCCAATTCCAATAATACTGTTAGCGGCGACTCTAATAAAAGCTTGTAACCTTTTTGACGCAGATATAATATTTGCGCCACTTCCACTGCCTCGTAAGCATCTTTCCACTGCCATGCGCCCTCTGCTGCCGTGCCGTGAAAGTGGCGATTCATCTGGGACTGAATTGTTTTAGTCCCGATAGTTCGTTTCTCAATCAGTGATTTGGTGAGTTCTTGAGCAACATTGAGGATTGATTGTCCGTAGTCCAGAACTGTTTCTAGGTCAAATAGAGTTCCTTGTGTGGCTATAAGGCTGACCATACATTACATATAGATGTACATCACTTTCGCTTCGGCGTAGCCGTTTGAGCGTAAGGACGGGTTAATTATAATTTTCTTGGTACTTTCCAGTTATCTTGCGTGGCTTGGTGGACTGGCGCTTAGTACTAGTTGAGGCGGATTTCTTAGATGTGGACGATTTTGCTTTAGTCCGCTTGGGTTTGGTCGGTTGTGCTTTGGCAGGTGGGAGTAGTCGGAGTCTGGGGAAAGGGATTATAACTGCTGGCGTGGGAACAGAATGGTGAGGGGATTGTGGTTCTAGAGTCCAGGGGTCGGAAATCTTCTCAAATGCGATTGCCCTTGGAGTGGCTTGTGGGATTTCCTGTTGTGGAATAGGTGCTGTTGCGGAAACTGTGGGCTGTTCAATAACCGATGGCTCCCATTCGATTGGCGGTAAGGGTACAACCCACAAACCATCTATGAAATCGAAAACCATCAGCGCAACAAAGCTCATAACGACTGCTTGGATCGTGAGGGTAAGAATAGCTTGGATATCCATGATTAATTCCAAAGGTTTGTGATTTTTCAATGTGGTGAGGCGTTGCAGTTGGGTTTGAAGCGTGTGTTTGATCGTTGCAACTCTCACTCTGGTTTTGGCATAGCCATGAAAATTCCCATTCAGAAAACGGGTGATTATGTTTACCCAGAGCATTGAAATCTTCTTAGCAAAGGCTAAGATCCAAAAAGTTACTAATTGCAATAGGCAATGGCAAGCAAAGAAATCCAAGTCCGAGAGTACACCGTTAGAGCGCACAAGCGGGAAATTCACACTCGCGTTTTCAACTTCGTATGTAAGCAGTGCGAACAACCCACACAACGAGAAACCTTTGGTGTCCGACCTCTATATTGCGAGAAATGCCGCCCTCCCCAACCACCCAAGAAATCAGTAGTCCCTGTCAAGAAGAGAAAACCCAGAGCTATGACTTACAAGAGTGATGTCAATTTGGCAAAATAATCTGAGAACACTTTTAGAGCAAACAAGATGCCTTCTAAGTAGTTATTCTAAAAGTATCTTGGATGTGTTTTTAGCAATGAAAACGATTTCATTGCTATTATCGATGTATTGATCCCGTGATGTTGTACATATTTAGCTAGCAGCAGATTTGACGAGCTAGTTGCATCAGGATCAACAAAAAAATGTAGTCATGGTACAAGGGATAGCGGTTTTGGTGAAATTAAAAGTTTATGGATAGTCAATCACAATTACAGCCTCCTCCTGAAACCTTTCTTGCTCCCCTGTTGTCATTACGAGACTACTATGCTCCGATTGTGGAGAAGTACGAAAAGTTATACATACAAGCTTTAGCAAATCTCAATCACGTAGAAGCATTGTTATCTGTCTGGTCTGATAACGGTCAGAAGCCAACCCTGGAGGTGATTAATCAGCCAGTTGCTTCTAGTTTAGAAAACTTGCCCCTCGAGGATAACGATTTCACGCCAGAGCCAAAAGTCAACTTGGTAAAGCGTGTTAGTTCTCAACTGCCTCTAACAGAGAATTCGTCTTCTGCAAAGCAAGATATTAAAGCACCGATAGTCATTAGTGAGCCAGCCCTTCTTGCTTTAGAAAATTTATCGTTGATTAACAGCGATGCCTATGATGATCTGCGCCTACGCACTGCTGAAGTGTCAGTCAACTTGGTAGAACCTATCAATTCTGAGATTGCTCCAACAAATGATTTAGAGTTAGAAACTCCATTCCCAGAATTTCAAAATATCGAGATGCCTTTAATAGTAAATGAGGTGGTTACAGACACACCCGAAGATAATTCGTTACCAGTAAATAGCGATAACATTACTGAATCCGAAGTGAAGTTGGTAGAGCCGATTCAGGCTGAAGCCTCACAAACAAATAATTTAGAAATAAATGAATCATCCTCGACATCTGGTGAAGCCGACGAGCCACCAGCGCCAACATCTACATACATAGAGACACAACAAGAAACTTTAGAGAAATCCCTCTTGTGGTCAGAAATTCCAATGTTGCCGGAATATCAATCTCTCAACCGCACAGAAGCGATCCTAAAGGTATTGCAAAAACACAGGGGTACTGTATGTCACATAGATTTTGTGGTGCGATCACTCTATGGTGATTTAGAACCAGATATTTTCAAACTGGTAAAGGGCAGAGTTCAATCTACATTAACTTATGGCAGAGAAAGCGGTAAATGGTCGCTTGTTCCTGGTAAACCAGGTTCTTTTACCCTAGATTTAAAATTGCTTAACTCGAATCGTACTAGTTATTTTAAGAAGAGCAAAAACAGAAAACCTGACCCACAGGCACAAACTAATACTATACCAATGCAAGGAGAATTTTCCGGGCAGTTTTTGATTGATGCGCTGACCTCTTTGTTGGAACAAAATCCTGGTAAAGTTTTCAATGTGGCGGAAATTATCGAAGAATTATATGGAGAACTTGATCCATCAGATGTCATAGAAGTAAAGCCCAAAGTCCTGAACGAATTATCGCGAGGGCATCGCACAGGAAGATTTTCAAGAGTACCTGAAGAAATCGGACTTTATACCTGGGACTCAAAGTTATTGCAACAGGTAAGTGCTAGCTAAAATATTATGTCTTATCTACGATAACCATTGGAAAAATATTCGCAGACTCAAATTTGAGCCAGGATTCAAATTACTCGTTGACCTAAGCTAACCGACAGGATTCCACAACGGCTGATGCACAATGCAAATGTCATACCATTTGCCATGTCATTTCCTGCCCCGCCCCCAAAGGTACAAGCCCAGATTCCATAAATGGAACTTCATCAGGAACGCGCCAAGTTGTTTTGGACAAGGTAATTCGCTCGGTATTACGCGGCAGTTGATAAAAATCTGGGCCATAGAAGCTAGCGAACGCCTCCAGTTTATCCAGGGCTTTCACGCTTTCAAATGCTTCGGCATACAACTCAAGGGCGTGCAGAGCCGAAAAGCATCCCGCGCAGCCACAGGAACTTTCTTTGCTGGTGCGGGTATGGGGAGCGCTATCGGTACCTAGAAAGAACTTCGGATTCCCCGATGTTGCCGCTTGCAACAAAGCCTGACGATGCTCCTCCCGTTTCAAAATGGGCAGGCAATAAAAATGGGGGCGAAGGCCGCCTTTGAACAGGGCATTACGGTTAAACAACAAATGTTGTGGCGTAATTGTTGCCGCGATGGTGTTGGCAGACAGGACATACTGCACCGCATCGGAGGTGGTGATATGCTCAAGCACCACCCGCAGGTTGGGAAATCGCTGCTTGAGGGGGATTAAATGTCGCTCGATAAACACCTTCTCGCGATCGAACGTATCAACATCGTTATCGGTCACTTCCCCGTGCAGTAATAACGGCATGTCCACCTGCTGCATCGCTTCAAAGACGCGATCACCCTTCCGAATATCCGTCACACCGGAGTCTGAGTTGGTCGTTGCACCGGCTGGGTAGTACTTGACTGCTTTGATAAACTGGGATTCTTTCGCCCGGAGAATGTCGTAGGGGCTGGTGTTGTCGGTGAGGTAGAGCGTCATCAATGGCTCAAACTGTTGTCCCTCTGGAATGGCGGCGAGGATGTGATCGCGATAGCAAGCCGCATCTGCCACCGAGCGGATAGGGGGCTTCAAGTTCGGCATGATGATCGCGCGGGCAAACTGACGCACCGTGTAAGGCAGAACCGCTTTCAGTGCTGCACCGTCGCGGAGATGCAGATGCCAATCGTCAGGTCGAGTGATGGTAAGCTTTTGCATCCTTTCATTATAAAACGGCAACAAGGGCCTCATGAAAATAGGGGCGATCGCTATCTATGATACTGCACTCAAGTTTGCTCCTAATGACCTCAAAACTCTTAAGCGCAAGGGTTTTGCTCTCGAAAAGCTGTCCGAGCTACAGTTATCTCAACAGCAGTATACAGAGGCTATTAAGGCTTTAAAGCAAGCGATCGCCATAGATGGTAAAAACCTTTTCAGGGATGGGTAAAATTCCAACCTTGCTGTATAATCACTATCTTTTTCTCTGCGGGATTAAGGAAACTTCCAAGATTAAGATTAATGTGTTTTTTAATTGGCATAGTTCTGTTAAATTATTTTAAGTTGAGCAGAGGATTCAGAAATAAAGCGAAAACTTTTTCAGAAAAAACTACTATCTCATTAATTTTGACAACATTTGCTCCAAAATATCAGACTATAACGACAATTTACACATCAATGATGATACACGAATGTCTACTAAGATTAATTTTCTCTTGACAGTTGTGCCTGTAACTGCTGCACTTGCTGCACTGTTAAACCTGTTACCCGAATGATTACTTCAATAGCTAGACCCTCGCGCAGTAAGTTCACTGCTGCTTTTTCCAAAGCTTTTTGTTCCCGACTAGTAACAATTTACATACTTGCAATTAGCGGTGAGAATTGTCACTCAGCCCAATCGTGTGCAGTCTCTACGAGTTAACCAAATTTAATTGGCTCAATATTGCTATTTGTCCAATATCTTTTTCAAGTGGGCGAACCTATCGGTAAAATTATGCCTTGGTGTAACTGAAAATATTGTAGAGTATAGAATTGTCCTAAGTATTGCCCTACGCAACTCCCCCTATGACTACCGCACCGTTAAGCTGGGAAGAACTAGAAACCCTCACGGATTATCAAATAGATACCGTTAATGGTCTTACCAACGCTAGAGCCAGGTTGCGGTTGTTTGGTCAGCGAGAATCTGATGTGCGGGTAACGCTGTACCGCGATAACCACGCCTGGTGTCCTTACTGTCAAAAAGTTTGGTTATGGCTAGAGGAAAAACAGATCCCCTACCGGATCGAAAAAGTGACAATGTTCTGCTATGGAGAGAAAGAAAGTTGGTATAAACGTAAGGTACCGTCAGGAATGCTTCCTGCAATCGAGCTAGATGGACGGATTAGAAAGGAAAGCGATGACATTTTGATCGCTTTGGAAAAAGTTTTTGCTCCATTAAGCCAAGGGATGGAAGACCCCACGGTGCTTCCACTACGTCAATTAGAACGACTTTTATTTAGAGCCTGGTGCGTTTGGCTGTGTTCTAAAGCCGGTTCCTCTCAACAAGAACAACGCAACCGAGAACAATTTATCGCAGTGGTGGCTAGGGTAGAAGAAGCTCTGGGTCGCACCCCAAGCCCTTACTTTTTAGATAGCTTCGGGATCGTCGATGTCATTTTTACGCCATATCTCGAACGGATGAATGCGAGCCTTTACTACTACAAAGGCTACTCCCTGCGATCGCAAACCCCCCGCTTGAGCGCATGGTTTGCGGCAATGGAAAGCCGACCGACCTACTGCGGTACCCAGAGCGACTTTCACACCCACGCACATGATTTGCCGCCCCAGATGGGGGGCTGTTGGGAAAACGGCGAAACCCAGATGCTTCTCAATAAAGCGCGGGTGGATAATGGGCCCTGGTTTGGGCTACCAGATGTTGCTTATCCAGAACCCGAAAACTCCCGCATGGAAGCTCTTCAAAGAACTATCGAACACCGCATCAATATTATCCGAGTCAACCCTAAAGATTATAAATTGTTTGATCAAGCGCTACGTTGTGCTTTAACACACATGATGATCGGTGAAGACTGTGTACCTCCATCGGGATCTGATGTTGCTCTCCGATATTTGGGCGATCGGATTAATGTACCGCGAGATATGTCCATCTACGCAGCCAAGCGATTGAGGCAATCCTTGGAGAAAACCGCAGCCCTTGCGGGTGATAGGCAGCCAGCCCCCATTCCCACTAAGCATCGACGAGATCAAGACCCGTCTAACTTTGTCAGAAACTAGGATTCAGGCACCAACCCTGGCAGATCGCGCTCCAACAGTTAATATAAGAGCTTTGTTACCTACACCTCCGCCAACCAATCGCACACCACAGACTTACACGCACCAGCAAAGTTAACCCAAAGGAGCCACTGCCCCAGGTATACGTTCTGTGTAAGGCTCATCATCGGGTGGAACTTCCACAACAGCAGACGGTGCAACAGACTTTTGCTCTTGGAATACTTCTAATAGACATCTGGGATGGTGCCAGTATAACCTTTAGTCACTTCCACCCCAAGTCCAGGCAGGATTGCCATTCTTGAAACTGTTGTTTAGCACGACTAGAGGATAATTATTCGGATCGGAGCCACCAGCCAAATCTAAGATGAAGTAAACCTTACCTTTAACGAAGTGCATCCGTAAATAATTAAGGTGTTCAGAGTAGGCTTCTCCATCAACCTTAGTCATTCCAGCAGAAGCAAAGCATTTAGCGTATCTCGGCTTGAGTGTACCAACCCATGTAACGCTAAAGCTATTACTGGCTTGAACAGAAATGTTACTGGCGTAGGCACTTAGGTTAACAGAGCCATCTGTTGAAAAACTGCCTTCTTGATAAGGATGGGGTTTTTCAATGACAATCACTTTGTCTGGACAGCTTTGTTTTTGCTCGTTTTCACTATAAACTTTTAGCTCAATGTTTTGTGATTGATTTTGTGCAAGGACTCGCCAGTTGGACAACAGAGGCAGTAAACCAATACTTATGCCTATAGAACCCATTTGATATCTCTAAGAAGCTGCGAGTCTCTTAAGCATGAGCCTAACAAAACAAAGATTGAGCTTGGTCGTGGCATTCGATAGTGTTCGCTCAGGGAATACTGCTTCCAGCCCTCTGCCCGTGACAATCATGGAACAAGGGTTTAAAGTCCCGCTGTCTACACGGCGCCGACAATTGGTTGGGGTCTGAATCCCCATTCAATTGTTCCTTCTGCCCTCTGCCCTCAGCATGGCTGCCTTCTGCCTTCTTCAAAAATTCTCGCGTGACCCCTAGTTGTACTCTCCAGGAAGATCAGTTTTTCTAACAGTAATGCTGCCAACTTTCTTACCTGACATTCTCAATAATTCATCACCTGAAAATTCAAAACCAAGCTTTAGTGCTATTCGCGCAACATCATCTGCGGTTGGTGCTGCGAGCACCTCGTTTTTAAGTTCAGGTTCAGACTGCATTTTCTTTAAAAATGCTTCGATTTGCTCAAAAGCCATATTTAAAATTTGATCCTCGCTAGCTACTCGTAATATAAAGAAAAACAGCAGTATATTCTTTAAGACTAGCAGCACAAGGGTATCAAGATTCGGGGGAAAGATGATTATCGCGACGCGCTGCTCTTCATTTATCAGAATCTTGCTTATAGAACCCATTTGAGATCTTTTTTCTAGCTAGCAGCAAGTCGTTTGAGCATCAATCGGATAAAACAAAGCTTGAGCTTGAGCTTGGCACGAGCGAGTGTCCGGTCAAAATTTTTGACTAAACTTTTACATCGCTCCACCTAAGCATTTGACCGTTCTCTTCCCCCATCTAGCAGCCACCGGAACAAATCCAGATAGTCCTTGAGCCTCCTTTTCGCCTTTTGATGGCAAGGCTTTGAGTTCAAACTGAATCTTAGTCATGATTTGAGGATAAATTTGCTCTAAAGCGATCGTTAGTTTATCAGGATGATAGCCATGATCAACCAGGAGGGTAATCTTCGGTAGCTCGCTCGGTTTAGATTTGAAGTAATCGATGTTTTGTGTGAGCATTTCAATCAACCCTTGGTCGTCAGATACGTTGGCTTTAGTGCAGTGAGTAAAGAAGGGGAATCCCAAGATATCTACTGCTAGATGTCGTTTAATTCCATTTGTCGTTTTGTAAAAACAAAACCCTTTCGACTCAACACTCTTCTTTACAAGTGTTTTTCACTGCTTGAGAATCAATCATGATTAGAGTTGTCCATTGTGGTTTTTTTTTTGACTTGTTCGCGCACTCGTCGATGTAGCTCTGTCATGATTTTGTCTAGGACGCCATCCTCACACCATTGTTTGTAATGCCAAAACACCGTCGAATAGGGCGGTAGATCTTTGGGTAAGTTTGCCCAATTGCAACCATTCTTGAGTTGATACAATATCCCATTCAAAATTTGTCTTTTTGTCCACACTGGGGGTCTTGTTTTCTTCTTAATAGGCAATAATGGCTCAATTATTCCCCACTCTTTGTCTGTCACGTCGCTTGAATACCCCATTTTTCGCCTTGTCCTGCCAGCAATTCCAACTACTTCTGCCGATTCTACTCGATCGCCTAAAAAGATCTCAAATGGGTTCTATAATACTATTCACCTCAAGTTTCATGTTTTACGCAAAAATCGAATAATCTTGAAGTTGGTATTACAAAGTATAGAGGTCAGCATCAGCTAGCGTATCACAGAGGGCATCCGCGACTTTGAACTTCTTCCTTGGCGGGACACAGGACATGGCTGCTGGTGATGGGGTGCTGAGTAAGGAAATCTAGGGATGGAGGAAGTAGCGATCGCTCTTATGGAGGGTAGTCATCGCCTCCTCAATTGATTCTCACGAGTGATTACCGAAAGTGCTGCTGATGTGGGCTATTAAAGTGATGAGTGGCGTGTTGGTGGGAAACCTAGCCCGAAGATTCGGTTTAGGAGGTTTTATGTTATAAAAATCACTCTTGAATTTTCTTCTTATTCCAGTCTTAGCTTTTAAAGCATCTTTTTCAACCCGTCGAACTGACGTTAATCTGGTATAACAAATAATCTGTTAACGAATAATAGAAAACTGTCAACTTTTCTGGAATAGACAACAAATCCGTTGAATTAATAATAGGGAACGAAGAAAAACTTTGCTAGCGACATTGGAATAAATCTCAAAACTGTCACCCTCTGGTTGCACAAATGGAATGCACTCTAACCCTACGGATAGTAATTCTGAAGTTTCTGTTAATACAACCTGCTAAAAATCTGCTCGTCGCAGCCCTCAATCAAACCTTAAGAAATAATAAATGGAGACTTTTTACAAACAAACTAAAATTATGCCTAAATTCAACAAACAACTGGCTGCCTTAGTATTTTTAACACTAGTTGCAACTGGCATAGTTTTGCCAGCCGTTGCTACTCAAGCTCAAAGCCCAGCAGAACAACTATGTCGGCTAAGACCAGGTATTAATCCTGTTTGCACAGTGTTGGTAACTGCCCCAATTGGAGTCGCCATCCGGTCTGGCCCTGGTTCTAATTATCAAAAAATTGGCGTCATCCCTTACCAATATGATGTCAATGTCAGAGTCAGCAAGTCTTCTCGCGAATGGGTAAAGCTTGCTGATCGTCCTGGTTGGATTCATTCTCATTACCTGCAAATGGCTGGAGACTGAAATACAAAATACACTGCATAATCTTTGCTCTGAAGAAACACTTTGCGTAAAGCTTATGTACTTGGGGTGAGGTAGGTGAAGAACGAATGAAATCGTCTGAACCTATAGACATTTAGGTTGAATGCTGAAGAACAGTGATGGTAGTCTCAATGCAATACTTGTCGGGTTTTGGGGAAAAGGGGAAAGAAAAAACCTTTAACCTAAACCCAGTAACCTTTTCCCCGAACCTAATTCCGAGTTGAAAATGCTTTACCCGAGCAGTATTGAGTTTCAATGCTTGTTCAGATTGGACTACTTCTATAATATGACTGGCTTTTGGGTGTGAAGGTATAGGGTAAACAACTGAGAACCAATAAGAATATTTACAAATTCTCTACACTTACCCTAGCAATAATTTTACCTTTACAAGCGTGATATTCGTTTTAGATACCTATCCTCTATGGACAAATCGCCCCCAAAGCATCTGCTTGAAACCATTTATCAGCAACTACTGCCTAGATTACAAATTCAAAGTGTCAATCCCCGTAATCCCATTCAGGTCAGCTATCTTTCACAACCCTGGCGGCTGCTTGGTAAAGGAAATTATGCCGCAGTAGTTTATCACCCCGATTACCCTGAGTGTGTAGTTAAAATTTATGCCCCAGGACGATCAGGCTTTGAAGAGGAAGTAGAAGTCTACCGTCGTCTAGGCTCTCATCCGGCATTTTCTGAGTGTTTGTACGCCAAAGATAGCTTTCTAATTTTGAAACGGCTTTATGGAACAACTTTGTACGATTGTATGCAATACGGTTTAGCGATTCCCAGGCAGGTAATAAGAGACATCGATGAAGCTCTTGACTATGCCCGACGTTGCTCCCTCTACCCTCATGATGTTCACGGGCGTAATGTTATGATGCATCAGGGTAGAGGGTTAGTTGTAGACATTTCAGATTTTTTACATCTTGGAGCCTGTTCAAAATGGAATGACTTAAAGAAGGCTTATTACTGGTTATATCTCCCCGTGTTATGCCCACTTCGACTCCCTGTGCCATACTCTGCCTTAGATATAATCCGCAAATCTTATCGTCTAGCAACCTCTTTCAAAACTTCCTGTTGTCAACTACTGCTATGGTGGAATAATCTAGACAGTTGATTACCAGAAAATGATTTGGATTGAAATACAGTGCCTGCCACTTTCCCCAATGCTGTTTCAGTTCCTGTAAACTCACAAGGGTAATTGCAACTCAAATGTTTCTATTTAATTTCTCTAAGCAGTGGAAACATTTTTGGATAATCTGGTCAAATTCTTTCCAGGAAATAGCCTGACGATGCTCTATGCAAATCACATCGGGCGGGGACTTGGATTTTATCCAGTTCGTGAGCGGTATGGTCAAGGTTGGTGGAGTTGAGTTCATGCCTTTGAGTTGCAGTTCTTCGATTGGATACTGCCAGATGGAGAAAAACAAATTCAGATCAAAGCCACTATCGAGCAAATGTCCAGTATCTAGCAGGATAGAAAACACCTTTGGTTGATTTAGGCATCTGATGAGAGACACAATCTCATCAGGATGTGTTAATGCCCCAGCACGTTTTGGACTCAAGGGTTCAATCATGATGCGAACCCCTAACTTTGCTGCTTGTTGAGCCAAGTTGGAGAAGAACTCCACCGCTCGTTCTAAAGGATTATCTGCTAGATCATGTCCAAAGCCGCAGACTGTCACAATTCTAGGGGCATTGAGTTGAGCGGCTACCTCCAAGGTATGTTCTACATGAATTTTGGCTTGATGACGATGTTCCCTATTCCGATGAAGCGGATGGAGATCATGCATTTGATATGCCTGCACGGCAGTAATTGGTATCTGGGCGCATTTATACACGTCTATCTGTATATCCCCCAAATTAGCAATCTCTAAACCGATGCCCCAACGCCGGATGGCTGCAAATTTCTCCGCCTGAGTTCCATCTGGTAGAGACATTTCCACATAAGCGAGCCTGGGTTGCTTCATTCTCTACTAATAAACATCAGATACCAGTCAATCACTTCTATAGAACCCATTTAATATCTTTTTTAGCTAGCAGCTAGTCTTTTGAGCATCAATCTGATAAAACAAAGCTTGAGCTTGGCATTAGCACGAGCGAGTGTTCGGTCAAAATTTTTGACTAAACTTTTACATCGCTCCACCCAAGCGTTTGACCTTTCAATAACCCATCTAGCAGCAACAGGCACAAAGCCAGATTTGCCAGTAGCTTCTTTTTCAGCTTTTGATGGTTTGGCTGAGAGTTCAAATTGGATTTTGGTCATAATCTGGGGATAAATCTGCTCTAACGCTATTGTCAGTTTCTCCGGGTGATAGCCATGATCTACTAAGATTGTAATCTTGGGCAGATCGACAGGTTTAGATATGAAATAATCAATGTTTTGCTCGAACATTTCAATGAAGCCGCAATCATCAGACAAGCTGGCTTTAGAGAGCGTGAGTAAAGAAGGGAAAGCCAAGTATATCAACAGCTAGGTGTCTTTTAATCCCATTAGTGGCTTTGTAGAAACAAAACCCTTTGGATTCAACACTGGCATTACAAGTGTTTTTTACAGCTTGGGAATCAATCATCATCAAGGTTGTCCACTGTGGTTTTTTTTGACTTGTTCCCGCACCTGATGATGCAACTCAGTCATGATTTTCTTCAAGATGTCCTCTTCACACCACTGCTGGTAATACCAGAATACTGTTGAATATGGCGGCATATCTCTAGGTAAGTCAGCCCAATTACAACCATTCTTAAGTTGATAAAATATCCGGTTGAGGATTTGCCGCTTTGTCCATACAGGGGGTCTAGTTTTTTTTCTTAGTCGGCAATAATGGCTCAATAATTTCCCACTATGCGTCAGTCACGTCGCTTGAATACCCCATTTTCAACCCTCACTGCTTGAATCCACCTATTTCTGTTGATTCTACTTGGTCGGCTAAAAGATATCAAATGGGTTCTATAATCAATATCATTGGTCTAAACGAAATCATACTTATAACCGAACAAATATTGAATTTGATGTAGTATTAGATTTTACTAATTAATCGGCGAAATTCAAGCTAGTGTAATTACTGAGAAAGAGAAAAGGGAAATGTTGAAGAAAAAACTTTTCCCCACAATGCCAATAAGTCAAGAAATCTATTTTTTACTAACCCAAGCAAGATCGGAAAATCTCGAAAAAATTGCGTTAGATATTGCTCTGATTAAGGCTGACCAAGAAAGTCTCCTTTACCAAGTTCTACACCGCAGTGCCTAAGAATGTCATAGGCTGTTGTGACATGGAAATAAAGGTTTGGTAAAACAAAATATAGGAGAAATGGCATTCCTTGAAAAGAGAGAGTGTTGTCACGCATCTGTAGGGTAATTTCTCTCTCTTCTGAACCGTCAATTTGCTCAGGTTTAAAAGTATTTAAATAAGAGATAGTTTTTTGAATACGGTCAATAAGTTGACCAAATGTAGTTTCATTGTCCTCGAATTTAGGTGGTTCTATTCCTGCTAACCGTGCGGCACCTCTATTTACTATGTCAGAGGCAATTTGTACTTGCTTTGATAATGGAAACATATCTGGGGATAGACGACTATTAATCAAGACATTCGGATCTATTTTTTTAGTTTCAGCATAAGCAGAACCTTTTTCAAGAATGTTTGTAAGGTTATTCAGTGTGCGAATAGACACGGGTATTAAAGCTTGGTACATTGAAATGGTCATTGAGATTTCTCCAGAAAAAGTTCAAACGACTTTGAGCCGCCCCATCTAATATTAGGGGGTATTGGCTGTGATATTGTGTCAAAGAATATGGAACCTAATTTAGTCACAGATCCAAAGATACTAAATGTTTTGAACGAACTTATACAACGGGAACCGATTTTTCATCGTCCAGAGTTGGGGACGAGACGTACCGATTTTGAGCGGATGACGGAAGCCACATTTTGAGAAGTGGGTGCGTCGGGTCGGCGTTACAGTCGGCAGTATGTGTTGGATGAGATGGAGAAGCGTTATGCCAGCCCAGAGGAAGACACATGGCAGACTCGCGACTTTCATTGCCTTGAGATTGCCGCCGAAAACTACCTTGTAACCTATACCCTGATTCAGGGTACTCGCATTACCCGACGCTCAACGATCTGGCGACAGACACCGCAGGGTTGGAAGATTGTGTATCACCAAGGAACTGTGGTAGAAAATGCCTGAATAGAATGTTTACACTATGTACTGATACGAGTTCTCGATATGCTATCTGACGTTGGTGTGCGACTAGAATTTTGGTGAGGCTCAAAGACAGCCCCCATAGTTAATAATCTCTGGATGCTGGATAAGAGTTAGTTCTTTTTGCTTGGGAGGAACTGACATTTTAGCGATCGCAATCTGTGCCCAACTTTCTCACGCCATCCACTCAGTCCACTGCGGGCACCTGTCACCAGTCGAGCAAATTTTTCATCTCCACATTCTCAAACTCCAGCATCACGCCGCAACGCTCACCACTCTTGCCCAAAGTATTGCCCATCTCCTTCAACAGCGATCGCCAGCCGCTTGCAGAGGCTAAAAATGCTTTTAAAAACCTCTTAGTAAGAAACTTTAGAACTTAGGTTTTTACTTGGGTTGCCACAATGGAGTGATATCAAGGTTTTTAGCAGCA
This sequence comes from Nostoc commune NIES-4072, assembly GCF_003113895.1. Classification (NCBI taxonomy): domain Bacteria; kingdom Bacillati; phylum Cyanobacteriota; class Cyanophyceae; order Nostocales; family Nostocaceae; genus Nostoc; species Nostoc commune. The sequence continues at coordinate 180,850 of NZ_BDUD01000002.1, read as the reverse complement.
GATACGGCATTCTAACCTACTTAATACGGTTTACACCCCTTTAGTTTTTGTAAAGTAATCGTAACATTTATTTATATAAAGCAATATTTGCTTAACTTAGCAAACTCAAATAAAAGAGTAGGTAATAAAAGCGATGAATCAACCCATTGAATTATCTTTAGAACAAGAATTTAGCCTTAGAACTTTCGCAGACCAAGTGAAGCAGATGTCTCGTGAACAAGCTCAAGAATTTTTGCAGATGCTGTATAAGCAGATGATGATAAGGGAAAAGACTTACCAGGAACTGCTCAAATATCAATGGGAAGTTGGTTCAGGTTCAATCTTGGGTTAAAACAAACTTGCTCCCGTCAACTGTAGAAAGAGCCAACACTGGTAAGCCCAAGCTGTATTTTCAGCATTGCTCCCCTTGCAACCTTGAATAGCAGCACTTTCTACCTGGGTGAGTGTTTGGGGAATGTCAAAGGATATTATGTGAATTACTTGTGTGGTCATCTCTTTTGTGCTAGCGAGTCACCAATGACCATGAGAATTGCAAATCCCTCAAAACGTGGGCGCTTAGAGGGATTTTGGGTATTGATATTTGGTATTGGGTTTTTTGACAGCTAGGTTAAATTATCTGCTTTCTTAACGGCTGACTTTAACTCTTCAAATGTAATACTACCGTCAGAGTCTGAATCATAATTTACTAGCAATTCCTGGGGAGTACTGATAGAAAGTTTCTGATGAAATGATTGTACTTAAGCCAGGACTTAAAAAAAGATCATTAATGGAGATTTTGCCGTCAAGATCGGTATCTAATTTATTAAAAAGAGATTGAAGCTCTTGCTCGGTTGCCATAAGTTTCTATCTGAAGAACCGTTTTTCAACTTAATATCTCATTAATCTCTGATTAATCTCTCAAAATTAAATAAACTTGTGTCAAAAGACGTAGAAACTGCGATCGCTGGGGCTTAGATGGGGCGTATCTGCCACCAATTAAGCAAATTTGTCAGGGCTTGCGTCTTCAAACTCCAGCATTACACTCAACCGCTCATCATTCCTTAGCGTACTGAGTAATTCTTTAATATATTGCCCATTTCTTGGCTTGAGCGATTCTTCGAGAACACCGCACATCGCAGAAAATTTTGGTGTATCGAATGTATCTTAAGTTGCTCCCGATGTGATAGCATACCTTCAACAATTTTAGATAGCATACCTAATCCATGAATCAAGTTCGACTCCCTAAAGTTAGCGTCGCCGTGATTGGTTTGGTAGTTGCAAGCGTATTTCATGCTACTCCCGTGCTGGGAGCTATTCTAACTAGACAAGAATTTTCAGGTGATTTTACCTTAGTCGATGCTACTAGCCCATTCCTTACGAACTCTTTGCCAGAAGAAAGCGAATATTCTGGATTCGTGGTTTACTCAGAGTCCGGGACTTTGAGCGATTGGGAGCTATCCGTCAACAATCTAAACTTGAATTTGAATCCAGGATCTACTAATGGCAGTAACTTAACCCCAGATGTTGATTTTGAGCTTGATTCTGGGTCGAATTGGAATTTAGTGGTTGATTTTGGCATTGCTTTTGATGCTCCTAGATATACCTTATTATTGAACTTCAAGCTCGGAAATTAGCTTGACGGGTGAAGTGGGACGGGCAGGAACATACATCTATCAAGATTCTGCTGCCAATATTACCGTCAGTTCTTCATCTACATCCATACCTGAACCCACTTCCCTACTAGGTCTATTGTTTGGAGTTGGTGCAATTGCTGTCTCTAAAAAAGCTGGTAAGACGAAATAGTAAAGCATGAATTACTCAACTCTTTACCAAAGCTTTCTCGATCTACACAGCTTTGAGCCAATCACAGACTACAGAGGTAAACTCAGAAGCGAAGTTAACCACCTATATACGTATGTTCGACTCGACCAGTTGTGATCAATGACTGAGCTTGTACTTTGCCCCAGTTCAAGCTGTATCAATATTGCTCAAGTTGACAAATAAAATCCAATATGAGTGATGTAAATTTCTCAGGATACCAGAGTCCCCATTCGTGGAAACCTTCTTCTACAGTAATTAATTTAGAGTCTGGAATAATTGCCGCCATTTCTTGAGCGTTACTTAATGGTGTAGTTAGGTCTTTTTCTGACCATAATAACAAACAGGGAGCTGGGATTTTTGGTAGCAGATGGTTGATATTTTCGTATAAAGAAATTAGCAATCCTTGAATGACATTTTTTGTATTAAATAATAAGTTATAGGAGAAAATCAAAGGAATATCAACTAATTTCAACCTGCGTCTTGGGAGAAACAGTTGAGCGGTCATTTCGATTGCCCTTCGCGGGATCATCTCCGGTATAGATGGCGTAGGAATTCCAGTACTATCTATCAGAATTACACTTCTGACTTTTTCTGGAACAAGTGTAGATAAAGTAATGGCAATACCTCCGCCGAATGAGTGTCCTACTAAATGAAATTGTTGTAAATCCAAAACTTCCAGAAACGAAAGGAGACATTTGCTATAGCTAAGGTAATCGGAAAGTGAACCTGCAACCCCGCACCCTTTCATCTAGGAATATCAGGGATATACGCTTTTCACTCTTACCCAAAGGAATAATTGTATTGCCCATCTCTTCTTTTGAGCGATCGCCAGCCGCAAGCAGAGGCTAAAAATGCTTTTAAAAACCTCAAACTAGGAAAATTGAGAACTTACATCACGGTTGGTCAGAAATTCCCGCCCCAGCGTCAAATAATAGTGCATTCTCAGTGGGAGCAACGCGATTTTGTGAGGTGCTAAAATCTGGGACGTATATAGCTTGTTTCAGGATGCGATCGCAACTAAAAAACCAGATTTTGTTGAGAATATAGGGGTGTAATTGAGAACTAAACCCCGATCTCACTTTTTCGCGTTGCTCCCATTCTCAGTTGAGGATACCACCCATCATCATCTTTCTCGACCAAATCAGGGGTTACGTCAATTTCGTAGCGACGGGATAATTGGGCCTTGCGCTGCTGATGTCGTTGAGTTTTCGTTTTCGCCCTTTTATCTTGCAGCTTCTTCAATTCGGTTGGGGAGAGTTCATCGGAATCCGCGATCGCCTGACATTCAGCAGTATACAATTGCTCACTTGCCGCTTTTACCGACTCGATTACAGCCCCACTCTCATCGTCCGATGCATCGTCGGCATCGATAATGGTGTACCCATCCTCGACCAAACCCGCAAGCACAGACTCTCAATAGCGCCGCATCTCGACGTTAATCACAGAACCACGTTTACCCCAAGTCTGCAATGACTCTGGTTGAAAATTCTGATCAACGTAGCTCAAATCCGCATTATCCGCCGCCGCCGACAACAGCGCAATCACATAGACTAGATTTTTATGGCTCAAAGTTCACTTCTAATCAAAACGTTTGATCCATTCAGGTAATTGGCTTAAGTAACAATATAAAGCATAAGGGTGTATGTAACATTCTATAGTATCCCAAGCTTTAACAACTTCTGGTATGTCCTTAAAATCAATTTCACGCATTCTGTAATAAACCCAGCCTGATTTATATCCTTTTGTCTTTGCTGTCAGTTTATAATTAGAGTAAATAGACCCAATAGACTCAATTGATTTTTTAATAACTTCAGATTTCAAAGGGTTTCTAGTATGTTCAAAATGCTCTTTAACATCTATGTTTGGATTGTAATCATATAAATTAGAACGACGAAATTTAAATTTTGATACGTTATGAGGTATGTCTACAGACAAAAAAATATATGATTCTGTTTTATAGTAAACATAGAAATCTGTAAAATCACCCTTTTTACTTAGACCATAGATTTTGATAAAATCTTCTGTGATTTCCTTCCCATTAAACTCAAAGTGAGACTCGCCAAGATATTTATAAGTAAGCTGATATTTCTCGTTTTGTTTATCAGTTCCTCTTTGATAAAATAAATAAGAATTAACATCTAAATCTCCCAAATAATTTAGTTCCTCAACAGCTAGATTATTTGGCAGTATTCTTGATTGTAATTGTTCCAGATTTGGAAACATTATACTTGACTTAATGTCTACTTTAATATATTAAATTAAAACTACAAAGTTTATTAAAATTATGGAAAAAATTAATTTATTTAAATATATTATCTGTTGATAAGACGGATAAAAAGTATTAACAGGGATTAGAATAAAAGTAGTATTAAGTTACTGAAACGGTTACTTGAGAGAAAATACTAATAATGTCGCAATGTCCAAAAACAAATCAGCCAAAAAACAAAAAACAAGTGCATTTGACAGCCAATTTCAACAATTAAGGATTGGGCAATTTTATCGCTTAATGTCCCAAAAATATGGGGTTGGTTGCGTTGTGATTAATTATTTAGCTCACCCGGCAACAGGTGATTTGTTCAAAGTAGCAACCTACGCATTACCGACGAGTAATGATTTACTGCCAATGGATAGAATTGTTGTGGCTGGACTCAACCCAGAAGAAACTATCGCATACGTCCGCTTAACTAGCATCAAAGAAGAATCAGTTTTAGCTCTCACGCACATGAGCGCCCCAATTATGGATGAGGTCGTAAATGTCCATAAAAACGATGAGATAACGCTTTTTAGGTAATTATTAGCCAACATAAATCAACCCGACAGCAAAGGCGACGCTCCCTCTGTGTTTGCACTGACTACACACAACCAAAAACCCAAAAATCACCCCATCCACTCCACCCAATCAGGCGCATCTGCCACCAATTGAGCAAACAAGTCTTGGTCAATGTCCTCAAACTTCAGCATCACCCCACAACGCTCATCACTCGTCAATGTACTTAGTAGTTCTTTAACTGCGTCAACACCGTACACAAAGCGTTCAATCGCCAACTGAGCATAATATTTAACCCGTTCACACCAAGAAATACTGGATGATTCATCTGTGTCCACACCCCCCCAATTATTACTTCCATCTATTTCATTGGGGGGTGTGGACGGCGGGTTCATCCCATACTGTGTCTGCATTCTAGCCGCATACGCTGCATTTCGTTCTTGTTCATCTTGGCGTTTCTTTTCCCTGTCCTCCCGTTGACGAAGCCGATAAGAGAGTACGTTCTGGATAAACACCACATTCTCAGTATTCAGCCGATAATACCGAACCCGTTGACCATTCTCAAGTGGTCGGCGAGACTCAGTAGATAGACCCAATTGCGAGAGATACTGCCCCAAAATCCAGATCGGTGATTCATCAAGGGGAATAGTCAGATTGAGAATCCCCTTAACGTGAGATGCGTTACGCTTGGAGAACTCAGCCAAAACCTGAATCATCGCCTCGTCGCCTTTAATCTCAACCCCAGCGATGAGATCCAACAGCACTGCTCTCAATCCCAGCCGATGACGCATAAGCCACGCGGTAGAATGGTTACTCCAGTCAGTGCAGATGCTCAAACGTTCACGCTCTGATTTATCCCGCTCTGCCACAACAGGCGGCGGTGCAACAAGGTCATCGGAAATCATTTCTCCCGGCGCTGCCAATATCGCTTCAAGTGCGACAATCTTTTTAATTAAGCGTCCCCCGTCATCTTGCTCAACCAGTTCTGGGGTAACGCTCATCCCATAAGTGTCCTGAATGCGGAACTTCTCACACTCCAGCACCTCCTCCGGCTTGAGATAATCCTGATGCTGCCTACTTGTGTAAGTCCTTCTATCAATATCTTTGGCATTGGCAACTTTACCGTAATGCTCCGAATCGATAGCAATACCAGCTGCCTTCATCCACTGCGAAGTCCTTTCATCACCACCGTCGCCCAAAGGAATAATCGTATTGCCCATTTCTTCAAGTAGCGATCGCAAGTCAGCCCGTAAATTATTGATAGACCAATTGCGCTGCGCCTCAATCTGACAGCTAGCATCCAACGCCCAGTCTTTCTCTGCACCACGTCTGCCCGTTTCTCTGTCAATACGGATGAGAAACGCAGTCATTTCATTCTTCTGGAGAATCTTTTCTTTGATGCGACGGGCATTAGTTTCGGCGTAACCAAATGGAGGGCGTGGTGCAACCCAAACGTGCATGGGAACATTGGGACGATACCGCCATAACTGCTGGGCGCATTCTGTAGCCGATTGACTTACAGCATGAAACACACCGAATATTGCATCAAAATGTTCAGTGGAAATGTCAACTCCAGTACCGAGACTGGGAGTAATCAGAAAAGCGTCGATATCCTTAATGGCGACGTTAATCTCCCTGATGAAAATCACATTTTCCTCACTGCCACTGTTTTCCGAATGAATAGCCCACACCCGTAACTTGCGGTCTTCGGCTGATTCCGGTGTTTCGTCGTTATCATCAATTGCGGAACCATCATTGAGCGCTCTCTCCAGCTTTTTGATAAACCGCTTGCTATCACTGACCATCATCAGTTTTTGACCTGACATCAGTTGAGCGTGAAACTCGGCAACGATCGCACTGCTGTTTTTACCTTCATACCAATAAACCTGACGACCCCCTGAGCGGTATTCGTTTTTGATGATGTAGGGTTTTTCGCCAGCCGGTCGCATTTGCATAAAAAACTCAATGGTCAAATCATCCAAGTGGGCATCTGCTAAAACAACCAACTTGGCATTGTAAACCAGATACTCCAGCACTTCCAGAATAGCCCCCCGGTGTTCTTTGCAAGTTTTGGACTTGAGCAAGTGAGCGAGGTACTGACAGGCTTCATCTATAAATAAGATGTCATAAGCCTGTAAATCATTCGCCATTTTATACAGCGAGTCTACGGTGATGCTGAGTGCTTTGGCTTTAGCCCAGTCGCCGCAAGAAATTGCAGAGTACATTGCTGTTTGTAGGCGATCGCTGAGATTTTTCAGCAAAGTAACCCGATGCCCGTTATTTAAAAAGCTTCTTTCTGGGTTATCTCTTCTAATCATTGCCAAGATTTCGGTCTTGCCAGTCCCCATGTCAGAAGCCAAACCAACTAACCCTGATTGAGGCAGTGAGCGGATAACTGTGGAAAGATAGCGAGTATTGACTATTACATTGGGTTTGAAATTGCGAAGTCCCCTGGCACGATTAATGAAAAATCTTTGCTGGTATTCGTTGATTCTCAAGGCATCAGCAATCATCGTGCTGACTGCTTTCTCGGCTTTCTTACCCAAAGCCACAACCCAATCGTCAATTCCTTTTTCGGGCCCAGGCAGCAGCGCCACAACACAATGGCACGCAAGTTGGAGAATAACTTGGCAGGTGCGGCGAGTAGCAGTAAAAACCTGCTGTTTGGTTTTGGGCTTGCTTTCGTAGTCGAAAAGAATAACGAATTTGCGTCCTTTCTGCGCCATTGGAACTAAATCGGGGTGCAGGTATTCCAAGTCTTCCTTGCCGACTCGACCGTTCCAGATTCCAGGAAGTGCGATCGCTACAAATCCCAAAGTTAGGAGACAAGCGGCTTTCTTCTCGCCCTCCGTAAGGCATACAGGGATTTCGGGGTGAGCCATGACCCAAGCCCAAAACCCTAAAACTTCACCATCCGAGGTAATAGTGATATGTTCTGGCATTGGCACGTCATACCTCAACGATATTAACCGCCAAATGTGTAGCGGTACTCTCAGGTAGGTGACACGATTGGGAGTTTTGGGTGGCGACTCATATTTAACGGGCTTTTGCGTTTGCTCAAGGGTTGTCTTGTCCCATTCGAGTCTTGGGTAATCGGGTTTCATCCGTCCCCAGTCCATCGGTAGCCAATCTTTAAGCGGGTCAAGTCCACTAACCCACCATGCGCCCGACTCTACGTGAGCGTATCTTTTCAAGTAGCCATCGCGCAGTCGCCCATCGTTGCGTCTGGCAGTTTGGGGGAGAGCGTATAAAAGGTATTCGTATATTTCCGAACCAATGAGTGAACGGACATTTAGGGTAGTGAGTTTGGGATCAACGGCGGAATTGACTACCCATTCGTGCCAATGGTTGGGAGCTAGCTGATTATTCGGATTTTGGTGTGCATCGATAATATTCATATCCCCTCCGATATTTTGACGCATGGATAAGTTAGCGGTATATGCTCATACCGCTAATGAATGTTGGTTACGCAGATAGGGTTTAAAGAAGTGTTAAATGAGTACCAGCAATCAATAGGCTGACTGATGCGATGGCTGGATTTATACCCATTGATTGCTCATTGTCTGCGTGCCACCCTATCGAATCCATACCTGTGCGATATTGATTGCCGATGACAATACGGAACTTGTAACCAGTCAACGCAGTGATTCTGTCCCGTAAGCTAGACAGAGCCTCTGTCCACCATAGTGGTTTTAAAAAGACGCTATTAGAGTAAAGATAATCACATCCGGCATCACCATAAATACACTCCAGGCGGGGAACAGGCATTGTTTTACCCGCGATCCTGATTTGATTCTGTTGCCACTCCAGTTTCAAGCAGTGTTGGTAAAGTTCATTGGCTTGTTCAAGACTTAAGAAATCGGGATAATAAGTGATGGGTAAAACTGGGACTGATTCAGCAAATAAATTGAGTTGTTGCATGGTACTTTTTTCCAATTAAAGAAAGTATTTTGAAAACAATTGCTGTTAGTTTTGACCAGTAGAGAAAACCTCAATTAATACACTTTCTGGATACAAACCAACTTTTCCAAAACGTGGGTCATGAATGCGTTCTATTTCTATTCCTTGTTTCCGACACAATGCGCTTGCTTTTCGACCTTTAGTACCGGCTTCTTTAACCGATATTTCTAAACCTTGAAGATTGGCGAATCCAACAACGCTGTATTTATGTCCACATGGGGTATTTACTCTGTCTTGCTCAACTTCAACCGCTTTGAGACGGTGCAAAATTTCAGTCTGTTGCTGTTGTTGTTGGAGTAAATGCTGTTCTTGCTGTGCCATCTGTTGAGCGATTGCAGCGAGTAACTGTATTTGTGTCATCGCTGTTTCGCTATTAGAGGCAGGTTTTGTCCAGCCCAATTTGTCTTGAATCCATGCCCGAATGCCGATGGTATTGAATGAACGGCATACTAATCTGGCTTGCTTGGTGCAGTATCTACCAGCTTCGTAAGCGTAGTACTCTAAGATAATTGCGTTGGCGTACCCGCCCGCCGCAGGCATCGCTATATCAGGGATTCCATCGGTTCTCCACTGGCTGAGGTCGGCGGCTGAAAATCCTTGCAGCATAAGCTCTTTGGCTAATTTTGAGGGTACTAGGTCGGCGCTTGATTTTAAAGCTTTTCTGATAGATTCGTCATCAACTCCAGCTAGTCGTGCAGTAGCTTTGATGCTGGCTTTACCATGACCATTGGAGTCTACTTCAATCTCTTGAGATATTTGCTTTATGATTTCGGTGATTTCAATTGCTGACATAATTTTTAGTTATGTGATAATTTGCAGTTGTGTGATTAGAAAGAATTAAATATTCACGCGCACCAAACTTTTTTCACCAACCAATGAAAAACGATTCGATATAGTTGGTGTCTTAATTAACGTTGGTGACATCAATTCAATAAGGTAAAACCAAGAATTATGCACCAGCGCAATCCCCAGAATCAGCCGTTGTTTTGTTCCCTGATCGTGAGAGCAGAGGATCACTCTTTCGCCCAAAACAAAAGCAGGTTTTTGCACAGTAATGGCTTCTAATTCACCAGTCCCGATGATTTGGTTTTGTGTAGCGTGGAGGATTTCTTTACCGCAATCAATTGAATAAATCCAGCACTCGTGTTTCCATTGCATACCGCAGCAGTAACCAAATCTCCTTGTAGTTCGTAGGAAAACTCTCTCCAGTAAATTAACTGCAACAGGTGGAATTGTTCCACGCCAAGGTGGAGAGAGATACCAGCTTGTTTGAAGTGCGTTAATGTGGTCAATCATGCTTTTCTCCCTAATAAGTAATTAATGGCTTCGGAGTCAATAGAGGCAATACGCTTTTTTAAATGTTGTGGGGGATTTTCAAAAAAGCTTTTGAGATGCCATCTCCGAACTTGATAACGCTTAGAAGAACGGCGACTAGTTTTCAACCAACCACGTCTCACCCAACCAGAAACGGTGGTGGAATGCACACACAGAACACGGGCGATTTCAGCACTGCTATAGTTATCGAGAAAGGGGCTTGTAGAATAACCCAAAGCCCAAAGCTTAGTAGCGATAGCGATTGGAGTACGAAAATACCCATGTCTTTTTAAGATTGAGGCTATTTGTTTAGGGGTATAAAGTTCAGCTTTAGCTTCAATGATTCCGAGTTCTTCATCAGTCCATTTGGGATTCATTTATTACCTCCAATGTTTATGCAGATTTAGGAGAAGAATTTTCTGGTACAATCCGAGCGCTGATAGATTCAAAGTCCACTTGGAAAATGTTCATCTCAGTTTGCATTCCCCCAGTGTTATAGCGGTTTACTATGTGCTGTTTGATAGCAGATTGATTCAGCCCATCAGGAATATTGATATGTGCTTCGCTGGTAATTTTTTCAAAAACTGTAACGATGACTCTCATGGTTAATTCCTCTGATGTTGAGAATTCAGGAGTCAGGAGTCAGGAGTCAGAAATCAGAATAATTCTGAATCCTGAATTCTGACTTCTGACTTTTGATTTACACCGCTCCGGCTTTTGCAGCTTGCAACTGTTGCATCCATCCGTTGATTGCCGTTAATTCATCAGCACCCTTAGCAACAGCATCAACAACAAAATTTTGATATGAAGACTCGGCATGATTAGGATATTCACACTTGCCTGAAGCCCAAGCCAAACACATTGTTTTTACCAGTTCATTAATCTTGGTAATATGAAGTAGACTTGGACGGTCAACATCCTGAAATTGCAACCACTTCTTGACTAAATCAAGAGGATAATCAAGCAAAGTACGGATATTTTTGATTCGTAGGTCTTGAGGATGTACTTTTTGCGGAACTACACTAAGTTTTGCTGGAGCTACTGGGGTTTCTGCTATAGATGGGATAGTTGAGGATGTGCCACCTAAGCGAGATTGAATCTCATTAATGAGAGTTTCCCAATCAGCATTTTTATTCCATTCTCTTTCAATTCTGCTTTTAGTTACTGCATCATATAGATTACAGAAAACGGTATTTTGTTCACCAGCAGTAGCAGCAATAATCAGTGGCTTAGAAAAATCCTGGATACCTGATGCAGCAAGCAGAAAGCTTTTGGTAAAGTTTGTTTCAATACCACTTCTTATGACATAAAGTTCATCGGCACTGACAACAATATCCAGCTTCAGATTATCCTTTCCTTTGAACTCTTTAGTCGTAAATCGCAGTTCAGACAGACACCCAGTTAATGCTCTTTGGGTAACAGGGATGGTTTTCTCCCTGTCAATATCGTAGTGATACCACAGGTAAGATTCACCACCTAACTCGGCGTTTTTGACATATAAATAGATGGGTTCTGGAGGGTTGCATAAACCTAGTTTGATTTCAGTAACCATATTTTGTTGACCTGTGCAATAATTAGTGGTTTGTAACGTAACTTTCAGTGCTTTACGATTGCTTGAAGAAAAGCTGATATTCAAGCAATCGCTTTTTTACTAAACAGAAAGTTCTCGATTCCGTTCTAACTCCCATTGCAGATAAGTCAGTGCAGTTTGAGCATCAGCAATGTTTAAATCAGGTTGATATCCCAAGTCCAACAGTTGTTTGTAGTCTGGGTGTGTAGCAATTTCGGATATCAGAGTTTGAGCTTGTTCAACTAATTGGTGGAGATTTGGGTTAGACATCTCAATGCCAAGCCGTGAACATAAATCCTCTGCTTTTACTCCTATTGTTCCTGGTTCAATCTCTGTCGCTAATTCTTCAAGTAAAGATTGAAAATTTGGGTGTTCATCGTTAATTTCAACCTCAAACAAATCTGCACTCTTTGTAACGGTGGTTGCCCAATCTGGTAATGTGTGTGGAATCGTCTTAGCGTAAAGTTTCATAATTGGTTCCTCTTCGATTAAGAGCTAAAAATCCTCGGCAATCTCTAACAAAAAGCCGCGTCCAGTGTTCTGTACTTGCACCAGTTCTTTATCCAACAGGGTTTGAATAACTGAATCAGAGAATTGGAACTGAAGCCGATGCAGAGGTACACAACCACCAAAACAATTCAAAATGCAAAATTCAAAATGCAAAATTGATTTCTTATTCTTCAATTTTGAATTTTGAATTAATAATTTTGAATTTGAGCGAAGCGAATGATTTGCTCTACGGTCAAAACTATTTGTAGAATTAGCCATTTGTACTACCTCCAGTGATGGCTAATAATTGGTGTTGCCGAATTGCTATCTGCTGTTGATAAAAGTCAATTTCTGCGCGTATCTGTGAAAATAGTTCCTGTGGGGAAAGCGGTTGGATTTGAGACTCCTGAAAGTGAAACAATTCATCAGAGTTTTTATCAGGCATCAGCGTATAGCGCCAACCACCACCGAATTGTTCAGCCAATTCTGTACCATAGGGATAGTAATAAAGCCCCAGAATGATGCCATCTTTAGTACGCTGATCCAAAGCAAAGCGAGGGTAGTCCCAGTGTTGGGGAATGGATATTGTTGGTTGCATTGATTTAATTGGGGATTGTTGAGAATGTGGGTAGAGGCGATCGCAGATTGTTATGAAAGTGCGATCGCCGTGTTGTAGGAATTACGCCGCTACTAACTCCAAGTGCGGCTCATATTTGGGCAACCGTTCCCACTCTTCGGCGGTCAGTTCGTCAAATGGGCGATCCAGCAATTGCTCACAGTCGGGCACTTCTGCATCCAGCAACTGCTGTAATTCCTCAGTAGTCAGTTGCTCCAATGGGCGATATTGCAAGTATTCCTGAGATGGTTCAGCCTGGAGTACGACATCCACCATCGACAGCCACCACACGGCATCCAGCGCTGAGTCGCAGGGAATACGCTGCTGCATTTCGTCTGTGGCGCGTGTGAACCACCAGCTGCCGTCAGTCTGCCCTACTTCGCCCAGTTTCAGGTCGTTGTGGTATATTCCGTCATCGAGGATTTCAAAGCCGAATTTCTCACACTCGATGAAAATCTGTGCCATGATTTGGTTAGAGAATTGTTCCCCCATGCTCCCCGCTCCCTGCACCGTTGCCTCTTGAGCCATCGAGAGCGATCGCACTGCATCAAACACCGAGTTAGAATACTGCTGCTGACCTGAACAACCCAGGATTACCCACCAATTCCCATTAGTGCAGCCGACTTGGCCCAATTTGCGTAGTTTGCCGCCTTCAGTATCGCTGGTATAAATCCCATCGTCGATAATTTCAAACCCGTAATTCTCGCACTCGTTGAAGATATGCGCCATGATTCGGTTTTCGGTCGTGGGGGGTGTTGTTTCTTTCTCCTGCACTGGCAGTGTGCCATCTTTGTAGTGAGTGCAGATGAACCGATGACAGCGCATTAGAGTGTTGGCACGGAATACTTCTTTACCGTTGACCATGACTACCCAGCGTTGGGTTAGGTGGTTGTCGTCATGGCTGATGCTGGCTATGAGTTGATTGCCAGCGTAATATTCGTAATCAGAAAACGAGATTTCGACTATTGTGAGGGGTTCGGGAGCTACAGCTTGGGCTTGGTCAGCGATGTAGTTGTCGAGTTCGGCTTGGGCTGTGGTTTGTTCGTCGGGGGCAGCAGGGGCGAGTTTTTGAACTTTGCTTGCCTGATATTCAACAATCGCAGTAATCCAGGCATCCTTACAGCGTTTGTCGCTTACTTCAACTGTACAGGCGATTTCGCTGTAGATTTGCTTCAGACGGGCAATGGATTTCAGTTGCAGCTGTTGTTGGCTGTAGATAATGTGGGTCATAATGAATCAGTTCCTAACGGGACGGAAAGCGCTTCGATTACCAGTCTGGGGCGCTTTCTTTATACCTAATAGTGTAATCTGTTAATTAACAGATTGTCAACTGTTTAGTTGACAATTAACATATACTTTTAGAATTGGAATTATGACTATGACTGTGAAAGTAAGACGGATTATTAAGCTAGAAGTTGATGTTCCTGGATTGGGCGATCGCATTAAACAGGCCAGAGAAGCTAGGGGGCGGCCAGTTACACAGATGGCCAAAGAAGTTGGAATATCCCGTAACTATTGGTATCAGTTAGAGGCGGAAGCTGTTTTAGGTGGTGTAGCAGAAGAAACTCTTCGGAAAATTGAAGAGGTGCTGGGTGTAGATTTAGGGGTACAGTTTGATGATTGACCTTTATACTATTAATCCTCTTGCTCTCCCCTCTGTCTTATTAGAGAAGCGATACCTGGGTTGGGCTACAACTATGCAGTTATCAGTTACATCCAGAATTTACGTTGCAATTGACTCTGAGAAAATCTCATTGAACTAGAAAAGGTGGAATCATGCCTAAACCACCTTCTAGACGCAACAAAGCCACCTCTGCCCCATCTACCGATTCAACTTCAGCAGCTAACTCTGCAAACGAGGATATCTCCCAGCAAGTAGATCCAAGTTCAGCAACAATTACAGTTAGTGCTGCGGAAGTTGAGGAGTTGACAGAGGAAGAATAGCGCAGCCTGACAGCATGGCTATGCTTACCGCAATCAGCTAAAGCGCAGTGCATGGACAAACCGCAGTTTTTGTCCTGAATGAGTTTTTGTCATACAAGCTAAAACTGCATAAGATCAGTGAGTCTGGAGTTAAGAATGAATGTCAGGCAATACTGCTGTTGATGGTTGAGTTCAAATATTTATGGGTGTAGCATCACGATATTGGCAACTAGTGAAAATTGATGCTGCTGGACGGCGGCAAGTCCAGGCAATTGCTCGAGCTAAAGCGTTTTTCAGTGATGTGTTTTCAGGGATCGCCTGCGGTGGGCACAACGCGATATCTACGACGGGCTACGCATACGCAGATAATAATGATGTCCCAGATGCAGAAATTCAACTCCAACTGGTGCAATTATCGCGGGATGCTCCTGCTGATAGATGCTTGCTAGCCCAGCGTTGCCTACTCTGCTTTATATCTTGGCAAATTGAGCAAGTTTGCTTACAATTAGAAACTAATTTTGGGATTGCTCATGGTTTTAATTGCAGTGATTTATTACCTTATGTCCTAGATGACGATGGCAGATTAGAACCAACAGGTTCTTACCAATGCCTTTCTCGAAAAATTTTACAAAGTTTTGACCCAGACCAAAGTAGTCTCACAACCTGGACAACGACAAAGGTAAAACAATATCCGGCGCTCAACCAATTTTTGCTGGAATCAGGATTATATCTTGTGAGTGACTGGGCAATTCTCAACGATACTCGACCTAAACAGCTAGAGCGAATTTTCAGAGAATTTTATTCGTTAACGCCTAAAGAAATTGAATATTTCGTCATCTTTTTAGAAAGTTACCACCTTGTGTATCGCGCACAAAGGCTGCAACAGCGCTCTTTAGGTATCAGGGGGAAATGTCTGCCGCCCACTACGCAGCAATTACAAGAAATTGCTTTAAATATCCAAAGTCAAAGCGGTCAGATGCCCAAGAGTGAAACTGTGATGGCACAATTACAAAAGCTTGCTTCTCTATTGCGACAGTATCGAATTCATGTCCGGGGTGGTTTTTTACCAACAACATCGATAGATGTGTTGGGTAAACAAAGTATTCTGAATGCTGATGTTAGCAATCCTGGAGAGAATGAAGACGAGCAAGCAGATTTTTTGCAGTTATATCGTCCTGAATTCCTCGCTTGTTTAGACCAAGCATTAGCTGTGGTGATTACATCACGAGTGAAACAGTTACTTCCTAAGAAAGGAGATAAAGCCCAAAAATTCCTGACAGCACTCCAGCTAGTTTACTGTCAACAAATGCCGATGACAGAAATTGCTAGTCGGTTAGAATTAAGGGCACAGGATGCAGTAACTCGCTTGCTAAAACTCAAGGAATTCCGTGCTGATGTGCAACAACAGCTTTTGGTTATATTGCGCGATCGCGTCCTTGATTTGGCAAAAAATTACTTTGATACAGGTCGTCTTGAAACCCTAGAAGATCAGATTTCATCTGCCCTGGAGTCACACATTTCTACAGTAATTAGAGATGCCAAAATTTCATCTCAAACGCCTCAAAGTATTGTAATAAGCAATCTTTTTTCCCAGCAATTATGTCGTTATCTCGATAGAATAAATAAGTAGATATGAAAAATATATCAAGTAACATTCCTGAGCTAGAGCTAGATTTTGAAGTTCTGCCTACAGAAACAATTATTCTCTCATCTAACCAAATCAATCAGGCAGTAAAACTCAGTCAGCAAATTCCCAGTACATCTCGGCAGTGGCAAACTTATATTCATGCTTTAGCACTATTTGCTTTTGAACAATGGCTAGAAGAACGCGCCGATTCTCTAACTATTAATCGGGAACAATGTACAGTTTTGCAGCCACCACTTGCGAATGCGATCGCAGCCGTGGCCAATTTGCAAGTTGGTGAATTTAAACTCTGCCTGATTCCCACTGCTAGCCTCACTGATTTGGAAGTGACTCTACCTAAAGTAGTCGTAGATTTACCACAATATGTTCCTCATTTTTATGTATTGGTAGAAGTTTTAGAAGAACAAGAATCTGCCGTGATTTCTGGATTTATCTCCTATCAAGAATTAATAAAAAATCAGGTAAGAGCGAACTTACAGTCGGAGTCAGACTGGACTTATCAAATACCTTTGAGTTGGTTTGAAGCTCAACCAGACCGTTTGTTGTTATATTTGCGTTGTTTAGAATCTGAAGCAATTTATTTACCAAATGTCAAGAGCGAAGGCTCTCATATTTTATCGACAATGGAAGGTGAATTAGCGACATTATTACCGCAGTTACAATCACCCGAACGTGAACTTTGGGAAGTGTTGACTTGGGAACAAGGAAGTGCTGTTTTGACTAATCCAGAATTACTCAATTGGGTTTATAATTTGCAGCAAGCACACAATACACCCAAAATAAACTTAAAAGATTTACTGAAATTCTTGACACAGCCAGCCCTCAATGTCGGACGTTGGTTGTGGGATGAATTAGATGAATTAGGGGAGGAATTTTCATGGGTGCTGTTACCTAGTTTGACACCTGCGATCGCAATGCGAAGTCCTACAGAAGAATTTCAAGCAATTATCACCCAACTTCAGCATAGAGGTGTAGAAATTCCTTCCCAGGCGCGGGGTGCTTATCACGATTTAGTATTAGCAGGAATTTCTTTGCGGCTATATGCTGTAACTTGGCATATATTATCTGAATCAGACAAACATTTATGGACATTATTGTTAGTGCTAGGTACAGTTTCACATGATGCTTTACCTTCACATTTAAAAATGCGGGTCAGTGACCAAACGAGTATTTTATTAGAACAGAGTACAAATCAAGAACAGGGAAATTCTTATTTGTTTACTCGTGTGGTTGGCGGGTGGGATGAGAAATTTCTGGTTAGTGTGAGTCTAATAGATGGTATAGAGTTGACCTTACCTCCATTTGCATTTTATCCAGTGCGATCGTTTTAGTTTCTCTGGTTACATTTTTTGTAACGCTAAAATGAAAGCACATTTGGAAAATACCCAAACAGGGATAAATTATGTCTCAAGCCATAGCACAACTCAATCTATTGACGTTTGATGAATTTGTGGAATGGAAACCTGATGGCGTAGTTGATTTCTAAACCTTGGTTTAGGCGCTATTGACGTTTGATGAATTTGTGGAATGGAAACCTGATGGCGTAGTTGATTTCTAAACCTTGGTTTAGGCGATCGCTAACTGAAACTTGTTTGTTACAAACCTTTGTAGGTTAAATTTGGCAACTACAAACAAAATTTTTGCATAACCTCCCAAGCGTGAGAGATATAGATAATCAGCCAGTAAATACTCTCACACTGCTTGGAGGACTGCTTCTCGTGCATTATCGTCTTAAATTCCTCTCTGTTGCTACTTTAGTGCTTTCGCTGTTCTTATTTACAAGTTTTGCTCAATCAAAGACAAGAAGATTAGTGCCAACTATTCTGACTGCACAGGCGCAAACGACACAAGAACTTAGGGAAGAAGCACTGCAACTGACTCAATTAGGTTTTCAACAGCTTAGTCAAAGTCAATTTCAACAAGCGGTAAAGACTTTTGAACAAGCTTTAGTCATTTTTAGACAAATAGGTGATCGCCAAGGCGAAGGTGCAACTCTCAATAGTATTGGGGCAAATTACGAGAACCTGGGACAATACACCAAAGCCTTAGAGGTTTCTGTGCAAGCTTTAGCTATTCTTAAAGAAATGGGTGATAAATCCGGGGAAGCTATAACTCTCAGCAATATTGGCAAAATTTACGAGAGTCTGGGACAATACACCAAAGCGTTGGAGTTCCATGAGCAAGGTTTAGCTATTGAGAAACAACTTGCTAATCAAGCACATAAAGGAATAATTCTCAACAATATTGGACAAGTTTACGACAAGCTGGGAGAGTATGCCAAAGCATTGGAGTTATATCAGAAAGCCTTAGCTGTTCATAAACAATTCCGCAACCAAGCAGCGGAAGGGGTAATTCTCAGCAATATTGGCACCGTTTACCAAAATCAAGGAGAGTATGCCAAAGCATTAGAGTTTCATCAGCAAGCTTTAGCAATTCACAAACAATTCCGCAACCAAGCAGCGGAAGGGGTAACTCTCAACAATATTGCTACAGTTTACAAAAATCAAGGACACTATGCCAAAGCATTAAAGTTCTTTCAGCAAGGTTTAGCTATTCACCAACAAGTCGGCACTAAGGTGCTAGAAGGAACAACTTTCAACAATATTGCCGCAGTTTACGATGATTTAGGACAGTATGCCAAAGCATTAGAGTTTTATCAGCAAGCTTTAGCAATTCACAAACAAATTGACTACAAAGTAGGGGAAGGCATAACTCTCAACAATATTGGCGTAGTTTATGACAGTCTAGGGCAGTACGCCAAAGCATTGGAGTCTTATCAGAAAGCTTTAGCAATTCGTAAACAAATTAGCGACAAAGCAGGAGAAGGGTTTACTCTCAACAATATTGGCAAAGTTTACAAAAGTCAGGGACAGTATGCCGAGGGCTTGAAGTCTTATCAGCAAGCCTTAGCTATTCACAAACAAATACGCAATAAAGCAGGAAAAGGGCTAACTCTCAGCAATATTGGGGGAGTTTACGCCATTCTTGGACAATACACCAAAGCATTAGAGTTTTATCAGCAAGCCTTAGCTATTCACAAACAAATCGGTGATACAGCAGGACAAGGGATAACTCTTAGCAATATTGGCGTAGTTTATGGCAGTCAGAGTAAATATGCCGATGCGGAAAAAACCTTATTTGCTGCTATTAAAGTTAACGAGACTCTGCGAACACGAGATTTAACTGATGACCAAAAAATATCAATCTTTGAAACACAAGCTTCTACCTACCGTTTTTTACAAAAAGCTTTAATTGCCCAAAATAAAACTAACACAGCATTAGAAATATCTGAACGAAGTCGAGCTAGAGCCTTTATTGAGTTATTAGCCTCCAAGATATCTGGAAATATCGACAATCAACAAGCGATCAAACCACCTAATATTGAGCAAATTAAGCAAATTGCTAAAGTACAAAATGCCACACTTGTTGAATATTCAATTATGGAATCAAAACTTTACATTTGGGTTATTAAACCAACTGGTAAAGATGCCACAAAAGCGGCTTTTAAAGAAAAATTATCAACTGCCAGGATTATTCATTTAGCAACGCATGGATTGTTAGATGATGCTGATAAGAGTATACCAAGCGCGATCGCCCTTACACCCACCAGTAACGATGACGGTTTGCTCACCCCTGCGGAAATTGTCGATTTAAAAATCAACGCTGAATTAGTGGTGTTAAGCGCTTGCGACACTGGTAGAGGTGCAATTACTGGTGATGGTGTGGTTGGATTATCTCGTTCTTTGATTACGGCTGGCGCGCCGAGTGTGATTGTCTCTTTGTGGAAAGTTCCTGATTCAGCCACATCAGAATTAATGACGGAGTTCTATCAACAATGGGAACAAAATCCTGATAAGGCTGTGGCTTTACGGAATGCGATGCTGATTACTATGAAAAAGCATCCTCAGCCTGTTAATTGGGCGGCTTTTACGTTGATTGGGGAGTCTTAGGAAAAGTTCACACAGAGGCGCAGAGAGGGAACGGAAAGAGTTTACAGTATATTTTATCAGGGTTTATCGGCGGTTAATTAATTATGACTGCTTCTATTTTTAATTTAAAAGTTCAACAATTCGATCAACTTTGTGCATTTGAACTATCTTGGGGTAAGGGTCAGCAACTTGGTGTGACACTCGCCTATCCTGATGATCTGGATTTCAAATACCAAGAATGGCAGCGAATTTATCTCCGTTTTTATAACACAAAATTGCGAGGCAAAGTAGAAGAGATTGGGAGTTTTACTACACCGCCTGTTGATTGGCACTCGCAACTAGTCCAGGCAGAAGCACAACTTTTATATGAATTTCATCACTGGTTACGCAGTGCAGAATTATATGAAATTCGGGCAGCGATCGCCCAAGCAACCAAAAACAGCAATAATCGCTATATTGATATTTTTATAACTTGTAATCCTCTAGAATTGTCACGATTACCGTGGGAAGTCTGGGAACTTGGCGCAGAATTTGCTCTCGATTATAGTAAAATTCGTATTGTCCGCACACCGATAAATAGGTGTGAAGCAATAAATACTAATGGCTACCATGCTCGGAAAGCTAGAATTTTAGTAATTTTAGGAGATGAAAGTGGTTTAGATTTCAAAACAGAAAAATCAACTGTAAGTTCCTTAGAATCGGTAGCTAAAATTACTTTTATTGGTTGGCAACCCCACGAAAGTATTACTGAATTAAAAACTAAAATTGTTCAGGAAATAGCCTCAGAAGCAGGATGGGACATTTTATTCTTTGCAGGTCACAGTAATGAAACAAGTTTGACTGGTGGAGAAATAGCGATCGCTCCCAATGTAGCTTTATTAATTAGTGAGATAGAACAGCCATTAATTACTGCTAAATCAAGAGGATTGCAGGTTGCTATTTTTAATTCTTGCAAGGGTTTAAGCATTGCTAATAAACTCATTGACTTAGGATTAAGTCAGGTTGCAGTCATGCGCGAACCAATTCACAATCGCGTTGCTGGAGAATTTTTTCTGCAATTTATCCAAGCATTAGCTCAATATCAAGATGTCCACGAATCATTATTAGCAGCATCGAAATATCTGAAGTTAGAAAAGAATTTCACTTATCCAAGTGCTTATCTAATTCCCTCTTTGTTTCGCCATCCAGAAGCAGACTTATTTCGCCTCCAACCTTTTGGTATCAAGGAATTTTTTAAGAGTTTGAAACCAAGTCGTCAAGAAGCGATCGCACTTTCGGTTTTGCTAATAATTAGTTTACTATTGCCAGTGCAGAGCTTTTTGTTACAACGGCGTGTACTGGTACAGGCTTTCTATCGTCAAATTACCCGTCAAGTTGCAAGTGTTGCAAGTCTACCGCCAGTCCTCTTGGTGCAAATTGACGAAGAATCGATTAGACTCGCCAAAATATCCAACCCTAAGCCGATGAATCGTCAGTATTTGGCGAGTCTAGTTGACCAACTGACGGCTAATAAGGCTAGGGTAGTCGGTATCGATTATCTCCTGGATCGGCATCAAGAGCAAGGCGATCGCATTCTTGCCAAATCTATTCAAGCTGCTGTAAGTTCTTCACCCAGTCCGACATTGTTTGTATTTTCTGCAACTTCTAACGACAACGTATGGCTGAGGGTACTACCTGAAATTGCTAATCTTAATTGGAGTTTAGAAGGGGAAATTGACAATTATCCTTGGTATATGGAACTGTTACCCCATGATGATTTTCAATCCCAGCCTTGGCACTTTGCTAGTTTATTAGCTCTTGGGTATCAATTGCAACAAATTCCCAACGCACCGCAGCCAAAAATCGACAGCAAAATAGACTTTTTTCAACAGATTAGTGATTTTTTAAAAGATGCTAATAAAGCTAATCAAACGATTTTAAAATCAGAGCGATCGCATCTACAATTAGTTACAGCTTTGAGTTATTCACTCAAGCAAAGTTGGTTACACCCAATCATTGACTTTTCCATTCCCCCTAATCAGGTATATCATTCTATTCCGGCTTGGCAATTCTTAGAAAATCAAGCTGTTCCTCAAAGCTTACAGCAGCAAATTGTGATTATTGCACCCGGAGGATATAACGAAGCTGGGATTGTCAAAGATGGTGATGATACTTTTAAAGATTCCGAGTCACCACCTGCTATTAAATACTGGCGCAATCAAGAAAATCCCATTAACAAAAGCAAAGTATTTACAGGTGGACAATATCATGCTTACATAATACATCATTTTCTAACTCAGAGATTAGTTATTCCAATTCCCGATTTCTGGATGATTTGCATAGCGATATTGCTAGGCAAAACGATATATTTACTGCGACCAAGTAAGCAGTATTCTCTATTGCAATCGTTAATGTTGCCCAGTATTATTACAGGGTTGTATGGACTGGTTAGCTTGCAAATTTATATATCTGCAACTGCAATCCTATTACCTTGGTCTTTACCATCGATAGCATTCTGGTTTTACGCTTTACCTACTATTTCCAAAAGGAAAACTCATGAATAAACTTTTATTACATATTGTGGTGCTATCAACTATCGCTTTGAGTACTGCACCTGTTCTATCTAATCAAGCGATACCTGCTAAAAAAAGTTCAATACAACAAACCTTTTCTTGGGCAAATATTTCTCGAATTCTATTTAGTAAAAAGCCTCCAGTGGAACCGCGCAAAGGTGGTTCTCGTCCCAGTGATGCTATCTGTATGGTTTCCCCAGACGCTCCCGCTAAACCCAGAATTGTTTGGAGCGATCGCCCGTTATTTATTTGGAAAGGTCGAGTGCAAACAATAGCAGTACGTCCAATAAATAGTGAGCAAGACTTATGGAATCAACCAGTAACACAGACTCAGAATATTACCTATCAAGGTCAACCACTACAACCAGGTCAAACTTACCAATGGATGGTCAACTCATCGAGATTCGTCCCATTTCAAATTATGGAGACGCAACAGCGCGATCGTATCACCGCAGAATTGAAGACTTTAGAAAATCAACTACAAGCACAAGGAGCAGATATTGAGGCGATCGCCTTTGCTAAAGCCAAGTACTTTGCTGATTCTAATCTGTGGTCAGATGCCTTACAGCAAGCTTACTCCGTGCAAAATCGTTCAGATGGATTGCAGGAGATGATCAAAAATATCGATAACTTGTGTGACGTACCTAAATCAGACGCTAAGAATTCCGCGACTCGTTAGCAAATCGCTCTGATTTTGCATAACCTCTCAACACTCAGAGATATATACCTGTGAGCAGCAAGTAAACCTTTGCAATCGAAGAGTTTCGCAATCGGTAACATCGATTGGTTTACTAATCAATAAAAACACTTAGTATTTGAGGAGACACAACAATGAAAAGTTTGAAATTAGCAGCAGTAATTCTAGTATTTGGAATATTGACTTTTGCACCGAAAGCTGAAGCTAAAAACTTGTTAAATACTCGACAAGTAATAGCACAAGTTACCGACTCACAAACTGAAAATAAAAATGATACCGAAGAATACTTAAAACGGGCTTTTAAACGCTTGGAGTCGAAAGATTATCAGGGGGCAATTGAAGATTTTAACCAAATCCTGAAGATTGAACCTGATAATGCTTATGCTTACCTTGGTAGAGGATTAGGCAATTTTAGTTTGGAAGACTATCAAGCAGCAAAGATAGATTTTGACAAAGCTTTAGAAATTAATCACGATATTGCTTATGCTTATTATTTCCGAGGTTTTACAAACTTTGCTTTAAAAGACAAACAAGGTGCGATCGCAGATTTACAGAAAGCATTCAGACTCTTTAAACAAGAAGGTAATCAGGAATTTGCCCAAAAAGTAACCGACGCAATTGAGAAGATACAGGAGAGTTAAACGCTACCCCAAACCCGATTTGTTTGAAAAATCGGGTTTGGTGAACCTTTAGAGAACAGCCAAATCATCACGAAATCAAAAAATGACCTTTTTACACTTAATCCCTAAACTGGCTCCGGCTTTTATCATTATTGTGGCTACTATCTCAATGCCTTTAAATTTATTAAGGGCAAATAAGGTATTAGCGCAAACTGTAAATACCCAAGCGCCATCCTACCAGCAACTGCAAAAAACCCTTATTGCTCAAAATCCAAACGAAGCAGCGCTAGAAGTTTCTGAAAGAGGTCGTACCCGTGCATTGGTGGATTTATTGGTAAAGCGCTTATCGCCAACAGATGATTTATCTGTTTCTCCATCAATTATCAAAATTAAACAAGTTGCCAAACAACAAAACGCTACACTTGTTGAATATTCAATTATAACTGATGAGTTGAACCTTGGAGGTAAACGCCAAACTCAAGAATTAGAACTGTATATTTGGGCAGTCAAACCTACAGGTGAAATCATTTTTCGTAGCGTTGATCTGAAACCTCTGTGGCAGAAACAAAAAACATCTTTAACTAATTTAATAACCAGTAGTCGTCAGTCGATTGGTGTCAGCCGGGGAAATGTTAAAGGCTTAGTTATACATAAGGGAAAATCTAGAGGAGATAATCGCTTAACAGAAAAATTGCAAAAATTACATCAACTATTAATTCAACCCATTGCAGACGTTTTACCAACTAAACCGGATGATAAAATTATTTTCATTCCTCAAAATTCGCTGTTTCTTGTTCCCTTCGCGGCGTTACCAGATGCAAAGGGTAAATACTTAATTCAAAAACATACCATTTCCACCGCTCCCTCGATTCAGGTGCTGGATTTACTTTATCAACGACAGCAGCAAATTCAAGGTGTAGCTAAGGAGGTGCTTATAGTCGGTAATCCCACCATGCCCAGCATAGCGCCGAAGCCTGGAGAAAAGCCGCAGAAACTAAGTCCGCTAACGGGTGCAGAAGAGGAAGCAAACGAAATTGCTCGTCTTTTCAATACCCAAGCACTTACAGGTGATGTAGCAACCGAAACTACAGTTAAACAGCGAATGTCCCAAGCTAGAATTATTCACTTTGCAACACAAGGTATTCTTGAGTTTGAGGGAATGAGTATCCCTGGTAAACTAGCTTTTGCACCGTCGAGTCAAGATGATGGTTGGTTGAAATCTGAAGAAGTTATGAATTTGAAGCTGAATGCAGAGTTAGTTGTTTTAAGTAGTTGTGATACAGCTTTAGGCAAAATTACTGGAGATGGAGTTATTGGGTTATCTCGCTCTTTCTTTAGCGCAGGTGTGCCTAGTGTCGTTGGTTCTTTGTGGAGTCCGGCGGACAGAGAAACTGTGTTGCTAATGACTAAGTTTTATGAAAATCTAAGTAAAAACCCGCATAAAGCTTCTGCCCTGCGTCAAGCGATGTTAGCAACGATGAAAAAGTATCCAAATCCTAGAGATTGGGCGGCTTTTACTCTGATTGGCGTGTCCTAATGGCATATTTTTGTGGTACGTAGTAAGCACTTTTTAAGCACGCTTTATGCTTACTACAAACCTCAATTTACTTTTCAACTGTGAGATTTGCATAACCTTTTAGTAGCGTTTTGAAACTTCTGATTTTGTAGGTAACAATATGAAAACTATACATTATCGCCGAATTAGCTTAACCGTATTTACCACTCTTACCTTAATTATTTCATTTATACCCGCCAATTTTCTACTAGTATTTCAATCCCCGTCAGTATCGGCTCAAACTGCAAATAGTGAGGCACTATCTTTAGTAAAGCTTGGTGATTATTATAAGGAACTCAATAACATACCACGAGCAATAGAATTTTATCAGCAGGGTTTAGCGATCGCAAAGGCTAATAAAGACCAATCAACAGCAGTGTCTATTTTAAAAGCCCTGAGCGAGGTTTACCTCAGTCAGGAAGATTATGCTGCTGCAATTGATGTTTCTCGGCAAGGTTTAGCACTCGCTGGAGAAATTCTAGACAGTTCGGCAGAAATGAAATTTCTCGACTATCTGAGTCGAGCTTACTATTTAATAGCTGATTATGAACAAGCAATTAAATACAGTCAGCAACATTTAGCTAGCGCACGAACAGCTACATTTAGTGGTCAATTTATTCAGAATCATTTAACGGTCACACGAAGAGGTAAAAGCGTTAGTGATGAAGCTCAGGCACTCATGACTCTTGGTAACATTTACTATCAAAAATCTGAATACGATAAAGCAATTGATTACTATCAGCAATTCTTGTCCATTGCTCGCTCCCAAAAACAACGGCAAGGAGAGGGGCAAGTACTGGGAAATATAGGACTAGTTTACGCCTCGAAAGGCGAGGCTGCTAAAGCGATTGACTATTTTGAAAAGGATTTGGCAATTCAGCGAGAATTTCGCGATCGCCTCGGTGAAAGTCAAACATTAGGATATTTAGCCAGTGCTTATAGTCGGCTTAAAAACTATAGTAAAGCTGTTGAATATTATCAGCAAAGTCTACTAATTGCGCGAGAAGTTAAATATACCAGAGGAGAAGCAATAAACCTGTACAATTTAGGCTTGACCCTTGCTCTATTTGGTAAACTCCCAGAAGCAGAGAAAAGCTTACGGGATGCGATTGATGTTCATGAATCTCTACGGAAAAAATTAGGTAATAATGATGCCTATAAGGTGTCAATTTTTGAGCAGGAAGCAAAAATTTACCAAGGACTGCAACAAGTGCTAATCGGGCAGGAAAAAAATAACGAAGCTTTGGAAGTTTCTGAGTGGGGACGCGCTAGGGCATTTGTGGATTTATTAGCTAGACGCTTGTCTACCAATGGTAAAGGTGTTACCACAAGCGAACCTGTTGTTGATAAACCGACATTACCGTTGTTACAGAAAATCGCCAAACAGCAAAACGCAACCTTAGTTCAATACTCAGTTATTGGTGACGACAAATCAAAACTCTACATTTGGGTAATTAAGCCGACAGGTGAAGTTACTTTCCGCGAATCTGACCTCGAATCCCTCTTGCAAAAAGAAAATACAACTTTAGCAAAACTCGTTACTACCAGCCGCCAATCTATCGGTGTCAGGGGTGGTATTATAGCCAGTGAAAATCTTAACCAATTAAAGCGGCTGCATGAATTGTTAATCAAGCCCATTGCAGACCTTTTATCCAGCAATGAGAATAACCGTGTTATCTTCATTCCCCAAAGTTCCCTATTCCTCGTTCCCTTCCCAGCGCTGCAAGATGAACAAGGCAAATACCTAATTGAAAAACACACCATCCTCACCGCGCCATCAATTCAGGTTTTAGATTTAACCCGTAGACAACGAGGCGCAGAAACTACAACTTCTCTAGAGAATGCCTTGATTGTTGGTAATCCTATCATGCCGAAAGTGGTGTTGGAACCTGGACAATCCCCTGAACAATTAAAAGATTTACCGTGGGCAAAAAAGGAAGCTCAAGACATTGCTTCACTGCTAAAAACTGATGCAATTACAGGTAAGCAAGCCACCAAAGCAGCAATAGTCAAAAAAATGCCTTCTGCGCGAATCATTCATCTAGCAACGCATGGATTACTTGATGATAACCGAGGATTGGGAAGTGCGATCGCTCTTGCACCCTCCGGTAATGATAACGGTTTACTCACCGCCGAAGAAATCCTGAATCTCAAGCTCAATGCAGATTTAGTTGTCCTCAGCGCTTGCGACACCGGACGCGGACGCATTACTGGTGATGGTGTCATCGGCTTATCTCGCTCTTTAATTAGCGCAGGTGTCCCCAGTGTCATTGTCTCCTTGTGGGCAGTTGATGATAATTCCACATCTTTTCTGATGACGGAGTTTTATAAAAATCTGCAACAAAAGCTTGACAAAGCTACGGCATTAAGAAAAGCCATGCTGACAACAATGCAAAAATATCCCGAACCAAAATATTGGGCTGCATTTACCTTAATCGGCGAGTACTAGGGTTCGTGGTAAGCACAAAGCGTGCTTTCTTAAGGGCTTCAGCCCTTACTACAAACCTGACTACAAAATAATCTTTTAATCAAAGAAAATAACATGATGAAACGCATTACATCTGGCATTTTATTAACTGGTTTTGTTTGGTCTGGCTTGGGTATGTTCTCCCTTCCACCACAAGTTAGCGCAGTTGCTCAAACCCAAGAGGATGGTGATTTATTTTACCTTTATAAAGGACAACGCATTCCCCTAAACCAACGGCAAGATACGATCGCAGTTGCCTTTAAAAAAGTGGCAACTCGTGATCTTGCGGCTACTCCCCTGTACCTCCAACTTCAAAAAGACCTCCAGGGTAGTATTCGCGCCATTACTCCGCCAAGGGTCAGTCCTTTGGGCGAGAATTATGCTGTGGTCAGTCTGCCAATGGGAACCAGAGATATTGTGCAGCAGAACATTCAACAGCAAGCTTATGTACAAACTACCCTACCCGTGCTAAGTCGCAGTCAACGCCGAGAAATTATTATTATCCCTAACGAAATTATCATCAGCTTTGATGCCAAACTGACTGAGGCTCAGAGACAAACAATTTTACAGCAAAATAATTTAGCGATCATTCGTCCATTGCGCTTTAATAGCGATCGCTATATAGTCAAATCCACTGTCGCTACTGGCACAAAAATTCTCAATGCTGCCAACCAGCTAAACCAGGTCAAGGGAGTTACTTCTGCTGCACCCAACTTTATTCAATCTATTACTGACCAAAATCTCAAAACAGCTGCTAAACAAGTCGCTAATCTAAAAAATTCTCAGCAATTTTACAACCTGACTAAACAGAATACTGCCCCTGAATCTACCAGAGCTATTTCCCCGAAAACCAACTTCCTGGGATTGGCGTGGCATTTGGATAGCTTACCGCTCAAACAATGTCTGCAAGAGGAGGTATCTAGCTGGGAATCACTGCAAACTTGTCTGCAAAAACCAACTGTAGCGACAAAATCGGCTATGTCTCGCACAGATATGCGGGTTACAGATGCCTGGAAACGTAGCAACGGCGGACGCGGTGTCGTTGTGGCAGTCATAGATAGTTTAATTCAATGGAATCATCCTGATTTGGCAGATAGTTTGTATACAGTAAAAGCTGCTGATAAATGTCCAGGGGAAGTCCACGGTTGGGATTTTTCTGCTGGCGGTAATAGCAGCAACCCCTGCGAAAACGGCGATGCTGATACTCGTGTCAGCCCCGTAGAGTTGGCTATTCTCGGTGCAAAATTTCAAGATACCTTCCAATTATCTGATGCCAAATTAGTTCAGCAATACCCCCAAGAAGCGCTGGAGGTGAAGGAAAAAAATCCAGATTACTCTCTAGAGCAAATCGCTAGTGTTTTACGTTATGTTTTTCGTACTTATAAAATAGGTGGGGAATTTCACGGCACTTATGTGAGTGGAACTATTGCTGCTAAACCGCAAAATGGTGAAGGACTTGTGGGTGTAGCTCCCAATGCTCAAATTTTACCAGTGCGGGTATTTGGGTTGAATGGTAGTTATAGTCCTTCTGCATACATTGAAGCCATTGGCTATGCAGCCTCGCGCGGTGCTGATATCATTAATCTTAGCCTGGGTGGTAGTTTACCAACTCCGGGAGAAGAAGAGGCGATCGCACAGGTTCTCAAAGCACATCCTAAACTAGTAATTGTGGCTGCTGCTGGCAACGAAAATCTCAACCAAGTATCTTTTCCTGCTGCTTACACAGGAGTAGTTGCAGTTGGGGCAACTAATATTGTTGGTAATCGTGCGCCCTACAGTAACTACGGTAAGAGATTAGACCTAGTTGCACCCGGAGGCGACTTAGATACACCAGGATTGTTGGGTGGAATTCCTGCCACAGGCGGTACTTGGCTGAATGCCTTTTGGCAAGGTATCCCGAATCCTGAATCTCGTTGGTCTTCTGTGGTTGATCTTAAAGGTAAATATTGGTGGGTGCAAGGTACATCCTTTTCTTCGCCAGCTGTAGCGGGGGTACTTGCATTAATGAAAGGAGAAAATAGGGAACTTAGCAGAAAACGCTTGGTTAGTATCTTGAAATCTACAGCCAGTTATCAAGGGCTGAGTATTTCTGAAGAAGATACCAAATTATATGGTTCATTACGAAGTAAAGGTGCAGTCTCTTCCTCAGTTAAAGGTCAGCAGTACTTCTTTGGTAAAGGATTAGTCAACGCTGATGCGGCGGTACAGGCGGTGAAAAAGGCGCGATAAGAGGGTTATGGTTTGAATAAATTTCCACAACGCCAAAGGTTCGTTCACAAGTATTAAACTCATTTACAAGTCAAAAATATCTTGCGATCGCTGAATTTTCCGACACAACAAATGAGATATCTTGATTTTCAACGCTCTCACAATAATTAGCTCTATTTTCTAAGAATACCTTCGCCATTTTTTGTAGATTAGATTGGGTTTTGCTCAACCTACGACTAACCACCTACAACCGCAGGGCGGCCGCATCATGTCAATAAGCAAAGTCTATTCTCAATAGGCTTAAAAATAATGTCATTAACTCTTGCTTATTGCGAAAATTTTAGGCGATCGCTTTGGGGCTTAAAAAATAATTAAACCCGAAATCCTGATTTTTTGGTTTGTTCTTAACCCTCGTTGTAATCAAGAGTAATTTAGATGCGTTTGCCCTGCCTACAACCGTGGGAAAAATTCTACTCAAGTCTAATAAGACATCTTCAAATCCAGGAATCGCTACTGACTGATGGGGCAAAGATATCTGCTTGCTGAGATAATTGAATTCACCTTGAGCATTTTGATACGGTTGGCTGTAACGCTCAAGCTGGCGAACATTTAAGTTGACAATCCAATAATCAGCAATTCCTGCTTCTGCGTAGATTTCTAACTTTGTTGTTTGGTCGTAATTTAGGGTTGAGTCTGAAATTTCAATCACTAAAAAAATATCTTCAGGATAGGGATGATGGGGAAGATAGTCAGTCTCATTTCCTCGTGCGATCGCTACATCTGGTTCAGGTTCACTATCTGATGGTAGTATGATTGGCTCTTGACAACGCACAACAACCCGATCGCCTAGCAATCGATCCAGTTGTCTACAAAGTCGAGTTGTGCAAAATGTATGAGGTGTGCCTTTGGCTACCATCTCAATTAGTTCTCCGCGAATCAATTCAATGCGATCGCTCTCCTTGAGAAATTCCAGTTCAATCAGCCGATGATATTCGTCAATAGTGAATCGCTTTGGTGTGACAACGTTCATGGGACATCACCGATTTAACTGTTATGTACTTTCCAGTTTACCATCTGTATCCATTGGCTATTGCCCATCTTGCGATCGCTAATTTTTCTTGTAAAACGGGTGAGACACCTTGATTTACAATACACTCACACCCGGATTTGTCACAAACCAAGCTGTTGACCATCGCTTTTGTTGACTCTTGCACAGTAAATCTAATTTGCATATCCTTCAGCAGGTGAGAGATATATCTCCTTAGACTTCCTGCTTTACCCCTAACTCTAAAATCTATGCGCGATCGCAAACTTAGTTTAACTGCATTGACCACTCTCATCTTGACTGTTTCACTGCCGATTGCAAATTTGCCTCCACTATTCCAAGCGTCGCAGGTATTGGCGCAAACACCAGCAGACCACAAAGTTGAAGCAGACCGACTGTTTCAGCAAGGTAATGAGCAGTTTCATAACAGTCAATATAAAGAAG
Source organism: Nostoc commune NIES-4072 (assembly GCF_003113895.1). Classification (NCBI taxonomy): domain Bacteria; kingdom Bacillati; phylum Cyanobacteriota; class Cyanophyceae; order Nostocales; family Nostocaceae; genus Nostoc; species Nostoc commune. The sequence continues at coordinate 149,249 of NZ_BDUD01000002.1, read as the reverse complement.
CATTACGTAAGGATTCAGGTCAAGGGGTATTGACAAGTGTGACATCTAAGGCGGACTATCACAATTATGGAAAAAGACCTGCCTCTGAAACTAGAGCGTGAAACCCTTCTCCAGTTGGCTCCGGAACAACTGGTGGATATCATTGTCGAGCAGGCGATCGCTACAGAGAAACTAAACTCCAGAATTTTAAAACTAGAACAAGAACTAGAGAAACTCAAGGTCAGTAGAGAAATAGAATAGTAAAACATCATCGAAACCACCATCGGGAGATATCCTCAAAAAAACAGAGAACAAGCAGCAGGATAAACTTCTTGAGAGTGAGGCTCCGAAAAGGAAACCAGGAGGACAACCAGGGCATCGAGGAAAAACGCGCTCTGGTTTTGGCAGAGTAGATCGTTATGAAATCTTACGTCCAGAAGATTGTGTTTATTGCGGTCAAAAAGCATTTGCGACCGTGGCAGTAAAAATAGAAAAACAGTCTGTAGCGCAATTAGTGGAACGTCCCATTGAAATAGTGGAGTATCAACGTCAGACGTGCGTGTGTGAATGCTGTGGAAATATACAAACAGCCTCATGGTCGCCAGATATCGTTCCAGGGCAAGATTTAGGAGTTAGATTACAGGCGTTCTTGGGATGGGTAAACAATTATGCACACATGCCCTATGAAAAACAGCAAGAAATGTTGTGGGAACTGGGGCAAATTGAAATTGGGTTAGGAACTTTAGTCGCCACCAATGAACGAATTACTCAAGCAATTGAACCAAGCATTATTGAATTAAGTAATTGGGTAAAACAAACCCAACCTAACATCCATGTAGATGAAACACCTTGGTCAGTCAAAGGAATCAAAGAATGGTTGTGGGTAGTTGCTAATTCTGATTTCTGTTTATTTACAGCAGCTGATACTCGCTCACGATCCGAATTAGAAACAATTTTAGGGGCTAAATATACAGGGGTACTCAGCAGCGACGATTTTAGTGTTTACAATGGTTATGCAGTGGCTGACCAACAGAAATGTTTGGCTCATCTACGTCGTCACTTCAAAAAACTAATTATACTTCCAGGTCTTCACAACCAAGCTATCGGTGAAGCTTTTGTTGATTTAATTGATGAAGCTTTTAGCAGTTATGCTCTTCGGGTTTAAGACTCTTGATTCAAGTAGTTATAACGATTGGGTCAATCAATTCAAATCCAAGTTGCACTCCTCGCTCAATCAGTGGATTGACAAAGCAGGAGCTACAGCTGGCCACCTTTTACGTTCTTTGCGTGATAAAGCAAGTCAATGGTGGTATTTTCTTGACAATCCTGAAATCCCTCCTGATAACAATCAGGCCGAGCGATCGCTGCGTTTGGCTGTGACCAAACGTAAGGTTAGTGGTGGTTCCCGATCAATGGACAGGTTTAAACACACTGCCCATCTGTTGACGGTAGTGCAAACCTGCCGTCGTCAAAGTCGGTCTGTGATTGATTTTTTTGCACAAGCACTGCTGGCTAATTCCAATAATTATTTGTCTGTCCCATCCCTGCTTCCTAAATATTAGACCTGAATCCTTACATGAAAACGATATTCTCGTCCGAGATTTTGGACAACAGCAATATCTGGTTCTGGTTCAGAGTTATTAGGTAAGGTAATCGGACTGTCTTGGCGGACTTTAGCCTGATCACCTAATAATTTTGCTAAGTATTCTCCAGCTTCATTTCTAGAATAGGCGTGGGGTTCCCCTTCTGCGAAGATTTCAACTATTTCTCCTCTCAATAACTCAACCTGGCGATCGTCTAAAATGCCCGCCTTAATCATGTGGTGGTATTCTTCCAAAGTCCATTTTGCTGCGGTTACTGACATTTAGTTTACCTCCGGCGTGCAGTATAAATTGCATCTTGCCCCACTACTCAAAATTGTATTTCAGACCGAATTTCTCTATTAGTTCATGTCAGGCGATCGCTTTTAACTAGCTGCCGAGAGTCAAAACGATTCTCTAATAGCGAACTGGTAAAATTTACATTTATATCTAAAATATATAGCAACGAAGCGGAAGATTTATAAAAATGTTGGTTTTTGCATAACCTCAGACAACCCAGAGATACAATCCTTTAAAGCAACTTCAGCCAATATATAAATAAAATCATAATGTCTAACATTAAACGTCGTCATCTTCTCCAATTTTCCGCTTCCACTCTCGCAACATTGGGTTTAAGCCAGTTGAATATTATGCAGCAGGGCGAACGCATGGCCCAAGTCCTCGCCCAAAGTCCACCCCGTAAACTAGCGCTACTGGTGGGCATCAATGAGTATTCTGGTACAATTTCAGCTTTAAAAGGTTGTGTAAATGACGTAATGTTGCAGAAAGAATTATTAATTTACCGCTTTGGCTTTAAATCAGAAGATATCCGCATCTTGACCGATAAACAAGCTACCCGTCAAGGTATTCTCACAGCCTTTGAAGAACATTTGATTAAACAAGCGAAACCTGGAGATGTAGTAGTATTTCACTTTTCCGGGCATGGTTCACGGGTAGAAGATCGCGATCGCGATTCCCCAGATGGATTCAACAGCACTTTTGTACCCATAGATAGCCAATTACCGCCAGGATATCCGGTTGTTGGTGGCGCAGTCCAAGACATTATGGGACACACGCTGTTTTTATTGATGTCTGCACTGAAAACAGACAACATTACAGTTGTGTTAGATAGCTGTCATTCTGGAGGTGGGACACGGGGAAATTTGCGGGTGCGATCGCGTGATGGTAGTTCACTCCTCCAACCGAGTCAAGCGGAACTCGATTATCAGCAACAATGGTTAAAAAAACTCGGACTTTCACAACAACAATTTATCGAACGCCGCAGAAAAGGAGTTGCTAAGGGAGTGGTCATTGCCAGCGCCAAACGTGAACAATACGCCGCCGATGCAGCTTTTGATGACTTTTATGCCGGAGCCTTTACCTACTTATTAACTCAATATCTATGGCAGCAAAGTGGCAATGAACCTGTGAATAGAGCGATCATCAATGTAGCTCGGAGTACAAAAATTCTAGCTAGAGAGCAAGGAAACTTTCAAGATCCACAATTAGAAACAAACTTTAGCAAAGAAAATACCAACGCACCGATCTATTTCTCTTCCTTTTCGGCTCTCCCAGCAGAGGCTGTGGTCACTCAAGTCAACGGAGACCAAGTGAAATTGTGGCTCGGCGGCATAGATTCACAAAGGTTGGAAGCGTTTAAAAAAGATATGATTTTAACCGTCTTAGATCCTAAAGGCGGTGAAAGAGGATTGGTAAAGTTAGGTGATCGCCAAGGATTAATTGCCAATGGTAAACTACTAACGACTGCCAGGGCACAAATCCCAATCCAACCAGGAACTCTATTACAAGAACGTATCCGCAGCATTCCCAACAGTTTAACTTTAAAAATTGGACTAGATAACTCCTTAGATAAGAATACTACCCAGCAGGCAACACAAGCATTACGAGTAATCAATCGCATTGAACCCAAATCCTTGGGAACTTTGGAGGTGCAATATATTTTTGGGCGCATGACTGAGGCAAAACATCAACAATTACAGAAACAACTAATAGTTAATCTCCCCACCGTAGGTAGTTATGGTTTATTTTTACCCAGTCAAGACCAAATAGTTCCGGCCTCTTTTGGTAAGAATAACGAAACAGTAACTGAGGCAGTAAAGCGGTTGCAACCCAAGTTAAAATCCCTGTTAGCAGCCAGAACTGTCAAGCAAATAATGGGAAATACTAACACCTCCCAGATTGCAGTCACCGCATCGATGAATATCGCCAACAATAACGAGTTACTTGCTGAAACTTTCACGATTCGCGGTGCTGTAAACAAACAAACTGGAGAGACAAATAAACCAGTGCCTGCACAACCGATCAATTATTCTGATTCTGGTATAGCCAAATTACCAATAGGAACTGAGATTACTTTCCAAATTGCAAATAACGAATCTAGTTCTCTCTACGTTAGTATTTTGGTAATTGATGCACAAGGAGAAATGACAGTCATCTTTCCCAATAATTGGTCAGCCTCAGAAGATGCAGCATTAATAGAAGCTAAACAAAAACGGGTAATTCCCCAGGTTGATGATGGATTTAAACTCACCATTGGTGACCCTTTGGGAATATCTGAAGCCCTGATTGTTGCTAGTACAACACCTCTGCGAACTTCTCTCAAAGCATTGCAAACAATTGCTAAGTCAAGGGGACTAGAAAATCGTAGTGCGCCTGTTGCCATTCCTAATGAAGTGTTAGATATTACCAATAGTTTGCTTTATGACTTAGATGCAGGGACTCGTGGCGCCATTAATGTCGAAGGGATCGCACTTCCTGATGGAGTTCGTGGTATTGATACCAAAAAACTGGCAGCAATGGCGATCGCATTTGAGGTGGTTGCTGCTACCAGTAGTTAGCTATTTTCGGCACAATCTCTATGTTTACCGACACTTTTCTTGGGGTACAACTTTTACCCAATTGACCTCAATAGCTTTTGGGCAATACCTACACTAAAGCTATTTTACCAGAGAGGCAATCTCTGTGATTAATAGGCGTGAGCTTTGTGAAGAATGACCTACACCACCACCACCCAATCGCACACCACAGCCGTACAGCCGCCTCCAAAGTTAACCCAAACCTGCCACTGCCCCAGATATCCATTCCAGTAAGGCTCCCCATCAGCAACACCGATAGCTTTGCCGATTGTGGAGACTAGCTGTTGGTAGAACTGACCAGTGCTGTCCAAACCTTGCTGCAATTTCAGCTTTAGCCCCTTCCATCCAAGAATCGCAATATTTTCTGGGGTATGTGGTGCTGTGTCACTGAGTGGTGTTGCTCTTACTATATTATTAGTGCCTGACACCACTTCAGTATTGTGGAATATGGACAGTGATGTTGTGTCAATACCTGGTGTTTGTAACTTTATATTATTCGTGACTGACACCGACTCACTTTGAAATAATTCATCCCGATTGAACCACTGCCCAAAAATCGAATCACGCTGATCATCAACAGGCACGAATTGATAAACGCACTCCCGGTTTTCACGCTTACCCAACCGACCAACGTAATTCAATTTCAAATCAATTTTGCCAAGTAGTTTCTGAGCGATCGCTATCGGAGTCAGTTTTTCCGAGATACTAACATTCAAGTAATTCTTGATAACGTGCCGATGCTTTACAGCCAGCACTTTAAACTCCAGCATCTTCTCATCAGACCCCCGCAACTGAACGTCTGGCGTAAGAAACCGCAACAGATTCAGATTTTCTAATAACAACATAGCAGGTAATAACTGGCCCTTGTTAAAATCTGGTTTCCAAACCGAATTCTCCCCTAATTCCAATTGTGCCTTGGCCCGTGAGTGCATCACGGGTTGTCAGAAATTCCCGCCCCAGTGTCAAATAATAGTGCATCCTCCGTTTGGGATACCAGCCGTGATCATTCTTATGTAGGATAGAAAACCAGCGTCCGCAATTCAATACTTTCTCTAGCTGGGGCATCTGGTGGGCTTGTTGGGTCATCAAACCCAGTATGAGCAGCAAACCTCGCCCGTCCGTCCATACCGCCATAACTGTTGAGCGCAAACTGTCGGCTGATTGCGAAACAGCATGAAACAGACTGAATTCGGCTTAAATTTGAGGTGTGATTAAAATGGGTTGTAAATACAGATAAAATATTATTAATCACTTCCAATTAATTCTTAATAACCTAATTGAATGACTCGATTTGTACATGACGAATTTGCCAAAGATTATCTAGAAGAACTATTAAAACCTTATGGGGAAGTAAAGTCATCATCAAAAATATCAGGAGAGATCAAAGAAATTGATGTGCTATTTACTCCTTTAGCACAGCAAAACTCTAATTTAGAAGTGCTAGGGCTACTTGGAAGATTTACAGAGTTTCCAGCAATATTAGAACCATTTCGGAATGCCGCTTCTGGTGACGAAATTTGTGATTGTATTCAAAAATTATTAGAAGTAAAAGCTCTATTGCGACGAGACGCTAAAGCGAATAAAACCAAACTTCAGGAGTCAGATATTCCGAAACTATGGGTTCTTAGTCCAACTGCATCCCCGGCACTATTATCAAGCTTTAACGTTAATCAGAAATCCGGGTGGTTGCCAGGAGTATACTTTTTAGGTGATGCTCTACGTACAGCAGTTGTTGCTATTCACCAACTACCACAAACACCGGAAACGTTGTGGTTAAGAATTCTTGGCAGGGGAAGTGTGCAGTCACAGGCAATTGTGGAATTATCAAAGCTACCATTGAATCACCCATACAAGCAAGCAACGCTAGAATTAGTTTACAACCTGCGCCAGAATTTAAGAGTCAATCAAAATTTAGAATCAGATGACAGGGAGTTAATTATGCGATTAGAACCACTTTATCAGCAAGACCGTGAAAGAGCAAAACTTGAAGGGAAACAAGAAGGGAGACAAGAAGGAAAACAACAAGGGAGACAAGAAGGACAACAGGATTTAATTATACGTCAGCTAAATCGTCGTCTTGGTGAAATTGATGCATCTTTGATTGAACGAGTTCGAGGATTATCTATTGAGCAATTGTCTATTCTAGGAGAGGCGTTATTAGATTTTTCTGTAGTGGCGGATTTAGAAGCTTGGTTGAACCAGCAAGCCGGATAACAGCATGACCTAGATATCTATCCCATAGAGCATGGTAGTATTTGGAGTATTTATCCTGGCTTTTAAAATGGCAAGAACCGTGTTTCCATCATCATTTTATTGCGACTGTGGACATAAATCGTATTTCTTTGAGAATACCGTCTCTGAGATGGAAAAAATGAGCAGAACAAAACTTGTCACTTTAAGCGACGGACAAGATAACAAACACACAATTGTTTTTTTCAATGGCTTGGCAAGAGAGATTATTTGCCCCAAACTCAGAATCTGCACAATAACCGACTCAGAGTAATGGAATTGAAGGAATAGTGTACTACTCTGATCTACACCGCTACCAACCAATCACAGAACACGGATTTGCACCCCGAAGCGAAGTTAACCCAAACCTGCCACTGCCCCAGATACCCATTCCAGTAAGGCTCCCCATCAGCAACACCGACAGCCTCCCCGATTGTGGAGACTAACTCATTGTAGAAGGAGCCAGCGCAATCCATGCCTTGCTGCAATTTCAGCTTTAGCCCCTTCCAGCCTTGGGTTACAGGACTTTCAACCTGATTTAATGAAAGGGGGTTTGATTGGGATGTGTCAGTCAGTTGTGTGGTTATATCTATATTATTAGTGGCTGACACCAAATCAGTATTTTTGGGGATTAACTGTGAGGTGGTGTCAATGACAGGTGTGGTTATATCTATATTATTCATGACTGACACCGAATCCCTTTTAGTTGCTTCATCCCGATTTAACCATTGCCCAAAAATCGAATCACGTTGATCATTAGGGGCAACAAATTGATAAACGCACTCCCGGTTATCTCGTGATCCAAGCCGACCTACATAACTCAGTTTTAAGTCAATTTTCTCCAACAACTTCTGTGCGATCGCTATCGGAGTCAGTTTTTCCGATATGCTGACATTCAAGTAATTCTTGAGAACGTGCCGATGCTTTAGTGCCAATGCTTTAAATTCCTGCATTGCCTCGTCAGAAGAGCGTAACCGAACGCCTGGCGTAAGCAACTGCAACAGATTCAGTTCTTCTAACAACAGCACCGATGGCAACATCTGCCCCTTGTTAAAATCTGGTTTCCAAATCGAATTTTCCCCCGCTTCTAACTGCGCCTTAGCTCGTTTAGCATCACGAGTTGTCAGAAATTCCCGCCCCAGTGTCAAATAGTAGTGCATCCGCAACTGAGGATACCAGGCGTCGTCATCTTTCTCGACCAAATCAGGCGTAACTTCAACTTCATAACGACGGGATAATTCAGCCTTGCGCTGCTGATGTCGTTCGGTTTTCGTTTTCGCCCTTGTGTCTTGCAGCTTCTTGAGTTCGGCATCAGAGAGTTCATCAGAATTAGCGATCGCTTTACACTCCACAGCATACAATTCAACAGACGCGGCTTTAACCGACTCGATAACTGCCCCACTCTCATCATCATCAGCATCGTCAGCATCGATAACGGTGTAGCCATCTTCGACCAAACCCGCAAGCACAGACTCTCGATAGCGCCGCATCTCAACGTTGATTACAGAACCACGCTTACCCCAAGTCTGCAATGACTCTGGCTGGAAGTTCTGGTCAATAAAGCTGTAATCGTCATTATCTGCCGCCGACAACAGCGCAATGTTAGCCCTCGTTGCAACGTGTTGACTTCCTAGTTGCTGCCCACTTGTAAAGGACTTAAAGTTGAAAAAACCGGAAATTGACAAGGAGCAGTTGTAGCTAAACTAGAAGCAAAAATCTTTCTTATGCAAAAAAGGCGAGTGGGTGATCGCTATTTTATATCTATAAAAACTCTTTTAGTTATGCTGTGAAGGTGTTTCTTTGACACACAACCTCAAACAAAGCTATTTTGGCAGAAAATTAAACGCTTTTTTATGTAGGAGTGGTATTTGATCATGAACCAGAGACTAACTACAGAGCAACTAACGCAAATCGTCGCTGAAGTCGGAAACCTGCAAACACGAAAAGAAGCAGAAATTGAACCCGAACAAGTCAAGCAAATTTTACAGGAATTAGGTTTACCACCGGATTTGCTAGATGAAGCGCTGGTTCAAGTGCAGCGTCGGCAAGTTTTGAAAGTACAGGAAAAACGTAATCGGACAATTGCTATTGGGGTCATTGCTGCTATAGCGATCGTCATTATGGGTACTTTATTTAGTATTCAACAGCATAATTCTACTCTTGAACGGGTTTCTACTCAAAGAAACCGGATTACTCTCACTCAAGATGATGGTAGTGACCTGAGAAATATCTCACGCCAGAACAGCCCAGAAGTCTTTTATCGTGTGACCTTAAAAGATGCACCCATAGGTCAAAAGCTAGATTTAACATGCAATTGGATTAATCCTAATGGTGAAATTGTCAAGCAAAATCGCTATCAAACCCGTGAAATTGACAAATCCATCTGGGATACTCAGTGCCGTTATATCATCGGTTCTGCATCGACTCCAGGTAAGTGGAAGGCGCAAATATTTCTCCAAGGTCGCCAACTTAGCGAAACAGAATTTGAAGTGAAATAGTATGGAAAATATGCCGCCGCGCGAAAAGATAAATCAGCCTCAGCAATTTATTGGATATTGGGGTTATGGTTCTCGATGCGAGTTAGAAGCGCGGCTAAGTATTATCAAAACGCTGCATACTACCTCTGACCAGTTATCTGATCTCGACTTGCTAACCGAGAATAATTATCCTATTTGGAATGTTGCTCATATTGGTTTTTCGCAACAATCAATCTTGCCAATTCATCATCCAGAAAGAATAGCTGCTATATCTGCATCTGGAATATTTACTTATTTAAACTCTGATATTTGGGTAAAATTACAGCGAAGCGATCGCTTAATTTTAGGACGAGAACCTTTTGGAAAAGTCCCCCTATATTGGATGCAACAAGGACAAGTCATTTGGTTTGCATCCCGTCTGCAACTGCTGTTGAAAGTTGTTGAAAATCCTGAAGTCAACATTCCGGCTTTATACGGTTATTCTTGTTTTTCTTATGTTCCCAATCCCCTAACGCCAGTGAGTCAAATATTTGCAGTTCCGGCTGGAGAGGAATTAGTCTGGCAAAGTCAATCTGAGTCACAAAGGCTTTGGGCGCCAATTTCTCAACGTTTATCACAATGGTGTGAAGCAGGTGTGCAAATAAAAGATGAAACAACGGCTGTCAAACAACTACAAGCTCTGCTTCAACAAGCTGTTGAAAGGCAAATTTCTGACTTAACAGATGAGCCTGTAGGCGTTTTTCTCTCTGGGGGATTAGATTCTTCTGTTGTCGCCGCCTTACTGGTGCAAGCGGGGATAAAGGTGATTGGTTATACCTTGGATTTTGGGAAGGCAGGTATTTCTGAATCTCTTTATGCCGAAATTGTCGCCCAACATCTGCAAATTCCTTTGGTAAAAGTTGATGCCAATCCTCATCAAATCCAGAAGGCTCTGATTTCGACTGTACAGGCGCTAGATTTGCCTTTTGGCGATGGCGTAACAGTTCCGTTGTTTCTTTTAGGACAAAGGGCTAGCCAAGATACTAGGGTGATTTTTAACGGCGAAGGTGGTGATCAATTGTTTGCAGGTTGGACGAATAAACCTTTAATCGCAGCAGGAGTTTATCAAAACGAAAATCTCTCTATTCAAGAAAATTTTATCCAACAATATCTCCGCACTTTTCACCGTCTTTGGGGTTACGAAGCTCAAATTTACCAGCCACATATTTATGATCAGATCCAAAATTTACATCCAGAAGATTGGATTGCAGAAGCACTTGACCCTGAGTATTGTACAGCCGTTTTGCATCGGTTGCGCCGTGCCAGTTTGATGTTGAAAGGGTCACAAAATATACATCCGCGTGCCACTGCTTTAGGGTTTGCTCATGGGTTGTTTGTGCGATCGCCTTTCTGCGATTTACCATTGGCTGAGTGGACGTTTCAAGTATCTGGAGAACTCTGTTTGCAGGGAGTTTGTGAGAAATACATCCTCAAGCGAGCCGTAGAAAACTTATTACCCTCAGAAATTGTTTGGCGACAAAAGCGTGGTATGGGAGTTCCTTTAACCTCTTGGTGTTTGAATGAGTTTTGGAATCAGATTGGTAAGTGCTTAAATCCTGGCAAACTTCGTGTAGAAAACCGCTTTTCTCCCCATCTTGCAGCACAAATTGTTGGTGGAAAGTTAGGTGCTACTATTCAAGGTCGTCGGATTGGTGAAATTTTATGGTTGCTGATTATGTGGCAACTTTGGCGAGTCTATGTTTTTAGTGAAGAATCGGGTCAAGAATCTTTTGATCATCCATTTTGGATACCACAAAAGCTATGGAGATTTCAGAAAAAATGGCAAGCTTAGAAACAAGTTATGAGTTAGGAGTTGAAAGTGAGAAATTCCATTCTTCATCTAGTTATGAACTTGCTGAAGAGTTACTAAATACTTATGATTCACCTCTCTACATTTACCAAGCTGACATCTTAAATCAAACCATCACACGCATCACTGAGGCTTTTTCTTATCCTCAGACTCAATTTCGCTTTGCGAGTGTTACCAATGGCAATATTTCACTGCTGCAAATTTTTCGCGCCGCAGGTTGGGGACTACACGCTAATACCCCTGGGGATATTTATCTGGGATTACAAGCAGGTTTTTCAGCAGAACAAATTGTATACAGTGGAAGTAATTTAAATCGTGTCGAGATGGAACAAGTCTTAAATTGGGGTGTCAGAACTCTCAATTTGGATAGTATTTCTCAGTTACAACTTTGTTGCGAAGTCTATAAATCTCTTACTCCTGGATTCGCACCTCGTCTAGGCTTACGTCTGAACTTACCAGAAATTACTGGTGATAGCCGTATTGGTGTACGTCTAGAAGAATTTGCTGATGCGATCGCAGTTACTCATCAAGTAGGATTAAAACTTAGTGGGTTGCATTTTTATCGAGGTACTGGTACTAATGCCACAGCAGCCTTTACCAATGTAATTAATCAGGTAATAGCCACAGCAAAACTTTTACCTGATTGGGAATATCTAGATTTTGGCGGTGGTTTTGGCTATCCATATCATCATGATGGTGCAGCTTTTAACTGGGAAACTTTTGGTGCAGATTTGAGCGATCAAATCAGTCGTTTAGGAAGAAATATTGAGTTAGTTATTGAACCTGGACGATCTGCGATCGCTGGTTGTGCTACTCTACTTGCCAAAGTAGTTTCGGTAAAATGGCAATCAGATAAACAAATTATTGGCGTAGATACTACCGTTGCTAATCTCTCTGTTCCCGCAGTACATGGCGGTTATCGAGAAATTGTCGCGTGGAAAGAATCAAAATCCAAAACTTACTTGACAGATGTCTGTGGAAACACAACTTATTCACGAGATTATTTAAGCCGAAACTGTTATTTACCTGCGTTAGCAATTGGCGATATTATCGGTATTTTAGATGTTGGCGCTTATGGTTATGCGATGTCATCACACTTTTTACATCGTCCTAAACCTGCGGAAGTGTTGTTAGAAAATCATGTACATCGTTTAATTCGTAAACGGGAGGAATATAATGTTTTGTTGAACAATCAAATATTCAATTGAAGAAGGAATAATGCATCATTATATTAATCAACAATTAAATTCTCAAAATAACTACCATGAAATGTATTCAATGTGGCACTGATAATAAGCTAAAAGATAGAACAGATAATCAAGGTCGTTGTAAAAACTGTCATCATCCGTTTGTTTTTGAACCAACTAGTATGACAGTAATTAGATTTACTGATCCTTTTTTTGCTAAAGCGATCGCAGATATTTCTGCTAATCATACGCTATTTTTTACACCTAAGCAGTTTTTTTATCTGATTGATAAAAGATTGCGAACCAAAAACCAAACTTCATTGGGATTTTTAGTGATACTTGTCAGTGTATATAGCTTTTTTGTATTTGGATATTTGGCTATAGCAGCAATTATTATCGCCATTTTTTACAATCAAATGCGCTCGATGAAGCGCTCTTATTCCCAGCGTGAAAAATCAGCTAAAACTTTAAGAATATTGGGAATAATTACTTTGATAGCAGGGATTATTTTTAGTTTAGCTATCAATTCATTTAGCTCATTTGCATTTAGTGTAGCTATAGGAATGTTAGCTATTTATTTAGGTACTCGAGAATTGGCGCAACCTACTAATAACGCCCAAAAACTTACAATTAGTGATAGCCAATTTCAGGGTTGGCTAACATCTTGGATACAGGTTAACAATCGAATTAATAAAATTTTACCTCCCCCTCAAGAAGAAAGCATACCTATTACTATCAATCCTGATGTCACTGCTTATAGTTTTGATAGGTTAGTGGTTTGTGATAATGCAGCAGTTGCCCAAATGTTAATCGCTAATAACTTTCATTTTGAAAATAACTGTGCCATTCTTAGTATCACTGGTTATCCCCAAAATATTTTTGATACTACCATGCAAATGCTGCGTCGCAATCCTGATTTAAAAGTATATGCATTGCATGATTGTAGCGCCAAAGGAATGAATTTACTTAATCAACTCCGCACTAGCCCGAAGTGGTTTAAAGATAGCGATATCACTATTATTGATGTGGGATTATTACCACGCCAAATTCTGGCTGCAAGTCGGAGTATGTTCATTCAAGCTTCTCCAGAATCAACTGAGGCGGCTTTTCGATTGTCACCAGAAATTCGTCAGAGTTTATCGGCTGAAGAATTAGCATGGCTGGAATCTGGTAATTTTGTGGAATTAGAATCATTTAGTCCTCAAAAATTGATTCAAATTCTCAATCGCGGCATAATCAATAGTCGGACTTTAGATAACGATGACAGCAGCTTGATTTTAGTTGGTGATTCTGGAAGTTATACCGGAAGTTCTATATATGCTGTCGAAAGCTTTGGTTAATTTTTCACCAGCCCCTACCCTTCTCCTTGCTGCTTCACCACGGCGCTGTCTCTTTGTTGTAGCGACTAGCGTGGTGCATAAAACACAGAGAAGGAAATTTTTTTTCGTTTTTTTTCGAGGATTAACAGCTAACAATTAGGAGGAAATTGCTGCTATGAAATGTATTAAATGCGGAAGTAATAATAATCGAAGAGACTGGAATAAAAATTATGGTAATTGTAAAAAATGTGGTCATCATTTTGTATGTGAACCCGGTACCGGTAGGTATACTTATAGGAAGTTAACAGACCAACTTTTTGCTAATGCGATCGCTCATATTTCTGCTAATAATACTCTATATTTCACTGTCGCTCAACTTGAATATTTTGTTACCAGACAACTCATATCAGATATCAAACCGAGGATTACAGAGTCCCGAAAGTGGAGGATTAAGAAGATTAACTTGACTTCCTGCCTATCTATTAGTTTACTTTTGTTTTTTGTGTATGCTATCTTGAATGTTGTTACAAGATTGATTATCACTAATTTTGTTGTATTTGATCTAAGATTTTTCTTCTTTTTGGTTACTTCTTTGTTAACTTGCACTTTAAATATTAAATCTTCAGATTATTCATCAGAGTATGATAAAGTTAGGAGCGAGCGAATTCAGAGTAATCCAACAACCCAGCTAATTAAAGATGTACTTGTGATCATTATAGGAGTTGTCTTCAGCCAGTTACTTTATTATGCTGACAATAATTCATCATTTTTTTGGTTAGCGATAGCCGCAATATTATTAGGGAGATATCTCTCGATTATTTCTATGTATTTAGGTGATATAATCGCAGGCAATCGTGTTATCACAACAGTTACTCAGCAAATAGATAACCCTGGATGGTATGAGAAAGCAACTGTTAACAATTCCATAGACAAGTGGGAGAAAACTAATGGAGTGATTGAAAAACTACTTCGCGCTGATACTTCTCGACAAACTACAAGAGTTATAACTCCAAATTCTGATATTACTGCTTACAGCTTCGATAGGTTGGTAGTGTGTGACAAGGATAGTATTGCACAATTTCTCATCGCTAATAATTTTCATTTTGAAAGGAATTGCGCCATTCTCAGTATTAGTGGCTATCCCCAGAATATCTTTGAAATTACTATGCAAATGCTGCGGCGCAATCCTGATTTGCAAGTCTATGCACTGCATGATTGTAGTCCTCAAGGAGTCAGCCTAGTTTATCAATTGCGTACTGATGCGCGATGGTTTAGAGATAGCGATGTGACAATTTTTGATGTTGGTATATTGCCACGTCAAGTATTTAAGGGTCACAAAATATGGATTACAAGATTAAAAGAATTAGCGTTACAAGCTAAAAGTTTACCTACAGAAATTCAGCAGAGTCTCAACACTGAAGAACTCAAATGGTTAATGGAAGGTAATCGTGTTGAACTAGAATCTTTCCAGCCACAAAAATTGATTCAAATACTAAATCACAGTATGGCTACAAATCAACATTTAGCTCTTGATGAACAGAGTTTGATGATTGCAGATGAAAGTACAAATATTTATTTGTATGCAGCTGAAAGTTTTGGTTAGAACGCTCATTTTCGATTTACTTGCAACCAAATTTCTAAACTAACAAGTAACCACAGCTTTACACCATAACGACTCCAAGTATCGCCTTGATAGTTTAACCAATTGCGAATTGGTAATTGGTTAAAATAAGGAGCGATCGCTGCATTACGATTAAGCAATAAATCTCTGGCTTCTTTTTGCCAATATTTGCGAAATCCTAACTGTACTGGTACCATCATCCCACTTTTAGGACGATGAATAATGCTCTCTGGTAAAATATCTGCAATCGCTTGTTTTAAAACTGCTTTTTCTGACACTCCCGAAAGCTTATACTCTGGAGGAATTGTCATGCTTAAATGTACGACTCGCTGATCAAATAAAGGAGAACGACCTTGCAAATCTGCGGCTTGAGTCAAATTACTTACTTTGGTAAGAATTTGGTCAGCACCTTTAAATTTAATATTCATTGCCATTAACCGATTCAGATAGCTGGCTTGAGAATATAAATCTTCTTCAAAAATCCAAGGTGCTGTTTGTATTGCTGTCAAAACTTCTGGTTTTAAAAGTTGGGGTAAGTCAGCAGCGCACTTTTGAAAAGAAATTAAATAAGCTTGTAATGAATCTTGATTGGTGACAGAGCCATATAAACTATTAATCAACATTGGCTGATTTTTTGGCCCACCAAAACAGGGGTCGCCACCTTCACCATTTAAAACTACTTGTACACTTTCTCGTGCTAGTTGTCCCAGCAAAAGATTAGGAATAGTTAATGGGTCGCCAATGGGGTCATCTAAATACGCCATTGTTTGGGGTAAACGTTCCCACATATCCGCAAAAGTAATTTCTAAAATGTGATGCTGTGTTTGGCAATGAGTTGCAACGAGACTGGAAAATTCTAATTCATTGGGACATTCAGCGCCAAAATGAATTGAGAAAGTATGGACTGGAGAACTATGGAATTTTGCCGCCAAAGCAGTGATGCTGCTAGAGTCTAAACCACCTGAAAGAAAAACCCCAACCGGTTCGTTTTGTGGTGGTAAATATTCTTGAATAACTTGGTTTAGCAGTTCTCGCAAGCGATCGCCATGCCATACTAAAGGTTGATCTATGGCTGTAATCTGTTCTTGCAACTGCCAATAAGTTTGAACCTTCTCGTCAGGAAATTGTAAAACGCTTCCAGGTCGCAGTTCCCGCACCTGTTCCCAAAGCGTTCTTTCTCCTGGAACAAAAGCACAACAAAGGTAATCTCGCAATGCCACCAAATCCAAATCAGAAGAACGATAAGGTGATAAAGTTCTTAATTGAGGCGCAATCCAACGAACCGCACCAGTATTAGTGTAGTAGAGAGTGCGGCTACCGATGCGATCGCGAATCAACTGCAACACCTGTTTTTCCCGATCCCAAACCACTAGTGCAAACATTCCCACAAGTTGCTTAAGACTTTCATTACCCCATTGTTCCCAAAGATTAGCAACTAGTTGCAGATAATTTCCTCCAAAGCTATCTGGTTCAATTCCCAACTGTTCTAGCAACTGCACTTGGTTAGTTAACCAAATATCACCAACAACAACAAATTGTTTTTCAGAACTGATTGCTAATTTCTCTGCCAGAAATCCAGAAACGGTGCGTGGTAAAATCACCAAAAATTTTTCATCTCGCCAAGCTATGTCTTCATAACTTGCATTAACTTCTCCCCAAGCTACGCGCCAAGTCGGGTTAGGATTGATCAATAAGTTTTGAGAAGATTTACGGCTTTTAAAGGCATCAAATAGCATGGGGAATTTTTAACGCATAATAATTAATTTTGACTACAGTATGAATCATCGATGCAAGCAGATTTTATCCCGAAAACTATCGTACAAGCAAGTCAGCAAATGCAAAGTGGCTTGTTAACTTCAACAGCGTTAGTCAAATATTACCTTGCACGGATTCACAACTTAAATCCTCTACTCAATGCTTTTATTACTATTTTAGAACAAGAAGCTCTAGAAGCTGCTGCTCAACTAGATTTTGAGCGAAGTAACGGTCAAGAACGAGGGTTATTACACGGAATTCCAGTTGTTATTAAAGACAATATTGATACAGCAGGAATAAAAACCACCGTTGGGTCACAACTTTTTTGCGATCGCATACCATTATCTGATAGTGCGATCGTCCAAAAGTTAAAAGCAGCAGGTGTGGTAATTTTAGGTAAGACAAATTTAAACGAATTTGCTGCTGAACTTTCAGGTAACAATCTTTTTTACGGTAACACCTGCAACGTTTGGAACCATAAGCACTCATCAGGAGGTTCTTCTAGTGGAAGTGCAACAGCTATTGCATCTGATCTTTGTCTAGCTGGAATTGGCACAGATACAGGAGGTTCAATTCGAGTTCCGGCTAGTTGGTCGGGAGTGGTGGGACTACGCCCAACTTTTGGACTACTTAGCAATCAGGGTGTTTTTCCTCGCGTTCCCAGTTTTGATACAGTCGGTTTGATGGCAAATTGTGTAGAAGATGTTGCCATTGTGCTTGATGCTGTACTCTTCCCTATTTCCACAAATTTAAAACAACTTTATCCTCTACCAACTAATATCAACGGTTTAAAGTTGGGCGTAATTAGTAACTATACATTTTGTGGCATTGAGGGAGAAATTGCCAAGGCTATTTACAACACCATATCTATTTTGAGAGAACTGGGAGCGGAAATTGTCACCTTAGATTCAAGATTTTTAGAAGAATTTGATCAGGTGACTTACTCCACCATTGCTCTTTATGAATTTAGCCAAGCTTTGCAAGTAGAATATGCTGTTAACCCCAATGTATTTGGAGACAAAGTGCAAAGTGATTTATCAAAAGGAGTAAAAATTTCTCGCCATCATTATAAAAACGCAAAGCAAAAATGTGAAAGATGGCTTCCTCTAGGGCAAAAACTGTTTGAGCAAGTAGATGTTGTGTTAACACCAACAACACCAATGGTTGCACCTCCGATTAATAGTGACCGTAAAATCTATCAATTAAATCAGCGATTTATGCTACCTTTTAGTTTTATGGGTTTACCTGCAATATCGCTGCCTTGTGGCTGGAGTAGTCAGGGTTTGCCTATAGGATTACAAATTGTTAGTAATTCTTATGACGAAGCTTTGATTTTGAGAGTCGCATTAGCTTTTGAAATTGCTACTGCTTTCTCTAAAGGTAGCCCTCTCTAACTAACGGTAAAACATTTCGCCCGACATTTTCGCACTCTTCTAAATGGGGATAGCCAGACAAAATAAAAACTGTAATTCCCAAGTTTATATACTGTAAAAGATACTCCGCCACCTGTTGGTAACTACCAACAATCGTCATTCCCGCACCACTCCGCACTACCGAAATCCCAGCCCAAAGCAGTGGCTCAACATACCAATCTTTATCAGCGTTTCCACGTAATTCACACTGCCGACTTTGACCGACACTTTCTCGCCTAGTATTAGGAAATTCTGTGGCTCGTGCTTTAGCTAATACTTCTGGAGAAACTTTTGCCAGCATTTCTTTTGCTGTTTCCCTTGCTTGAGCTTGGGTTGGTCGAGCGATAATATTAATTCTTAATCCATAACGCATCTTTTTTTTCCGTCCGATGTCAGCCTGTAATTGCTGCATCCGATTCATCCGCTCAGTAATTTGATTTAGTGTTTCCCCCCACATCAGATAAACATCTGCAAACTCTGCACTCACTCGTTGAGCCATTTCACTCGCACCACCGAAATAGAACAGCGGCCCAGATGGTTGCACAGGCAAAGTTTCTAAACGAGTTTGACGGAGTTTATAAAATTCTCCTTCATAATCAAAGGGAGCCGTAGTTGACCATAACTGACGACAAATTTGCATAAATTCACGGGTGCGACGATAGCGACTATCGTGGTCTAAATAATCACCATACATTGCTTGTTCCATCGGTCGTCCACCCGTGACAATATTAAGCGAAAGGCGACCCTTACAGATGTTATCTAAGGTAACAGCCATCTTTGCTAATACTGGGGCTGAATAGAAACCTGGACGGACAGCTACCATTGCTCCAGCATTAACAGTAAGCGCTAAAACTGCTGTTGCTAAAGTCCAAGCCTCCATAACGTGATGTGTGAAACCCATACCAATGAGAAGCTGTCGAAACCCAAATCGTTCTGCTGTTTTAAAAATCTCAACAGTATACTCAAGGTTGGGAGGACGTTCCCAAATGGGCAAACCTAAATAGAATCCATCACCAGATACTGGAGCGCACCAGTTAAATTCTAGTCTTTGTTTTGCAAACATTTATACACGCTTTCTATGCTATATTAAAACCTCTTCAATTCTGTAATGCTAGCGAACCTATCCGTCACAAATGTCTATAGCCTGGGGAAATCAACTCATCCATTCTACCCCAATACTGCTCGGTTAAGCCTCTTTTGGTCATTATAGACAACGATATTTCAAGGGTTTCAGCCTACTTTCTTTCCTTAACCGAGCAGTATTGCATTCTACCCAATCGGGCGCTGCTACCACCAGTTGGGCAAACTTGTCCGGGCTGACCTCATCAAACTTCAGCATCACCCCACAAGACTCATCACTCGTTAGTGTACTGAGTAATTCTTTAACCGATTCTACACCAGACTCAAAGCGCTCAATCGCTAACTGAGCATCATATTCTACTCCAATCTGACAGCTAGCATCTAAGTTTAATAAGAATTAAAAAATTCGTAATACTCGCCTCCGGCGAGAAGCAAGCTACGTAATTTACCCTGAGCGAACGCGCAGAGCGTCTCTAAGAGTTGCCGAAGGGTTAAGTTTTGTAATGGGGATTTAACCCCAACACAAAACTTACTTTTTTATTGAACCTATGCAACTTAAATCCGCGGACAGCAGTTAAAACAAATCCGTTATAATCAAACCAACAAATCTTCTTTTCAGGAGAATAAAACTGTGCCAATAATCAAAATACCAAAACATTACCTTGTATATCAAGATGAAGATTCAATTACAGTAGATATACCAGAATCACTGCTGTTAGATTGGGAAAAAGACTATAAAAAAGTGGCTCTTGCCAAAGGGATTTTGAAGCAGAAAAAAGAAGCTATGCTGGCTCATTTAGATGCTCTACGTCAGGAGTGGGATGGATGAGATACGTTTATGATACAAATATTTTTATTTACTATCTTGCTGATGAACCAACAGTTAATTCATTGTTTACAGAAAAATTTCTGAATTTGCACGAGGTTCTGATCTCACCGATTATCCGCATGGAATTACTAAGTTTTGTAGGTTTAGAGAAACAAGAAGAGCAAGCGATCAAAGATTTACTATCCCAGTTTTACTCAGTTCCCTTGTTAAGAGAGATTGAAGAGCAGACAATCCAATTGAGACGACAGTATAAGATTAAGCTTCCTGATGCAATTATTGCTGCTACTGCACTACATAAAGACGCAGTTTTAGTAACAAGAAATTCTAATGACTTTCAAGGAATTGCTGGACTAAAAATTGAAAATCCTTTTGTTAACTAAGGTAGGGAAAATTTGGTCATAGCGATATCTGCGACCGGCTATTCCGTGTCGTTTAACTTAATCGACCGAGAAAAAAAAGTAGCGATGGCCGCTAGTGAATGCGTGACTTGCCCCTTGCGGTACTACACTGCCTCCAACCAATCGCACACCACAGACGTACACCCAGTGGCAAAGTTAACCCAAACCTGCCACTGCCCCAGATAGCCATTCCAGTAAGGCTCACCATCAGCAACACCAAGAGAAAAGCCAACCTTGTAGACTAACTCACTGTAGAACCGACCAGCGCTGTCGAGTCCTTGGCGTATTTTCAGCTTCAGCCCCTTCCATCCTTGGGTAACAGGACTTTCCACTGGCGTGAGTGTTTGAGGAATATCCTGGGATTGGGTGTCAATGACTGGTGTAATTGTACTTATATTATTGCTGACTGACACCAACTCATTTTGAAATAATTCATCTCGATTTAACCACTGTCCAAAAATCGAATCACGCTGATCATCAGGTGCAACAAACCGATAAACGCACTCCCGATTTTCACGCTTACCCAACCGACCAACGTAATTCAACTTCAAATCAATCTTGGCAAGTAATTTCTGAGCGATCGTTATGGGAGTAAATTTTTCCGAAATGGTGACGTTTAAACAAGTTTTGATGAGATACCGATTCTTCATCGCCGCCTTCTTCAACTCCTGCATCGCCTCGTCAGAAGAGCGTAAGTGTTCCCCAGGTGTAAGAAACTGCAACAAGTTCAGTCTCTCCAATAATAGGACAGCAGTCAATAGCTGCCCCTTGTTAAAATCCGGCTTCCAGATAGCATTATTCCCGGCTTCGGCTTGTGCCTTAGCTCGTTTCGCATCACGGTTGGTCAGAAATTCCCGACCCAGCGTCAAATAATAGTGCATCCGCAGTTGAGGATACCAGCCGTCGTCATCTTTCTCGACCAAATCAGGGGTTACGTCAATTTCGTAGCGACGAGACAATTCAGCCTTGCGCTGCTGATGTCGTTCAGTTTTCGTTTTCGCCCTTGTGTCAAGGAGCTTCTTAAGTTCGGCATCAGAGATGGTTGGAGAATCCGCGATCGCTTTACACTCAGCAGTATACAATTCCTCAGACGCGGCTTTAACCGACTCGATTACTGCCCCACTCTCGTCATCATCAGCATCCGAGGCATCGATAACGGTGTAACCATCCTCGACCAAACCCGCAAGCACAGACTCTCGATAACGCCGCATTTCTACGTTGATTACAGAACCACGCTTACCCCAAGTCTGTAGGGATTCGGGCTGAAAATTCTGATCAATATAGCTCAAATCCGCATTATCCGCCGCCGACAACAGCGCAATGTTAGCCTGTGTTGCGACGTGTTGACTTCTCAGCAATCCTCCAATGGTAGTGGAACCATTGCCCACAACACCCATCCCCCACTCTCTGACCCAGATATGACGGTCAACAGTTTCCCTAACCCTTGCCAACATCTGACGCACGGAATTAACCGGCTGCACTCCCTGAAAAATCCCCCAAACAGCATCAAAGTGTCCTTCAATGTCGATGGATACCCCAGTTTCAAGACTGGGTGAGGCGATAACTAAATCATACTCGGTCAGAATTTCGTTCAGGTGAGAAATACACCCCATAGCAGCATGAGAGGGATCTGCAACAGATTCGCTGTCAATTCTCAGGATTCGTAAATGAGGGAATTTGCGGCGAAAACGTTCCTCCAATGCTTGGGTTCCCCATTTGGACTTAGCCTTTTGAGCAGAACAGCATAATAAATGATGCCCCCCTTTGGCTATCGCTTTGTCTAGTGCAGCGATGAGATTTTTCGGGTTACTGCCAGAATAGTTGTAACAGTTACCGGCTACGTGCCGATAATTGTTGACGATTACGAATGGATTAACCCGATATTCACCAGCGAGTGATAAAACATACTTCACATCAGTATCTGACACATCGGCAGAAGATAGGTAAATCTTGCCGTGTTCGCTACCGAGAACATTTTGTACCAGTTGTTTCAAGTTTTTTAGAACCGATACCCGACGTTTAGCAACCTCCGTACCAGAGTTGAGCAAATGCCAGAACACTTGGTCACACTCGTCGATAATTATGACATCATTCGCCCAGTCATTGGGGTTGAATCGCGCCTGACTCTCCTGATGCAGCGAATCAACGCACACCCCGTATCCTAACAATGTGCCTGTTTCATTCGTGCGGACTTCAGTAACATAGTTAACACCAAACCGATTACACAATGCCTCACCCAGTTGAATGCGATGGGTGATTATTAATACTCGTCTCTCTTGGTCGTGTGCTTTCGCTACCTCAGTTGCCAGCCATTCGGTTTTACCAGTGCCTTTGGGAGCTTTGAGGATAATCAGCTTTTCACCTTCGGGGACGAGAAGCTGGCCCAAGAATCTTTGGTTGAGTGCGATCGCTGGCGGGTAAGTCAGCAGGGTAAACAGCTTGATTTCCCACAACTCCAATGCAACAGCCGTATTGTAGAGTGCGTCAAATGCTGGCTGTCCTTTGGCAACGATAAAATCATCAACCCCTTTTTCTTGTCCTAGCGGTAAATCAATCACTCGTAGCGAACAGCCCTCATTTACCAGCAGCCGTCCCATGCGACTGATAACAGTTCTGACTCGCTGTACAGTTTCGGGCTTATTATCCTGGTCAAAGCAGATGTTAACCTGTCTTCCTTGTGTTGCAAAATGTTTCAAGTCAGGAATCAGAGAGGGTTTACCGATGGCAGTACCGTACTCATCTTGGGGTGTGCGGTATCCAGCGTTTACTCCCGGAATTGCGATCGCAGCATAACCAGCAGTCAGTAATGCCCCCGCTTTCTTGACACCTTCGACAATTGTGACTGGCACATTATGCCGCCAAACCCAGTGCCAGAAACCCCCAGGATGCTGTAAGTCCTCTTCAGTGATGGGGATGCCACTACGGTTGGAGACTTTTACCCAAATGCGATTCGGTACTAGGAGGAAGAAGGCGCGTGTCTCTTCTCTAAATGGGTGTTCGTACTTGATGAATTTGTGAATTTTCTGGCGATCTCTTCGGGGGTGGTCTGGTTTGAAACAGCCCCACATCATCAGTACATAGTCGTTGAGAGGGTCAACGCCACTGCACCACCAGCCGCCTAGCTCAATGTGCTGGTATTTCTTCAAGTCTCTGTCTCGTAAGCGCCCATCATTGCGGCGGGAGATTTTGGGGCTGTAGAGCAAGTATTCGTAGGGTGTTGTGCTGGAGAGTGAGCGTACATTTAAGGCAATGATTTCTTCGTCAACGCAACTGTTGAGCCATTCTTGTAAGTGTAGAGCTTGAGAATCAAATTCGATTATACGCATATTCCCTCTGTTTTTTGACGCATGGTGCAGGGTGCGGCATTGCACCCATGCCGCCGGTTCAAATTTGTGTGAGAGCTTATGCTGGCTATGAAATCCTCAACAGCCAGCCACAGCGTTATCTACCCCCTCCTGTGTGCGGTCGAAATGTGAGATTGATACGGGTACTAACCACTTTGTTGGTCTTGGGAAGCTGATGCAGATGTGTCGATTGACAGCCTGGGTGCATCACAAGCAAGCTGCCGTGTTCCAACCAGAAATCAGTAGGTTTGCCATTCCTCGGTTTGATTTGAAACTTGCGACATGACCCCAGGCTAAGGGAAGCGATCGCTGGCTGATATCCCATCGAAGAATCAGTATCAGCGTGCCATCCGATAGAATCTTGTCCACTGCGATACTGATTGCCGATGACGATACGGAATTTATAACCAGTAAGTGCAGTGATGCGATCGCGCAAGTTAGCCAGATTGTCTGTCCAAATCAGGGGTTTCAAAAATACGCTGTTTGAGTAAAGATAGTCACAGTTTTTGTCACCGTACAGGCATTCCAGGCGGGGGACGGGCATTGTTTTACCCGCGATCCTGATTTGATTCTGCTGCCATTGCAGTTGTAGACAGTGTTGGTAGAGTTCATTGGCCTGTTCAAAACTTAAGAAATCGGGATAATAAGTGACTGGTAAAACTGGGGCTAATTCAGCAAATAAATTGAGTTGTTGCATGGTAGTTTTCTGCAATTAAAAAACGTGTGCTGAAGCAATTGCTGTTAGTTTTAGTTGCTGGAGAATACTTCACATTTCTTGAGACACTTGCTCCCAATACTCAATAACAAAATCATGGGCTTGCTGTAACACTTGAGGGAGTAAAAATAAGGGGACTTCCCAAGCCGCAATCACACTACCAGCAAAACATTCTGCAAGTTCAACCCGAATACACTCTGGTAAATTGCTCTCTAAAAACTTAAGTGAATGATCTTCGTTTTCTGGTAGCTGAACAAAAAAATAATCGTCGTGCATAATATCAGCAACTAGACCGTATTTTTCTGCCAAGGTTTTTCGTAGAGTGTTCATAATTGTTGTTGAGTTAGGTAGGGAATTATTGAGAGATGACTTTTACTATTTCGGGCAACCACCGCAGTTGAAAAACAGTTTGATTTGAGGATTTGGCGACTGCGGGAACCATGCGACCCCATTGCTTACCAGATTCAGTAGGACGATAGGG
Source organism: Nostoc commune NIES-4072 (assembly GCF_003113895.1). NCBI lineage: Bacteria > Bacillati > Cyanobacteriota > Cyanophyceae > Nostocales > Nostocaceae > Nostoc > Nostoc commune. The sequence continues at coordinate 124,118 of NZ_BDUD01000002.1, read as the reverse complement.
AATTTTCTTGTCGTCAGTTCTGTATTGCAGTCCAGAATTTAGTAAGCAGTGGTTAACAGCCCGTGCAGACATTCCTACTACCTCACCAATTTGTGTTGGGTTGAGAAATGCGTCCTCTGCGGTATTAGTGGAAGCGATCGCAGTCTTAAGCTCATCTGCTGCTGGCTTAAGTGCGGGGTTAACTTTAGTGGCAGCATTGACTGCTAACTGGGCGGTGAGAGATTTTTCTAATCCGGCAAATTCCCCCAACATCATTGCTAACTGTGCGGCTTCGTGGGATGGGGCTAATCTATGTGGTGATTCTTGCTGTAATACTTGCTCTACTTGGGTTGAGAGCATCACTTTCATCAAAGTTCTGTTAGCCCAGATGCGGAATTCAACAGAAACCCACTGAGCTAAATCAATTGCGATTTCTGGATAAATCCAAGTCCCTTGAGAACTGCCATAACCATCAACTTCGATGACAAGAGACGATATCGGAATCCCGATGTCGTTTGAAAGTGCCGTCCAGTAAGCTTTTGTGGACTTCCTTTCTTTGTAATGCCCCCAAGACTTGTTATTTGCATGGCACATTTGAGTTGCATTCACGTAGCCTTTGGGTATGCTGTATTTGCCTATTTCCCCAGATTGGGGCATTTGGTTAATTTCTGAGTCACGCCATTTGTGTATCAACATAATTAACTCCCTGGTTATTATTCAAACAGTGAAAAAAGAGGAATTGCAATCTAAGAAACTCAAGCATTTACCCGCATCAAACTTTTTTCACCAACTAATGAGAAACGATTCGATATAGTTGGTGTCTTAATTAACGTTGGCGACATCAATTCAACAAGGTAAAACCAAGAATTATGCACCAGTGCAATTCCCAAAATCAGCCGTTGTTTTGTTCCCTTGTCGTGAGAACAAAGCATCACTCTTTGCCCCAAAACAAAAGCCGGTTTTGGCACGGGCAGGGGAACTAAATCTCCAGTCCCAATGATTTGATGCTGTGTAACGTGAACAATTTCATTACGACAATCAATTGAATAAATCCAGCATTCGTGTTTCCATTGAATTCCACAGCAGTAACCGAATGTTCTCGTAGTTCTGAGGTATACTCTCTCTAGTAAATTGACCTCAACAGGTGGAATTGTTTGTCTCCAAGGTGGCGAGAGATACCAGATTGTTTGAAGCGCATTAACGTTGTCAATCATGCGTTTTTCCTTTGTTGAGATAAAATTCTTTTAAGTCGGTCAAAAATTAGTGCAGCGCATTGAGGCACAATCGCATTTCCTAAAGCTTTGATTTGCTCTGTGTGTTGTTTTCTGAGGCTTTGGTATTCTGCATAGAGTTGGCAATATTCTTTTTGGCTATCTGCCGGAAGCGCTGCAATTTCAGTACGATTAAGCCGATGGAAGCTGGGGATTGTCGCAGAGGTGAGCCAATAATCAAGTCCGGCGTGGGTAAGGAGACATCCGTCCAGCCCTGTGGTACGCCGATCATCGCCTCTATTAGATGCGGGTTCAGGGAGCGCTCCGTATTCAACCCTTCGACTGCGCTCAGGGTAAACTGAGTTGGTAAATCTGTGTTTCTGGAAGTCATCATCACCGCCGCCGACAGATGCAGCGTTTGTCCTCTCTTGTATGCGCTGATTCCAGGATGTTCGCCGTCTTGAGCTTTGGGAGTGGGCAATAATCCAAACTCTTTCTCGTTTATGGACGGCCCCCACCTCTGCTGCCGAAACAATTCCCCACTCGACATCGAACCCCAGCGAGGCAAACTCCCAAAGTACGGCACGGAAAAATTCACTTCCCTCAGCAGTAAGCAGTCCGGGAACGTTTTCCACAATCGCCCAGTCTGGTCGAATCTCGCAAATGATTCTAAAGAATTCCCCGAACAGGTTGCGCTTGTCTTTCGAGGCTTCACGTTTCCCCGCAAGGCTGAAAGGAGGGCAGGCAATACTGCTCGGTTAAGGAATTTCTTGGTTGAGGCAAGCAGGGGGAGCAGGGGGAGAAATGGAGGCTGGCGTTGAGTTTTTGCCTCCCCTGCCTCCCCTGCTTCCCCTGCCTCCCCTGCTTATCCGAGCAGTATTGGGAGGGCAGGGTAATCCGGCGATGATGCCGTCAATTTCTCTAACTCCCACTTGGTAAAGAGACTCAACTGTGATGTCATGAATATCTGGGATAATTGGAATTTGTGGGAAGCGCAGATTTAGAACTTGTTGGCAATACTGATTAATCTCGCAAAAAGCTACAGTCTCAAAACCGCCGCTAATCAGATGACCAAGGGTAAAACCACCAATGCCAGAACAAAGGTCAAGGACTTTTTGAGTTTTAAGGGTGGTGAATTGTTCTGTCATTCCAACCTCCCTACCAAGTATTCGATAGCATCTTTATCAATGGCAGCAATCCGGTTCTTAATACGTTGAGGTGGGTTTTCAAGAAATCGTTTTAAGTCTTTGCTCTTAATTTGGTGATATCTTCCAGAGTGTTTGGTTGTACGAATCCATCCTTTTTTTACCCAAGTCCAAACAGTCGCTGAATTAAGTTGTAAAACTCTGGCTATTTCACAGCAGTTGTAGTTATCAAGGATTGGACGTGCGGAGTATCCTAAAAAGCGCAGTTTCTTTTGAATAGCTGATGTTGAGCGGGTGTATCCTCTTTTTTTGAGGCGATAAGCTATTTGCTTAACAGTGTTGAGACAAGCCATTTCTTCAACGATTGCTAGTTCTTCATCAGTCCATTTAGGATTCATTTGTTACCTCCAATGTTTATACAGATTTAGAAGAAAGTTTTTCTGGTACAATCCGAGCGCTGATAGATTCAAAGTCAACTTGAAATATGTTCATATTTGTGACCATTTCCCCACTGTTGTAGCGGTCTACTATGTGCTGTTTAATTGCAGATTGATTCAGCCCATCAGGGATATCGATGTGCGCTTCGCTGGTGATTTTTTCAACAACTGTAACGATGATTCTCATGGTTAATTCTTATCTGATTAATTGAGGATTCAGAAGTCAGAATTATTCTGAATCCTGACTTTTGGTTTAACTTGCCCCAGTCTTTACTGCTTGCAACTGTTGCATCCACGTTTTGATTGCCGTTAATTCATCAGTACCGCTAACAACAGCATCAACAACAAGATTTTGATACAAAGATTCAGCATGATTGGGATGGTCACACTTGCCTGCTGCCCAAGCCAAACACATAGTCTTCACCAATTCATCAATCTTGCTAATATGCAATTGGCTGGGACTATTAGTGTCTTGGAATTGCAACCACTCTCTGACCAAATCAAGGGGATAATCAAGCAAAGTGCGAATATTTTTCACTCGCAAATCCTGTGGGTGTACTGATTGAGGTACTACACTAAGTTTTGGCGTGGCTGAAATAGTTGATGAAGCACCACCCAATAAAGATTGGATGTCACGAATGATTGTTGCCCAATCCAAATCTCTACTCCATTCCCTGTAAATTTTGGTTTTGGTTGCAGCATCATAAAGATTACAGAAAACTGTATTCTCGTCCCCAGCATTCGCAACGATAATCAGTGGTTTGGAAAAGTCTTGGACTAATGAAGCCGCTAAAAGAAAGCTTTTGGCAAAATTGGTTTCAACACCAGTTCTTATGACGTAAAGTTCATCAGCACTGACAACAATATCCAGTTTGAGATTGTCCCTGCCTTTGAATTCTTTAGTGGTCAATCGCAGTTCTGACAAGTACCCAGTTAACGCCCTTTGGGGGACTGGAATTTTCTTCTCCTGGCTGATATTGAACTTGTACCAAACGAATGATTCTCCATCTACCTCGCCCTGGTTGACATATAAATAGATGGGTTCGGGAGGATTGCATAAACCTAGTTTAATTTCAGTAACCATGTTCACCTTGATTAATGTTTCATTGATTAGTGTTTCGTGTGCAATAATGGGAATTCTGTAGCGGGAGAAAAACTTCCGTGCGTTCATCTGAAGTAATGGCATTCCTTTGGATGAACGCTTTTGTATTAGGCATAAGGTTCTCGATTACGCTCTAATTCCCATTGCAGATAGGTGAGCGCAGTCTGAGCATCAGCAATGTTTAAATCAGGGCTATATCCCTCGTCCAGCAGTTGTTTGTAGTCTGGGTGCCAAGCAATAAGGGATATTAGGGTTTGGGATTGTTCAACTAAGCGGTGAAGAGATGGATTAGACATCTCGATACCAAGTCTGGAACATAAATCTTCTGCCTTGACACCTATTGTTCCTGGTTCAATTTCCGTCTCTAATTCTTCAAGCAAAGATTGAAAGTTTGGATGGTCATCGTTGATTTCAATTTCAATTAAATCTGCACTCTGTGTAACAACAGTTGCCCAATTGGGTAAGGTTTGTGGAATGGTTTTAGCGTAAAGTTTCATATCTGCTCCTGATTGTTTCGTCAGTTAAAAATCCTCAGCAATCTCCAACAAAAAGCCGCATCCAGTGTTTTGCACTTGTACCCGTTTTTTATCAAGCAAATATTGGATGATGGTTTCTGAGAATTGAATGCGGTGCAAAGGGATAGAACCACCAGAGCGACTTAAAGAGTGCAGTAATCTAGCAGAAGTACGTTCCACATAGTTGTCAATCGTCTTAGCCATTGTTTGTACCTCCAGCCATTGCATCTAAGTGTCGATTGAGGTTATTTATTTGCTGTTGATAAAACTCAATCTCTGCGCGTATCTGCGTGAACAATTCCTGTGGAGATAGCGGCTGAATTTGATTCTCTTGCAAGTACGATATCTCGTCAGAATTCTTGTTAGGCATCAATACATAACGCCATCCTTCATCAAATTGTTCAGTCAATTCTGTACCAGATGGGTAGTAGTAAAGTCCGAGAATCGTGCCTTGTTCTGTACGCTGGTCAAAGGCAAAGCGAGGGTAGCCCCAGTGTTGGGGGATTGATATTGTGGGTTGCATTGATTTAATGGGGGATTGGTGAATGAAGGGAAAATGAGAGAAGAATTCAGGAGTCAGAATTCAGAAGTCAGAATTTCGGGAAGAGGTAGGAAAAAGAGGAGAAAGGAAGGCAGATTTTATTAACTTCTGCACCCTGCTCTTTGTTTTTTACTGACTCCTGACTCCTGGATTCTGACTTCTTAATTACGCTATTACTAACTCCGTTCTCTCCAGCAGCCGTTGCAATTTATCGCCAGTTAGCTGTTCTAAGGGTTGCTCTAAAAAATATTCATCAAAAATGGATTTACTATCACAAGACACATCCACCATCGACAGCGATCGCACTGCATCATAGACCGAGTTAGAATACTGCTGTTGGTCTGAACAACCTTCCTTTACCCACCAGTTACCATCTGTGCATCCGACTTCGCCCAATTTGCGTAGTTTGCCGTCTTGAGTATTGCGGGTGTAAATCCCATCATTGAGAATTTCAAAGCCGTAATTCTGGCACTCGTTGAAGATATGCGCCATGATTCGATTTTCGGTCGTGGGGGGTGTTGTTTCTTTCTCCTGCACAGGTAATGAGCCGTCTTTGTAGTGAGTGCAGATGAAGCGATCGCAACGCATTAGAGTGTTGGCACGAAATACTTCTTTGTCGTTGACCATGACTACCCAGCGTTGCGTTAAGTGGCTGTCATCATGGGTGATGCTGGCTATGAGTTGACTACCAGCGTAATACTCGTGATGGTCAAACGAGATTTCGACTATTGTGAGGGGTTTGGGGGCGATCGCTTGGGCTTGTTCATCAGTGACCTTCTGAAGCTGTGTGGATTGGTGGGTGATAATTGCGTTTACCCAAGTTTCAGCCGCTCTCTTGTCTTCTGTTGGGTTTGCGCCGAGGTCTGCGGCAATTCTTTTGAGGCGCGGGAGGGTGTAACGGGAGAGGGCTTGCTGTGAGTAGATGGGATACGTCATAATATAGATCCTGTAAAAGGGTCAAAGGGCGATCGCACAAGTTTTCCAGGCTAAGGCGGTTGTCCTTTGTTTTATCTACTATTATTTTACATATTTTATGGAAATTAGTCAACGATTACGGACGAGATTTTTTGCAATAAAGGGTAGCTGAGGGTTTGTGCTACAACAGGATAAAATTCCCTAAGCTCGATCCCTAAAATTTGACAATATTTCAAAATAAGAGACAAAGAAACAGAGCGATCGCCTTTGCCCTTCCATTTTTCTATTTTATGAATTAACTGCTGAGAGCAAGGTTCTCCAAGTCCTGTAATTGCTTGTGCTACCTCTTCTCTAGAAAGTTTCTTCTCCTCCCTTTGCTGAAATAAAAATTCACCATATTCCTGATCCCAGTCAATCCGGGATACTAAATCTAAAGGTATTCCTTGCATTACGATTTCTCTCACTGATACTCCTATATTTACACAAGGCGTGGAAATAGTGGTATACTTCTTCTATGAAGTATGTAAAACCTAAGCAGTATTAGCGTAGAGCCTAAATCGTCAAAGCGATCGCTCTAAATTTGTGCTGACTTTTAGAACCCCTTTGAAAGTTTGTACTCTCAAGGGCTTCTAAAAAATGACACAAGTTTTAGAAACAGTAATCAACGTGTGGTTAATGCTTGTGCAAGACTACGTTAACGCTGGCTGTCATTAGGTCATGCAAGCAGCAACTAAGGAAGCGATCGCATCTGTTGAGAAAATTGGATTAGGGTAAATGAGTAACAGCTTTAATAAAGATTCCTTTTAATTGCAGATATGCCCGATTTACAGCCATAGTTCTCGACCAAACAAAAATTAGTGGATGAGGGTGTGGAGTGGGGTTAAGATTACAGTAGTCATCTGCATAGAAGCGAAAACTACCATGAGCGATAGGGAAACCGTTCTTGAACTTGTGAAGCGATTACCGCCAAATGTGTCTCTACGGGAGATCCTTCGAGAAATTGAGTTTATTGCGGCAGTAAAAGAGGGTTTAGAAGAGATTAACCAAGGACTTGGAGTGTCAATTGAATCTGTTGAACAGATGATTGAAGCATGGACGACTACCAAGTAATCCTCTCTCCTAAAGCTGTGGGTGATTTAGAGGCAATTGTCAGGTATATTGCTTCAAGTAACCCTGAAGCTGCAAGAAAGTTGGGTCAACGACTCCTAGAAAAGACTAAGGAGTTGAGTCAGTTTCCATTGAAAGGTCAGAAAGTACCTGAATTTGACGATCCTAATATTCGTCAGCTTATTCTTAAACCCTATCGTGTTGTTTACAGGGTTGAAGAAGAGAAAAAGCGGATCAGCATTGCTAGATTTTGGCACTCGGCACAAGATAATCTAGAGCTTTAGATTGAATATAGCCACCTAAACAAGGTTTCTACATTCGACTAGAAGATGACAGACCCACAGGTATTACAAACAGCGATTAACGGTGCAGCTAATGCCCACACTGGGTTGTATCAAGCTATTCATGAGCTACGGCATGCGTCAGTTAACGAGGCGAAACAGATACTAGCTCGACAGATTGCGGTACTGGCTAATGTGTTGATGGTGTTGTAGACAGCAGAATTTACGATCACTCTTGCGGCTAATGCCCACTCTGGGTTACATCAGGCTATCCACGAACTAACGCATGGTTCGGTTACAGAAGCGAAGCAAATATTAGCGCGGCAGATTGCAGTGTTGGCTAATGTGTTAATGGTGTTATGGAGATACAGGTATAGCGAGGGGTTTTAAGAATGGCAAGTATGAGTGGACTTGCTGCTCCTGGCGCATCATAACAATAACCGCAAGGATTACCCGCATGCTTACTATTATTACGAGTTTTAGAGCGAGTGCGACCGTAGGCGTGAAGTCGTCGAAGTATATTCCCAAGCGGGTGCTGAAGCGAGTTCAACAGATGGAGCGGGGGAAGGCGGTAGTTGGGGGATATTGCAGGTGTTGGGGGTGTTGAAATCATGATTTTTGTTGCCCATCCAGGAATACATTAAGCTAGGGAGAGGTTAAGCTAATTTTCTAAACCTGACTGAGTTATCAGATCAAAAATATTTAGTTAAAAAGTTTAGATTTCTTAATTTTAGCTCCAGGACAAACGCACAGCATTTCTGAAAACCTTACGGCATAAGGATATTGATGAAAAATTTGGCTAAAGGGAAAAACGCCAAAATCCTTGCTATTAAAGAATTCTTATACTTTAAATGCGTTTGCCCTGATTTTAGCTACTATCGTAAATATACTGAATATTGCTAATATCAATCTGGAATCAGGTTCTGTGCATTTGTAGCTTTGTGTAGACACAATTTAGAATAACCGCTATGTATATTAAGTATTACAGACGACTTGAAGAAACGTTTTCATGCAGCCTGTGCTTTGCGTGGGCTGAAGATGAGTCAAGTTGTAGTGGAGATGATTAAGTAATGGTTAACTAGTGAAGTGCAATCGGTTGAAGAGTTAGATAGGTAAGAAATTGTTGTGAATTACAGTTTGCCGAGCATACGACTGAGATAAAAATAGTTGCAGTAAGTTCATGACAGAATCTTACTTGCTCAGTAATAACGGGACTTAGACATTTTTAAGGCAGAAATAAGCCTCAAACCTATACAGGGCAAATAAAATACACCAAAGGCTCAAAAATGTTTGAAACCCAGATACGTCAATAAACTAGGCTTAACGATACTAAAGTCTCTGTGTGTATAAATTTGAGTTTTTTCTGGCTAGTTTTTGTCTAAATCTTATTGCAATGTTAATAAAATTGATCATCGCAAAACTAACACAGAAGAAGAAAATCAAAGAGACAAAATAAATATCAAAAAATTTGTTTACTCTAAATATAGACTGTCCGAAGAAAATAATCCAAATCAACTATTTGAAATATCAGCTATCAAAGCATTGAGAACAACTCAACTACTGTTAGAGATGCAGGAATACCCTAATAAAGACATCTCTGAATTTGAATCATTAATTCCATTTCTGAAGGAATCTTGTGGTGATGGCTGGAAGATGGCGCAAAACAACTTAATAACTAAAGAATCTTTGAATAAATTTGCTTTAGAGGTATGGGAAAATTCTGGTTTTGGTCTTTTTTTGGAAAATGCTATTGATGATTTAATGTTAAAAGCAGCACCAATTTGTATAGAAGATACTCTTACTAATACTCTAAAAATACTCATACACTACCAAAAGCCATTAAACTTACGAAGAAATGGAAACCGTAAGCATAAAGAGGAAATCGAATTTGCAATTAAGTTATTAAAAAATTACTTGAATGAACTTAACAATAATTTTAATCTTGATAATATATATAATGAACTGGAAACTATGAAAGAAAGAATAGAAAAAGAAATAAATATACAACTCCAAAAAGCAAAAAAAATATCAGAAAAATCTTTGCGAGATTTTTTTTTGGATGAACTTTTAATTAAATTTCGTGACAATGATAATAAATTTAGCTCATTCTTTCAAGAAATCGATCTTCTCATTAAAAGAGGTGTAGTAGACTTTTCTCTAAATAGATTGAGGAGAAGCGCTATACCTAGAATTCAAGCGTTTTTAAACTTTGTAGACAATTATTTTAATGATTATATACCTGAGTCGCTTTTAACAATTATAAAATATAAAGTGGTGTTAAAAGGAGTGAATGTAGTTTATTTTGAGAATCAGGAAGAAGCTGAAGATTTCAGAGATTCAGTAACTACTGATGCCTGTACTATTTTTAACAAACATCTTAATGAGTTTGTATTAGAAGGTAATAGAATAATTGATTTAAATCAGGAAGAAATACAAAAATCTTTAATAGATAAAACCCGAAAATCATTAACAGAAGTTCTTGATTACCTGAACGATAAATTTGATGTTGGACTAAAGTTACCAATATTTATAGAAGAAAATATTGTATATAATAATTCTTCAACAATTATAACAATTTCTGAACGCAAGAAAATTCTTTTGCAGAGAGGTTTTGATTGGATACGTAGTCGTATTAGTGACAAAAAGATTAGTCCTAATATTTTTTCTATTTCTTTGGAAAACATGATAGACGAAATGAATATTGAATTTGATAATCAATTTATAGAAATTCAACAATTAATGTTTAACTTTGTCACTAATGAATTAACTCAACTAATTGATGAATTTTCGGCAAACATTCAAAAAAAAATGAAAAGCTTTCAGGAAGCACTAGAACAATCTTTGGTAGATAAACTTCAAGAAAAGAAAAATGAGGAAGATTTAATGATTGTGCTTGATAATTTCCTAAATGGTTTTAATGAATACCAGGGTTAGCGCGTCTCAAACCCTATTGACAGGGGGATTTATGGCAGAGGTACTGAGTTTGAGAGAGCCGCAGCTAACACAGAAAGCATATAGTGATCGTTCATAGCTGCCCGTCGTGATTTTTGGCGAATACTGCGACGAAAAGACGATTCTCGCTCTAATGCATTAAGAGCAATACGACGTAGTAAAGCAAAGTTTTGTGGACTGTGTAAAGAACGAATTCGGCATTCATCCTCGTGGAAGGTAACATCCAATGTCCAATGAACAGAATTTTCTATTCCCCAATGCTGTCGAATTGCACTAGCAATCTTGTTTGCATCATTAATAAGGCTAGTAATGTAAAATTGTACTTCGTGTGTTGTTTTATTCCAATGCTGAATCGAACGTACTACCATGACTATTGTTTTTAGTCCTCCCCATAAATCTAGTTGATAAAGTCCAGGAATCTGCGACACAGGTACGGTGTAAACTGTACGTTTTTCGATGCGGTGATGTCCTTTTTCAATACGTTGACTAATACCGATATCAATATCTTTAAATCCAATGGATTGTGCTGCCTCAAACCAATTTTTTACTTGTTGATGGAGTGTTGGATGATTATCTTTCAGACTCAGAATATAATCCGCATTAGCTGCAATAATTTTCTCGGCAATCAATTTCTGTGTACCCATCGCATCAATGGTAATGATGCAGCCAGAGATGTCTAATATGTCCAATAGTGCTGGAATTGCAGTGATTTCATTTGATTTAGAACTGACTTTTGTTTGTCCCAAAACTAAACGATGTTCACTCGACCAGGCACTCACTGTGTGCAAGGCTTTTAGTTTTGATTCTCGGTCATAAGAGCCTCTATGAGTTTTGCCATCTATGGCTACTACTTCTACTCCCAATTTCTCAACCAAGGATTGAACCCACTGCCGAAAACATTGCTCAAATTCTTTTGGGTTAATTCTTTCAAACACCCTCCTAAAAGTATCGGGGCTGGGTATTCCGAATGGTAGTTGCAAAAACGTTTTCAACCACTCTTGTTTACTGATTCCATACTCCTCAATATCTTCCCAACCTGACGCTCCTGCTATTACTGCCAAAATCGCTATGGTGATGATATCTGTGAGTAAATGATATCTTGTCCTTTCCACTCTGGGATCTTTTATTTGTGTGAAGTATTCCTGAAACTTAGTGGTAATGTCTTTGCTATTTACACTGGGTGTAAAAGATGCTTTGGTTTTGCTTTTCTTGTTCTCAAATCCTGCTGGCATTACTCGAACCTTGCACCTAGATGGATTAAATCTTACCCTAGCCCGGATAGTGCCACTTTGTTTCCAACTTGATTGCTTATAGGTAAGTCCGCTTGTCAATAGGGTTTGAGACGCGCTAACCCTGTATTGTATCAGAACACAATAAAGAAGTTTTATTAGTAGAAATTTTAGAGCCTTTCTGGGCATTTCAATCATATAAAAGTTTTAATATACCTTATTTAATATCTCTTTGGAAGACTCTAGAGCTTTTAAATTTAACTGAAACATCTGAAAACTTTGATCCTATTAAATGTGCAATTCAAATATCTCGCAAGCAAACTAATTATCCTCTGTATTATGTTAAAAGTTTAAGAAATTTTGTGTCAGTCATTGTTCATGAAACAGCCGAAAATCATTTATCTCTTTTAAGAGTATCTGAAAATCAGATGAAAGATGGAATTACTCAAGTTTCAAGGCGAGATTCAACAACCATTGATTTAAAGTTTGAAAGAGTCATACCTAAGTTTGGATTAGTCTTAGCAGGAGGTGGTGCTAAAGGTGCTTATGAAGCTGGTGTACTAAAATACATGGATGAGATAAATTTAGTCCCTTCAATTATTGCTGGTACTAGCATTGGTGCGATTAATGGTGCAGTTTTAGCTTCGCATCAATCATTTCATGAAGGAGTTAAGCGTGTAATTAAACTTTGGAAAGGAATTGGAAAACAAAATGTAATAATACGTAGCAAAGATAATAGTTCTTTTTTTGATTCAGAACCTCTTAAAAAGTTATTATATGAAGAAGTTGATCCTGACCAATTAAGAAATGGAACTGAACTTTGGGTTGCTACTTTCTCCTCTTTCAAAGATCCTAATTTTGATTATGGAATAATTCTACCGTTATTAATTGATGTATGTTCTTCCATCAATGGAAAGTCTGCTAACTACTATCGTATTCAAGACTGTAAAAACAATGAGATACTCTATAAAACTTTGATTGCTAACAGCGGTACTGGCGAATGTGCTGATGCTGTTGTAGGGCTACAGGTACAGGAAAAGTTTCGAGATCAGTAGGAGTATTTACGCTTCGCACAATTACAACGGCAGGGATTACCTACAGGCATATTATCACTACGAGTTCTGGAACCAGGGCGATCGCACCCTCAAGTCGTCGAAGTATATCCCCAAGCGGTTGAGTAGAGGGAGTTCAGGAGATGGAGCGGGGGAAAGCGGGGGTTAGGGCGTGTTTTCAAACTATAACCACAATAGAATGGAGGCGATCGTAATCATAGCTGTATAATTGGCTGCAAGTTTTTCATATCGAGTAGCAATGCGGCGAAATTGCTTGAGTCTATTGATAGCACGCTCAACAACGTTGCGTTGACGATAGATTTCACGGTTAAACGGGCCGCGTCGCGGTTCATTTGAAAGTCGTGGAATAGTGAGGCGGATACCACGGCGGCGAAGGTAATTACGTATTCTCCGACCAGTGTAACCTTTGTCTCCAACTAATCGTAAAGGGCGCAAACGTGGACGACCTCGCCCAGAACGCTTAACTGAGCCTTGTTCCATCAATTGTTCGAGAAAAATTGACTCGTTTCTCTGACCAGGACTGAGAATAAAAGTTATGGGTTTACCTTTACCCTCACACCGAATGTGTATTTTTGTACTGAAACCACCCCGGGAACGACCTAGTTTCTCGTCTTCTTCACCCCCTTTTTTCCACCAGCTGCGTGCTGATGGGCGCGTACAACTGTGCCATCGACATAATGAACTTGCCAATCAAGTTTTCCATGTTCGTCTGCGATCGCTTGTAGGTGCTCTAAGATTTGATTCCAAATTCCAGCTTTTTGCCATCGATAAAATCTTGTTGCTACACTTGCCCACGGACCATAACGCTCTGGTAAGTCTCGCCACGGTGCTCCTGTTCTCAGAATCCATAGAATTCCATTGATGACTGTGCGATGGTCTTTATTGGGTTTTCCTGTTCTGGGTTTTTGTTGTGGTAGTAACGGTTTTAACCTCTCCCACTGTTCGCTACTTAATTCTCCTCGGTTCATCAACCTACCCTGTCTGCGATCGCCTATTTTTTAGGATACAACGAGTTTGAAAACACGCCCTAGGCAGTATTGCAGGTGTTGGGGTCATGAAATCATCAAAGCAGAATTAGGGTAAACGCGCAGTATTTCTTAAACCTTTACTGCATAAGCATATTGATGAAAAATCGGTTTAATGGAAAAACGCCCAAACCTTTGCTATTAAAGGATTATACTTTAGATGCATTGCCCTAATTTTAGCTCCTATGGTAAATTTACTGAATATTGCTAATATCAATCTGGAATCAGGTTTTATGCATTTGTAGCTGTTCTGTACTACAACCAACGGAGAAAAAATATGAATGTTAATGCGTTTGAATCTTTAATTACTATTAATTTAGGATTTAAAGAACTTATTAAAACAATGATAGAGTTAATAGAAAAGAGGAGCGAAAAAAATAAAAAGCAATTTGTGGATGATCTTCAAAGAGACTTACAAGAAGTGAGCTTTCATAAAATTAAAGATATTTTAAAAAAAATTATTAATGAAGGAGAAATCAGCGTACCATCTAGATCTAAATTGATAGATTGGTATACGAATACTGCGGATAGTTTAGAGGCTGCTATATCTAAATTAGAGGACTACTATATCCCCTCAACATCTAATGATTCAAAAACTGGACGTTCTCAACGTGTTAGCTTGCCAAGAGAGTGGAATGCTATACAGACTTTTAGTAATCTGAAATTTGGAAAACAGAAGCTAAGAGAGGATGTTCAAAACTACATAACAACGGGAGCAACGCGATTTTGTGAGGTGCTAAAATCTGGGACGTATATAGCTTGTTTCAGGATGCGATCGCAACTAAAAAACCAGATTTTGTTGAGAATATAGGGGTGTAATTGAGAACTAAACCCCGATCTCACTTTTTCGCGTTGCTCCCCATAACAACTCATATAGGACATAAAGTTGGAAAACTGACCTCAGAAGAAATTCAGTATATAGAGCCACTTCTAAGTCAAATGGAGCAGACGAATGAACAAGTAGGTATACTTTTTAAGGCTATTCAAGCCAGTAGTAACCAGCCAGCAATCTCAACTGGAAGTCAGCAAACCTTGCTAGAAGCAGAAAAACAAAATAAATAATTGCCAAAAGTAAAATGAGGGTAGTCCCAATCTAGTGGGATTGTAATTGTTGGTTGCATAGATAAATTGGTTGTTTGTGAAGATGGGTTGGGCGATCGCCTGGGTGAATTACGCCGCCACTAGCTCCAAGTGCGACTCATACCCCCGTAACCGTTTCCAGTCCTGGGAGGTCAGTTCGTCAACAGGGCGGTCTAACAACTGCTCACAGTTATCCACTTCAGCATTTAGCAACTGCTGTAATTCGTCAGTAGTCAGTTGTTCCAACGCTCGGTATTGCAAATATTCATCAACAAAGCCATTCGCAGTTAAAACAATTGCGAATTGCGTTAGCGCAGCGTTAGCGAGTCCTCGAGCGTCATTGCGACTTGCGAATTGGTTTAGCGAGGGAGCAATGCGATTTTGTGAGGTGGGCAAGCAGGGGGAGCAGGGGAGGCAGGGGAGGCAGGGGAGGAGAAAGAAATTAAGTGTATTTTGAAGGATTTATAGTAGCGAAGATTACTAAATTCTCTCTTTACTCCCCCTGCTCCCCCTGCTCCCCCTGCTCCCCCTGCTCCCCCTGCTCCCCCTGCTCCCCCTGCCCCAAAAAGCGATGATCTAACATTTTCGCGTTGCTCCCGTGGAGCTAGTGGTGGTAAACTTTTAGACCAGTTGGACTGGATTAAGTCAATGACGAATGTGACTGGTGTACTGCACATTCTCATTGGCACTTATGAACTTTTGAATTTTCGCAATTTAAGCGGACAGGCATCACGACGGGGGTTGGATATTCATTTTCCTCGTTATTTGTTTCAGCATGAACTTGACCGTCAGGATTTTCAAGGAATTTTACTGGCACTGCTGAAGCAAGTTCCTCTTCAGGTTGATATTCCAGCTTTGATGCAGCATTGGGTTTATTTCTATGAGCGTTCTATTGGTTGCGTGGGTGTGTTGAAGGATTGGCTGATTCGGGCTGTGGCTGCGGCGTTGCATGATGGGGCTGACTCGCTGACTTTGGAACGGTTGCATGAACATACTCTGTCGCTGGCTCAGTGTGAGCGGATGGCGATAGAGGCGACTGAGGGAGAACAAAAACTTTGTTACATGGAAAGTCGCCGCGAACATTTATGGCATTTGTTACAGATGGGGATGACTTCAACTTCGGTTCCCGGTGGGATTGTGAATTTATCACCGGGAGTAAAGTCTACTGTTGCACCTGTTTATTCTTCTGCTACCTCTAAATCAACTCGAAAAAAACGTTCTGAACCAGAGATGGTACAGACTGATACTCCTAATCCAGAAACAATGGCTGGTAGCCCGGAACCAAAGAAGAAGCAAACTCGAAAAAAGAAGGAAGCCCCTGTGGCAGTTACGGAAACAATGCAGGACAGCCAAGAAACAACGCAGGATGACTTTGCCTTACGAATATCTGCTTTACAGTCCTAAAATCTCCCGTCGCAATGATGGACGATTGCGCGATCGCGATTTAAAGAAGTACCAGCACATTGAACTAGGCGGCTGGTGGTGCAATGGCGTTGACCCCCTCAACAACTACGTCCTAATGATGTGGGGCTGCTTCAAACCCGACCACCCTAGACGCGATCGCCAGAAGATCCACAAGTTTATCAAATACGAACACCCCTTTAGAGAAGAGACACGCGCCTTCTTCCTCTTAGTCCCGAATCGCATTTGGGTAAAAGTCTCAAATCGCTCTGGCATCCCCATCACAGAAGAAGACTTACAACACCCCGGTGGTTTCTGGTATTGGGTCTGGCGGCATAACGTACCAGTGACCATCGTGGAAGGTGTCAAGAAAGCGGGGGCATTATTGACTGCCGGTTATGCTGCGATCGCTATCCCTGGTGTTAACGCTGGATACCGCACACCCCAGGATGAGTACGGTACTGCCATCGGGAAACCCTTTCTGATTCCCGACTTGAAACATTTTGCAACACAGGGGAGGATTGTTAACATCTGCTTTGACCAGGACAACAAACCTGAGACAGTCCAGCGAGTCAGAACCGCTATCAGTCGCATGGGTCGGCTGCTGGTAAATGAGGGTTGTTCGCTGCGAGTGATTGATTTACCATTAGGGGCAGAGAAAGGGGTTGATGATTTTATCGTTGCTCACGGTCAGCCAGCATTTGATGCACTCTACAACACGGCTGTTGCACTGGAGTTGTGGGAGATTAAGTTGTTTACTCTACTGACTTACCCGCCGTCAATCGCACTCAACCAAAGATTCCTGGGTCAGTTGCTCGTCCCCGAAGGCGAAAAACTGATTGTTCTCAAAGCGCCAAAGGGAACGGGTAAAACCGAATGGCTGGCAACTGAAGTGGCAAAAGCACATGACCAAGAGAGACGGGTACTAATAATCACCCACCGTATCCAACTGGGCGAGGCGTTGTGTAATCGCTTTGGTGTTAACTATGTTACCGAAGTCCGCACGAATGAAACAGGCACATTGTTGGGATACGGGGTCTGCGTGGACTCTTTGCATCAAGAAAGTCAGGCGCGATTCAACCCTAATGACTGGTCAAATGATGTGATTATTATTGATGAATGTGACCAAGTTTTCTGGCATTTGCTTAACTCTGGCACTGAAGTGCAGAAACGTCGGGTATCTGTTCTCAAAAACCTCAAACAACTGGTACAGAATGTTTTGGGCAGCAGTCAAGGAAAGATTTACCTGTCTAGTGCCGATGTTTCTGACACAGATGTGAAGTATGTTTTATCACTCGCTGGAGAATATCGAGTTAACCCGTTCGTCATTGTCAACAATTATCGAGATAGTGCTGGAAACTGTTACAACTATTCTGGCAGTAATCCGAAGAATCTCATCGCCGCACTAGACAAAGCGATAGCCAAAGGGGGGCATCATTTACTCTGCTGCTCTGCTCAGAAAGCTAAGTCAAAATGGGGGACGCAAGCTCTGGAAGAACGTTTTCGCCGCAAATTACCATACCTGCGGATTCTGCGAATTGACAGTGAATCTGTTGCTGACCCCTCTCATGCGGCTTTCGGCTGTATCGCTCATCTCAACGAGATTCTGACTCAGTATGATTTGGTTATCGCATCTCCAAGTTTAGAAACTGGGGTATCCATCGATATTCGAGGACATTTTGATGGTGTTTGGGGTATTTTTCAGGGAGTGCAGCCTGTTAACTCCGTGCGGCAGATGTTGGCACGGGTTAGGGAAACTGTTGACCGTCACATTTGGGTCAGAGAGTGGGGAATGTCAGTTGTGGGCAATGGCTCTACATCCATCGGAGGATTACTAAGAAGTCAACACGTCGCAACACAAGCTAATATTGCGCTGTTGTCGGCGGCGGATAATGATGACTACAGCTATGTTGACCAGAATTTTCAGCCCGAATCTTTGCAGACTTGGGGGAAACGTGGTTCTGTAATCAACGTAGAGATGCGGCGCTATCGAGAATCGGTGCTTGCGGGTTTGGTCGAAGATGGATATATCGTTATTGATGCCGACGATGCTGATGACGATGAGAGTGGGGCAGTAATCGAGTCGGTTAAAGCGGCTAGTCAGGAATTGTATGCTAGTGAATGTCAGGCGATCGCGGATTCTCCAACCATCTCTGATGCCGAACTCAAGAAGCTCCTTGACACAAGGGCGAAAACGAAAACCGAACGACATCAGCAGCGCAAGGCGGAATTGTCCCGTCGTTACGAAATTGACGTAACCCCTGATTTGGTTGAGAAGGATGACGACGGGTGGTATCCTCAACTGAGAATGCACTATTATTTCACGCTGGGGCGGGAATTTCTGACGAACCGTGATGCGAAACGGGCTAAGGCGCAGTTAGAGGCTGGGGAGAATTCGGTTTGGAAGCCAGATTTTAACAAGGGGCAGCTATTGCCTGCTGTCCTATTATTGGAGAGACTGAACTTGTTGCAGTTTCTTATACCTGGGGAACACTTACGCTCTTCTGACGAGGCGATGCAGGAGTTGAAGAAGGCGGCGATGAAGAATCGGTATCTCATCAAAACTTGTTTAAACCTCACCATTTCGGAAAAATTTTCTCCCATAGTGATCGCACAGAAATTACTTGCCAAGATTGATTTGAAGTTGAACTACGTTGGTCGGTTGGGTAAGCGTGAAAATCGGGAGTGCGTTTATCGGTTTGTTGCCCCTGATGATCAGCGTGATTCGATTTTTGGCCAGTGGTTAAATCGAGATGAAGCATTTCAAAATGAGTTGGTGTCAGTCAGTAATAATATAAGTACAACTACACCAGTCATTGACACCCAATCCCAGGATATTCCTCAAACACCCACGTTAATGGAAAGTCCTGTTACCCAAGGTTGGAAAGGGCTGAAACTGAAAATGCAGCAAGGTTTGGACAGCGCTGGTCAGTTCTACCAACAGCTTGTCTCCACAATAGGCTCGGCTGTTGGAATTGCTGATGGTGAGCCTTACTGGAATGGGTATCTGGGGCAGTGGCAGGTTTGGGTTAACTTTGCTGACGGGTGTACCTCTGTGGTCTGTGATTGGTTGGCGGTGGTGTAGTGAGAGAAAGCTTTGGTAAAGAGTTCAGTAATTTTAGCTTTTGGTTTGGAACTTATCCCCATTTCTGACTTAACCGCAATGTGTTTCTTGAGAGTTACGGGAAGCTTTGCGTAGCTTGCTTCTTTATTCGCGATAGTGTTCTGTAGGAAATGAGTACGGCGAACGTAGTCGCTTAGACCAGGCTAATCTTCCTACAGCGCTGTCTCACCTGTCACTTTTTCCTTACTATAACTCTATGTTCAACTTATAATTGTAGAAGCTGAAAATGCTGAAAACAACGGTTATTACTCTCTACAAATAATATGCAATTTTTAACATTAAATAAAAATAAATCTGTTTTTTCCTTAATCGCTTTAAATTGTTTAATTACTTTACAATTGGCATTTTTTTTAGCAATACCGGGGTGGACTCAGACTATAGATGATAATCGTTTATATCAAGCTAATCTCTTACTAGGATTAGGAATTAGGCAGCATCAGACTGCCCAATTTGCAGAAGCAATAGCATCTTTAGACAAAGCCTTGCAGCTTTTTCGGCAGAATAAGAACGCTGTTGGCGAAGCAAATACTCTCAGTATTTTGGGTAAAATTTACTTTACTTTAGGACAGTACAAGCGAGCAGTTGATTGTTATCAGCAGCAAAGAAATGTTTTGTTGGCGCTTGGCGATCGCGCAGGTGAAGCTAAGGCTTTAGACGATTTGAGTAATACTTATATCTATCAAGGAAATGGGAATGAAGCAAAAAAATTGCATGATTTAGCCCAAAAAATTAGAAAAGATATAGGTAATCCCCAAGGAGAAGCTGCTTTTTTAGGTAATATAGGGTTAGCCTATGAATCTCAAGGAAAGTTTCCCCAAGCAATTGCAACTTATCAACAGCAGTTAGCGATCGCACAAAAATCTAATGATGTTGTTAACATAAATAATTCCTTCAACAGATTAGCACAGGTTTACCAGTCGCAAGGACAGTACCAACAGTTAATGCAACTGTACCAGCAGCAATTGGCGATGGCTACGCCCGCCGCAGGCATCGCCCAGCAAAATCAAGACAGGGTAAGGGTTGCTGATTTACTAAGCCAACTAGCGCAAGTATACAAATCACAAGGACAATATCTGCAAGCAATAGAAATATATCAGCAGCAGTTGTCAACCATCAGAAATCTCAAAGACTCACTGGGAGAAATTAATTCTCTAAGCAATTTAGGAGGCACTTATCGTCAGAGTGGACAGTATGAACAAGCCCTAGAAATGTATCAGCAGCAGTTAGCTATCGCTCGCAACAAAAATGAACAATTACAAACAGGAGTAGCACTCAATAATATAGGCTTAACGCTGCTGCAAGCAGGAAAACTATCAGTAGCAGAAAAAACTCTAGTTGATGTGACAAAGGTTTGGGAACTCATCCGAGCGAAAGTAGGTAATAATATTAACTATGTTCAAGAACAAGCCGCTACCTATCGAATTTGGCAACAACTATTGATTGCTCAAAATCAACCTGAAGCGGCCTTAGAAATGGCAGAACGCAGTAAATCTTGGTCTATAGCTCAGTTGTTAGGAATGCGCTTGTCTTCTGAACCAGCATGGGCTGCTGCCAAAACTGCCCCTCCAGAACTAAATCCGCCAACAATTGACCAAATTCGCCAAATTGCTAAACAACAAAACGCCACATTAATTGAATATTCAATTATTCCTGATGAAGGTTTGTATGTTTGGGTAGTGCAGCCATCAGGTGATGTAAGGTTTCGTCGCATTGATATCAAATCTCAACCCACAATTTATCCTGTTTCCTCCATAGCTGATGTAGTTGCTAGTATTGGCGAAGCTATACAAATTAAAGGTAAGAGCGAAGCCTCAGCAAAAGCCAACATTCAAACAAACCCATTATTGCAGCTTCACCAGTTACTAATTAAACCCATTGCTGATTTATTGCCAAAAGAAACTGCTAGCCGTCTGATATTTATCACCCAACAAGAACTTTCTTTAGTTCCATTTGCAGCGCTGGTTGACATCTCTGGCAAATATCTAATTGAGAAACACACAATTGTCACTGTTCCGGCAATTCAAGTGTTAGCTTTAACTCATAAACAACAGCGAGGTTTTGCCAAAAATAATGCCTTAGTAGTGGGTAATCCAAGTATGCCAAGAATTGCCCTTTTCATTGGGCAACCACCGCAACCCTTAGCGCCTCTTGTCAATGCTGAACAAGAAGCAATAGAAATTGCTGAATTGTTGAAGGCTAAACCTTTGATTGCCAATCAAGCAACGAAGAAGACTGTTTTGCAACAATTAAAGAAAGCTCAAACAGTGCATTTAGCTACTTATGGGATAATAGATAGTATAAAGCGACAAGGTATTCCCGGTGTGATCGCTCTTGCTCCAGGTGACGGTGATAATGGTGTCCTGAGTGCCGCAGAAATTTTAGACTTGAAGCTGAAAACGACACTATTTCTTATCAGCGCCACAGAAGTGACCAAGAGTCAAATTACCAGTGATGGCATTAGTGGTTTATCCTTGTCTCTGATTTCTGCTGGAGTCCCTAGTGTAATCATGCCCCTGTGGTCATCACCTGAAGTCCCCACGACTTTTTTCATGACCGAATTTTACAATCAGTTGAATCAAACGGGTGACAAAGCCAAAGCTTTACGCCAAGCAATGTTGAAAACTAAGGAACAATATCCAAATCCCAGAGACTGGGCTGGATTCATGTTAATAGGTGAGAGAAAATAAGGAAATGCCAGAAATTAATGCTATTGATTAGCGAAGGAAAATAAACATGATATTATTGCTCCTTAATCTTGGCTATTTCCGATACCCAAAGCCGCCGATTAGCATGGGTTAGTGTCAAGATATCCTCTAAAGACCAATGAAAATAAAAGGCAATTAAAGCTACCTCCTCGTGCAGTTGTTCCAAGGGGTAGCTTATGATTCCCCCGATAAAGAAAGCTCCACTTGAAAACTACTATTGCAATGGGGACAATCAACCTGAATACAAGCATCGCCTTGCTGATTTATCCGATTAAAAAACTCTCGTAAATAAGTCAAATCTCTTGTAAAAAGACCTTCTAATAATTCAGGGGTGACTACAGATAAACTTCCTAAACGAGTAATTACCTGAGATAGCATCACCAAGACACCATAGGCTGAACTTTCTTTAGCGTGACGATGTTTCTGCACATATATTTCATCCTTTGCCGTCGCCAAGCGCATCACCCCATGACGATGAACCAGTCCTTCGCTATCTCCCAAGCCTCTAGGCAAGATAAATTCAAATTCCGTGTCTGTGATATTGTCGTGACTGTGCATGGAAGTTCTGATTTAAAAATAAAATTTAGCTTATAGAAAAAGGCAGCAGGTAAACAAATTATGCTAATAGATATTGACATAATAACTAGCATCTGAATTTGGACTGTATCGGAAACACCCCTGTTTAAACTTTGCTGTTTCAGGAAGAGGCTTTAAATTCTCCCCCTTCACTAATAAGAACAGATATTAGGGGGAGAGGTTAAGCGTAGACGTTTCTACATAACGTGAAAATTCTGATACCTGCTCAGATGGTAATTTCGCATTATTTGGCGAAACTTCATCTCCCCCATCAAGTTCGTTAATCTGACGATAAAATCGTTGTAAGTAATTGAGATCGCAGGCAAATAACCCTTCTATCACAGCCGTATTCACTTCTTCCAAAGCTCCCAATCTGATAATAACGCGAGCCAGAATCACGACGGTAGCATAGGCTGGATTGGATTTTACACGAGGATCTCGCAAAGGAACTATTTCATCAATTGCTTTAGACAGACGCATTACACCTTTGCGGTGTAAATTGCCATCAGCATCTAAATATCCCTTGGGTAAGGTAAATTCAAACTCTGTTTGGAACATTACTTACTTACGTTTGTCCGCTTAAATTCTTCAACAACTAATTCGATCTCTTCAATTTCTAGCTCATTAGCAGATGCTTTCACATCAGTAATTGTATAGCTACTCGGCCATGCACCCTTGAATTCAAATGTTGCCTGTGCTTCGGCTGCTTGGTTATAGATAGTTAAAAAACCATCTCGCCTCTGTTGCGCCCAATTTCCCTCTTCTACTGCCTTCAACCAGTTCCATAAGGTCATAGATGATGTCATTCCCCGACGCAGAACTAAATTACTACTTTTGACATTACCAGGAATGTGCGTACTGACAATCCGACCAGTTTTGGCTTTACTCCAAACTTGTGGCGTTACTTCGGAAATTGGGATTACTTCCTGAGTCCGCTTAAAACCCTGACACTCCATAAAGTACCCATCTACACTATCAATGCTACCGTCAAGTTTGAGTTCCAGGTAAAAACGGCAACTTGTAAGAAATTCGGGTTGTTTTAACACAGTTAGCTTGCAGTTGAGTTAATTAGCTTTATTACTACACCACTCGAATTATGCTTGGTGGGTAAGGAATTTAGTAAATGACGGTCAAGGATGAAAGTTGCCGATTAGCCTCTGCATTTTGCAACTAATGATAGAGAGATTATAGTGCAAGCAAAGCTACCTCTTCTGAAGTACCAGCACGTCAGATGTCGCAATTTGTGGATCTGTCAGCGCCTTCTGCTTGTTTGTGAAGACGGGTTGCTTTGCTGCACTCGCAGCTTGTCACGATTTCGTTTCTGAGATAGCATTGGCAATAGACACTCAACCAACTATTTATTTTTTGCGTTCTACATACCTATAAGAAAATGATACGGTTTCTGTGAGTGCTTGGTTGCCAGCAACATCCAGATTGGACATCTTATATGACAGAGGCATTACACCCGTGAAGTGCCAGTGAGATGATTCGCTGCCATCTTGTTTAAAAACTTTGATATCAGCAGTTTTCAACTCACCTTTCGTCTTAGTCGCTCCGCCTAAATCTCTATTGGCATGAGAATCGTAAAACCAATCAGAGACGGCTTTAGGCTTGTTGCTGTTGGTAACAAATATGATGGTTATATTTTCGTTTTTAACTGCGGAAGCAGCTTGCTGGGAAGTAACTTTGCTGCCCCCACTAACTCCTAACGGGCTATCAGTACCAGTAACTTGAATCGACATTTTTAGGCCAGAAACCTTCTGGACAAATAAATCATCACCTAGTCCATCGGCGGTAAATTGAAACCTAGCCGATGCTAAATATTCTGCCATCTATTTACTCCTAGTCAATTACATTCTTTCACATTTATCTCAATTTAAATGCTTTTGATCAAAAGATTTTACTTATTTTGATCGCTGGATCATTTGAGCGTTAAATTCAAATGATTCCATCAAAATATCTTTGCTAGCAACATCAAAATCTGACACAGAATAACTGACAATTTGACATTGCTTGAGGTCGTAACTAACTACTTCACCACCGCTAGCATCTAAGATTGTTATTTTGCCATCAGTATAACCATCATTCCATTTGCCACCGCCACCGGTATAAGTTGCAGGTAAGGCTTTAGCCCAAACGTCGAACAGTTTCTTGTTGCCATCTTCCAGAGCTGCCTCGATAGTGAAGTTTTTATTATCGGTGTAACCACTAGAAGTTGTCTGGTAAGTTACCTGCGCCTTGGCACCTGATGCTATGGGAAGATCAGCAGCAGCGATTTTTGCTTCCACATCTATACCACTGAAGCTCTTAATCGGATAAACTGTGCCACCAAATTCAAAAATAAAATTACTAGAAGAAATTACTTCTACAGCCATGTTTTACTCCTTGCAAATTGTATAGTATTCGTAATTAATAATTAGTAATTGGTAATTATTATTCGTAATTACCAATTACTAATTAACTATTGCCCTGGCGCCCACTGACTGATGCGGAAGATTACAAATTCCGCAGGGCGTACTGGAGCAACACCGATTTCAATGTACAAGCGACCGAGCATCATGGTATCTGGAGTATTGAGTTCTGCATCGCACTTGACATAGAAAGCGTCAGCAGCACTTGCTCCCACTAGCGCTCCCTCGCGCCACAAGCGTTCCAAGAAACTGGAGACAGTAGCGTTAACGCGACCCCAGAGTCTAGAATCGTTCGGCTCAAATACCACCCACTGGGTACCAATTTCAATCGATTTTTCGATGTAGCTCATCAGACGGCGAACTGAAATGTAACGCCACTGAATGTTATCTGGCTCGACCAGGGTGCGAGCACCCCAAATCTTAATGCCTCGATTGAAGTTAGCAAAGTTGCGGATGCAGTTGATGCCTAACGGGTTCAACAATTCCTGTTCGCGGAAGTTGGTTTCGTATGCTAAACCGATGACACCGCGAGGAGTGTCGTTAGCGGGTGCTTTGTAGAGTCCTCTAGTTTCGTCGGTACGACACCAAACGCCCATCATGTGACCGCAGGGAGGAATAGCAATCGGTCTACCGCCATTGCGGGGGTTAGCAACTTTGATCCAGGGATAGTAGAGAGCGGCAAACTGGGAACGGCGGTTAAAAGCGCTCAACCACTGCGCTACGTGTTGGGGCTTGACTTGTTCAGCTGGTACTGCTGCACCATTCTTGCAAGGAGGCGCATCGAGAACTACCATGCGGAAAGGGGGGCTGGGCGAGGAGTTCTCACACCTGCTGATCATCATTTCCATCATACCGTGTACCTGATCGAGGTCTATTAGTCCCTCTTGGTAGACCCGCATCAGGTCTGGGCAGGCAATCATAGCAACGTCGTCAATTTCAAAAATCCCCTGAATGCCAGTACGATCGTCGCGTGTCCCTTGCAAATCGCGGGGGAAGCGATCTGGAGTAGAAATATGAGGAGGTGGGCTGACCTCGTACATCCCATTAACAGGACGGCGGGATAGAGGTTGCCCGTTTTGGGCGATATCCTCAATAGTCAAGAATTCAGATGTTTCCAGAACCGTAACTACATAGTCTGCTACCTGGGTATTGATGGTCGAGTTCATTGTCAGGTGCTCGTACCGTTCAAGCTCCTGCTCACTCCGCTTGACTACAATAGTGAAAAATTCGCCTGAGTCTAGTGGCGGTTCTGTTCCTTCGGGTGCATCTTCTGGGGGAGGTTTAGGCGTACTGGATTGAATTTGCACAGTCAGCCGGGGGGTAGATCCTGGTAGAGCGAGTGCGCTCCCTTCTTCAGATGCCTTAATAAAGAACCGCAAAGATGGACGACCGCCTGAGTTTAAAACCTTTGTAGCACTTTCTTCAGCAGGTGGCGCTGCCGAACCAGGCAGCTTGATACCGATGCTAGAAACCCAACAGCGACCACCACCATTCAGAAACCAACCGTAAACGGCAAAAGGTAAGTAAGCATTGAAGTCTGTGAAGCCATCAGATCCTTGCTTGCCAAAGTATTCAAGGTATTGATCCCAAGTGGTGACCATCATCGGTTGAAACAGTTCAGCGTCACCACGTACATCTTCAGTAAAGCCAATAAAACCAGCAACACTCAGGCTGATTCCTTCTATCGGGCGACTGCCACGGTCTACTTCTTCGACGTAAACACCAGGGGCAAAGTAATCTAATCTGGGCATAGGTACTCTTTTTGCATTTGCTATGAAGTTGGCAATCAGCAGGTACTAAACCTGCGTTTAATTAGTCTTTTGAGCTAATTAATCTACTTGGATGTATTGATTCTGCTTTTAGCTGCAAGGGTATTGTTACTGTCACATATAAAGCTGGACGCAACCTAACACCTAAAGCACTCCACAAAGCTAATGCATCTAGAGGCTTAATGGCACAAACAAGCAATTGTAAGTTGCCATGACCACGCAGTGTAGGATCTAGCACCTCTTCTGGCAGCTTGCGGTGACGCAATAGTAGCTTTAATGCCTCTGACAGCAGACGTTGTTCCCCTAGCGCTGTAAACCCCCAGACACTTACTAGGAAAGACACATCAATCCAAACAGTTGAGTATTTCTCAGAGGTTGTATCCTGTGTCTCATAGCTGTTTCTTCTCCCTATTTGCCAAACTGAATATTGCCCTTCGTTATGTTCTCGTATGTCATAACAGTAAAGGTTCAGCAATGGCTCCATACCTTGTTGTAGACCAGGATGGTTAAAATCTATTTGCTCTGTACTGATTAGAGAAGTTCCACCAGCCAGGATCTCCGCTAACGTCTGAGTAACAGCAGGGAGCATAAAACATACTGGGCACTTGGTTTGTATATATCTAGATTAAGGATAGAAAAACCTTATGGTTATTAGACTTTGGTCGAAAGTTTAAAAAATGTGTGCTAATTAATTAAGTAGTAGAAAATACTACTAATGTAGAAGAATTATTTATAGCTTGCGGTAGATGACATAGTATGAATTTTGCCAAGAGCGTGTATTATCTTCCCACTAAGCAATTACTAATTTTATATGCAAAAATCACTAGCTCAGATGTATGCAGATTCTTCAGCTAGACCTTCGTCTTATCTATTAGGCTATCCAGATATAAGAAGTATGTGTCAGCTACAAGTTGAACAGTTAGCAACACAGCTACCAAGCATTACTGTTTGGAGCGTTTATAATGATCTAGATAGAGGAAAGAGTCGGATAGGGGCAGGCTACAGGCAAGAACAATTAAGTTCTTATACAGAAATTTCTTACCTAGAATCAGAACTGTGGTGGATAGATTCTTTACCTTCTTTGCAGTTGAGCGAATTGACGATCGCAAGCAGCTACAATGCCTACGTCTTCCCTTTTTGTCAGCAAGGTTCTCATCCTGAGTATCTTTTGGTGTTGAGCTATCAGCCTCTCTTGCCATCCCAACAACAATGTGTAGAGCAATCCGCTCAACTGTTGAGCCATTATTTAGTTATTTATAAAGAATATTCACGGCAAAAGGCAGAGATTCAATTACTTGAGCAAGCATTACAGCGTTCAGAACATCAAACTCGCAATCCTCTGGCTTTGATTGCTCTCTATGCCGAAAATCTTCGCCTTTGTTTGCATACAGGAGCAGAGCAAGAACAAGCAAAAGTGATTCACGAAACTGCACAGAAGTTAAGTAGTGACTTGAAGAGTTTGCTTTACTGTGGGCAGCAGGCCAAATTGCAATTTACTAGTTGTGATTTGAGGCTGGTATTGGCTGAGAGTATTCAAGATTTGCAACCTTGGCTAGAGCAAAAACAACTGCGTGTATTGTATCCGAATGCGCCCATTACTTTAGCAGTGGATCGGTGGCAGCTAAAGCAAGTTTTTGACAATTTATTGAGCAATGCTGTTAGTTTTAGTCCTGAGGGGGAAACTATTAGCTGGCAGTGGCAAATATTTAGAAATGAAGCAATTTTCCAAGTGCGCGATCGCGGCCCTGGAGTTCCCCCAGAGGCTCTAGAACAAGTATTTGCACCTTTTTATACTCAAAGACCAGGAGGAACAGGGTTAGGATTAGCGATCGCTAAAAAAATTATCCTCGACCATCGCGGCAGTCTTTGGGTAGACAATCTCCCTGAAGGAGGGGCACAGTTCTCTTTTACATTACCTTGCTAGTCAACTACCACACCCACTCTTGGGATGTGTATCTAGGGTCTTGATGCACTACTCGTTTTGCTAATGTTTCTGCCTTGTAAGCTAAGAACTGCTCTTGCTGAAAAAATGCCCAACTACCCAACCATTTATTCATTTTCTTAAGCCAGTGCGGTGGACGAGTTCCCCGGCATAAAGCAACTGGTGTGCCTCGCCGTTGGGTGCGAATGCTGAACAAGTCCTAAAGCACAAAAATCGCAACTAAGGGTTGGTTGGCTTGCTTTTTACTTACACAATTATTCGTATCCAACATGAACCAATACTTCTCGGTTAAGCATTTTTAACTCGGAATCGGGTTTAGGGTAAAGGGTAAGGGTTAAAGGTTTTTTCTTTCCCTTCCCCCTTTTCCTCTTAACCGAAAAGTATTGCGAACCGCTTCTCGCGTCCAGACATCGATTTTAAACGACGTTTAGCGCTATGAAAGCAATATATTGCCACTCAAAAACAATGCAGAAACTGTTAAATAATGGGGTATTAAAACCCATTATTTAACTGTGATTACATCCTCACGCCACTTGCGGGATGAGGTTTTATCCATGAGCAAGAACACTGGTAATTACAAAGATTTTGAGGTCATTTATTTTGATAACTAAGTTACCTGTTTCAATTGTCTTAGTAGAAGATGAACCGCGCTTTCGAGCAGGTTTGCTGACTCTGCTGAATTTCTATAGCAATAATGGTAATGCAGAGTTTCAGGTTGTCGGTGAAGCAGATTCGATGGATGCAGCCTTAAACTTAATAGCACAGCAACAACCAAATTTACTGCTGTTAGATTTGGAGTTAGCTCAAGGAGATGGAATTACTACCCTGACGCGCTTGAAAAGTTTATCCTACAAGGGTAAAGTACTAGTTTTATCGGGACACGAGGAGGAAGAATGGATATTTCGGGCAATGCAAGCTGGGGCTTATGGGTACGTATTGAAAGACCGTGTTGCGACTCAACTTTGTGATGCGATCGCTACTGTCCTCAATAATCAGATATATCTTGCCCCAGAAGTTTCGACTGTATTTTTCCGCTTATTTCACTCTTATACCCAAACCACCATTGATGCCGCGCAAGGCATTCACTTAACTGAGCGGGAGAAAGAAGTTTTAGAATGGCTAGTCAAAGGTGCTTCTAACGAACAGATTGCCTCTGAACTTTACATTACAGTAGCTACGGTCAAAGCACATTTGACGGCCATATTTGAAAAATTAAAAGTTAACAGCCGCACTCAGGCGATCGTTAAAGCATTAAAACTAGGACTTACGCAATAAATAATAGATAACAGATGAGTAATTATTTAGCTATTGCCACTATAACAGCAGTGCTACAAAGAACTTTGCAGGCAAGCATTCAACTAGATGTGGATAGCGCTAGAGTAACAACAGTTAAGCCTAGTAATTTGGGAAGTGGTACACCTGAAACAGGGGTTAACTTATTTCTTTACCATGTCACACCTAATCATATCAGCAGTAAAAATCATGGATACGCCTATAGAGAATCTAATGGACAGCCAAGCAAACGCAGTCAAAGAGGTTTAGACCTTTACTATTTGCTGAGTTTCTATGGCAATGAAGTCGAGTTAGAACCGCAACGTCTACTGGGTAGCGTTGTGCGGACGCTGCAAGACTATTCAATAATTAATCAGCAGATGATTCAAGATACGCTAGCTGACTCAAGCTTTAGCTTTTTAGCTGATTCTGACCTTGCGAATCAAGTAGAATTAATCAAAATTGAGCCACTCGATTTGTCTTTAGAAGATTTATCTAAGGTGTGGTCTGTACTTTTCCAGACTCCATATAATTTATCAGTTGCCTATCAAACCAGCGTTGTCTTAATTGATGGGGCTGAACCTGCTCAAAAAGCATTGCCTGTGCGGGAATACAGAGCTACACTGGTGCCTTTTATGGCTCAACCAATGGTAGAAAAAGTTGTATCGCAAGCAGGTGTCTATCAGCCAATTTTAGCAGACAGTTCTTTGATGATTCGAGGTCAGCGATTAAAGGGCGATGTCACCCATGTACGGATAGGTGATGTGGTGGTGACTCCAGAACAGGTAAGTGAAAAGCAGATAGTATTGCCTCTATCTTTGGTATCTGCTAATGAGTTGCGGGCTGGTGTGCAGAGGTTGCAAGTAGTTCATCAAGTAATGACAGGGATACCGCCAGCGCCTAAAGGCAGAGTGGAGTCGAATGCAGTAGCTGTTGTAGTGCGCCCGACGATTATACAAGTCAAAGTATCTAAGATTCAAGGGAGTGCAGATGAACTGCGATCGGCTGAGGTGAGTATCAAGGTTAATCTCAAAATTGGCAAAGGGCAGAGGGTAGTTTTGTTGTTAAACGAGCGTTCAACAAATGATCCTGTAGGTTATATGTTTGAGCAGGGTAAGCGACGGCAAGAATATACTAATTTGATAAAATTCGTTATCTCTGGCGTTAAGGCAGGAGAATATTTAGCGCGTGTGCAAGTGGATGGTGCGGAAAGTGTTTTGAGCGTGGATACAAATCCAGATAGTCGAACTTTTAATCAATATATTAGCCCCAAAATAGTTTTGAGAAATAGTAGGTTGGGTTGAGGAACGAAACCCAACAAATGCGCGGAGATGTTGGGTTTCGCGATCGCGAAACCCAACCTACAATAACTTAGGTTGCTTGTATCAAACAAACTTTTAGAAAAGTGCGATCGCTCTCTCAAAACCTTACTCATCTTATTCGCTCGCACTTCTTCATTTCCATCTCATCAAACTACGGATTGCCTGTAAGTAGTGGGTTGGGTTGAGGCATGAAACCCAACAAATGCGCGAAGATGCGGGGTTTCGCGAGCGCTCAACCCAACCTACAATAATTTATAAATTTTACGCTCAATATTATGCAATATCGGCGGGCAAAAACACCAGGAGCTACTTATTTTTTTACCCTTGTTACCCACCATCGTCGTTCAATTTTGGATAAATCTGAAAATATAGATTTACTCAGGGAAGCTTTTCGTTATGTTATGAGACAACATCCCTTTAAAATTGATGCGATAGTCATTTTGCCAGATCATCTCCATTGTATTTGGACATTACCCGAAAATGATGCTGATTTTTCAACTCGCTGGCGATTAATTAAAAGTTATTTTAGTCGTAAATGCCATGTTTATTATCAAGGTAAAATGACTTCATCTCGACAAAGAAAGGGAGAAAAAGCGATTTGGCAACGTCGATTTTGGGAGCATCAAATTAGAGATGATCATGATTTTGTTAATCATGTGGAATATATTCATCATAATCCAGTTCATCACGGATTAGTTCTTGCGCCGAAAGATTGGCAATATTCGAGTTTTCACCGTTATGTGAAAGCGGGAGTTTATGATTTGATGTGGGGTGCTGAAGACAGGTTGATATTTAATGGCAATGTTGGCATGGAATGACGGGTAGGTTGGGTAGAACGTAAGTGAAACCCAACAATTTAACATATTTGATGGGTTTATATAATGTTGGGTTTCGTTCCTCAACCCAACCTACAAGATCAGGCGATCGCACTGTCTTTCTTCACACCTCACTCCAACATTCCCCACACCAACTCCCAACGATGTACCTCACATCACTAACCCCGACCCTCACCCCTTGCTCACCAGTCCTCCACTCTTCCCCTTCGCCCTTCGCCCCATCCGCCCCCCGCACATCGACAACCTTCCCCTGCATGTCGGAACTATGTCACCCTTTCCAACATATTCTTGCAGTGGACAATAAGCTCCAAGCATAAATTCCTCAGACTCTTCCCCCAATCCCCCCACACTCTTTCGGGTACCGCGGGCCTATCCACATCCCCTCCTCCCTGTCGTGATACTGGCCACTTGCCCCTCGTCCTTCCTTCTAACACAGAGACTCCCTCGAGTGCTGTTTTCTTGAGCATTTCTATCTCATGCATCTTCAAAACAGGAGCCGCCACACCATCACTCAAGCTCCTCTCCTCACTCTGCTCCAACAACAACTTCTGAAGTTGCTCCAAGATTTTATTCGCCATATCTAATATGCCTTCGTCTACTCCCTCTTTGTCTCGTCTCAATCTCAAGTCCGATAATCGTTTCTCTATCGTGTGCAAATCGCGACGTTCCCAAACTTCTACTCTAATACTACTGCCTGGCAAAGTTGTTTCAGGACTTGGACCCTCCCCACCAACCGCGTCCCCCTCCTTCATCCTCCATACCGTCCCCGTTAATCCTACCCCTGACTGCTGCATTACGTGCGTCAACTCATGCGCTAATAACTCCTGCCCCCCGCGACTCCCCGGCTCATACGCCCCCTGCCGAAAGAACACATCCTGCCCCGTTGTAAACGCCTTCGCCTGTATCGACTGATTCAACTGATCCGCCTGAGAATCCGTATGCACGCGCACGCCACTAAAGTCAGCCCCAAACGCCTGCTCCATCGGTTCTTTCACGAACGGTGACAACGGCTGACCCCCACCTCTCGCACGAATCAACTCGCTTTCCCATTCACTGGAAATATCTCCCCCTGCATCCCTCGAAGACCGCACCGTAATCTGCCGTTGTACCCGTCCCCCTTGCCCGCCATTGGCTATATTCTCACTGGGCGACATTGTATTTCTGGCTCGGAATGGGGAAGAGTGAATTTCTTTTACCACTTGCCGCGCCACCCGGTCAGCCTCTTGCTCGTACACATCGCCCACTGTGCCAAGGGTCAGCTTTGCTTGCACTCCCATTTCTCCCGATTCGGGGTATGATGCCGGTGGCCTGGCTGATGCGAGTGTGCGGTTGATATTATCAATTATCCCTCCCGGCAGATTCTCTGCACTTGAGTGGTCATGGCTGGCTTGCTTACCAATCGTCGGACTTATCGCCATCTCTGGTAATGGTCGGGCGGAGAATCCTTTCGTTGCTGTTTGCACTGCGGGGGGTTGCCAAGATTTCGCCTGTTCCTTACCACTAGTATTAGACATAATTCTTCCTCGCTAACGTCAAGCTTCTGTATGATATTTTCGGGGATTTATCGAAATTTCGCTATAGCAAAAAGTATACTGATAACCTTGGCTAGAACTATGATTTGGTTTTGGGGGAAAGCATTTGGATACAAGCTTTCTGGTTGTCTTACAAAGGGTTAATCTATGACAAATACCGGACTACCAAACTGGTATCAAACTAACTGGCAAATCATTCAGCAAGAAATCTTGCGCCTTCGTCAGTTGTTGGAAACCTTTATTGAAGGCAAACCCCAGGATGTGATAGACAATGCGATCGCCCCATCCTGTGCCATAGCTCTACTCAGCTCAAAATTTAATCTATCTGCCTTTGCACGGGATATACTTTTACTGTGTGTGGGGATGGAAATCGAGCCGAGTTTTGCCAACCTCTGCGCCCAAGCTAATGGGAACAGCGATCGCAATTATCCCACCCTCAGTTTAGCCCTGTCCATTTTTCCCGGTGCTAGTCTGTCTGTCCTCTCTCCCCAAAACCCCTTGCAGCTTTGGCAAATGATTGAGTTTGCCCCTGGCTTTTCCTTCACGCAAACGGCAATGAGAATCGACAAACGCATTCTCTGTTATCTGTTAGGGGAAGTCGCCTTTGACGAACAACTCTTAGGAATTGTCACTTTTCCCGAAGCCAAACCCCAAACTCAACCTTTACCCCCAACTCATGAGAGAATTTGCGATCGCATCATTGCCACTTGGTCGCAAACCCAGCGTAAATTACCCCTGTTGCAATTATGCGGTTATGAAGCCTCCAGCAAATATCAAATTGTCAATCATATTTGCGATCGCCTCAACTTTAACCTGGGTATAATTAATGCCGCCGTCCTTCCCACAGCCCCCCACGAACTGCATCAACTCAAGCAAAGATGGGAAAGAGAAGCCATATTAGGAAATCGGGTATTATTACTCGACTGTGACAGCATCTCCACCGCCGATCCTCTGAAAACTACGGCGATTTCTCTATTTATTGAAAATCTCCAGACTCCGGCAATTATCAGCACCCTCGAACGTCTGCCGTCTCGACAACAAACTATTGTCAGCTTTGATGTGAGTTCCCTGGGCTTCCACGAACAAAAAACCTTGTGGGAAATTCATCTGGGTACAGCAGCAAACCAACTCAACGGACAACTCACCAAGCTGGTATCCCAATTTAACCTCAGCCCAGCCACCATTAAAGCCGCCTGCCAGCAAATTACCACCCAATACGCATTATCCAGCGAAAATCCCGAATCTGTGATCGCTAATCAACTGTGGGATTTTTGCCGCACTCAAGCCCGCCCTCGCCTTGATGACTTAGCCCAACGCATCAACGCCACATCGACTTGGGAAGACTTAGTGCTACCTGATCCCCAACGTCAGGTACTCTGTGATATCTTCACACATCTACAACAACGGTCAAAAGTTTACCAAGACTGGGGTTTTGCTAGTAAAAGCAATCGCGGTTTTGGCATCACTGCCTTGTTTCACGGCGAAAGCGGTACAGGGAAAACAATGGCGGCGGAAGTATTAGCAAAGCAATATCGCCTTGACCTCTACCGTATCGACCTTAGCGCCGTTGTCAGTAAATATATTGGGGAAACCGAAAAGAATTTAGCCCGCATATTCGATGCTGCCGAAGCCGGAGGAGTTATTTTACTGTTCGATGAAGCCGATGCCTTGTTTGGCAAGCGTTCGGAAGTGAAAGATAGCCGCGATCGCCATGCTAATGTGGAAGTCAGTTATCTACTTCAACGTATGGAAGCCTACGGCGGTTTAGCTATCTTGACCACTAACTTAAAAAACGCTCTAGATACTGCCTTTTTGCGCCGTATCCGCTTTATGGTAGATTTCCCCTTCCCAGCCGCACAATATCGCGCGCAAATTTGGCAGCGCATTTTCCCACCGCAGACACCAACCAAAGGGCTAGACTATCAAAAACTCGGACAGTTACAAGTCGCTGGTGGCAATATCCGCAACATTGCCATGAATGCTGCTTTTATCGCTGCTGATGCCAATGAACCGGTGATGATGAAACATATTCTTACAGCAACGCAACGAGATTATTTAAAGTTGCAAAGACTGCTGACAAAAGAAGAGGTGAAAGGCTGGGTCTAGCTTGCCCAGACAATCACCTCCACCTAAATTTGTCACCAAATTAAATCCCTGGAATCTCGGATACTTTACACTGCAACTCTTCAACATTGACGCTAGTAACTTCTTTCCATTCTTGAAGGGTGAAGTTATAGCCAAGACCTTGAGCTAACTGCACAAATGTTTCTATATTCGGTGCTGAGTTGAGATTTTCCCGTAAAGATAAATTAGCTTGAGCCGCTCTAAATAATCTGGTTACTTCTTCTTTAGCCATAATTCCTAGTTATTGAAAGTTGACGTATATACAATACTTGGCAATCATATTTATAATATGTGTAGAGTGAATTAGTAGCAACTGAAAGTTGATAAATTTAACTGCATTTAGCAGATATTATGCTTAAGGCTAAGGCCCACTATCTCTAGATGTACAAAACCAAAAGAATTTATCAACCAAAATTCGACTATAGTCTAGTCGCTCAGACAAGCAGTAAATGCCAAAATAAAAAAATTAAATACAAATAGCTTTATATTTTGGCCATAGGGTAGAATGTACGCTTTTATCTTTAATATTTAGCACCTAAATTATCTGCTGTGCTGACAAAAATTCCCCAAAATTTACTTAGAACCTATCTACAAAGGCAAGAGCCACTGGCTAGGCTAAATCGCTATAACTTTCTAGGGCGATTTTTATGGATGAAGCCAATTCTGGGAGAAATCAAAGATGAACTATTTCCGCCAGTCGTTGAAGTTACCCCAGTTGTTGAAGAAACTGCCACAACAGGGGAACCAGTCGCTATACTCTATACAAATGAACGGCTTTACATTGAGTATCGCTCCTGCCCAATTCGCAACCCTTTAAACTGCTCTTTCCCCCAACAAGCAGTGCAGGAAGATGCAAAAGCTACTTCATGCGTCAAATGCGGTTTTCCAGCCACCTTAGCCCAGAAGACCAAGCTCAAAGGTAATCGGGGTACTTACACAGTAGAAACTTTACTGGGTAGGCGAGGAATGGGGCGCTTGTACCAAGGTACGCAACTAGATGACAGCCAGCCAGTGACAATTAAAGAATATTTACTGCCGCAAAAGGTTTTTAACAAAGAGGAATTAACTCAGCGCAAAGCCGCATTTATCAGCTTGGCAGGATTGAATTTAGCCGACGGCAGAATGCAGGACTGTCGCCTGATATGTCCTTGGGAAGCGATCGCCGATCGAACTAATATAAAGGAAGAACGCTGCTACCTGATCACCAAAAGCAAATTAGATACCTATCCAACTCTGAGCCGCTACCTAGCTCGTCATGGAGCTATGACTTCTGCTCAAGTGCAGCAAGTCCTCAAGCAAGTTTTGCAAACATTGGTATTTCTTCACGAACAGAAATTTTCGCTGCCTTCAGGTCAAATTAAACAGAAACTAGCCCACGGTAATCTCAATCTCCACAGCCTACTCATAGACGAAGAATCATTTTTTATCTATCTATGTGACCTAGCTCTCTGGGAAAATCTCTTTCACCCACCTACTACCACAACAATCAAACCAGTCCTCGCAGATGATTTATCAGCATTGGGACAAGTCGCCTTTCAATTACTTATAGGCAAAGCAGTAGACCCTGCTTCCGAAGCACCTATCCACCCCAAAGATTACCAGCAATGGCCGCCAATCAGCCCTCAACTCAAAGAATTTATTCTCCGCTTGGTTGGTATGGGTATTGGGTTTGAAAGTGCTAATGCTGCCCACCAAGCTTTATTGAAACTACCAACAGAAAAGGAAGAGCCAATTCATTCTTTGGTAGTAACAGAAGAAAAACCACAAAAGGTGAAAGTTTCTCGCACTCCCTTAATTATTTTTGGTACTACTGTGAGCTTGCTGTTGTTAGGGGGATTAATTTGGTTTTTAGCCTCAAAACTCTCTGCCCAAGAAGCAACTGAAAGCGAATTTCTTGCTTGCTGTATTAAAGATGTACCGCCACTGCCTCATGGCAAATTTACTTATACAGGTGAAGCCAAGGGAACCTGGACTTATGTTTTGCAACAGCCAAACCTAATTGCTAAAGACAAAACTTTAGAAGCAGAACTGCAAAAACGGCTGCGGAAATCGCAACTCATCTATAAACCTGTTAAGTATAAAGATAATATATCTGCCACTCAGAATGCCGTTGTTCAAGAAGTCCGTGCAGGGAAAGCTGACTTTGCTATCACCAGTTTAGTTGATCAGCAAAATGATGATTTAACCTATAAAGAATTTGCTTATGATGGCTTAGTAGTGTTCGTTAACTTCAGCTATTCCCGAAGAGAAAAAAGTCTTCCTAACGCCCTGAAGGGAAAAATTACATTTGCCCAATTGCGCCAACTTTACACAGGTCAAATCAAAAATTGGCAGGAACTTGGAGGCCCGGATTTACGAGTTAAACTATATATTCCCACGGAAACTGAGGCATTGCAAATATTTGAGCAACGGGTACTCAAAGATAAATCATCTATTGAGGCGTTTAGAAGTTTGTGGCAAAACAGCAAGAAGAAAGCTAATTCTAATATAACTACACCAGCTACATTAATTACTCAATTGTCTACTTCTGCTATTTTGCGAAAGGTGATTGAAGATTTTGAGAATAATAAAGTAGGTGGTAAAGCAGGTGGAATTGGTTTTGGTACAATCAGCAAAGTCTATGGTCAATGTTCGGTTTATCCTCTGGCAGTAGCCGAGCAAGGAGAGCCTGTCCAATCGATTGTGCAAAATAACGGCTTACCAATAGATCCAAGTACGGATTTGTGCAATAACAAGGGGAGCTACTATCCTAATGAGCAGCTTTTTAGTACAAAAAAATATCCCTTGGCTTATCCTATTACTGTAGTCTATGCAAGAGATAATAGACGCTCTACAGTTGGGGCGAACTTTGTAAATATTCTTAAGACTAAAGAAAGTCAGCAGCTTCTGAGCAAAACGGGGTTAGTACCTTTGCAACCTTTACCTGAAAATTGATGAGCCTCAATTCAGATAGATAAGTCTGTACTGCTAAGGATTTGAGAAATTCGACTTTTGTCTAGTATCAAGGACAAACCTACCTCTCTATACTATGTGGTGATTATAGGTGTTTGTTTATGGTCAAGTATTCTTCCCCAGGCTGCGCTCGCCTAAATGACCTCCATACTCTCTCTGAGTTAGCAGGGCAAGTTCTGCAAGATCCAGGGTTATTGGGGCAGATCAGCTAAAGAGTATATCAACTAATGCAGGAAGATATGCCCAGCCAAAGACAAACAATCAATAATTACACAAGACTATTTTGATGTTTGCATCATCCCCAGCTAACCATGCCAGCTAACAGCAACTCTGACAAAAAAGGCAATAACACCCGTGAACTCAACTACGTTACAGCCAATCGCTTTTATGTAGAAATGGAGAGTAGTATTACTGCCTGTTTTACTGAGTGTTCGGGTTTGGGTGTAGATTTGGATTATAAAACTCAATATGAAGGCGGGGTGAATGATCAGCAACGGATTTTTTTAGGTCAAGCTAAATTCTCGCCAGTCACACTCAAACGCGGAATTACTAACGATTTGGTTTTCTGGCATTGGTTAGAGCAGATATTAACCCAAAAAGACCCTAGTCGTAATAATGCAAGCAGTACTAAAAACCGCCGCAATGTCAATATTTTACTCTTCAATCAAGCGGGGGAAACGATGCAGCGTTGGACTCTAATTGGTGTAGTTCCTGTCGGCTGGAAAGCTCCTTCTTTAAGCGCAGATAGCACCACTGTAGCCATTGAAGAATTAACTTTAATCTATGAAGGAATAAAAGTTACTAATCAACAGTCAAAATCCAGTGGTAGTGGTGCTTCTATTCTGAAGGACGGACGCGACAATAAAGGATATTTCACTAGTTATTAAAATTTTTGTAGTGAGGAAACGGGGAACAGCAAAGAAGACAAATAGAAATTTACTGATTTTTTCCCAAATCAAATATAACTCCTATATGACAGAAGCACTCAATGACGACCCCATAAGTAGCAAGTGTTACGCACAGATAAGACCTCATGAACCTCTGGGGATAAAAGCTCCCTTACTACCTGCTATTACATTAGGTCAAAATTGGCAGCTAACACATATTTGTCCCATAGAATTGGTGTCTGCGGATATTACAGAAAATACTGCCAGCGTCCCATCCTCAGAAAGAATAATCGCCGCAGAGACAGAAGCTCAACCAAAGGAATGTGATGTGGAACTAGAGTCAGAACTGCCACAATTACCTCAAGTTTTGCAGAATTTAGCCCTCATCAGCCCTTTGGTGAGGGAATCTGACTTTATCGATGTGCAACCTGTCGCTAAAGAAAATGTAGCGCCGACTGGTCAACAGAGGGTGAAGATAGCATCTAGCGATCGCCTGACTTATTCTCCCATACCTGTGAAACACCATCAGCAAAAAAAACAGCCCAACTTAACAGCATCCGACACAACCCCAGCAGCTTGGTCAAGTATTAGTGACTTATTAACCAATGTCGATAGGACAGATATCGACAATATAGATCATGTCATGAACACAAATTCCCATGTGTTAAGTCAGTCATCAAACTCTACTGTAATCTCTCCTCAACAGCGATCGCCAACTTTTACTCAACAAACTACTTATTCACGTCAATCTTCAAAAAAGCCAGACTCACGGAATTTAGAACTTCTGGCGCAAGAAGTTTATGCCTTTATTCAACAGAAATTAATGCTAGAGCGAGAATTTCACACTCAATCCTCTTCTGGGAAACTGCCTTGGTAAGGAGGTTTTTTGACCTTAACTTATGTAGTGCAGTTTCTATGCTGATTCTTAGTTATTTAGCCATATTCCAACCAGATTAATATTGCCTCTTCCTATTCCCTGTCCCCTCATAAGAAAAATTATATGCCAACTTCTAGTCTGGTTAAAGCCAAACTGATTGCCTGCGATAAAGGTGTCGAAGATATCGAATTTATGTATAACCCTACTCAGTTAGATTTTGGGCAGTCAATTAGTTTGAATAAAAATCCCGGTGCAAGAACTGGTAGGGGATTGCCAAAAGTTACTTTTGCTTATCCAGAACCTTGTACTCTCAACATTAGAGATATATTTTTTGACACCTATGAAGATGGCACTAGCGTATTAACATACATCAGCAAATTTCAAAAAGCTGTTGACTTTGCTCAAGCCGGAGAAGGCAAAGAAAAACGCCCACCCATATATATATTTACTTGGGGAGAGCAACAGTACATACGTTGCTTTGTCACCAGTATTATCTACAGCTTAATGATGTTTCTGCCTGATGGTACACCAGTAAGAGCCAAGCTGGATTTAACTTTAGAAGAAGTAGATGAGTCAACTTCCCAACCTGGTATGGGAACTCCGGCAAATGTGAATCGTACAAGGCAGAGATAGACGCAGGCTTTAAATATTAGTAATAAAAATTAAGTTAATTAAAAAAATTCTTATGGGAACTTATAGTGCAGAACCGATATTGCAGATTGATAACAAGGATGCTTCCGCAGCATTACTTGAGGATATTCTGCAAATATCTGTGGAAGAAAGTCTACATCAACCTGGAATGTTTACTTTAGTAATTCGCAATGATTACTTTCCTGGGCGACAAGAGGATACAGCATGGCGATACCAAGACTTATTTACAATTGGTAAATCGATAAAAATTGGTTTTAAGTCTAGTACTACACAAGCACAAGAATTTTCAGAGCAGGGTCAAGGCTATATTCTTGAAGGAGAAATTACAGCTATAGAAACTCAGTTTAACAGCGAATCCCAAGCACCCCTAATTATTCGCGGTTATGATATATCTCACCGCCTGCATCGGGGACGCTTTAATCGCTCTTATCAGAATGCTAAAGACAGCGATATTGCCAAAAAAATTGCTGGGGAAGTGGGTATATCTATTGGTACTGTAGATGATAGCGGCGGCCCTCATGGTTTTGATGATCCCCCTGGATATATTTTTCAGAAGAATCAAACTAATATGGAATTTCTGCACGAGAGGGCAGCGAGAATTGGTTTTGAACTTTTCGTGCAAGATAACAAACTGCACTTTCGTAAACCTACCACAGGAGATACTTTAAATCTCCAGTGGTTAAAAAATATTCATAGTTTGGCAGTGCGTGTTACTAGTGCAGAACAGATCAATTCTGTGCAGGTTCGAGCTTGGGACTACAGCCAAAAACAAGCCATCGTCTCTAATAAAAATGCGCCTCAAGTAGTGACACAAATTGATTTTGGTAAAGGTAATAGTACCAATAATAGCTTTAATGGTAAGCCAAATTCACCGACAATGGTGATAGTAGATCGCCCGGTTTCTACTATTGCTGAAGCAGATGCGATCGCCCAAGGTATATGTAATGAAATTGCCGGAGAATTTGTCCATGCAGATGGTAAAGGTGAAGGCAACCCTTTATTACGCACAGGAAAAGTCATAAAACTAGAAGGCATGGGTAAATATAATGGTAAATATTACGTTACCCAGACCCGTCACTTATATCAAGAAGGCAACTATATCACAGAATTTAGCGTCCGAGGTTTACGAGGAAATAATTGGATGCCTCGCATTACCCAAAGCAATTTACAACCAGGACAAACGCTTTTAGTAGGGATTGTCACTGACAATAATGACCCCCAAAAATGGGGCAGAGTAAAAGTAAAATTTCCCACTTTGACCGAAGACCACCAAAGCAACTGGGCGAGAGTTGTGGGAGCAGGAGCAGCAGGCGATCGCGGTTTTGATTGCCTACCAGAAATCAATGACGAAGTGTTGGTAGCTTTTGAGCATGGCGATATTCATCGTCCTTATGTAATTGGCGGAGTATGGAATGGTAAAGATGCGCCACCCGAAACTGTAGACAAATCGGTGGTTGATGGCAAAGTACGCTTAAGAACATTTAAAACTCGCTTAGGTCATAAACTGCAATTTGTAGAAGAAGATAAAGATAGCAGTAAATCTGGCTGTTACCTGGAGACAACAAAAGCTCATAAATTCCATATGAATGATAGTGATAAATTTGTGGAAACTAAAACCACAGATGGTCATTATGTGCGATTAGATGATAAAGATAAGAAGATTGAAATTAAAACAAAAAATGGTCATCAAGTGCTGATGGATGACATGGGGAAAAATATAAAAATTAAAACAACTGGCGGTCATCAAATAATGATGGATGACATGGGGAAAAAAATTGAAATTAAAACGCCCAACGGTCAAAAAATAACTATGAGCGATACGAGCAATAGTATTAACATCGAGGCGGTGCAGAAAATTAATATTAAAGCGCCGATGGAAATTAAATTAGAATCAGGCCCTAGTAGTATAAAAATTGCTCCTGGTGGTATTGAAATGCAAACTCCAGCTAAAATCAGCGCCCAAGCAGGAGGAATGTTAGATTTTAAAGCTGTCGGTACTGCAAATATGAAAGCTGGAGCGGCAATGTCACTGCAATCTGGGGCGGCGCTATCAGTACAGGCTGGTGCTTCTTGTAGCGTTCAATCCGGTGCAGCACTAAATTTACAAGCTGGGGCTGCTGCTGCTTTGATGGCTGCTGTTACAGCTAGCGTTACAGCACCTTTGATTCGCCTTAATTGTTAAGTCGTGTAACGGCAAATCTGTGAACATAGCCTTCCTCCATGCCCTAAAAGTGCGGGGATTGTCAAGCCTATACCTACTAATGGCTAATAACTGGATGGCAAGATTTCATACATAATCAACGTTTAAAACTATATTGCAATTAGCAAAAGGAAAGTTTATGTTACCAGTTGCAGTTTTAGGAGATTTGGCTAGTGGCAGTCCAATAATAGGGCCTGGAGCGCCAAATGTCTTAGTTATGGGAAGACCAATCGCTTGTATGGGGGATGCTGTAGCCGGGCCAACAATTGCTACTGGGGCGCTAGTTATGCCCTCTTCTGTCACGGTTTTGGCTTGTGGTCGTCCTGTAGCACACATGGGGACTATGGCTGTAGGCGTGACTCCACCAGCGCCAGTGCCAGTACCCATATCC
This sequence comes from Nostoc commune NIES-4072, assembly GCF_003113895.1. NCBI lineage: Bacteria > Bacillati > Cyanobacteriota > Cyanophyceae > Nostocales > Nostocaceae > Nostoc > Nostoc commune. The sequence goes on along the minus strand of NZ_BDUD01000002.1, from coordinate 80,554 downwards.
TTGCCTGTGATTGCTACCGGGGTGACGGTGTTAGTAGCACCATAATGAGGACTGGACTTACCAATGAAGCTCAACCCATTACCAACTCAACCAACCATATCGTATATAATTAGCCGGACTTGATATCACCTGTCATCTGTTCCCTGCTTTGATACTCCCCACTGCATAGGCGGATGGGGTTTTCCGCGAATTTAGATAAATAACTCGACTTTTGGCTAATAGTGTTTGCAGTTACTCTAAATTACATTAACTGCACAGTTAGCCACTAAAGTTATTTGCATGTCAGATGCAGCTAATAATCGACAATCATATCTGGGTACAGGCTGGTCATTCCCTTTACGGGTGAATGTACAAGGAAGTATCCAGATCAGTTCAGCAGAAAGAAATATTGAGGAGTCTATTTGGCTGATCTTGGGTACGCAATTAGGCGAACGGGTATATCGGCCTAACTTTGGGTCACGTCTTTCAGAATTGACTTTTGCACCCATGAATACTCAAACTTTACTGCTGCTGCGTCTGTATGTGCAAGAGGCTTTGGAAATGTGGGAACCGCGTATTGTCGTCGATGCTGTACGCACTGAACCAGATCCAGTGCAAGGTCGAGTAGATATTACTTTGGAATATCGCCCCAAGGAAAGCCATGATACTCGCAGTTTGGTCTATCCTTTCTATTTGTTGCCGCGAGGGGAGTAATCGTGGAATTTGATTTTCTACCCAATTTACCCAAGTCGGATTTAGACGATCGCACTTTTAAGGACTTAGTAGAAGAATGCATTCTCCGCATTCCTCGTTACTGTCCTGAATGGACAAACTACAACCCCAGCGACCCAGGAATTACCCTGATTGAACTGTTTGCTTGGTTAACAGACCAAATGATGCTGCGGTTCAATCAAGTTCCCAGACGCAATTATGTTGCCTTTCTGGAGTTACTAGGGATTCGCTTACAAGCACCAACTCCCGCTAAGACTGATGTTACTTTTTATCTGAGTTCGTCTCTACCTGAGACTTACACAATTCCTGAAGGTACAGAAATAGCCACACTGCGGACTGAAACCGAAGAAGCGATTGTCTTTAGCACAGATCGTCAGTTACAGATTGGCAATCCTAGCATTCTTCATTTTCTCACGGCGGAGATGGCAGAGGATTTGCCGCAAATATTGCGCGATCGCTTTGGCGGATTGTGGACGCTCAGTGCTGATGGTCACTGGAGCGGGCGAGAGCTAGCATTCTTTAACGAACAACCCCATGCTGGCAATTGCTTTTATCTAGTATTTGACCCAGGACAGCCGATTGATGGCAATGTGATTGCAGTTAATTTTCAAGGAGAAGCTGCCACATCTACTGGTATCAACCCAGAAGCACCGCCACGTCGCTGGGAAGCTTGGAATGGCAGGGTTTGGGAACCAGTGTTAATGCGAGAAAGAGATGACCGCACTAAAGGATTCAGTTTTAGTGAAATAGCTCGTGCTGGTGGGAACCCACTACAAGGTGCAGATATCGTGCTGCATATGCCCCAGTTCTGGCCTGTGACCCAGTTTGCCACATACCAAGGTCGCTGGGTGCGCTGCGTTTATGCTGACCCATTACCCAATCAATCTGGCTACATTAGCTCTCCCCGAATTGTCGGGCTATCTGTGCGCGCTATTGGTGGTACTGTGGGAGCAAGCCAAAGCGAATTAATCACCAATGAGCCGCTAGGAGAGAGCAACGGTAAACCCGGACAAACATTTCAGCTAATGGGTTCTCCTGCGCTGGAACGTAAAGAAAAAGAATATATCCTAGTTACGCCACCAGGAGAACTGCCCCAAAGGTGGTATGAGGTGATGGATTTTGCTAATTCAGGGCCTCAAGACCGTCACTATACCATCGACTCGCGCACCGGAACTGTGCAGTTTGGCCCCCTGATTCGTGAACCGGGTCAAATTCAGCAACAAACAATGTTGCGTGCCAAATTGCAAATGACACAGGCGGCAGATAGAGAACGACTGCTCAATACAATAGGCGAAGAAACAGTGAACTCTTTAGAGCGGCAATATGGGGCTGTGCCACCGAGAGGTTCGACAATTACGATGGTTGCCTATCGCATTGGCGGCGGTGTGAAGGGAAATGTACAAGTTGGCTCAATCAGAGTTTTGAAAAATTCTGTGCCTTATGTGGCCAATATTGTCAACTACAAACCCGGACGCAACGGTGCTAATGCCGAATCTTTAGAAGAAGCAGTCATCCGCGTCCCGGCAATGCTGCGTACACGCGATCGCGCTGTCACTCCTGAAGATTTTGAAGCCTTAACCATCAAAGCGGCTAACGGCGCTATTGCCCGTGCTAGGTGCTTACCAGCCAAAGGCGGTAGCGAAGCTGGGATAGTACGCCTGCTAGTCATACCACACGCGAATACAGAAGGGATTGCGCGTAGTCAAGGTATAGACCCAGACCAACTTGCCCTCAGCCCCCAACTGAGTGAGCAAATTCTCGCCTATCTCAATGAACGGCGATTACTGGGGGTGCAGGTATGTTTACAAGAACCGGAATATGTGGGGGTTGCAGTCCAAACAGAGGTAGCCCTAGAAGCAGAATATCAAAATCCCCGCGCCCAACAAGAAATCCTCAGCAAATTGCAAGTCGCCCTTTACCGCTTTCTCAATCCCCTAACTGGGGGAATGGAAGGGAAAGGCTGGCCATTTGGTCGCCCCGTTTATCCTTCAGATATTGTGACTTTGTTTCAGCAAATTGCCGGGGTGCGCTACCTGGGTGTAGTGCAGTTGTTCGAGTTACGCAAACAAGGTACAAACTGGGTGCGATCGCTGCCACAAAATCCAGTCATCGCTCCTGGCCCATTGGGTTTAGTTTGCTCCTGGCAAAATGCTCAACTCCGCTCTGGTCATATTATTAACTTGATTTAACCTGCAAAGAGAAAATGTCACAAGCCCGCTCTGGTTCTTCCCTACATCTGCAACTTACTCCCATGCAGATCCCCGAAACAGCCATATCATCGGGGTCAGGAGGAGCCATGCAGATGCGGCGCTTCCCCGCAGCCTCTGGGCTTCAGCAGCATACCCCCATCACCAACTCCTTGGTTTTGTACCCAGGCGAACCCAGTGAAATGGTTGTCAAAATGAAAAATTCGGGAAAACCGTTGCAGGAATTGCACCTGGAAAGCCAAGGGAATTTTCCGGCTTTTTGGTGTCGCACCCATCTAGAAGGGCAGACAATTGATCATGATAAAGAGATTTATGCTTTGCTATACTTCCGAGTGCCAGAAAATTTCTTTGAGGAAAATGAGTCTTTAGCTGCTGACCAATCTCTGGTTATCGATTATCACTGTCGCCTTGATGTCAGCTATACAGCGATGGATGGTAGTGAGCAAGGGTTAGAAACTGCCAGCTTTAACCTGCACGTGCGTCCACGCAGCCTGTACCTCGATTTTTTGCCGAGTATTTACCGTGAAGCAGATTTTATCGGTCGCTTCCTGCACATTTTTGAGCAGGCGTTTGAACCGACAATGGATATTCTCGATAGCTTATCGGCTTATCTAGATCCTTTAACGGCTCCTCAAACCTTGCTGCCGTTTCTGGCTTATTGGGTAGGCTGGCCGATTGACTCTCGCTGGGGTATGATGCGCCAGCGTTATCTGATTCGTCAAGCTTTAGAGCTTTACCGTTGGCGGGGTACTCGTCGGGGTTTGCGATTATATCTGCATCTTTATACAGACTTGCCTTTAGATGAGCATTTGCCTGAAAACCAGAAGCATATCAGTATTGAAGAAATCTTTAGTCGAGGCTTTTTGTTCGGAGAAACGCACCTGGGAGAAGACTCACTACTAGGGGGTGGACGACCCTATCATTTCATTGTCCGGCTGCGTCTTGAACCAGATCAGCAGGTAGATGCAGGTTTAGTGCGCGAGGTAATTGACAGAGAAAAGCCAGCTTTCTGCACCTACGACCTCTTCATCGAACAAAGAAATCAGGAGTTACCAACAAACTAATACCAATTCAAAATTCAAAATTCAAAATTCAAAATTAATAATCAAGACAGGACAAGCGTTTGGGGCTGTATATCTGTCGTATTCTTTTTTCAAATTGGTATAATTTCTCACTTTCCAACATCCACAATCCTGAATTGCCATGACTGAACAATTTCCCCTACCACCGATTAAAATTCTCGAACGCTTGCTGGTGACTGATGGACTGCTGATGAACGCTGATCGCTGGCGAGTAGCTCACGAATACCATCGTCACAGACAAAATATTCACTATCAATCCCTCAATCAGCCAGGAATTGTTTGTGGATTGGGAGTGCATTTAATATCTGCCCCAGCAGAAGTGCCAGCAAATTACCGCGATGAACGTTGGCTAGAAGTTCAGCCCGGTATTGCTATTGACATAGCTGGCAACCCGATTATTGTACCGCAGCCAGAAACTTATCGCATTGCTACCCAAGCGCCGCTAGATAAATCACTGACTGTATATTTAGTCATCAGTTACGTAGATCCAGAAAGATTGCGCCGTCCCACAAACCCTGAGATTATCGCAGAAACTTTTCGGATTGACGAGAAACTTAGCCCCCCAACAGAAACAGAAGTAGAATTGTGCCGGATTTTCCTAAAACAGGGAGAAGTAAAGTTAGCGGTAGAAGTAAAGTTAAAAAATCCCGTTGATGTGTTTTTTCCTGAGCATAACCAGCTAGACTTGCGTTATCGGCAGCAGGTGCGATCGCGCCCCCAAGCAACTATACGTGTTGCCCAAATCGCCAATAGTGCAGCCACAAAGCGCAGTGCCGAAAATCTCTCGTATTTAGTCAAATCTGTTTCTAGTCTTTACCCAAATTTGTCTGCTCAACAAATCGAGCCAATCAACTTAGAAATTAAAGACATTGATTCGCAAATCCAAACTTGCGATTTACTATTTTTGGCGACTAGTGCAGAGTTTTCTTTAAACCCAATAGAACTGGCAGTTCTCAAGAATTACTTAGATTTAGGAGGCGTTTTATTAATAGATACACCCAGTAATAGCAATATCACAATTAGCAGCGTTTTAGACTTAGCAAAACAGTTAGGAACTTCTTTACAAGATATCAAAGACATCAAGCCTAATCATTATTTGCGAACAGAACCATTTTTATTTTCTTCACTACCTGTTGTGAATCAAGAACACATTCAGATACAATACGGTGAAGGCATCATCTTAGTTACAGGCGACCTTTCTAGCGCCTGGGGATTAAATGATGCCTTGTTATTATCGCGGGAAACGATCCGCACTGCTCAGGAGATAGGAATTAATATTTTACATTTTAGTTGGAAACGAAGACAGATTATGCAGTTATTAAAACTTGAAAATAAAAACTCAAACTCTTAATTGTCGGCATAAACTGTGGGAAGACTTGGTGTATATCAACAATAAATTCTTTCTCAACTTTATGGAATATTTAATCCTTGCCATGTCAGTAAATATGAATTAATCTGTTATCGATTGATGCCAAAATTTTATTAAAAACACATTTATAAAAACATTAATTATTTTGATTTATAGAGGCGTTGGGTATCTTGATTATGGCAAATAGTATCAGTACAACAATTTCCGAACAAGTTGTGAAATTTAAGCCAGGTGGAACGCCCGCCTCTTTTAACATAACTGTAACCAATGACAGCGATCGCTTCGTTGCCTTTCAATTAGAGATAATCGCTGCTGGCGCTGACATCATTTCTGGACTGCGTTGGTACAGTCTTTCGCCAGAAGTCAGCGCCAAAAAACCACCAGGTGATAGCACGCGATTTACTGTCATGATCACAGATAGCCCAGTTCCAGGGTTTGTTGGCATCATGAACCTGACCGTGCGGATTTTCTCATTAGAACTGGGACTGGGAGAAGACACAAGAGAAGTGGTGCGTCTGATTGTAGAACAAAGCAAAGGATACACACCTGTAAAAGTGACTCTCCCTGTAGCCACATTTTCAGCTTCTCCTAAAGAATTAAAAGAAATTCCTGTCAGTGTCTACAATCCCAATCAACTCACAGCCGATGTCGTCCTAAGTTTTTTAGGCGTAGACCAGAAATGGTTAGTTAAAGGTAGCAAAATAAGCTTGAAAATTCCCCCCGGGGAAGAGAAAGATAGAACTTTCTCATGCCAATTGCCTAATCCTAGTGAAGTTCCTAGTCAGCCATATCCCTTCACCATTGAAGCTAACCTCGTTGACGGCCCTTCATCTAGCACCAGTGGAATCATAAAAGTTCTGACTCAAGGGTTTATAGAATTTAGCTGTATACCCAAAGAACAACAAATGCCACCATCAGCCTCAGCATGGTGGATACCTATGTGGAAATGTCACTCTACCATCTACATACTCAACTTCGACAATGCCAGCAATTTAAAATCTGATGTGATGGTGCAGGTTGAACCAGAAGCGGGACAGAGTAAAAGCAGTTGGGAACTACTACCAGAGAAAGCCAATATTTCCCCAGGTGAAACAGTACAGTTGCAGTTAGTGATCAAAAAGCGCCGACACTGGTGGGGGGGAAGCAGAAAATTGCGATTTGAGGTCAAAGCTAGTAAGTCAGAAGCAGATGTCAAAGCTAGTAAGTCAGAAGCAAATATAGATATCCGCAACGATACCCAATTCTTAAAACTGAATTTACTGCCTGTTTTGCCAATTTGGATGCAGCTATTGATAGGTGCAGGCTTGCTCACAATAGCTTGGGCTTGTTCTTGGTTAAATCCTGCTAACCGATGGTATGGTCATGAAAAGCCTGTGAAGTCTGTGCAATTCAATGGTACAGGAGAAAGTGCCATCAGTGGGAGTGATGACCAAAAAATCATTAAGTGGAAGAGTGCAGGCTTCCTCAATCCACTAATTAACCAGTTTGGGGGTGATTTGCCCTCCCAGGGCAAAGCAGTACGAGTAGTTCGCTATCGCCCAGTGGATAATAATCTCTTAGCCGCAGGGTTAGAAAATGGCGAAATCAGGATATTTAATCTGGCTGGGGCTGACAAAAAACCGATAAATTCTTTATTTTTTCGCAAAGACGATCGCGTTGGCACGGACGATCGCGTATTTGCTCTAGAGTTTACTAAAGACTCGCACTTTCTGTTCAGTGGTCACGGTAGCGGTTTGGTTTTGCAGTGGGATATCCAAAGCGACCTGGAAAAGGGTGTCAGTCAGAACACAACGCCTTTTAAACGAAAAAAATTCGATTTTGCGGTCTCTGCTTTAGCCCTAGCCGGAAAAGAAGGTAAAAATCTCATAATTGGCGGTCGATTTAACCAATTGTGGATGTGGAATTTGGAAACGGATCAAGTCCGTTCCTTATCAGATCCACAAGGCAGCAAAGACGATTACATTCAAAGTTTAGCTGTTGCCGCTTATAAGCCAAACTTAATGGCAACAGCCGATACACAGGGACAGATCACTTTGTGGAATCTGGAGCAATGCTTATTAACTAAGGATGTTCAATGTACCGCCTATCCCTTGTATAAGGATAAGGCTCTTGGTAACAAGCCCGTGCGCTCTGTAGCGATCACTAGAGATGGTTGCTACCTAGCTAGTGGGGGAGATGACGGTAGGGTGATGCTTTGGCCTTTGACTATTGACGGCAAACGCTCTTCTCAATTTGAGAATGTTAAACAACTGCGCCAATATAACAAACGTGTCAATAGCGTTGATATCAAAAGACAAGGCAAAAATATTTTTGTAATTAGTGGTGGTGACGACACACAAGTGAGAATTGATGTTGCTCCACAAGTCGATACGGGCTGTAAATAATATGACTAAGGTGCTAATCAAAGGAAGGTAAAAATCATGACGGCACAGCGCCAAACTAATCAAAGAGCTAATGGACTGAAGATGGCTGATGTTGAGGCGCTTCCCGATTCTGAGCGGCAGCTCGTGCTGTGGATGTTGGAAACAGCAGCAGCAGTCAGCTTGTCTGAAGTTTCAGCTTATCTCGATCTTGGGAAAAATAAGGTAGTTGCCTCCACTATACTTGACTATTTACTACAACGTGGTTTTCTTCAGTTATTGGAAAGTGGAGGTCAGCCACGCTACAAAATAGCCTTTCGTCACCCAGATTCCAGCCCAGACACTATTACTCAAATATCTCCCGGTCAGCCTTTAGCGCTGATAGTCAATCCTTCTGGCGCTCAAACAGTTGTTGCTGGCTCTAAGTTTGAACTCTGCGTCACTGTCATCAACAAAGGCAATCAAAGCGCCTTAATAGACCTTTCTCTTGATGACAGCACTTATACCGTTCGTCAATGGTGTAGTGAACCTAACAAGCGGTTAGCTTTAAACTCAAATAGTAGTAGCGAAGTTATTTTCGAGTTTCTAGTACCCATACAAACGTTAATAGGTACATACAATTACAATATCAAAGTTGATGCGCCACAGCACTATCCAGAAGACACGCCCATACTGCACCCGCAACGATTGCAAGTTTTGCCGCCAGTGGAAACTGCCATTCGAGTTAGTGACCCTACCTTTACGCTACAACCAGTCACGACTTCTCAAACACCTACTCCTGTGCGACCCGGAGATTCTTTCTCTGTCAACGTCAGCGTATATAACCGCTCTGATCGGGTAGACCGTTTTCGCATCACTTGCCCAGACATACCGGAAAATTGGTATAAAGTGATATATCCTCAAGGGTTGGAACAAATTGGGATGCTAATAGCACCAGATGCGTTAGACCTTAACCCAGGTGCTAGGGGGGATATTCTGTTGCTGCTGACTCCTGGGCTTAATGCTGTCGCGGGAAATTACTTTCCTAGCGTCCGTCTGCATTCTGCCAATAATCCGAATTTGGCACTAATGGATGTGGTGTATTTGCAAGTTCTGCCAGTTTATGCACTAAATGCAGAATTTCTGATTTTAAGAAGCAGGGTGAGAAATCAGGAAGGTATATTTCATCTCAAGTTGAATAATTCTGGTAATACGACGCGGGAAGTTTTGATCCGCACGCAAACTGCCGATGACAAGGAGCTTTGCACTTACACTGTAGAGCCTGATGCTGTGCGCTTATTACCCAACAGTTCAACTAATATTGATTTACGGGTCAAACCTAATAAATGGTGGCGCAGACCTGTCTATGGAGCGCCGGAGCTAATTGAGTTCCGAGTTCAACTTGAAGATACTCAGCAGTTACCTCTACCTGATTATATTCCGCAAGGAACACTAATTTGGGAGCCGCGCCCTTGGTGGCAATTTCTGCTGTTATTTATAGCCGGGGTCGGGACTTTGGGAGCGATCGCTTTTTTGATTTGGGCAACTTTTTTTAAACCGCCTGCTCAACCCAAAATCGTAGAGTTTGCGGCTGACAACAATTTATATCAAGAAGTTAATAATGACTTTATCCGTCTCAATTGGCAAGTCCGCAATCCGCGACAAATTTATCTGTTGAAGCTCACGGGTCAGTCAACTGACGGGACTGCTTCTGTCGCACCGATAGTTTATGACTTTAGCAAAGGTATACCCAATGAACTCAAGGAATCTTGTAGTTGGCGATCGGTACTAATTTGTCAGAATATGCGTACAGATGCCCGTCTGCCAGGGGAATATATTTTCAACCTCCAGGTTTTCTCTAAAAGTAACCAAGAAGTAGCAGCCGATGCACTCAAAACCAATCCCATCAAAATCATCCCCATCAAAATCATCCCCTTACCCATACCAAAAATTCTGGAATTTAGTTCTGATCAACCTATCTATGAAGCAGCAAGATTAAATGCCAAACCTATTATAAAAGTAGCTCCAGGCAAAGCCAACCCCGGTAATTATATAAATAAGAGTATTTTATTGAACTGGCAAATTAGTAATCCAGAACAGATTAACCAACTCAAGCTCACGGGTCAGTCAACTGACGGGACTGCTTCTGTCGCACCGATAGTTTATGACTTTAGCAAAGGTATACCCAATGAACTCAAGGAATCTTGTAGTTGGCGATCGGTACTAACTTGTCAGAATATGCGTACAGATGCCCGTCTGCCAGGAGAATATATTTTCAACCTCCAGGTTTTCTCTAAAAGTAACCAAGAAGTAGCAGCCGATGCACTCAAAACCAATCCCATCAAAATCATCCCCTTACCTATACCAAAAATTCTGGAATTTAGTTCTGATCAACCTATCTATGAAGCAGCAAGATTAAATGCCAAACCTATTATAAAAGTAGCTCCAGGCAAAGCCAACCCCAGTAATTATATAAATAAGAGTATTTTATTGAACTGGCAAATTAGTAATCCAGAACAGATTAACCAACTCAAGATTATTGCTAAAGCGGCTGATGGTACGGCTAATATTCCAGTGGCATCATATGACCTTAGCCAAGGAATTAATAGGAAACTCAAGCAGTCCTGCCAAGTAGGAGATACCTTAATCTGTAAAAATGTGCCTACAGGTATTAAAGAAGCAGGTAACTATACATTTGAATTGATAATTTTATCTCCACAAGGACAAGCACAACCTGCTGATGCTAAAAAAATAGATAATATTCAAATTAAACCTCAACTACCCCAGATTGTGGAATTTAAGGTTAATGGTAAAGATGCGCCAGCAAAATATTTATTCCCCATTGTTGGTGCAAAAATCGCAACTAATATGAATATATCTTGGAAGGTGGAAGGGGGAAAAGACCTGAAAGTAGAATTACTGCCTGCACCTGGAACTGTACCTGTATCGGGTAATATATCTTATCCCTTAAGTGACAAGCCAAGCATTGTGACCTTGACACTGCAAGTCAAAAGTTCGGCAAGTGAACCAATTACTAGAGCAGTCACTATCGAAACCTTTGTACTACAGCCAGCGCCTAATTCTGGTGCAACATCGGCTCCTGCTGTTGGTGCGCCTACACCTGCGGAACCAGATTTGCTCTCTCCTGTGGAATTACCTCCTAAATTTGATTAAAAAAATTAGCAAAAATTCTAGCTGTTCGCTGGATATGAAAAATATATTGAAATCTATTAGTAGCAATAAACAAAAGGCTAAAGGTAAGGCTATTTTTTTCTGGTTCTTGCCTGTTTCACTGTTAGCTGTGAGTTTTTATCCTTCACAAAAGGTATTAGCTCAAGAGGAGTTAAAGGACTTTAATTACTGGGCGAGTTTGTGTGATTTGCTGGGCAGTGAAAACAAATATACTGAAGCAATGGCAGCTTGCGATCGCGCTTTAGGATTGAATCCCAAAGAGCCAAAAATTTGGACGGCAAGGATTGAACCGTTAATCAATTTAGGCAAGTATGCAGAAGCAATTGTGGCTGCGAATACGGCGATTAATTTTCAGCCTAATTATTCTTTGGCTTGGGTTTACCGTTGTCAAGCTTATTCGGGATTGGGAAAATATGAAGAAGCGATCGCCGCTTGTGACCGCGCCCTGCAAGGTGATGGTAATTGGGGACAACATACAGCCGCATTAGGTTGGTATCTCAAGGGAGCAGCTTTAGACAAGTCAGGGCAACCAGAAGAAGCGATCGCCGCTTATGACCGCGCCGTGAGTGTTAACCCTGATTATTCCTTAGCCCTAACTAACCGTTGTCAGGCTTTTTCGGAATTAGGTAAGTACGAACAAGCCATTAGTGCTTGCGAGTTGGCATTGAAAATTAACCAGAATTGGGGCAAAGCAACGCCTGCAATGGCTTGGTATCACAAAGGCTTGGTAATGAGAAAATTAGGCAAGTATGAAGCCGCCCTCGCCTCATACAACCAAGCGATCGCCATGAAAATTGACGATGCCCCTACTTGGGCAGAACATGGTTTTGTGCTAGGGCTTTTAGGAAAATATGCTCAAGCACTTTCATCTTATGAATGGGCAATCAAAATTAAACCCGACTATTCTCTGGCCTTAGCTAGTCAATGTACAGCCTTAAATCGGTTGGGAAATTATCAAGATGCCCTCGCTGCTTGCGACAAAGCCCTACAAGGCGATGGTAACTGGGGGGATCTCACGCCTGCCATTGCCTGGAACCAAAGAGGAAATGCCCTCGTTGGCGGTGGTAAGTACGAAGAAGCACTAGCTTCTATTGACCGTGCCATCGGTTTAAAAGCTGATTATGCCGAAGCTTGGAACAATCGCAGCGTCGCCCATTGGTATTTAGGAAGATTGCAAGATGCCCTGGCTGCTAGTAATCGTGCTACAAAACTTCAGCCTAAATACTCTCAGGCTTGGTTCAATAAAGCCCGCATCCTCAGAACTTTAAAACAGTATCCCAATGCTTTAGCTGCTTACGATCAAGCGCTGGCTGGGGATGCGAAGTCAGGCGATAACCTCACCCTGTCCGATATCTGGACAAATCGCAGCGTCGTACTCTGGTATTTAGGAAGGTATGGTGAAGCCTTAGCTTCTAGCGATCGCGCTGTTAGTATCAATCCAGAGCTATTTCAGGCATGGTACAATCGCGGCGTGATTTTATCTGAGTTGAAACGCTATCCAGAAGCACTCACAGCTTATGATCGGGCAAATGCGCTCAAGGAAAACGATCCTTTTGTCTTAGTTGGTAAAGGCATAGTCTTCATGAAACTAAACAAAGATAAAGAAGCGATCGCGGCTTTTGATGCTGCGTTAAAAATTGATGCTAATAATATTGTTGCTCAGCAAAACAAAAAGTTTATCCAGCGCAAGTTGGAACAAAAAAAGATGTCAACACCGCCTCCTCATCCAAAATTAAACAACTGAAATTATCTAAAAATACCCGAATTTTCTCTACTCTGGGAAAATGAACATCTACCAAATCCTTCATTTGGTGAGCAAAATCTTTTTTGGTTCTTGACTGTGTAACTTCTAATACCATTTCACGAAAAATCTGATACAGATGCAAACCTTAAAAGCATTGCTGTATCTAAGTTTTTTAATTGCGAATTGCGAATTGTGAATTGGTATAACATGTCGCCAGCCGTAGTGTGGAGCATAAAAAACAAATAAGTTACACACCCCTTGACGAGAGTATTGGTAATCTATTCGTGGTGGTTGTCCAGGTTCACAAGGTAAAGCTTTTACTATATCAGTCAATAATTGATAGGGTCTTTCGTCAAAACAAACAATCGGGTTGAAAGGGGTAAAATACTCCGCATATAAGCATAGTAAGTCTTCCATTCTATATATGCCTTGGTGCAGCCCAGTGTGGGCATTCGTTGCACCATTGATTGCTGGAAAGTATTACTTGTGGGTCTGTCATTTTTTAGAACCCCTTCAGAGTAAGAACTCTCAACTTAGTTCCTAAAAGACAACACAAAATTAGAGTGATCGCTTTCACGATTTAGGCTCTACGCTAATACTGCTTAGGTTTTACATACTTCATAGAAGAAGTATACCACTATTTCCACACATTGTGTAAATATAGGAGTATCAGTGAGAGAAATCGTAATGCAAGGAATACCTTTGGATTTGGTATCCCGGATTGACTGGGATCAGGAATATGGTGAGTTTTTATTTCAGCAAAGAGAAGACAAGAAACTTTCTAGAGAAGAAGTAGCACAAGCAATTACAGGGCTTGGAGAACCTTGTTCTCAGCAGTTAATTCATAAAATAGAAAAATGGAAGGGTAAAGGTGATCGCTCTGTTTCTTTGTCTCTTATCTTGAAATATTGTCAAATTTTAGGGATCGAGCTTAGGCAATTTTATCCTGTTGTAGCGCAAACCCTTAGTTACCCATTGTTACAAAAAATCTCGTCCGTAGGTGTTGACCAGTTTCCATAAAATATGTAAAATAATAAGAGATAAAACAAAGGACAACCGCTTCAGCCTGGAAAACTTGTGCGATCGCCCTTTGACCCTTTTACAGGAAATCTTATTATGACCCATCCAACTTACACACAGCAAGCCCTTTCCCGCTATAACCTCCCCCGCCTCAAAAGAATCGCTGCCGAACGTGGCGTAACACCCACCGGGGACAGAAGAGCGACCCAAACCTGGGTAAACGCAATCATCACCCACCAATCCACCAAGCTTCAGAAAGTTGACAACCAAGCCGCAGCCCAAGCCGAACTCGACGACTACATCACTAACCAAAATGATATTTGTAAATTCTAAAAGTTTTGTGACCTGTAAGTGAAAACTTTTAACTGAGTTGTTTAAATCAAGAGTTGCACTTATATTTTTTGCCATAAAAGGTAGACGTTAAAACTCTGGAAAGATTACTTAACCGGAATCCTACCTTGTTTTTGACCTTTATAAATTTTTGCACACATCACTAGACTTAAAATTGGTTGACAGCTTATGTATTAATACGGCTCTTAATGTAATAAATATTTTTTAGTACTGAAGAAAGTTGTTAGCGATCGCTGGTTTTTGATCCTACCTCACCAAATCGCGTTGCTCCCGTAAAGACTGCATTAAAAGCTTTTATCTATTTACTTGCTTGTTAATAGCATACATAAGTTTGATAGCGAAACAAATAAACTAAATCCATACTTTCGCAAAAATTCACTCTATTGAGAGATTTTTGAGTTATTGGTAAGGCGGTCTAATAATTCCTGCCTCCACTGAAAAACATCTTGCTGAGTAGTCCTAGCAAGCATACAGATTTCCCATGAAAGTCTAGCATCCTCAATTTTACCTAGAGCTTCTTGCACCTGAGCCAGCAAGCAGACAGCATCTATTCTCTTGCTATCTAAATCACTTGCTTTTTGTAAATATGTCTCTGCCTCGTTATACTGATTTTGCATGAACTTTGCCCAACCCAAATTTTTATATAAAGCAGCTTGTAGTTTTGGGTCTTCAGTCAGGCGCAATCCTTCAAGCGCTAATGCACTAGCCTGGGTATAGTCTTCTTTGAGATTTCTGAGGCGTGATAAATCATTGAGCGCAGGCACTGCTTTTTTATTAATTCTAATTGCTATTTTATATTGTTCTTGAGCTAAATCCTCTTTTCCTTCTTGATCATAAAAACTTCCTAACCTATAATATCCCTCCCAGTCATTAGGCTTTAATTTCAAAATCTGCTGATAATTATTTAAGGCACAAGCGACTTCTCCAAGTTGCCAACAAACTACAGCTAAACTATTATAAGCATTTATATCTTTATCATTATATTTAAGGGCTAATTCATAATATTTTTTCGCTAGTTTGAAGTCGTTAAAATGACGGGCAGCTTGCTCTAAGTAAAACTGGGAAACAGAAAGTTTAAGTTGGGAATTATATTCTATAGCTTGGTTAAAATAGTTTTGTGCAGTTTGGGAATCATTTGCTATTTCTGCTTTTTTGCCTTCTACTACCAACTTATTAGCCATTATTGGGAAAAAAACTTGGAACCCTCCAAAAACCCCTAAAGCAATTAATGTAACTAATACACTAAATAAAAATTTTTTAGACTTAATTAATCTATTTGATTTGCTTTGCAGAGAAAGGCTTTTTAACCTCTGCAAAATTACTTGAGTATTTTGTGGACGTTGCCCTGGGAAGGGAGCCATCAAATCATCAATAAAATCAGCCAAAGATTTATCGATATGAGGTGCTTTATTCCTCCAAAGTAGCCTCCCTGTTTTTTCGTCGCTTTTAATTTGAATTAAAGGAATACCAGTAACTAAGTTAACAAAAGTTCTGCCTAATGCATAAAAGTCTGACTGTGGTACAGCTTGCCCATTAATTTGCTCTAAAGGGGAGAAACAAGCTGTCCGAACGATAGTTATGTCATGCCCACTACCTAATCCTGTACTGGTTCCTCCGCTAGTGCTAACTTTCGCTAAGTAGGTTCTAGTAATATCTCTTGCGCCACCAAAATCAATAAGTGCTAATTTGCCGTTGGGTTGAAAAATAATGTTATTTGGCTTAATATCTCTATGAAACACACCAGAGCGGTGAACTAAATCAAGAATATCCATTAATTGTGAAAGCCAATCAATTGCTAGGCTCTGAGGAATTTTTCCATAAGATTTTATCCACTTCCCTAAGTCCTCTCCTTCAAACTTCTGCATTACTAAGCAATGCAATTCTAAACGATTGTCATTCAGCCTCAAAGCAAAATAATCTCCTCTATTAGACTTAGGAATTCCAGGATGGTCAAGAATTTGTAATAAAATTGATTCTCGTCGAAGCAGTTCAACTAATTTAGGCTCGTCTATCCATTTTAAGATTTTCATCACTTTTCTTTGAGGATGTGGATAGGATTCTGTGCTATCATCCTCATCCTCAACAATACCAACGTCTTCAACCTCAAAAATATCTGTATAAGTATATGGATCTTTATCTAAAGAACGTAACGGATGTAACAAACGAAAACGTTTGTTTATTAATAATGGATTCCCGCAAGCTAAACAATTTTCAATATTATCAAGATTGTGACGCTGAGTACAAAGAGGATTTATACAGTAGCTCACATTCGCTCCTGAACGGCATTACTTGTTTGCGATGCACTTGTCTTATCGTACACCAAGCCGAGTGCATCGACCAAAATATACTTCTTAACTACTGGTTCCAAACTATAACAAATTTCCTGTTTACTTGATTTTCTACTAGTTTCAATTAACGAACGTTCATCTAAGGCTTCCATTGCTGTTATTACTTCAGAAACTGACACTTTTAAACCTAATCGTTCTTTTAATCCACTAACAAGCTTAAAAAAAGGAATTGGAGTTGAATCTTTTGATAGCTCTTCTGCTAAAAAAATCATGATTTTTTTTTGGAGATCACTTAAAAAGCCAGCTCGCCCAAATTGCATATTAAGCATTACTTTAAGTCTAGGGCCAATTACCGTTGTTTCATAATCAAAGAATTTTTGAACATTCCCTCCAAAAATGCGGTTAATTCGTTCAGCAACTGTATCTAACTCTGATGGATTTCCGCGATAATTTTCAATTAATTGTATACATCCGTCCCCAAATAATCCTTTATCACGTAGCATTTGCATTGCAGCATTTGAGTCTAAGCCTTCCAAGCGTAAAGATTCAATAGGCAAACTTTGAGTTACGTAAGCAATGTCCTTTAAAGGCACTTGACTCGTTACTAATATGCAGCTTTTATGACGACCTTTTGTAATTCCAACAAAAAAGTCTTCATATTCTAATCTTTTTTTAAAACTCTCTACTTGTGCCACTTTTTCAAACCCATCTAATACTAGTAAACAGCGATGCAGATGAAAATGTTTTGATAGCAAAGAAATTTTTTCTAACAGAGTTTCTTCCTCTGCTTCTAAGTCAAAAATACTAATTAATTCAGTGACTATTTCATCAATGGAGAAATAACGAGTAACTGTATTCCAAACTATGTATTCATATGCATCTGATTTATCTAAAAGTATTTCTTCGATTACTTTCGCTACCAATAGACTTTTACCTATTCCTCCTATTCCAGTTATGGCTATGCAAGATTTTTTAGAAAAATTAATTTGCTTTTTCAAATCAATAATTTCTTTTTTTCTACCATAAAAAAACGCTGCTTTGGGCAGATCTCCATATATTCTTGTCTTGCCCACTAGACAATCATCGTCCAGCCTAGATGCTTCCAGCTTTATACAATACTCTTTTGCTACTTTAAGCAAAATATTTTTTAAAGTTATTTTTTTTACCTGCACCCCATTACCGATTACCTTTGAAAGTGTTGTCCATAACTGTGGTCCAACTTCCTGCTGCAAATAATACCCACTGTATCCAGAATCACTTGCTATTTCCTTATAGTCTTTACCATGCCAAGACCCTTCAATTACAATCCTTTCAGCTTTAGTCAAACGTTTTCCAGTATAACTAAGAACTTGAGCTTCTAGTATGTCAATTACTGTTCTTATGTCTAAATTTTGACTTGAGTTCATGCTTGAGCCGTAATACCACTACAAACAATACTGTATTTGATCTTACTTATGACCAATCTTGTCAACCCCTATTCCCTTTACAATTATTAACTTAGAGTAGGGATTACAATCTGCCCTTCAAGTTATAAGATTTAAAATGTTACATGGCTTAAATAGCAATAGACACCTGTGAATACATTGTCACGGTTATAGGTTAGCTATTTTAAAGCTGAAATTGACCAATCCCGTACCAGCAACTACCTTCCATAGGTAGCTAGACTTACGGACAAAACCGATCATCAGGTCTAATTGTAACATCTGGCGCAGGTTTACTTAAGTTAAAACCCTTCCCCGGATAGGAGGCTTGGCACAAACATCACAAGTGTGGAGAACTTAAAAGTGAAAAGTAAAAATCTCACAGAACAACTGTTATTACAAAGACGCTGGACACAAGAGCTTTGAAGACTATTGCGAAAACGAGTTGACCAAACATGGTGGATATCGCCGGGTCAGAGATTTGCTTTCTGCCAAAAAAGTAGTTGATACTCTACCTATTGAACTGAGGGCGCATATTACCAAACCTTCTCAGACTCGTTTCCTACTCCGACTGGTCAAAACTCCCGATAAGTTACAGGAAGTCGTAGCGATCGCAGCCAAAGAAAAACCCTTCCCCACTGCCGCAGATTTCGCTCAAGCAGTACAACTTGTCGCACAAACAACTGGAAAAACCACAAAAAGCGAAGAAAGTCAAACGCAATTGTGTAATTCTGTCACTGTTTCATCACAATTGCATCCGCGCTATGGCGAAGAAGGAGTAATTGAGGCAGACGCACCGAATAATTCGCAGCAGATTGTCACCTTCTCTGATAGTGAAAGGCTGCTGGTAAACAATGCTGATTTGGATGCCGCAATTGTGTCACCAGACCGGACTTATCCGAAAGAATACACCGAAGCGATCGCTGCACTCAAAGAGCAACATAAGCTTGAGCTAGAGTGCCTGGAGCAGGAATTGAGGATTGGACTACAAGCAGAGGTTAAGGCTAGAGCCGAAGCCCAAGTAAGTGAGCAAATCCAATCCTTGCAAAACCTGTACAGGCAACAGAAGGAGGAAAATATCCAGTTGCAGCAGCGCTTAGACGAGATGGAATCGCTACGGCAGTTGGAAACTGAGAACCAGCAGCTAAAAGAGCGCATTCGGGATTTGGAAAACGCCTTTGAGCCGCATCAATTACAAGATTGGGGGAATACCTATACTAAACAAGGGGCTAAAGCATTAAACAAGAAGGTTCAGCAAGCACTGGAGAAGACAATTGATTTGAGAACTCTGGCAGCAGAGCCACCCAAAGAAAATGCGACTGAATGTCTGCGCCTCATGGGTATGGCATTGAAAAACCTAAGCATTGCCATGAACAATACCCAAGCTCTTGAGGCGGCGGCCATAATTTTGGGTACTAGTCCCACACTCTCTGCCATCGCAACAAGGACGGAGCAATTACAACTATTACCCCAGGCGGTTAAGGAAATTAGGCAAGTACTTGCACGTATTGAGTTTACATGGCTTGACTTTTGGGCTGTGGCTGAAAAATACGAGGTGATAAAACCTGACTACTGGGCTGAACTTACCACCCAGGAGACTGATTTAATCACACAAGCTCGAAAAGACAGTGAACAGTTAACAGTTAACACTTAAGCTAATCGTCATTCATTTTTCCTTCTTTGATTTGCTGTAAGGACAACTTTACGGGTTCTGCTCCCGGAGTACAGCATGACTGATGACTGATAACTGATAACTGTTCACTGATGAATGCGGCATAGGTGCAATGTCGCCAAAATTGTCATGGAAAATTTTAGGAAAAAATGTGAATACAAATAAAAATGCAATTAAGAGTGGCAACAAAGAGCGATTCGAGCCTAAACCAGATTGCAAGGTATCAGTTGAGCAGAGCGAACACCCAATTGAATACCCAAACAATCTCACGCCTGCCGAGTACCATGAGTTGCTAGCTGGTAGTGCTATTCATCCAGCACTGATTGAGAGCAGTTTCTTCCACATAGAAGGAGAAACAATCTACGACTACCTGTTCATCTCTAATAAAATTCCTCGCAGAAATGCAGGTCGAGTCACGGATGCATACATAAGGCAATATCAGCATCTATTACTGGGGGGAACATGGATTCAATCTCTTGACCCCTTCAACAATTGGCAACCAATGGAGTGGGGGCGGATTAAGCCCAATTTCCCTCGGATTGATTGGGAAAAAGGTAAACCAGTTAAGTACGAGTCGCCACCTAAGACAGCAAACCGCGTTACCTACTTCGATATTCGCAACTGTATTTGGGACAAAGTTGCAAAACGTTATTTAATTAAGCGCTATCATTCAGTTTTGGCGCTGCGCTTACTGGATAAACTCAATCCACTAATATTTTGGGAGTGGGTGAAGCAGCATCCAGAGATTCCAATTATCTTATGCGAAGGCGAAAAAAAAGCTGCTTGCTTGCTGAGTCTGGGGTTTGTAGCGATCGCACTGCCGGGAATTTGGAACGGGCGCGTGGGCAAACAAGATTTTGATGAACGGTTGCATCCTGACTTAGTACCGATGGCTCAGGCGGGACGCAAGTTCATTATACTATTCGACTACGAAACCAAAGCCAACACCCGTTGGTCAGTGTTTCAAGCCACTGTTCGCACTGCAAAAGCAATCTTAGCTGCTGGTTGTGAATGTGAAGTTGCACTGTTGCCGGGACCAGAAAAAGGTGTAGATGATTTCGTGGTAGCCAGGGGTGAAGATGCCAATACCCTACTAACTGCAATTATTGATGATGCCAAATCACTTGCCGATTACCAGCGCTCGTATCGGGCTAAAAAATGGGGTTTGAGTAGGTATAAACCCGATGTCACAGTCAATATTAAATATCTGAGCCAAGCACTCTGCATTCCGGATCTGGAGGAAAAATGTTCATCTGTCCCAACTCTTTATGATATCGAAAAAGAGCAATTGTTTACCCCAAGTGTTAGCTCTACAAGCTGTGGGGAGGGAGAAGGAAAACAAGAGTTAATAATTTCTGACTGCCCTGACCACAAACCCAGTACCCAAAATCCCAAAAAGTCTTTCCGTTTTCCAGAAATTGGACTGGTTGTACTGTGGAGTGATATGGGCACTGGTAAAACTGAACTTATGCGCTGGTGGCGTGACCAAAACCCCAACGCGCGGTTCCTTAACAATGGGCATCGGGTTAACTTGTTGAAAAATCTTGCCGAACGCTTGCAGACGGCGATGTATTCCGACTTGGGTTACACAGGTTTAGCCCAGGCTCAAGCCCTTAGTATTACTATCGACAGCTTGCATAAGCTGAATACTCAGTCTCTCACCTACGGCTGCATATTTATAGATGAAGCCTGCCAATACCTCACCCACCTACTACACAGTAATACTTGCAAACAGCACCGTGCAGCAATACTTGAAGTCCTGGAATATATAGTATACAACGCGCCACTGGTCGTCATCGCTGATGCACACATGGAGGGAGCAACGCGATTTTGTGAGGTGCTAAAATCTGGGACGTATATAGCTTGTTTCAGGATGCGATCGCAACTAAAAAACCAGATTTTGTTGAGAATATAGGGGTGTAATTGAGAACTAAACCCCGATCTCACTTTTTCGCGTTGCTCCCGGTTTGGGTTTAGCCTGGATGCTGGAGAGAATCAAAAGCCGAACATCGGGACAGAACTTACATGATTTGTTAAAGGCTGTTCATCTATCAGGTTCAGCGTTAAAACCGAGATACTTTAACACCTTGGCTCGGAGTAAGAATGCTGAGTTTAAAGCTGAGGAAGTAGCACAAATTGTTGAAGTAGCGGAGTTGTCTCGGAAAGAATACTGGAATAAAGTATCTATTTGGCTGAGTATGAATATTCCTGTTGATATTCAGCAAGTAATTATTGGTGGGGGAACATCGGAATATTTAGTTGCTGAGTTGAAAAACTTATTTACTTATACCGAGATTTCATGGGCGGCAGAATTAGAAGAGGATGTGCGCTTGGCTTTTAACCTGCCGATTAAAAAAGATGCGTTGTGCTTACGTTTCACGGATGTATACGGATTATTCCGTTATCAAAACGCTACATCAGCTATTTCAAACCATCGTGCGTCCTAGTAATTTGCTCGTTTTAAAGGAATATTAGCAATGTTTTCAGATGTTGAGTTTCGCTTACGAAGTAGAGTTAAGACTGATAGCTCCGAAGCAATGCTGTTTAAGTATTTAAACTCCAGAAATACTCTTTATCCTGCGAAAGATATGGTGATAATTGCTATTAGCAGCTATTGGCTTCCTTTAGCCTATCAAGCCCAAGAGCAACCCGTAGATTTAGAACCACACATTCGTGCTTGTCTTTACCGCCTTCAACTTCACTCTTCATATCTGATGGGACTGCTGGGAGAAATCCCGTCTCAGGCAGCCACGATGATTGCAGTAGACAGAAATTCACTTTCATCACTTTCCCTTCCATCCAATATTCCCCCAACAGAACCATCTAAGATTTCCCCAACAGAACCGTCCAATATTCCCCCAACAGAACAAAGACAGTTAAAAGTTGACTGGTTAAATCCTTTTTCAACTTTATCTAAATAGAAATTGATAATTATGTATCAACCACAAGAACTTTTCAACAACCTCTCACCATCCGAAATTAGCCGAACTTTACGCTTGAGTGGGATACCTGAAAAAGAGTTATATACCGAGAATGATGCAGACAGGTTTCGTGAATGTCGCACCTTAATTGAGCAGGGTAGAAATGATGAGGAAGTAATGGCTCTATTATCTCCAGTTGTTGACAATGCACTGTCAGAAACTCAGGGCAATTCCTCGTCGTCAACGAAGAATGGAGGGAAAAAACAAGGAAAAAAAGCCCAATCACCATTAGATATCACTGAATTACTAGTTATTGCTCGTGAAAGAGGCTATAAAATC
This sequence comes from Nostoc commune NIES-4072, assembly GCF_003113895.1. Taxonomy (NCBI): domain Bacteria; kingdom Bacillati; phylum Cyanobacteriota; class Cyanophyceae; order Nostocales; family Nostocaceae; genus Nostoc; species Nostoc commune. The sequence goes on along the minus strand of NZ_BDUD01000002.1, from coordinate 57,898 downwards.
GCACTTTCTCAGGCTTTATTAATTCTCCAAGTCTGCGGACTATCTGAGCAAGATGAGTATAGCCCAGATGAGTGCGAACGCTTTCTTGAAACCTACAAATCAATAAAAGAGCAAAACAAATCCTTTGAAGAAGTTGCAGCCAGCTTAACAACTCTAAGTAAAAGCGAAAATTCTCAACAATTAAAATTAGATGCAGTCATTGAGAATGTTAGTGAAAAAGCTGTAGCGGCAAGAGAAGATTTATCTAGCTTGATTGATAAAATTACTGCTGCTCAGGCTGAAGAAGCCCCAGAGTTAGTTCAATCACTTTACCTGAAAAATGTCGCATTGAAATTACAACAGAGCGATTCTGAAAATAACCTCTTCGCTCAATTAGAAGAAAGAATCATGGCTCGAATTGCCCAAAAAAAGCAACAGAGGGCACAGTTATCTGGAATGAATTGGGAGACGACACCCTCATTGCCTTCTTCGCCAATGCCGATGCTGTCGCCCAACGTATCCAAGAATGGAATGAATACCGATTAAAACAAGAAATTGCAGCCAAAGAACGCACTATTGATATTCAAGTCGAAAAAGCCTCCGATGCTAAAGCCAATAAATTAGCTGCCCACAAGCTGGAAAAACTGCAAGCTTGGAACGAAGCACAACTAGAACGTCAAAAACTTCGTCAAAACCGCTTTGAACAGTTCAAAGGACTTGTTTTTTGGCTCGGTGGTTGGGTCGGTTCTGGCCGCTCTGGTATTTTCTTTTTTGGCTCTGCCATGTTAGCTTCTGCGACTTTTGCAGGAGTAACAATCATTAATCTGCCAACAAATCTTTCCTGTCCTGATCCCAAAAGTCCCTGTTATCTGGTATATCAAATGCGATTTAACAATAAAAGTGTCATTCTTCCACAACAGACCAAGGATATTATTGCTGAGTATGAGCGCAATAAGAGTAAACCTAAACGGCGCAGATAATTAATTTATTAGAGGAGAAAATACTGTTAATTCTCCTCTAAGCAATTTTTTAGTCAGGTATAAGTCATTCCCTACAAGCTTTTGAAGCCATTGGAGAGCTGTATTTTTAGTCAGGTTTTCAAGTATGTTTTGTATTGCTCTGAGTTGCATTCCAGAAAGTCTAGATAGTCCTCAGCAGCGAAAGCGATTGATGCTTTTATCAAAGAGCTATGTGACAAGTAAACCTTAATATCCAGTAGCGGATTAGTTTTATGCAGGAGCAAAAGACGTTAGAAACTTATCAACAGGCGATCACAATTTATGAAACTGCGATCGCTGCTTTACTTAACGATGCGTAACCGCCGTAGGTATCGCTTTTTTCACATATTCAGATAAAATCACTGTATTTGATGGATAAAAACTTTCTTTACAGCCTAACCTCACCTACTTTAATAGGAGGTGTCCTTATCGAAAGGCAAACTGTCAACATCCTCAAAGTTACGCAGGTCTTGCTCCATCTGCTGACGACGTTGGACGTATGTTCTGCTATCTTCAATCCTTCCTCTCATTAACCATGCACCAAAGTTGATGCCTTGTTCTACGTGTGAGGCAGACACTTTATTGTAATTATCAACCTCCATTTTCTTGCGCCACTCAAGCTGTTCGAGGGCACTTTCACTGATGCCAATTTTCTGAGCATATTCTACATATTCAGGTCTGAGAGAACCATCTGGGTTAAACTCCTTTTTTTCTTGTTCAGTGAAGAAATCGTAGGCTGTGTAGATTGGCCACGGTTCTGGATCAGTCTCATCCAGGTGCTTCCACTCGTCATACTCTTCTTTTACTCTACGAGCATAACTATCAATTGCTCCTGGATGTGCGCCATTAGATAACTTTTGTTGTCTTACTTCATCTTTTAAAGTTCCATCTGCATTGAATTCTTTCTTATGCATATTTATCCAACGTTTAATTCTCGACATACAAACCTCTCAAGAGATTAACCAAGTTTCATTAACTTCTTAAAACCATGACTCTGGAAATTAAACATTTTGATCCCAGGCTCAATCAATGGATTTATACAGATGAGTGTCAAACTATTTTAACTGAAAAGCTCAGTAATACTTTACTGGAATTTTACTTTCCTGATAAAAAATTCTTCTTTGGACATTCAGATGAATACAGTACAGATGAAAACTTAAAAAATCATCCAGATGGACATATCCTACTATTATCTTCAAAAACTCGCTTACTTTATGGAGAAAAGGAATGTTTAGAAACGATTCAAAAAATTTGTCCAGATAGTAAAGACCGTGGGGCTTATGGTTCCATCTTCCTTGGGGCTTGTAAAAATGCGATTCACGAAAAGCTAAATATTCTGGTAGTAGATGATTCTACTGATAACAGGGGTGAAAATGGAGGGATATTATCGAATGATTTGGCATATAAATTAGTTGGCGATTGTTATGGGCAGATTTCAACACAACTTTACGACAAGCTAACCTTAAGAGAATCCCAAGCAGATAAAAGCTATCGTGTAATTCAGCATCGATTCGGTTGGGTGGATGGAGTTGGAGAAGATACTACTAAATACCGTTTTGGCAAAGGAACACTCCGACCATACAGATTAGATAGAATAGAATATGCAAATCCTAAAAACGAACCAAAAATCGATATAATTCTCCCCGTAAGCAGTTTTAAGGGAACAGACAAGGATAGACCAGAAGGCCCCACTAAACCTCAAATTCAACCAGGATTATATCAGCAAAATATTTGGTTAGCTGAAAAAGGGCAATCTCAGCAAGGTCAGATGTCTATCTCCCAACTCTTGGCATCTTTCCCTCACGGACTTAAAGATTTTATTGAGGAACTAGAGGTACAAGCTCAAAGATTAACCTCTATTCAAGATGATCCAAGACTTATTGCTGCTTACTATTGTGAAAGATACGAAAAACGTAAAGAATCATTGAGCCAAAATAAATTAAAAGCATCAGAGATTATCAATCAAGAAACAGATGTTAAAAACTTAGGGGCAAATGATGACTTAGATGCAGATCAGGAGTTGGATAATGATCCCGGCAAAGATGACTTGTTCATGTACAAACTCATTAAAGCTGATTTACTAAGGCATCAGCAGCTTTTAGAAACTGAGAAGGTCAAACAAGAATTAAGCCGATTTGTCCAAAGTGAGTGGCGAGATATTGCTATTGGGAAAACGCTTACTTTTGACCGAGCAATGATTATTCCTTCCAAGGAACTCAAAAATGGTGAAATTTGTGCCCCTTGGCTGGAACTTGGAGAAAAAGTTCTTAACTTTCGTTCTCCTTTCCTCAACTCTAATGGATTGTGTGTGTCTATCAATAAACACGTTGAAGACCGCCTTTCTCCAGATGGTGAACCCTTAGAAGGCATAATTGTGGTCAATGACGAAGACCACAAGCGCATACAGCAAAGAATTACAGAGTTAGAAGCACGAGGGGTTGATGTTGATTTTATCGATCCAGCAGAAACAGAATCAGAACGCCAAGCACGAGACTACGATGGTGACTGCATTGGTGTAGCAAGAGCTAGCTTATATCCTAATCTGACAGCAGAGGCAGAGCGAAGAAATCTTCCACAAAACGCCTATTCGCCCACGGTTAAGCTCAAAAAACAATCATTTTATGAACCCACCGATGGAACCCAGCCGCCATTTGAAGAAATAGCTATCCACATGAGTGATAGCATCAGCGTGGGCATAATCAACAATCAAGTGACAGCACTGGAAGCATTAGAATCGGAAATTGAGGTACTTAAAACTTATGGTACCTTAGAACAGCAATCAACTTATTTAGACCAAGTATCTAAGCGCTATCAAAGTTTATTTGAACAGGAACATGGCGAGAAGCCCAAACCAATTAGAGCAGAGTACAAGCCTTTCATGCAATCTGTTGTAGCTCTAGCAGAGAATCCTAACAGAACGCCAGATATTATTCAGCAGGCGATGGATGCTAATCGGCTGATGTACCGAGAAATGATTGGTGAGGGGTGTTATCAAAACCAAATAGCAGTTGATCTATTCAAAAGCGCTAAAAAACCTGAGATGGATAAAATCCGGGAGAACAGCCGCTACTTGTATCGTGATGTTAATTATATTAAAGATAAGAAATCTTCGTCAGTTTATTTAAGCACGGGGATAACACCAAAGGGTTACTCACCAGTAGAATTATTAATTAGCCAAACTAATAAATATTTCCAAGAATCACAGTTAGAATCGCGCCCCATCGTCCAGTTTAAAGACTTGTTCAAAAGAGTAGAATTTACACCACAGCAGAAATTTGCAGCGATCGCCGCGAAGTACGAGTTCGATCTGAAATTCAACGCTGCGGTTCGTGCCTCAAGGCGGCGAGAAACAGAGTCTGGCCCTAGCGCAATTGTTCAAACGGATTCAGGAACGCAACTCGAAATTACCAACCTCACCCGCTACGGGCATCCCTTAATCTGGAAAGCCCAGACACTTAATATTCGCCTAGATGAGATTAAATTCACAAACAGTGAACGCCCCCACAAATTACTAGCAGTTGCACAGATAGATGGCGAGGTTGGGTCAGATGGAAAACCCGCTTACCGCAACCTGGGGACAGTTAGCCAACAATCGCAGGCAGATTACAATCTCAAGGCGGGGATGACCATGCAGGGAGCTAAACTCCTAGAACTAAAACCAGAACTTACTAGAAGCCAAACTAAACTGGGAGCAACGCGAAAAAGTGAGATCGGGGTTTAGTTCTCAATTACACCCCTATATTCTCAACAAAATCTGGTTTTTTAGTTGCGATCGCATCCTGAAACAAGCTATATACGTCCCAGATTTTAGCACCTCACAAAATCGCGTTGCTCCCAACTAAACTATTCTTTGCCTTGGCGCAGGAGACGGCAGAAGCATTTTACGCTTCTATCCCAGAGTCAGAAAAACTTGCTCTATCCGCCGCCGCTTGGAACATCTGTGCATCCCGCCAAGATGAACTTGAAGTTGCAAGAAAAGAAAATGCAAATCCCCAGGCGATCGCTAAAAAAGTCTCCAATTTTGCTTTCGCTGCTTTCCCCAATGAGATTATCTCCCGCTTGGAGAAACTGCAATTTAGCGAACCGAAGTTAGTCACACTTAATAATGAAGCAAATCAATTTTTGGGCAGAAAGTGGAACCCAGACGAAAAACACCCCATAGAAATCAGAGCCTCTCATCACCCACCGGGACACGAACGCCACGTTTCCAGACTGTTATTTGTACAGGATAGTGACGGCGAATATAAAGAATTCGCCATGTTGGAGACAAGAACTGGACAGCTACCGATTGGCACAAAGGCGCAAGCTAATTTCCTTGGGGTGGAACCTGCTACTGCTAAGGCCACTATTGGTTTACCTGGAAATGAACCCATTGAGATTACCATCCGCGAACTCAAGAACTTCTCTTATGCAGGACAGGTTTTTAATGCCGAACCGGTCAACTTAGAATTTGGCACTGTGCCGGTGACTGACAAAACAGTAAAAATTAAGTTAGATGGTAAAACATTAGGGGAGTTAGACAGCGATTCTGTCCAGCAGTTAAAACAAGTTGATTACCTGAAAAATGGTAATCCCCTAAAATTAAAGCTCACGTCAATCTCCGAAACTGGAGATCAAGCTTTTGTCCTGGGTGAATCTCCCAATGGTAATCTCCTCAAAATCAATAAAATCAACTTTTATGATTTTTCTGGTCAGTCATTTTCGGATCGAGATTACCGAAAACTGACTATCGAAACGCCACCTTTAAAAACTAGAGATGCTGTATTTTTAAATGGTGAACCCTTGGGGGTATTACATTTCAAGAAAGACAAAGATGCGCTCAGACAGCTTGGACTACTCAAAACTGGACAACTTACACCCGCTCCCGCGATCATTGAAAGTAATTTCTCTGTGATTTGCGCTCAAATTGACTCTAATACCGTTGAATATCCCCAGAAGTGGACGAAGGAATTTCAGGTTTTTGGGACTCAATCGGTTAATTCTGAACAACAAGACATGATTGAGAGTAGTGGGAAAATTCTACATCATATTAAAGAGCGTCCTACTTTCTTATTTTCGACAGAATCAAACAAAAAACTTGGAGTCATGGGCTTGGCTGTTGACAACCAGAAAACTGTGACTAAATGGTTAACTGCTCAAAAAGTTGTATATTCCCAAGTCCCGCCCGAAGATGTTATCAGGGAAACTAAAAAAGGTCTAGCGGTATTTAACTTAGTCAGCAGTTCAATTCCCCCCAAAACTTTGGAGAACATGACCAAGAAATTTGGATCTGTGATTGAATCTACTCTTGAGTATCAGCAATTTGTTAGCTCCCTCGCCACACGACCGCAGTTTTTGAAACCACCAGAACAAACAGCACAATCCCCACCTAACCAATCTATAACTCCATCACTTTCCACTACTCCTTCTACAATAGACATTACTAATAGTACAAAAACCGAACCTCTAGGTGTAGAGAAGCCCCCGACAGTTACTATTGATGATTTGAGAAATTGGTACAATGCCGCAGATAAGTTAGGGAAGTCGGAGAATTACAAAAAACGCATTGTAGAAGTGGCTAATGGGTTTAAAGCTGGTGAGCAATTATCAGCCGAAGCGTTAACAGTAATGAATAAAGATAAATTTGAACTTGAAGCCATCAGTCGGTTGACTCAAATTGCTCAAAGGATTGGCATGGTCTGGGGTAAGTCTGATGAAAATATTACTCAAGTTCAAGGAAAGATTTATGACTTGGCTTTCAATACCCAGCAGAGAGATTTAACTATTTCGCAGAAAAATGGAGAGGTAATTTTAAACTTGCAATCTGGTCAGGTACAGACTAATAAACTAACTTCCCAGATATTGCAAACTTTTGAGGATGCTAATACTCAAATTGATAAAATATTAGCTAAATCTCAAATACAACAAGTAGACTTACAAAGATAGATTTATCTGCCTCCGGCAAGGCAGAAGGCAGAGGGTAATTCTTGCTGGAGGAAAGAATAAGTTTTAAATTTTGCCTTTTTGCCTTGCTAAATTGGGTTTAAGCTCCCTGCTAAATCGTAGATTTAACGGTCTACAATTACTGTTATTGTCAGAATCCCCTGTAATTGACCTTCTACCTTCTGCCTGAATTATTCATATCAAAGCCAAAGATGCATCCAATTCAAGCTTTACAGGTTCAAGCGATCGTTCCATGAATTCGTTTTCCTAGTCCCTGCTGAAACAATCAGCTTACGGCAATGCATGAGCTGATCGCTTGTGGCTTCTACAAGAAAACCACACCAAATGGTAAAAAAGTGTTTGATAAAAATGCGTTAGCGTTAGCTCCTCTGAAAGAGGTTCGCCACAAATTAAGCTTACTTTCAGAGTACCCCAACCGTGCAGCAAGGTTCAAAGTTCCAGCATTGTGGGTGGATGCTTGGTGTCAAAGGTGCTTTGTATCGTTCACGGAAATGGTAAAGTGGCGAAGGGTTATTCAGCGAGATGCGACAAGTCCATGAGACAGTTACAACAAACACATGAGATTTTAGTCAAAGATTGTGTCGGTTACATTAATCGTGTACTATTGTATTAGTACAAATATACTGTAGTCTACGATGAGCAAGCCAAAAAGTGTTAAAGATTGCAAAAAGAGCAACTATAATTAAGCAATAGAAACATTGGATAAAATCTTTATATTTTATTAAATAAAAAGGATTATGAATCTCTATATACATTTAATACATTTATATTTTTTCATTAATTAGACTATTTTGTGGCAGTTAACAGAGAGAAAGGTCATGTTGGATAAACTAATAAAATATTTTGTCTACGCGACAAAAGGGTATATTACAAAAACACAGCTAATCAAGTTTTTGTATTTAGCTGATCTTTACTCTGTTAAGTGGACAGGAAAGCAGCTGACTGATCTAGATTGGTGTTATTATCAATTTGGCCCTTGGAATGAAGGTATAGATACTGCTTTAAATCAAATGAATGGGAAAGAGATTATTCAAGAGTCTCAGTATAATGCAACATATATTAGACCTGTGAATCAAGTTGCTCAGGCAGATGATTTGGACATACCTCTCAGTATTAAGTTTGTACTGGATAATATTCGTAGAGAGTGGGCTGGCTCAGAGAAACTGAATCAGTTACTAGATTATGTATATAGCACTGCTCCAATGGTGGAAGCAAAAAATACCCATCGACCAGAAGAGAAAGTTAAACTTAACTTACAAGCAGAAAGAGAAAAATTAGTCAGTGAGTTAGGATTGTAAAGTGGCTGGAAAAAGACCTAGACAAGGTTGGATCTATTCTACAAATCCCTATAGGGTATCTCTTCGTTGCAAACTGGGTCATATTCATATTTATAATTTAGATGAGCCTGCTGAAGTAGAATGTCAAACTTGTAGTGAGAATATTAATTCAAGTAGGGTTTTTAGAGGTACACATCCTTATATCATCTGGACAAGTGATCAGTTTCAAGATGAATCTGGATATATAGCAACGTTTTCTGTTATTCCTCTGACTTCACAAACTACATTTAACGGTTTACCAACCACATATCCAATTAATTCTACAAGTAGAAATGGTCTTGATAAAAATTCCTACGCTTTAGTTCATCAAATATGTACTGTTGATGCTAATTGCTTTAAAGGCTCATCAGCCAATTGGTTAGAGAGAATTGGACAATTGGATAAAGCAGATAGAGAAGCTATAGAAGAACGTTTAAAGTATTTTTTGAGTATTCAAGAGAATCCTAGTGAAGACTGGTTTGCTCAAAATGCGTCTCCAGAACTTTTGAAAAAAATCTTTGATTATCTACCTGAAGATACAAAAAATTTAGTAATAGAAGAATTAATTAACAATTTAGACTCATAATACCTGTATATTTGTCAATAACATTGATATTCTAATTATTACAAATTCGGCAATCTCCGTACTGCTGTTAGCTTGGTCAGTGCAAAGTGCGATCGCTGATGGAATGGCACGCTTGATTTATGTGAAACCTGCTTGCTGACTATCTTGTTGGGGGTAGGGTGTAGGAAAAAAATCAAGAAAAGTAAATATGAGTGCGAACATAATTGAAAAAGAATTCAGCTATTCAGAATTCAGGAGTCAGCAATCTTGACGCTCTCTACGAGACGCTACCCGAACGTAGACTCGCTATCCGCCAGTCATAGAGAATACCCAACTGAATTCTGACTCCTGACTCCTGAATTCTGTTTGATAAACTTCTTTGCAGGGAGCAACGCTGGCATGAGCATTACTACACCCCACACCCAAAAACCTTATAAATAAGGGATTTAGCGTTATCAAGCGTACTATTCGGCTATAAATCAAAGTCAAGGCTGAAGGTTTCCGGTTCAGAATCTTCTTCTTTCTCTTGTGCAAATGAAGTTTGAGTCCAAGATGTAAGTTGGTTTGACCCAGTATTAATGGGTGTGTCAGCTAAAAGTTGTGCAGGTAATCCAGCCTTGATGAAAACAAAATAGCAATCAACGATAAAGTAAAGCGTGTCCAGGTAACTTTTATCTAGTTTTTGGGATTCTGCAAATATGCGCTCTCGGTAATTATCTTTGAGGCGAACTTTTTCCGGTGCTAAGTCTTTTTTATCTGCCATTGTAATAACTTCACTTAAGAGTTGTAATAGTTGGGTTCTTACTGCTGATGGTTTTTGCCATCTCTAAAAGCCCAGAGACATTGGCTTCTACCGGATTGTCCAGGATTTTGAAGCCGTTTTTCTCCAGCAGCTTCTTAAATCCAGGTAAGAGGCAACCTCCACCAATCGCCCAGATTTCATCCCCTTGGTGCTTGGCATCAAGTGTCAGATTCACTACTTTCTTCAAGTATTTTTCATACCAATCTTCCATCTCGGCATTAGTTATATAGCTCGGCACACGAACTACTTCAAATCCTTCGACTAAAAGTTTTAGGCTTCCATAACCGTTATCAAAGCCAGCAGGAAAAATTTTTTGTAAGGTGTGAATGTTTGACATAGGCTCCAAGTAATACACAATAAATTGTGAAAGTTATCCGTTCAGATAATTTTGGGGAGCAGAGGAGAGAAGAATAAAATAGCTACTCCTTTTTGCTCCAGAACCAAGAGTTTATCATAACCCCTTGGGGGCTAAGTGGGGCACACAATATCAAAAATTCAAATATACCCCATTTAGCACCTATATGTACCCTCTATAGGGGTCAAAATTTCATCAAAGTCCTGAGATAATGTTGGGGTATATATAGCCCCTATATAGCCCCCAATAAGAATTTTTGAAATCTTTTTTATCAACGCAGCAGAAATTAATTTAGATGGTTGACTCTTTGATTTATACTCTACTATCAATGTCTTTGTTAGCAATTTATTTCCTTGCAAGAGGTCTAGCCAAAGCTCTGATACACTTGGAATTTACCTACGAGAAATTGGTCGCATTGATAGGCTATTGCCTGAACAAGAAATTTTCTATGCAAGACTTGTAAGGTCTATGCTGGCACTTGAGCAGCAAAAGAATCTTCTTGTGCAACGGCTAAAGCGTTCTCCAAATGGGTCTGAACTTTCTCGTGTACTCCATTTAATCGCCGTTTGCTCACAGTTGGGGTACTTAACCTTAATCTAGATGATTGAAGGTCGCCCATTATTTTCTCCAACTACAGGTTCACTCATAAATTTGCAAAGTATTCCTGTTGCAGTTCTTGTACTCAAAATATAATCTGCCTCACTGGTTTGTTGCAGTTTAGAAATCTCACATACTGAAACCGCTTGAAATATTCTGAGTTTTCAACACGGTGTTTAGAAGCTTGCTGCGCTTTGGGCGACTGTGGTGACTCATGAGCAGCACTGCGATCGCTGCGAAGAATAATGTTAATCGCCTCCTGTACATTTCGGGTCAACTCTATTGACCATCCATCAGTTACATTTAGAAACTCTGCCTCTAACTGATTAGCATCAGGGGTTTGTTTTAGTTTTGAACTTGGGTGTTTGAGCTTTGATTGTCGTTTGGGTGGAGTTTGCTAGATTTCATGATGTCTGCCATAAAACCTTCTTTAATAAACTATCTTGAATGGAAGACACAATAAAAAAGACAAGTAATTAGTTGGATCATATATTGATATATGATCTCAGCGTCACAATATATGATTCGGAAATAGCACTTAAAGCGAAGCCATGCAAATTCGACTAGCTGTAATTAGCAATGCTGGAGGCAGTGGTAAGACTACACTTTCAGTTCATTTAGCTTACGACTTAGCAAAACGCAAGTACAATGTAGCCCTACTAGACCTAGATCCACAAGGCTCATTAACGTTATTCTGTGGTTTGAATCCACCAGAACCAGAACAGACTTTAGCAGGAGTTCTCAAAGATCAATTTGACGGTGTTTGGCCATTAACTCCTTGCTGGAGCCAATACACTAATAATGTTGTCGTATGTCAAGGGGGAATGGTATTAACCCAAACAGCAGATGAACTTGTCCTACACAAAAGAGGAGCCTACCTTTTAGCCGACTGTTTAACAGATTATCCACTAGCACAGGACGTAGTTATTTTTGATTGTCCTGCAACCCTTGGCCCTTTACCTTTAATGGCTCTAGCCGCTTGTACACATATTATTATCCCCGTACAGCTAGAACCAAAATCAATTCAAGGTGCAGCACATTTATTGGAATGGTATTACTATCATTGCAAACACTTACGTTTAAATCCAACTCCAGAAATTCTAGGGTTTGTTCCCAATCAATATGATGTTCGCAGAAGTACTCATAGACAGATGCTTGCGGGATTACCTGAACAGTTGCAACAGATGAAGATTCGAGCATTTCCGGCAATCCGGGATAGCGCAGAATTTGTCAATGCCAGTGGTCAAGGTTTACCATTGCATCTTTACCGTCCTAGTCATCCTGCTAAAGATGATTTTAAAGAAACTACTTCTCATATTGTGACTTTAATTGGAAAACCTAAGACAAATAAAAAGACAAAATAATTATGTGCGCTCGTAACACTCCTAATCTTACAAATTATTTTTCAGGTGCGAAGCAATCTCAGCAATTATCTGAAGCAGAGGAAGAAATACAGCAATTAAGAGCAGAGATTGAAGAACTTCGTGACAAAAATTCTGGCGAGTTGGAAAGACAATTGGAAGAGTTGCGAACGCAACTTCAGTCACAAATAGGCATTTTGTCAATTCCTATCGAGCAAATAGAGCCAAATATAGAACAACCTAGACAAACATTTTTACCTGAAAGTCTTGAATCTATGTCTCGCTCTTTAACTAGTGATGGACAGTTACAACCAGTTATTCTGATTCAAAAGGAGAATCATCTATTAATATTTGACGGAGAGCGACGCTGGCGCAGTGCTAAAGCTTTAGGTTGGCAAACCTTGTCAGCAGTTATTATTCCAGAACCAATTGGTTTACATCGTAAAGCATTACTAACTTCTCTACATCGAGAAGACCTTAATCCTTTGGATAAAGCCGAGGCGATCGCGCGCGAATTGTCTACGATTACTGGATTAGAACTTCAAGATATTCCGCGTATTCTTTCAACAGTAGTTCGACGTTTGAATAGTCAAAAGCGTATAACATCGCTAGTGGATTTAATAACAGCAGATGCAAAGAAACAAGAAAAAGAACTAGAGTCTTTAGATTTAAGCGACTCAGAACGAGCAATTTTAAGTCTACTGTTAGATTTACAGCTAAATCCAGCTTCTATCGATGCCAATATTTTTCCGATGCTATCTTTAGCAGAAGACCTAAAACTTGCCATAAGAGCAGGACTTAAAGGTGTTCATGCAATGGCTCTACAAAAACTTTCTGCAAAAAATTTGGGATTAAATGAACAAAAAGCTCAATTAATCAGAGAGAAGACTACACAAAAAGTAGTATCAGAGAAATTATCTGTTATTGCTACCCGGAAATTAGTAGCAGAGGTGATAACATCTCATTCTAAGTCAGAGGTAACAAATACTACTAAGCAAAAAGCAGTGTTACAAGTATCTCGTCGTTTAGAACAACTTTCTTTAGAAACGCTTAAGCAAGCTAACTCTACTGAACTAATAGATTTACAGGAAGTCCTACGCAAAAAATTAGTAGAAATAGAACAAGTACTGAAACAAAATTAAAACAATCCAAAAGAGAATCTAATCAAGATGCGGAGTCAAAGAAAATATGTGTTAATGTCAATTCAACCTACCCAAGCATTTCCGAACTCATACAAGCTTCTAAGTATTCTGCAACACAAGCAGTCTAATTGCTACACAACTTATTCAAAAGTGGCTTTTAACTGACAAACGGGAGGCTTGATAGAATTAATCGGATCTGACTGAGATATTTCAGTAATTTATTATTCCTATTTTCTGTTCATTGAGTGGAAACTCTTATTTGTCATAAAAATCAATTACTATCTCATTAATTCTGATAACATCTGCTCCAAAATATCTTCTATAATTTCTTCATCTAAGGAGTACAGAGGTGTTGGGCCAGTAAGAAATTCTTTAATAGTGATTTTCTGTTCTCTAAAATCCTTAACAAAATCCCGAATCCCAGAAACGACGTTAATTTGAGATTCCATTGTTTCTACTATCGCAGCCATAGGGTCAATGCCTTTTTTAGCAGCTTTTCGAGAATCGCAAACCATCGTCCCTTCTGGAGTATTTTTTGTCAAACGCAGTTCCTGTTTCAATTTTTCATATTGAGCCATGAGAATTTGATTGTGCTGTTCTAGAGTTCGGCATCTACGGGTTAAATCATCCTCGTTATTACTGTCAATAATTTCTAAGGGTTGTTGACTTCGTTCAATTTCAAGAAGTCTTGCTAAATCCCCCTCTTGGTAGGCTTTATTGATTTCTTTCATAATTTCTGTGTGAGACTTTTGTGTTTCACTGTCTCTTGCTTTATCAGGGTGAAAGATTTCAGCTAATTTCAGAAATGTTTGACGAATTTTTCTTTGGTCATCTGTTCTGGCTACAGAGGCAGAGTCTACAGACTGTTGTCCTTGCCAATATTGATGCTGTTCTTCACTAGTTTCCTTTGAAAAATCTGATTGGGAATCTTCATTGTCAAACGATTCGTTTAATGTGTCTAACTGTTGGCTGTTGGGTTTTAGACTGATGGCTCCAGTTACCTGTAGGTTACGGTAAACTGCTTGTATATTTTTGAGGGTTTGTTTACCGAACTTTCTAGTAGTAAAAATCTCCTCAAACAGAGCATGGATTTCCTGGTCTAACTCAGCCATTTTTCGGAAACCGGGAGTAGCTTTATTGAGAAATTCTGTGCCAAAAGAACGCATCTGTTCAACAAAGTTCTTCAGTTCTGTGCGCTTTCTCTTGATCTGTTTGAGTAGTGATTGATGTTCTTTTTCTAGAAACTCTAAGCGGATATGTAATTGAGACAGAGCTAGCGGAGTTACTTTTATTGATTGCGATGGAACTGTAGTTTTTCGAGGCATGAAACACGTATGTAAGTTTAAAGTTTAAAATATAACTGTTGCATTACTTAGGGAATGCGAAAAAAGACACCTCAAGGATTATACACTGCGGGCTTAAATGAAGTTTTTAATAGTTTTTTTCATCAAAGCGCCTGAGTGTGATTCATAAGTAAGTGAAGCAGTGATAAACTTGCCCCTTGTTAAAGTCTATCTTACGATAATGCTCATACTGCCATAATTGTTGGGCGCAAACTGTCGGCTGATTGTGAAACAGCATGAAACAACCGTTCAAAGCATCAATTTGATGTGTGATTAAAATGGGTTGTAAATACAGATAAAATATTATTAATCACTTCCAATTAATTCTTAATAACCTAATTGAATGACTCGATTTGTACATGACGAATTTGCCAAAGATTATCTAGAAGAACTGTTAAAACCTTATGGGGAAGTAAAGTCATCATCAAAAATATCAGGAGAGATCAAAGAAATTGATGTATTATTTACTCCTTCAGTACAGCAGAACTCTAATTTAGAATTGTTAGGGTTACTTGGAAGATTTACAGAGTTTCCAGCAATATTAGAGCCATTTCGCAATGCCGCTTCTGGTGATGAAATTTGTGATTGTATTCAAAAATTACTAGAAGTAAAAGCTCTCCTGCGACGAGACGCTAAAGCGAATAAAATCAAACTCCAAGAGTCAGATATTCCGAAACTATGGGTTCTAACTCCAACTGCATCCCCAGCATTACTATCAAGCTTTAATGTTAATCAGAAATCGGGGTGGTTGCCAGGAGTATACTTTTTAGGTGATGCGCTACGGACAGCAATTGTAGCCATACATCAACTACCACAAACACCGGAAACCTTGTGGTTGAGAATTCTTGGCAGGGGGAGTGTGCAGTCACAGGCAATTGTGGAATTATCAAACTTACCATTGAATCACCCATACAAGCAAGTGACGCTAGAATTAGTTTACAACCTACGCCAGAATTTAAGAATTAATCAAAATTTAGAATCAGATGATAGGGAGTTAATTATGCGATTAGAACCACTTTATCAGCAAGACCGTGAAAGAGCAAAACTTGAAGGACAACAGGATTTAATTATACGTCAACTAAATCGTCGTCTGGGTGAAATTGATGCATCGTTGATTGAAGGAGTTAGAGGATTATCTATTGAGCAATTGTCTATTCTAGGAGAAGCGTTATTAGATTTTTCTGTAGTGGCGGATTTAGAAGCTTGGTTGAATCAGCAAGCCGGATAATAACATGACCCAGATATCCATTCTATAGAGCATGGTAGTATTTGGGGGTGTTTATCTTGGCTTTTAAAATGGCAAGAACCGTGTTTCCATCATCATTCTATTGCGACTGTGGACATAAATCGTATTTCTTTGAGAATACTGTCTCTGAGATGGAAAAAATGAGCAGAACAAAACTTGTCACTTTAAGCGACGGACAAGATAACGAACACGAAATTGTTTTTTTCAAGGGTAAGGCAATAGAGATTATTTGCTCTAAACTGGGAAAGTGTAAAATAACCGACTCACAGTAACAGTTTTGATGAAACAGTAAACTACTGTGACCTACACCACCGTCAACCAATCGCACACTACAGACCTACACTCGCTCCCAAAGTTAACCCAAACCTGCCACTGCCCCAAGTGTGCGTTCCAGAACGGTTCACCATCAGCAACGCCGATTGCATCACCAAGCTGGGAAACCAAATGTTGGTGGAACTGTCCAACACTGTCGAGTCCTTGGCGTAATTTCAGGCTTAACCCTTTCCATCCAAGGACTTCAGGATCTTCCTGGGTAAATGTTTGGGGAATGTCAATAGGTGTAGTGTCAGTGACTGATGTGGTTAACACTATATTATTAGTGACTGACACCGATTCCCTTGAAAACGCTTCATCCCGATTTAACCACTGCCCAAAAATTGAATCACGTTGATCATCAGGGGCAACAAACTGGTAAACGCACTCCCGATTTTCACGCTTGCCCAATCGACCAACATAAGCCAGCTTCAAATCAATTTTGGCAAGTAACTTCTGAGCGATCGCTATGGGAGTAAATTTTTCCGAAATGGTGACGTTTAAACAAGTTTTGATGAGATACCGATTCTTCATCGCCGCCTTCTTCAACTCCTGCATCGCCTCGTCAGAAGAGCGTAACCGTTCCCCAGAGGTAAGCAACTGCAACAAGTTCAGTCTCTCCAATAATAAGACAGCAGGTAATAACTGTCCTTTGTTAAAATCCGGTTTCCAGATAGCATTATTCCCAGCTTCGGCTTGTGCCTTAGCCCGTTTCGCATCACGGGTGGTCAGAAACTCTCGCCCCAGCGTCAAATAGTAGTGCATCCGCAGTTGAGGATACCAGCCGTCGTCATCTTTCTTGACCAACTCAGGGGTTACGTCAATTTCATAACGACGGGACAATTCCGCCTTGCGCTGCTGATGTCGTTCAGTTTTTGTTTTCGCCCTTGTGTCAAGGAGCTTCTTGAGTTCGGCATCAGAGATGATTGGAGAATCGGCGATCGCCTGACACTCCGCAGTATACAGTTCTTCAGATGCCGCCTTAACCGACTCGATTACTGCTTTACTGTCATCATCCGATGCATCAATTGCATCTATAATAATGTACCCATCCTCAACTAACCCCGCAAGCACAGATTCTCTATAGCGCCGCATTTCTACATTGATTACAGAGCCACGTTTCCCCCAGGTTTGCAAAGATTCGGGCTGAAAATTCTGGTCAATATAGCTCAAATCCGCATTATCCGCCGCCGACAACAGCGCAATGTTCGCTTGTGTTGCGACGTGTTGACTTCTGAGCAATCCTCCTATCGTTGTGGAGCCATTGCCCACGACTCCCATGCCCCACTCTCGCACCCAAATGTGACGGTCAACTGTTTCCCGGAGGCGTGCCAACATCTGCCGCACGGAGTTAACCGGCTGCACACCCTGAAAAATCCCCCAAACACCATCAAAATGTCCTCGAATGTCAATAGATACCCCAGTTTCAAGACTAGGAGAAGCGATAACCAAATCATACTGGGTGAGAATTTCGTTCAGGTGAGCGATACAGCCGAAAGCCGCATGAGAGGGGTCAGCAACAGATTCGCTGTCTATTCTCAGTATCCGCAGGTGTGGGAATTTGCGGCGAAAACGTTCTTCAAGTGCCTGGGTTCCCCACTTAGATTTCGCTTTTTGAGCAGAGCAGCACAATAAATGATGCCCACCTTTAGCAATGGCTTTATCGAGTGCGGCAATCAAATTCTTCGGGTTACTCCCAGAATAGTTGTAACAATTGCCAGCTACGTGCCGATAATTATTGACGATGACGAATGGGTTAACACGATATTCCCCAGCGAGTGATAAAACATACTTCACATCTGTATCTGACACATCAGCACTAGACAAGTAAATCTTTCCTTGACTGCTGCCCAAAACATTCTGCACTAACTGCTTGAGGTTTTTGAGAACCGATACCCGACGCTTTTGTACCTCCGTACCAGAGTTAAGTAAATGCCAGAATACTTGGTCACATTCATCAATAATAATTACATCATTCGCCCAGTCATTAGGATTGAATCGCGCCTGACTTTCCTGATGCAATGAATCTACACACACCCCGTATCCTAATAATGCACCTGTTTCATTCGTGCGAACTTCTGTGACATAATTCACTCCAAAGCGATCGCATAATGCCTCACCAAGTTGAATCCGATGGGTAATGATTAACACCCGTCTTCCAAGGTCATGCGCCTTCGCCACCTCAGTAGACAGCCATTCAGTTTTACCAGTTCCCTTGGGAGCTTTGAGGATAATCAGTTTTTCACCTTCGGGGACGAGAAGCTGGCCCAAGAATCTTTGATTGAGTGCGATGGCAGGGGGATAAGTCAGCAGAGTGAACAGCTTAATCTCCCACAACTCTAGTGCAACAGCCGTATTGTAGAGTGCGTCAAATGCTGGCTGACCATGAGCAACAATAAAATCATCAACCCCTTTCTCTTGTCCAAAAGGTAAATCAATCACCCGCAGCGAACAACCCTCATTTACCAGCAGCCGTCCCATACGACTGATAGCAGTTCTGACTCGCTGTACAGTTTCGGGCTTATTATCTTGGTCAAAGCAAATATTAACCTGTCTGCCCTGTGTTGCAAAATGTTTCAAATCGGGGATGAGAAAAGGTTTCCCGATGACAGTACCGTACTCATCAGTAGGTGTGCGGTATCCAGCGTTAACGCCAGGAATTGCGATCGCAGCATAACCAGCAGTTAGTAACGCCCCCGCTTTCTTGACACCTTCTACAATTGTCACTGGCACATTATGCCGCCAAACCCAGTACCAGAAACCACCGGGATGCTGTAGGTCTTCTTCAGTAATGGGAATGCCGCTACGATTGGAGACTTTCACCCAAATGCGATCCGGGACTATGAGGAAGAAGGCGCGTGTTTCTTCTCTGTAAGGATGCTCGTACTTGATGAATTTGTGAATTTTCTGGCGGTCACGTCGAGGGTGGTCGGGTTTGAAGCAGCCCCACATCATCGGCGCATACTCATTGAGGGGGTCAACGCCATTGCACCACCAGCCGCCTAGTTCAATGTGCTGGTATTTTTTCAAATCGCGATCGCGCAATCGCCCATCATTGCGGCGGGAGATTTTGGGACTGTAGAGCAAGTATTCGTAGGGTAAAGTCCCAGACAGCGAACGCACATTCAGGGCAGTGATTTCTTCGTCAACTCCACTATTGAGCCATTCAGTTAAATGCTGGTTTTCTGAACTAATTGTAGTCATGTTTCCTCCAGAAATAGACGCATGGAAATGAAGCGGCATTGCACCCATGCCGCCGATTCAAGTTTTTGCAATACTTTTGCTGGCTATAAAATTCTCAACAGCCAGCTACAGCGTTATCTCCCGCCTCCCGTGTGTGGGCTGAAGGTAAGATTAATACGTGTGTTAACCACTTTGTTGGTTTTAGGAACTTGGTGCAGATGTGTGGACTGACAACCAGGGTGCATCACAAGCAAGCTCCCGTGTTCCAGCCAGAAGTCCGTTGGTCTGCCACCGATTGGTTTTATCTGGAATTTGCGACATGACCCCAAGCTGACTGATGCGATCGCTGGGTTAAATCCCATCGATGGCTCTTTGTCTGCGTGCCAGCCGATTGAGTCAGTCCTCGTGCGGTACTGGTTGCCGATGACGATGCGAAATTTGTAGCTTGTAAGTGCGGTGATAGAGTCCCGCAACTTAGCCAGATTATCTGTCCAAGTCAGGGGTTTCAAAAATACGCTGTTGGAGTAAAGGTAATCACATCCGGCATCACCATAAATGCACTCCAGGCGGGGAACGGGCATTGTTTTACCCGCGATCCTGATTTGATTCTGCTGCCACTCCAGCTTCAAGCAGTGTTGGTAGAGTTCGTTTGCTTGTTCAGAGCTTAAGAAATCGGGGTAGTAAGTGACTGGTAAAACTGGGGCTGATTCAGTGAATAGATTGAGTTGTTGCATGTTAGTCCTCTCAAATTTTGAAACTGCTGTTAGCTTTGTTCAGCTTTAAAAACCTCAATCAACACGCTTTCTGGATACAACCCAACTTGTCCAAATCGTGGGTCATGAATCCGTTCTATTTCTATTCCTTGTTTTCGACATAAAGCACTGGCTTTCTTACCTTTAGTACCCGCTTCTTTTACCGATATTTCTAAACCTTGAAGATTGGCAAAACCAACAACACTATATTTATGTCCGCATGGTGTGTTTACCCTGTCTTGCTCAACTTCAACCGCTTTGAGACGGTGCAAAATTTCAGTCTGTTGCTGTTGTTGTTGGAGTAAATGCTGTTCTTGCTGTGCCATCTGTTGAGCGATTGCAGCGAGTAACTGTATTTGTGTCATCGCTGTTTCGCTATTAGAGGCAGGTTTTGTCCAGCCCAATTTGTTTTGAATCCATGCTCGAATGCCGATGGTATTGAATGAACGGCATATCAATCTGGCTTGCTTGGTGCAGTATCTACCAGCTTCGTAAGCGTAGTACTCTAAGATAATTGCGATCGCAACGTCGGGGATACCTTTGGTTTTCCATTCGGTTAGGTCGGCGGTTTCAAACCCTTGCAGCATAAGTTCTTTGGCTAATTTGGATGGTGCTAGGTCGGCGCTTGATTTCAAAGCTTTTCTGATCGATTCATCATCAACCCCAGCCAGTCTTGCAGTTGCTCTAACACTGGCTTTCGCTTGACCATTAGCGTCAACTTCAATCTCTTGAGATATTTGTTCGATAATTTCGGCGATTTGAATTTGCGACATAACTTTAGTTGGGTGATAATTTTCCTTGTTGATTAGAGGAAATTAGACATTCACGCGCACCAAACTTTTTTCACCAACCAGGGAGAAGCGATTCGATATAGTTGGTGTCTAAACAATTCGCAATTCGCAATTCGCAATTCGCAATTAATTAAATGTGAATTATCCAAGTAATTCCCCTTGTTTAAGAGAAAAAGTCTTTCATTTAATAATGGAGAAGTACTTAGCATCTTAAACTCAGATTTAGCATCTTTATTCATTGGTATTAATTGCGAACTGCGAATTGCGAATTGCGAATTGCTTGCTGTGCAATCCCCAAAATCAGCCGTTGCTTTGTTCCCTTATCGTGAGAACAGAGCATTACTCTTTCGCCCAAAACGAAGGCAGGTTTTTGCACTTTGATGGCTTCTAATTCTCCAGTACCGATGATTTGGTTTTGTGTAGCGTGATACCAATTCGCAATTCGCAGTTCGCAATTCGCAATTGGGGAAAAATTAGAAATTGACTCATTGAGTACAGAGCTAATATTGTTAACAAGATGAGCGTGGTGTTCAATCAGTGATGAGTTCCAGTTCTCACTGATATTAATTGCGAATTGCGACTTGCGAATTGCGAATTGGAGATTGCCCCAAGGCGGGGAGAGATACCAACTTGTTTGAAGCGTGTTAATGTGGTCAATCATGCTTTTCTCCCAACAGTATTGAAGAATGTTCTTTGACAATTCGAGCGTTGATAGATTCAAAATCCACTTGGAAAATGTTCATATCTGTGGACATTTCCCCAGTGTTGTAGCGGTCTACTATGTGCTGCTTGATTGCGGATTGATTTAGCCCATCAGGGATATCGATGTGCGCTTCACTGACAGGGTTAGCGCGTCTCAAACCCTATTGACAAGGGGATTTGTTTGAATTAGGAACTGTACTGTACGTTCGCTCCTGATTGAACGGTGAGAGGAATTAATAGCTTACTGTCCAAGGAAACAACCTGATTCTGGATCTTAATCAAGCTAATACCGTGTAATACTTGGGGAAAGGTTTGAGATTAACGGTGTATTACATGGAAAAAGGAAATTAATTTGTTGGATGTACTCCATGAAATTAAATTGAATTCATTTAGAGGCTGTTATTTACCTATTAATAGGCATGGTCGGAGTCTTGTTTCCGTGTAATACATGGGGAAAGACTACAATTGAGAATTAGTTTAAAAGAAAGTGGCGCTATCTGAGGTAGGGTAAGATTTAATTCATCTAGGTGCAAGATCAAAGTCATGCCAATAGGATTTGAGAACAAGAAAAGCAAAACCAAAGCATCTTTTGCACCTAGCATAGATAGTAAAGACATTACCACTAAGTTTCAGGAATACTTCACACAAATAAAAGACCCCAGAGTGGAAAGGACAAGATATCATTTACTCACAGATATCATCACCATAGCGATTTTGGCAGTAATAGCAGGAGCGTCAGGTTGGGAAGATATTGAAGAGTATGGAATCAATAAACAGGAGTGGTTGAAAACATTTTTACAACTACCATTTGGGATACCCAGCCCCGATACTTTTAGGAGGGTGTTTGAAAGAATTAACCCAAAAGAATTTGAGCAATGTTTTCGGGAGTGGGTACAATCATTAATTGAGAAATTGGGAGTAGAAGTAGTAGCCATAGATGGCAAAACTCATAGAGGCTCATATGATCGGGAATCTCAGCTAAAAGCTTTACATACGGTCAGTGCCTGGTCGAGTGAACACCGTCTGGTCTTGGGACAAACAAAGGTCAGTGACAAATCCAATGAAATCACCGCAATTCCAGCACTGTTAGAAATGCTAGACATATCTGGCTGCATCATCACAATTGATGCAATGGGTACACAAAAATCGATTGCCCAGAAAATCATCGCGGCTGGTTCTGATTACATTTTGAGCCTGAAAGATAATCACCCTACGCTGCATCAACAAGTGAAAAATTGGTTTGAAATAGCACAATCTCTTGGGTTTAAAGATGTTGATGTGAATGTTAGTCAACGGGTAGAAAAAGGGCATCACCGAGTCGAAAATCGTCAGGTTTACACCGTGCCAGTGTCAAAACTTCCTGCACTTCATGAACAAGATTTGTGGACTAGTTTGACAACAGTAGTTATGGTAGTGCGTTCGATTCAGCATTGGAATCAGACTACCCATGAGGTGCAATTTTATATTACTAGTCTCGCCTGCGATGCTCACAAGATTGGTAGTGCAATTCGACAGCACTGGGGTATTGAAAATTCTGTTCATTGGACATTAGATGTCACTTTTAATGAAGATGAATGTCGAATTCGTTCTCTGCACAGCCCACAGAATTTTGCTTTACTACGTCGGATTGCTCTCAATGCCTTAGAACGAGAAACATCTTTTCATCGCAGTATCCGCCAAAAATCACGGCGAGCCGCGATGAATGATCAGTATATGGTTTCTGTCTTAGCGACGGCTCTCCCAAACTCAACACTCTCCTAGAATCCATTTGTCAATAGGGTTTGAGACGCGCTAACCCTGAATATCTGCTTCATCAATAGTAATAATTAAAATCCGCTCGTCAGGTTTTTCTGTGACGAGATGCGATCGCAGTTGCATAAAATGGTCAAACGCTTGTAATTCCGATGTTTGCAGATAACCCCAATACCGCACCCCCATAACCAAACTTGTTACCAAAAAGCTTGCCAGCAATATTGTCAAAACACTCTTGGTAGTGGGAGCAACGCGATTTTGTGAGGTGCTAAAATCTGGGACGTATATAGCTTGTTTCAGGATGCGATCGCAACTAAAAAACCAGATTTTGTTGAGAATATAGGGGTGTAATTGAGAACTAAACCCCGATCTCACTTTTTCGCGTTGCTCCCTTTCTCCAGTGGCTTTCATACTTTGAAGCACCACAGCAATGGCCTTTGCCTTTTGGTCTAACTCTTGATAAGTTAGGCTTACTTCTTCTTTTTCTCCGTCCACTAGAAAGGTAAAAGCCAGTTGACTTGATTGGTTGAGTGCTTTGTCTCTTAAAAGGTCAACTAAAGTGGTGAATTTAAGCAAATTAGCTGAAAACAAATTGTTATACATTCCCTGAAATTCTTAAGTTATATCCAAATTTGAAAACTTTATAGTCATCGATTTCTGAATTCTTCAGATCACTCAATGACTAATCTAAAAATTAGTTTCTAA
Source organism: Nostoc commune NIES-4072 (assembly GCF_003113895.1). NCBI lineage: Bacteria > Bacillati > Cyanobacteriota > Cyanophyceae > Nostocales > Nostocaceae > Nostoc > Nostoc commune. The sequence continues at coordinate 34,054 of NZ_BDUD01000002.1, read as the reverse complement.
TATTTACTCATAATTGTCGATATATATAAGTTCGCATAAAGTTCGTAAAAGCTCGTATGAAGTTATGGTAAAGTATTGATAATGCTTGGTACTTCATGCTTACATCCTTACAGTACCAATATTGCAATTTATGAACTTTGAACAAGGACTGGAAGTAGCAGATGAAGCAGTCTTTACCAAGGCTGGAACAAGGTTAAATCATGCTGAAATTGCTATTCTACAAGGTTCATGGCAAAACAAGACCTATGAGGAAATTGCCAAAGAAACAAGTTATTCGGTAACTTACTTAAAGCAGACCGTGGGACCAAAGCTGTGGAAATTGCTGACAGAAGCTTTGGGTGAAAAGGTTACTAAGACCAACTTTCAATTAGCACTAGAGCGTCGGTGGCGTAGTACTTTGGACATGCCAAGTGTGAAAACCAGATTTGAAAATCAGCTTTCAGAAGACCGCCAGAGTGAACAAAGTTTAGAAAACGAAGTACAACAAAATCAGTTCGCAATTCCTCGCACTGACTGCCAAGATCGCTCGCTGCCAACCGTCGATTGATGGTTGCCTCCCGCAACCCAGATTTAATCAACATCGCCTTATATTTCAGCACCACCATCACCGCTTGCTCTCGCTGCAAGTGCAAAAACTCCAGCACACTATCACCAGTTGGCGGTAAGCCTGTCATCTTCAAAAAAAAATCTTTCAAATCCTTTTCATAAGCCCGTCGAGTATTGGGATTGCGTTTATCTGCCAACAACTGCGCCAACACATCTGGATCTTTGTCAAGCTGCGCGTCAAAATATCTTGCGATCGGCGCATCTAAACACGCCTCCAATTCAACTTTAACTAGCTCACCAAATATTAGCTCGTTAGGCATAAATGCTTACTGCTTCGTTATTGATAATGCACCTTTCCAATAACGAATATCATACGGCACTCACCAGGGGCATCAATCAAAACATGGAGTAGGGAGCTAAATACTCCTTGCGGAAGTTTAATGGTATCGATTAGTAATAGTATGTCTGTAATTTCCTACTTTGATATCAAAATTGATAGCAGAGGATGTAGTCAATGTGTCCAATCCTCCAGCACCAAATTGGGAATTTGAGAGAAATCCTTTTGGTTACGAGTAACCATCACCGCATTTGCCCTTAGAGCGATCGCAGCTATTCGCAAATCTTTCTGTAGCCTTTTTTTATTTAGTTGCTGGTTTTCTCTGAGTAAACCTTGGTGGCAAGTGTAGGCAGCAGCATCAAAGTTGAGTATTCTCACTCCTTTGAAATATTCTTGAGTAGTCCACAGTTTAGTGTAAAGGTTTACTAAGTTGGCAGATTCAGTCCGGTCATTAATTTTGACTACCCACCCGTTAAAAATTTCTTGAACTGTGACAATGGTGATAGCCAGATTGGGATAAACTTGAGCAACTTTAGATATAACAGCTTGGTTTCCTTGAAGTAAAAGCGAAACATGGTCTGTGTCGAGTATATAAAAACTCATCCTGCATTTCTCAATCTGAATCTAATCCTCAGCCTTTTAATCTTCATCTACTGCGTTACGTTCTGCTCTGAGATTATTAGCAATTTCAGCAAAATCTGCATCGTCTTTAAACACACCCGCAAATTTCATCCAGGGATTTTCTGCTTCGTTTTGAGATAATTGAATTTCTAATGGAATAATTTCTATCTTCTCAAGACGAGTTGACAAAAGTTTTTTCAATTCTTGCACAGCTTGTTCAGTAGTAGGTGCTTCAACCTGAGTGTTGGGAAATTCTAGGACAGAAGCTATTACATTTCCTTCATTGTTACGTGACAGTAGGATATGTAACTTCAAGTTTTCAGACTGAGGTAACGTTACGGAGGAGAAATTGATAACCATATTTTAATTATTACCAAGCCTTGAACAATAATGTACTCTTCTACATCTAGCATACAGGGCAGGAGTATAACTTTCTAACTTGCCAACAAGTTAGCTGGTGGGAGCAACGCGAAAAAGTGAGATCGGGGTTTAGTTCTCAATTACACCCCTATATTCTCAACAAAATCTGGTTTTTTAGTTGCGATCGCATCCTGAAACAAGCTATATACGTCCCAGATTTTAGCACCTCACAAAATCGCGTTGCTCCCCTTGGCAGTTAAAGGATTAGTCTGGGCGATTGTTCTTCTTGGCGGGAGGCGATCGCTTTTAACTTAGTCCAAGAGTAAATATGTCAATAAAGTTTTCTAGTGACTCAAATAAAGATGGCGTGGGATTCATAACTGTATAACCTCGTACATAACTAAGAAATTATGTTAGCACTAGTTAGTACGCTGTGATCTATAAAAAACAAAACCCACCTAATGCTCGGCGGGTTTGTCTTTGATAACAGTGTTAATAATGTGATCACGCCATTGCCTGAGAGTGGTGTTCTCCTCTCTCAGGCGACTAATTCCCCCAGGCATTCCTCTACAAGAGATTCAAGTCTTTGAACTCTTTGCTCAATCTGAGCTACATCATGGCCATTTTCCGAATTTTCTGTCTCTACATATTCTTTAATAAATTTTAAAAGTACATCTGTAACAGTTTTGCCCTGCGCTTCGACTTTAGACCGAAAAGCTGTTCGTATCTCCTCTTCAATGCGAATCGTTAGACGAGATTCAATAGCCATAGACAATCTCCTTTTGTTTTAGGTTATCACAAGCCGTTAGTACGATTTATTCTATCAGGAAATATATTGGACTGGGGTTTTGTACTAACTATATTGACAAGCGTACTAACTAGTACTAACATAGTAAATATAAAGGTTTGCACACATAACAAAGGCAATCGCCCACCCTGAGAAAGTTTGCGATCGCCTTTTACCCTTTTATCAAGGAACTCTATTATGCCTTATACAACACATACACAGCAAGCAATTCTTAGTTCTTCTATTGATGAACAAGCCCTCGCCCAAGCAGAACTGTACAGCCACCTCGAAACCCAAGCTGAAGCTGTAGCCCCAACCCAAGACCCCCTCACCAGCAGAGATCGCCGCATCATTGGCGAGATTATTGAAGTCCAACCCGAATCCGTTCGTACAATCTGGATTGAAGGCGGTATTACCGTTTGGGTGCAGTTAGTCGGTGGCGGACGGCTCCCATTTGATCGCAACTGGTTCGCTACAAGAGTTGCAGAGGTCAAAGCCACGTTACCAGAAACCCCACGGGAACGAAATGAACGATTGAGCGATGAATTGGAAAAAGCCTGCGCTGTTTTTGGTCTATATCACGGTGAGATTGACTGGTTAAGTTTCAGCACCAAACTCTACCAAGACGGGCGCTTTGTCGGCTTCGTCGGGTGTAATCAACAAGTCTGGTACGCAAGACCCAGACAGTACGGGGTGAATCGGGTTGCTGGCAGTGCAAAAGATGTAATTGCGTCGTTGGGAGTTCGAGCGACAGTAGCGGCGTAAGTTGCTGAAGGTAGAAAGGGCGATTGCACACCAAAAGAATTGCAATCGCCAACGAGGTTAATCTCGAATAAATACAATCATGACACAAAGTACAGCAAGTAACCTCTCATTTCAAGTAGGTGACTGTCAGAGGAAAACTCTCCTACCTGCTACAGATGCGAATGCAGAGGTGTAAGGAATCCCTAGCCCTAAAAGTGAGAAAAGCGATTGCAGTCCAAGAAAAATGCAATCGCCTCTACAACAAAATCTATGACAACTCAAATCATCATGGCACATCAAATATGATTAGCCTATTTCCTCTTCAAGAAGCCCAGTTGGATGATCCAAGAGGGGAGCAACGCGATTTTGTGAGGTGCTAAAATCTGGGACGTATATAGCTTGTTTCAGGATGCGATCGCAACTAAAAAACCAGATTTTGTTGAGAATATAGGGGTGTAATTGAGAACTAAACCCCGATCTCACTTTTTCGCGTTGCTCCCAAGTGAGCTTGATACTACCAAGATTGATGAATTAGTGAAAACCATGTGCTTGGCTTGGGCTGGGAATAAATTTGGACATCCGGATCATGCTGCTAACTCTTATCAGAAACAGGTAATCGATACTGTATTACGAGGTGTTTCTGAAATGGAAGCGATTCAAGCATGGATGGAAGGTGCGCTTGCACAATTGCCTGAACTTAGCGTACATCATTAATTTTAAACTTGGAGCGATCCACTTCAGTACAAGAATCGTATCAAAATCACCCTTGATTCTCGGATTCTCCCTTCTGTAATTGTTGCACCACTTCTACTGATAAACCAGTAATTCGAGCAACCGCTTCTACTGTCATCCCTTCAATTAGTAAGTTTCGGGCAATTTCATGAGCTTTTTGTTGACTTCCTTCTTCTCGCCCTTCTTCCTTACCTTCGGTTTTAATTTGTTGGTAAATCACAGACTCACGCATTATGTCTCTCCTGAATAAACGCTCAATTACATCTTTTTCTAATACTAACCCAGCCAGAATTGCAGAGGCGGCAGCAATATTACTTTGTGTTCGCCTGTCAGGAATTTTGTCAACAGCAGCAGATGACTGTTGTAATGTAGCAACTTTATTCTCAGTAGCACTCAAAACCGCAAACGGCAGTAATCCTGGTGCTGCCAAAAAGACCTCTGGCGGTTGCTCCCACAAACGAATCACTGAAAATTCATGTTGTAAACTTCCAGCAATGAAAGTAGTTTGATACACTTTCTCCGATTCGGTTTTATCTAAGTAAATTACCACTTGGTGCATTCGTTTCTTGGGAAAACGGCGATACACCCTCAAACGGTAATCAGCCATCCGAAACGGCATATCGTCATCTGGTTTGGTCTGAAATTCAATGTGGAGAACAACTTCATCTGATTGCAACAAGATTAAAGCATCAGCACGAATAGGTTCTAAAGACAATTCTGTAGGACTTAATTTGGTTAAAGTAATCGGTTCACCTAATAGCCAAGTGGCGAAATCAGGAGAATACATTTCAGCGATAAATTTGCAGGTGTTATCAAACATAAACGAATTTTATCAAATATCAGCTACTTCCACTATTAAAGTCATAACTCACCAGATGTACTTCCATAATAAGCTGTTCAGCCAAGGATTAAAAATGGCTAATCTTCCACCAATTAATTCAGTTGTCAAAGTCATTAAAGCACTGACAGAAAAAGACCCAAGGTTAGGGCAAACAGGTACAGTCATCCAGTATTCAGGACACGGCATGGTTTGTGTTCATTTCTCAGATATGCCAACGGGTCAAGGAATCTTTTTCAATCCACATCATTTACAAATCATAAAGTCATAGCCAAGATTATGCCGAGAAAATCAACTTATCCCACTCCTACTGACCAGTCCTCGCTGTGCCTACAATATCTCGGTCGTTGTGGTGGTAGCGCACGATTGGGCAGTATCAAATTTAGTCTTAGTGTGATTCAAACCTTAGTAAATCAAAGAAAGGTAAAGATTAGCAATACTGGTACGGGATTTTTTGTTGAATTGGAGGATGCTAAATGAAAACACAGAAAGCGGCTTATCAATCATCTTTGCCTTCAAACACTCGTAATAAATTAGTTCTTCGTCGGACTCGAAAAAGATTTAAACCCAAAGTATTCATTGACCACACCATAGAAACAACTGCAATTGTCTCTCTGCTGATTACTGGGTTTTCGGGAGTTGGAGCAATGGGGTGCTGGGGAATGGAGATTGCTACGAGTTCTCAACATTGGCAGCAACAGAAAAATATTTGCCTGGGGGGAATGTTGGTCAGCTTTTCAGCTTTCTTGAGCAGTGCTTTGATTGGAGCGAGTTTCAGTATTCAACGAGATAAATTTTAGTAGGAACAACGATGGAAATTAAATTAACTACACAAGAAATCTGAGCCATTTTACAAGGATGTCAATATACGTTGCGGCTTGTGGGGAGTAGTCGAGATTATCGTAAAATTCAATCGTCAGAACACTTTTCTACCTCAAATGATGTGGCGCTAAACGATGCTTTCAGTATTTTGGGAGAAATAGTGGACGCAATCGAGCAGGTAGAGCAATTTTCTCAACAAGGAGAATCAAGTCATGGAACAGGAAATTAAATCAGTTATCAGTTATCAGTTATCAGTTATCAGGCGTATGGTGGGGGATTTAGACCCGCCACCAACGCATTCCACCTGGAGGTGGGGGACTTAAACCCAGGGATAAATAGATCACTGATAACTGTTTACTGTTCACTGTTCACTGTTAAAAATGCACTTGGTTTAGGCATTCCTGAACTTGCCATAGAGTCGAAACCAAAACCTGAACCAGAACCAAAACCAACAGTAACGATTTACGACTTCGGCGCTTTGTTATTAAAGCACGAACCACCGAAAAAACAGAGGTAAAGCCGCCCTTCGCGTTGCTAAAGGACGGGGTTTCAGACCAATTTTTCTGATGAACACAAAACAATTGATTCTTAAATCTGCCATTGGAGTTTTCGCATTTTCCACTATTTTGAGTGGCTGTGTTATGGTTTTCGGGCAAAAGAAAACCAATCACTTCAATATAACAATACCTGCAAGTGGAGCGAGGCTGGCTTTTGGTCTGGGTATGCTTGGCACTGGATTAACCATGCTTTTGGCTAGCCGGATTGAGGCAGCACAATTTGAAGAATCACTAAAACCTAGACCTGTTCCCACTCCCTGCTCTTGTTGCAGGTACTTTCACGGGGTTGTCTACAACGGCGTAACACTCAATTGCACTATTCATCCTAGCGGGTGGCAGGGCGATAAATGCCCGGATTGGCAAAGCTTTCGACTATCTAAATAAGGAGCAAATTTTATGACGTTAACCTTGGACAATCGTTCTCAAAACAAAGAATCGTCTCTGACGCAAGCATTACGGCAGATACAACAGCTAAACTCCAAGATTCAGGAATTAGAGCAGCAGCATCAAGATTATGTGCAGAAGCAACAGAATTTGATTCCAGCCATCGCCGAAATTTGCGTTTCTCCGATACAGGAAGTAGAGGCGCTGCGGATTCCATCGGGGAGAAGCAGCTTGTCGGCAGTACTTGCGATCGCTGTTGGTTAGACAACGAAAGACTTCTTGAAGAAGAATTCATGAGTCAGAAATATTGAGTGTGGCGGGTCTTAAACCCAGTTATTCAGCCGCTACTCGTTATTAATACCTTTTGTGACTCCTGACTCCTGAATTTCAAAAAGTCGCAGCCATATCAAGTTTCGCAGTCGAGTCAGTAAACAATTCACCTTAAACAATTTTGTAGAGGTATAAATGGAAACTCCAAAAGTTGTCACTATTCCCAATCATTGGACATCACCCAAATATTCATTAGGGCAAAGAACCAAGCAGGGAGTGATTGTTGGGATTCAGTATTACCCACCCAATAATCTACTGACTGGCTTATGTAACGAATCTTGGCGTTATGCTGTCCTAAATAAAAACGATTTTTCAGAAGTGTCACATCTTGAAGAGGAGAAAATTCATCCACTTACACCGCTTGAATTACGCACTGAACTTCAGGCTGAAATTGAAGCGTATCAATGTAAAATACTAATTCTCAAGCACCAGTTAACAGAGGCGTAAACTTCCCGGCAAGTGATGGAGCAACGCGCAGATTCGAGCCAAGAGATTTCATAAAAAAGCCTCAAAAACGGGGCTTTTTTTTCATCCCTGTTTTTTTCGTCAAGTGGGCCGCTTTTCGCGTGACACCCATTCTGTATGGCTTTGAGTCCTGTCAGATCGCGCTGATGTCACAGATTAACTGTGCCGCTTTTTGTGACATTAACGGAAACACAAGGGTTCTGGGCGTTGCCAACATCATGCCGCTTTTTGTGACATTTATACACAGCAAGGTTTTTGGATGTCACGGCATACCTGCCGGAATTCTGTGCCACTTTGTGACAAAGCAGTGCAAAAAAAAAGAGCGGCTATAAATCAGAATTCAGTCCTTCTGGAGTCACGAGTCAGAATTCAGGAGCCAGCCAGTTGAGTATTCTGACCGAAGAAGTGGTGCTTTCTAGAGTTTGGTAGAGAGCATCCTAATTCCTGGTTCTGAATTCTGAATTCATCTTATTGATGCAGCATTTCCTAATTCCAGCCATTTAATTAGTTCTTGTGGGGGAATAATTCTCGATACAGAGAAGGGAATACTGTGTTTTTCAGCCCAACGATACACAGTTCGCAAGCTGATTTTACGCTTTGTTCTGTCGTAGATATAATTCGGAAGTTCTCGCCCAGATAACGGAAAATCTGGTTCTTCTAAGTCGATACCAATCAAATGAAGCTTAAACCCAAAGTGCCAGCCCACAGAATTTTTGCCCCATTTCACTAATCCTTTAAACACAAGAGTGAGAATGTGCCCTACAGTTATGACAAACATTAATTGGTATGGAATCAATAAAGCTAATCCCAGTAATTTCTCAATAACGTGTATGTAAAAAGCAACATAACAGCCATTTTGCACCAGGGCATCAGTTCCACAAACCGAGTGTAGCTGACTAAATTGGGAAATGCTTCATGCCAACTTGTAAGCACATGCAGCGTGCAAAATTCCTTGAAAGTCTTATATCCACTGCCATGAAATGCGATGACTATTGTCATCACTTCCGATAGATGCATCCTGGATTTACTGCGACGTTCTCCTGTTGTCGATGGCAATTGTGGTACTTGCTGCCATAGATTTTCCCATTGCTTACAGAAATCATCTACGTCGCAGAAAATTTGCGCTCTGGTCGAGGCGAGATACAATCGTAGACTAAGCCCTGACTCTCATTTTTGTTAGATATTCTTAGTCTCGGCATTTTTTTGTGCCTTTTTTGCTGATTCTCAATCAATCGTAGCGATCGCCTTCGGTGGGTGCTTCGCGCCATCGCTTGGTCTTTCCCAGTTGAGCAAATTCATATATCACAAGCTTTTTGGCTTTTTCTAATCGTCGAACTCACGTTAAATTAGCTTTTTTTCTGAAATGCCTTCGAGATATGCTTTTCAGCCATTGCGTGGCGGCAAATTCTCTCTTCGCTACTTTTACCCCTAAAAGCTTGTTCTTCATACCCAATTGCTCGGCAACTTGGCGAATATTCTCGGCATTAACTACTCGCCCTAAGACTTTCTCTCCATTGCTCAATTGCAATCGAAAAACTCGGCTATTCAGTCTAGGTAGTATTTTCCAAATCGGCAGAAGAATGCCAGTAACTAGGTGAATGTAGTCAGTAGTGAATTTGGGTAGTTCTTCGACTTCTTTAGACCAAGCCCCGACAAATTCATCAGTCAAAACCTGCTTCCAGTTAGACGATTTCAACTTGTCAACTGGTACCCGATTTTCCTTCTGTGGTCGTACTAACAAAACCCTTGGCACAACTCCACCATCATCGTCAAAGATGCTGTGTGTGGGAATGCACACAGCCGCGTTACCAGACTTCTCATTTACTATCAACCGCCCTTGGTAATTAGTAGCCAACTCAACCGCTTCAGCAGCAGTTTTGATGTCGGTCTTTTGGACGCGCTCAATTAAGAGGTAGTTAGTCACGCTACCAGTACCAGGATGAGTATAAACAGACTCAATGCTGGCAACAGTGAACCGTTCTGCCCGAAGTGTTTCCACTCCAACCTCAAAGATCCCATGAGCGATCGCTGTCTCGATCTGTTGACTTAGCAGCAACTCGAACCGCTCGAAAATGAGATTCTGCATTCTAATTCTTAAAGCCAGCAGACGATTGAGAAACTGCGGCAAAGGTGGTAAGTCGATTTTCATTCCTCCTTCAGTGGAAGTCAGCGATAACCCAGTAAGAAGCTCAAATGTTCCTAAAGGAACTTCAGCAAATCTGCCCTGGAAAATCTGCTTGAACAATTCATACAACGCATATTCAGCATAGTTCGATTCCAAATTGTCCGATTCATTGAATATCCCGTTGCCGCCCGTTTGCCTTTGTCCACGGGTAAGTGCGCCTAGACTGTCCAATCTCCGAGCGATTGTGGAGATAAACCGACGTTCACCCCTGACATTGGTAGTCACAGGTCGAAATATTGGTGCAGATGCTTGGTTTGTACGGTGACTGCGCCCAAGTCCCTGAATTGCGTTATCAGCCCTCCAGCCTGCTTCGAGTAAGTAGTCCGATCGCCTTTTACGATTCACGGCGTTCAAATCCGCATGATAGCTACGTCCAGTACCGCCAGCGTCACTAAAGATGAGAATTTGTTTTTCATCAGCCATGAATGCTGTAGTTTCAGCAATATTCGTCCCATTACCTCTTGAATCCACAAATAGCCGTCCGGTTTCAGATTTCAGTACCCGTTTGCTCCGTCCTGTGACTTCAGCCACTTGCTTATAACCAAAGTGCCACAATAGCTGCTCTAAAGCTCCAGGGATAGGGTCAAGGCTTGCGAGTTTGTCAACTAGTCCATCTCGTAACACCAAGGCTGCTTGTGAGATAATGGGCGAACCATCAGCATCAAAGGCAGGTTCGGAACGTTCTTCACCATCTCCAAGAGAATGAATTTCGTGCAAGTGAACGGGAAAGGCACTCATTAAGTAATCCATGACATACTCACGCGGGAGCAACGCGATTTTGTGAGGTGCTAAAATCTGGGACGTATATAGCTTGTTTCAGGATGCGATCGCAACTAAAAAACCAGATTTTGTTGAGAATATAGGGGTGTAATTGAGAACTAAACCCCGATCTCACTTTTTCGCGTTGCTCCCTACTCACGCGGAGTCAGGTCAAGGTTTAAGTCCTTCCATTCCGAAGCGGGAACCTGATGAAGTCGTCGTTTCAACAGTTCCTCATTGGTCGAAACTATTTGCACAACAACAGCATGACCTTGCGCGATATCCTGCTCAATCGCTTTAATCAGTTTCGGGCATTTCATCCCGGTCAGCAAATGGTTAAAGAATCGTTGTTTGTGGGATTCAAACTGTGACATCGCGGACATTTTAGCCATACGGTTGTATGTTTTCGCACCGGAGATATTACACGCTTCTAACGCCTTATATAAGTTGTTGTGGATAATTTGGAAAGCGTCGGCATAACTGTCGTAGATTCTTTCTTGGGTAGGAGTTAAGTCAATCTCCAATGTGTCATATTCAACTCCCTCAAAACTGAGCGATCGCGCCAAGTATAATCCTAGTGCTTTCAAATCTCTGGCAACAACTTCCATCGCCGCAATACCGCCAACTTCGATTGACTCAACAAAGTCTTCACGAGAAGTAAAGGGAAAATCCCCAGTCTGCCAAAGTCCCAGACGATTGGCATAGCAGAGGTTAGAGACTTTAGTCGCTCCGGTAGCTGACACGTAGACAACCCGTGCAAGAGGCAGTGCATTTTGCAGCCGAAGACCGACGATACCTTGCATGGATGCCTTCACCATTCCCAACTTTCCCTCAATAGCCATCGCGTTGCCCATTGCGTGGCACTCATCAAAGGCGATCGCACCTGAAAAGTCAATGCCTGCCCATTCTATAATTTGCTTAAGCCGACTTTTATCGCCTTTTTGCGATCGCAGAGTAGAGTATGTAGCAAAGAGAACACCTTGCGAAAAGGGGATTGGATCGCCTAGTTTGATAGTGAGGACTGGGGAAAGGGGTAAGGGAAAGGGGTAAGGGATTTGAAACCTTTCCCCCTTCCCCCTTACCCTTTACCCCGCCAAGTTCACTTGGCGAACTATTAGGTTTCTGTTTCTTTCCCTTTCGGCTACGCTCAAGGCAAGCCTTACGGGTATTTCGCAACTGCCCTTCAGCCTTAAGGCTGTCAGGTCTTATGTTCGCTCCACAGACTGAAACTGCGAGTCCCGCAGCCAAAATATTCTTACTTGCGTTAATATCTCTGTCGTAATGTATCCCACAGTTGGGGCAATTCCACTCTCTTGAATACAGATGGTAAGCTAGAAAGTACATAACAGTTAAATCGATGATGTCCCATGAACGTTGTCACACCAAAACGATTTACTATTGACGAATATCATCGGCTGATTGAACTGGAATTTCTAAAGGAGAGCGATCGCATCGAGTTGATTCGCGGAGAACTAATTCAGATGGTAGCCAAGGGCACACCTCATACAGTCTGCGGTTCTATTTTATGCCGCCAATTGGATCGGTTGTTGGGCGATCGCGCTGTGATTCGCGGACAAGATCCGATTACTTTGCCTTCGCAAAGTGAACCTGAACCAGATGTGGCGGTAGCACGTGGCAAAGACGAAGATTATCTCGCCCATCATCCTTATCCAGAAGATATTTTTTTAGTGATTGAGATTTCGGACTCAACCCTAGATTACGACCAAACAACAAAGTTAAAAATCTACGCAGAAGCCGCAATTTCTGATTATTGGATTGTCAACTTAAATGTTCGCCAACTTGAGCGTTATAGCCAACCCTATCAAAATGCTCAAGGTGAATTCAATTATCTCAGCAAGCAGATATCTTTACCACATCAGTCAGTAGCGATTCCTGGATTTGAAGATGTTTTATTAGACTTGAATCGGGTATTTCCCAAGGTTGTAAATGCCTAGAAATACGCAATTTCCCATTTCGCACCCAACATTTGAAACGTTGCAATGCAGCGTCTCTTAAGAGCAAGCACAGAACCCGGATTTCTCACAAAGGTTTAAACGAGTAGCCCAAAACGCTTATGCCACTTAGACTTGAGATAAAATACGCCGTTCACATATTGTTGTGATTCGTGCAGTGTCTAAAACGCTCAAAATCTAAGCCTGATAAAGGTTTGGTAATAGCGATCGCACCGCTTGTGAGAAATGCGGGTTCAGTTTCACCCTCATCTCCCACTCGCATTTCGAGTGAGACTGGAGACTTAGAAACCTGAAGGTAATCTCTTATTTGGCTTGGCGACAGATTTAATGATTCGGCAATTTCTGCTACAACTGGAGGACGACCCAACGATTGAGACAGTTGCTGCTGTATTCTTCTGATTTTGTTTAACTTTTCATTGATATGGATTGGCAAGCGGATAGTGCGAGACTTATCTGCTACAGCCCGTGTTATTGACTGGGTAATCCACCAATAAACATAGGTTGATAGTTTGTAGCCTTTGTTAGGGTCAAATTTCTCGACCCCACGCTGTAGTCCCAGTGCCCCTTCTTGGATCAAATCGAGAAAATCTAAATTGTGATTCTGGTACTTTTTAGCGATCGCTACCACCAATCGTAGGTTAGCTGTCACCATTTTATGTTTAGCTTTTTGACCTTGTTGAACGATTGACTGTACTTCAGCTTCGCTTTGCCCAAGCAAGGTAGCTAATTCTCTTGTGGTTGGTTCTCGGTTTAATTGAAGTGCAAGGCTTGATCGCTGTTCTTCAATCGCCATCATCTGCTGCAACGCCCTTGCATTTGTAATTTCTTGCTCAGGAGTTAGCAGAGGGTAGCGTCCGATTTCTTTGAGGTAGGAGCGAACTAAGTCCGTAGTTGGGCTGGGCATACTTTAAATTAATTATGAGGAACACTTTTATTTTTCGTTTGAATAGAATGTTTTATCTCAAGAATTAGCTTACAAATCAAATCTTAACCATAGAGTTAAATCAATGTTTATCTTTGTCAAATAATAACAATGCTGCCAACAAGTTACCGAAAACTATAAAGGCTGATGTAAATTCTTCAGGCAAGCGCAAGCCAGGCAGACCGCGTAAAGCTGGTTAATTCGCTTTTTAAGCCTCGGCTGATCACCGAAGAATAAATGTCTGAAGGTTCAAAAGTTCAAATGAGGCAAGTAATTGCCTCATTTATTAATAAGAGAAAGGCTTCGCCATAGCAAAAGTGAAAAAGTAATATTGTGGGTGATGCAATGGTACAGCAACTTTTCACTCAAGGTTCTTTATTCGATTTGCAAACAGTAATCGATTATGGGCAGTCAGTTATTAATGTTGCCCAAGAGCTTGCAAAAGTTTTAATAGATAATCGCCCTCTCTCTACGAAAACTGTTCAAGCCCAGATGAATCGCCACTTTCACGGCACGGCAGCAAAGGGTGCATGGCAGTGGAAAGATGCTTACGAAGCTGTGGAAGTGGCGCAAATATTATATCTGCGTCAAAAAGGTTACAAGCTTTTATTAGAGTCGCCGCTAACAGTAAGTAAGTCGTGGAGAAAATTTATAAGTATGTAACAAAAAGTTAAGCAGAAGAATTAGAGTTAAATCTTACACGTTGTGTACTGTAATTTCCTTTTTCTCCTCTCGTTTGGACTCCATCAATGACGGCATAGGCAAGGTCTAACTCATCCTCAAAAGTTTTCGCGGCTAGTTCATCTTTTTTGAGATGTTGCCATTCCAATTCAATCGGGTTCATTTCTGAGCAATATTTGGGTAGAAAGAAGATGTACAAACCCATGCCTTCCCACTTTGACCATAATTGCTGTACTTCTTTACACCGATGAATCGGGCCGTTGTCCTGGACGATTACTCTGATGCGTCCTGTTTTTTGAGCTTCAAGCGCTTCAAGCTCCATCATCTGTATATAAGATTTGCGTGAAACGCCGCCAATCACCAAACCATACACAAAACTAATTAGGGGTTGAAGAAACCCAATAATACTTAGCCTTCGACCCCGACGTTTACTCTGCTCTAAACGTTTTTGCTGTCCTCGAAAGTAATAACTGTAACTTGGTTCGCTCCAAGCACAAAATGGGAGCAACGCGATTTTGTGAGGTGCTAAAATCTGGGACGTATATAGCTTGTTTCAGGATGCGATCGCAACTAAAAAACCAGATTTTGTTGAGAATATAGGGGTGTAATTGAGAACTAAACCCCGATCTCACTTTTTCGCGTTGCTCCCCCTCTGCTCTGTCTTTTACCTTCTGGGGTACATCTGCTGTTCTCAGGTTAAAAAGAATTTTATCTTGCTCTCTAGTCAAAAATACCCTTAAACGGCTGCCCATCTCCTGTTACCTTTATAGAAAAATTCTATGTATTTACTTATCTTTACATAGTTTGGTTTTTTCACCTCGTTCTACTTATTATTGGAATTGGAGAAGTTAGTAGCCCTTTGCCCAACGCAAACACGGCGCAGTGAAGAGTCGGTACAACTTCAGCAATTCTCGACACCGTTACCATTGGCTTATCTGGTAGCCAAAGCAGCATTTATAAAGGCTGATGATTTGATTCTGGAGCCAAGTGCCGGAACTGGTTTGTTAGCACAAATGGCTAAACTTAGGGGTGCAAGTCTGATGCTCAACGAGCTTGCACCCGATAGATCGAAGATTCTGCGGCGATTATTCCCTGGTACACCATTATTCTCAGTAAACGCGGGAGTTATCCCGGCTGCACCGACAAGGACAAGGAAGCGAGGTGCTTCACTCTTTGGATGAATTAATACTGGCGTTGGACAGTAACAGTAGAAGCGCCAACTCTACTTCCCAAACGATATTAGCTATTTGCGAACGACTGGATAATCTAGAATTACGTTTGTCGGGTGATATTAGTAGCGATGCATCCAGTAACCAGCATCTCGCCGATTTAGAACAAAAAATCGACTCTATAAATAATCGGCTAGCACAATTTGCCGAGGTAATTATGCAGCTTCAAAGTAATATTAATAATCAACCAAGGCGGGGTAAGTCATACTACGGCAATTCTTATAATCAAGGGCAACCTGTTAAGTTTCAGCCAATTACAGAAGAAAGTTTGGCTTCAAGGTTAGGGGTAACTCCAGAAACTATTCGTAAGGAAAGAGAAAGTCAACCCGCGCCGCTTTTTTTCGCATGGTCTAAGCGCAAGGATACTTCTGGTATTGGCTGGGAATTTAATCACAAAACGGGATTGTATCATCCAATTACTTGAACCCGACAGCGATGATTATTTTAATAAACGCAGCTGAGGCGGAAATCCCGGTTCACTCTTTGATAGCTTTACCGTTAAAATAATAGATATTGGTTTATAGGTAAAAAGCATGACAGAAACCAAGTCTACCCGTGTTGTCCGTAGGGGGAGAATATTTCCCGAAATCCAATGGAATGAGGAACAATTTGCACGACGTGAAGCCGAACGCGAGGCTTTTTACCAACGTTGTCAACCTATTTTTGAGCGAGTAAAATCAGAATTAATTGAAACTCACTACAACTGGTTTGTTGCAGTTGAACCGGATAGTGGAGAATATTTTGTTGATAAAGATTTAGAAGTAGTCTCATTACAGTGTCGCCAACAGCATCCAGGCAAAATCCACTATACTTTTCGGATTAATGAGTCTGGGGCTTGCGGCACGATATGACGATTTCCGGTTTTTTTGGTGATGAGGATGCACTACTTTTTGAAATTAATTTAATAACATCAGATGGATTAGAATTACCTGTTGAGGCGATGTTTGATACAGGGTTTTCGTATTGGTTAGCGATTAATGACCAAGATATAGATGCACTTGGTTGGGAGCGTTTACGAGAGCAAACAATGCGAACTGCACGGGGAGATGTAAAATTTGACATCTATGTTGGTCAAGTACTATTTGATGGTCAAGAGTTTGACATCCCTGTACATGTTGGCAAAGATTTAACAGAAGTTTTACTCGGTCGTCAATGGTTAACAAATCGTCGGTTAGTCGTTGATATCCAGTCGGGTGAATTGACGTTGGGATAAGTACCTAAAAATAATTAATTATCGCTTCTATAAGTACCTAAAAATAGTTAATTATCAATCCAATTAGGAAAGAATAGTATTGGAATTAAGAAAGAGCTTCATGGTTAGCAAACAAGCTTAACCTTATGTTTAAAAAGGAATCATCATGGCACAACCAATCGAATCAATTGTTGTCAAACAACCTAACACCTTTGTACTTCATGAAATTGACCTTAGCATTGTTTACTCAGTAAAAGATAAAGAACCGAAACTAACCTACTCGATTAGCTCGCTGCCTCAATCGCCCCAAATCTTCAAGGGGAATGAAATTCGCACACTAAACACAGAGATTGGCACTTTGGTCAGCGTGACGCTTGGGACTGTTCTCAATCCTGATGTTGGGGGGGATGTTACTACCTTGAGCTTGCTGTTGCCGATTGTAAATTTAAGCGTGGATGGTGGGTCTGCCCCGGCTCACAAGTGTAGGTTTTTTACAATCAGATCTAGAATGAGGTAAGACTTGGAAGACTTGGGGGGAAAGTAGACAAGGAAGCTTTTTTACGCCAGAACCATTCATTGAGATTAGGAAGTATTGGCAGCAGCAGCAGATGTACTGTGGTAGGGTTGTGGAAACAAACCAGTTAAAGAAATAGCCTTGCCGTTAAGTAAGTCAGCAAGAATATGAATTAAACCTTGAAGAAAACAAGAAATCTTACAAACAGTTTTTTTGGGAATATCTTGTTTTTTGTCCAGATGATTTGGAGAAAGTTCTTTCGATAAATTATTTAGGTAATGTGGCTCTATATCAGTGCCAATTGTTATAGTCCAAAGGGTAGCTACAGCCATAGCTAACCATACCCTTTCGGCTCTATTTGGTTCTCGTAAACGAGTTTTATGCCACTGCCAACCATCACTTTTGATATCCCGATAAGGGAGCAACGCGATTTTGTGAGGTGCTAAAATCTGGGACGTATATAGCTTGTTTCAGGATGCGATCGCAACTAAAAAACCAGATTTTGTTGAGAATATAGGGGTGTAATTGAGAACTAAACCCCGATCTCACTTTTTCGCGTTGCTCCCTCCCGATAACTACACTCAATCCAAGAACGTAAAGAATACCAGAGAGCATCCCCTTGTTGGGGTAGTAAATCCGTGACAATTAACCAAGGATCTTTGTAACCTTCATCCCAACGGGCAAGTATTGTGCAATTGAGTGGATTAGTTTTAAAACAGGTGACTATTCCAGACCAACTCGTCCCTGTTTTTTGTACTAGTTTATCTAAAAACTGCCATTCGGTCTCTCCTCTAATTTGATATGTTCCAGTATAATTAATTCGTAAAAAAGGATGCCAATTCAAAGCGCAAATTGCGTCAAACAACCAGTCAGCATAGAGTCCTCTATCTGCTGAAACAACGACTTGCATTTCCGGAGGAACAACATCTTTCAATGATTGGAATAATTGCTGCCAATGAGGTTTCCAAGCTCCTTTTTCTGTTCCTTTGACAATTTTCCAAGCTACAGGAATGCCGCAACCCCGATAGAGAACATGAACAGAAAGAACCGTGAAGTGTTGTCCAATATTAGTGCTATCTACCGCAAGAGGAAGCCATTTTTCTTCACTGTTCCACATACTCAAAATCCATTGGAGTAGGGGAGCAAAGCACTTAGTTACATCTATAGCAGTTCTTTTTTTTCCTGTTTTGGCATCTGCTTCTTGATACCATTCTTTTAGTCTTTGTCGAACGGGAGCAACGCGAAAAAGTGAGATCGGGGTTTAGTTCTCAATTACACCCCTATATTCTCAACAAAATCTGGTTTTTTAGTTGCGATCGCATCCTGAAACAAGCTATATACGTCCCAGATTTTAGCACCTCACAAAATCGCGTTGCTCCCCTTTATCTTCTTGGGATTGGCGGATATTGTATTCGTCGATAAATGAACCAAAAATTTGCAGCGTGGTTTTTTTGGCAGCTTTGACAATCGGTGTACCAGTGAAGCCGATACGGACACAGTTAGGTAAGGCTTCTAATAAATTAGTGTGGAGGGTTTTGGCGTGAGAACGGTGTGCTTCGTCAATGGGAGCAACGCGAAAAAGTGAGATCGGGGTTTAGTTCTCAATTACACCCCTATATTCTCAACAAAATCTGGTTTTTTAGTTGCGATCGCATCCTGAAACAAGCTATATACGTCCCAGATTTTAGCACCTCACAAAATCGCGTTGCTCCCACCATTGTCAGGCTTTTACCTGAACCTTGGGTATGCCAGATAATGCCACCGCGTTGGTCATCTGTGCCATGTTCAGCGCGGGTTTGATTGTGTTGAAGTTGGTACAGTGCTTTATAAACTGCTCGATATTGCTGGTAACGGGGGACAATTTTGATGGTGCGTCCGCCACTAGTTTTAAATAGAGTGAAATTACGAAAAATGTCGATCAGATTAGCTGGTTTCAGCATTCCGGCGATTAGGGTTTGGCGAAAATTCAATTCAGAAACGCCTAATTGTGCAGCAATTTCCGCTTGGGGACTGGGAATGGTATCTTTCCAATCAACATAATGTTCATAATTTGCGCCGATGGTTCCGGCTGTTGCCCGCCCTCTAGAGGCTGCTATCATCAGTAGATTGTAGTGGAATAATTTTTCTGCGCCTTCTGGTTGACTGCTACCCCGTTGGTTGGAATATTTCAATAAGTCTTGAATTGCTTCAGTTATCGGGTTATCTAAATTAGGACTTTTACATTCAATCACTACTAGAGGAATGCCGTTAACAAATAGTACCATGTCTGGGACTATAAACCCCCGATTACCTGTTGCCCAAGGTGGGTCTACTCGGTATTGATTGATGGCGAGAAAATCGTTGCGATCGCAATGTTCAGGGTCAAATTCAATAAAATGAACAGTATGCTGTTTGCCGTCTTGTCCTAAAACTGTAGTTCCTTTGAGTAGTAATTCTGTGGCGGCTTGGTTAGCCTCCATTAATCTATTTGCACCCAAGCGTTCTAACTGACTCACTGCGGTTTGCACTTGAAGATCATCGAGCCAGGGATTACCGTTGTCATCCAGGTTGATGCGTTTGATAGCGGCTTTGAGGCGCTCTGTCAGTAGAACTTGCTTGAAGTTTTCGCGTTCGGTAACTTGAGGGTCGTTCCAGTTACCTTCCACATAATGCCAACCCATACTGATGAGTTGATCAATGGTTGGTTTTTCTACATGGGTAAATTCTGGGCTTTCTGGCATTATTTTTGTTTTTGGGCAGTGTTTCAGTATTTATACTTTTATATCAATACTAAAAAGTATCATTTTTAGCTAGTAATTTACCCTTTATAACATCTGTTTGTTTTTTTAATCTAAAATAAATGGTATAAATGTACTACCAATATGCTTGTAGGGAAGCTATAACTAACTAACACACTGAGCATAGTTATTACTATATCTAATTAGTATTATGAAAAATTCCAAACAATCGATTGTTGAAAAGTTTAAAAAGAAAGACAGAATTTGTAATATCTGCCAACTAGAGAAAGAATTATCGGAAGATCATGTGCCTCCTCAAGCTTGTCCTCCAGCTAAAAATACAGTTATTTCCAAGCTGTTTTATCAAATGATTGGAGATCGCTCATTTCGTCCCAGAATGTCTCAAAAAGGAGTAAGTTATAAAACAATATGTAGCGATTGTAATAATAAATTAGGTAATAGATATGATTGGGCTTTAGGTGACTTTAGTCAGAAAATTGAAAGTTTTATTGGAAGTAGTGTAATTCTGCCAGATTCTTTCGAGGTTGAATGCTATCCAAATGCAATTATGCGTTCTGTTTTAGGTCATCTTCTTGCAGCGAAAACACAGACAGATGAAGTCGTTGTAGATACCATTATAAGACCTTGTATTTTAGATCCGTCGTTACCAATTCCTGATGAGATTCATATTTTTTATTGGGTTTATCCTTATGAAACAATTAGTATACTCAGGGATTTTGCAATGCCAGCCGTAAGAGGAAACCTTCAAACCAGTGGTTTTTTTAATATGATTAAGTTTTATCCGATTGCTTTTTTAATTACTCACCAGCTCCCCAGCTATGAAAAATTACTAAGTCTGGATAAATTTAATCAGCTTCCTTCAGGCGATAAGGCTAATTTACAAATTGATTTACGTCCTATAAAGCGCTCTACATGGCCGGAAGAGTGTCTCGGAGAGGAGAACTTTCTTCTAGTTGGTCGGGCTGCTAATGATTCAGTTTATGCAGTTCCTAAACTTAATAAAATAAAAAATCGTTCTTAATTTAATAATTATTATTGCATCTCCATAGCAGTTAGCCAATTTTTGCTTATGTGAACGCTGTCAAGCTTTGCGAATGAGTTGGGGTTAAATTAGGTTGCACTTTCTTTCGCTCCATTCATGTACCAGAGCGATCGCCTGCTCACTATACTTGTGCTAGTTTGGGATAACGGCTCAAAAATAATTACCTGCACATCTGGTAGTTGGGCAAAGGCTGATTCTATCAGTGGCTTAACATCAGCCCAATTCAAGCCACCATTACCGCATCCTAAAGCTGGTATTGCAATTGATGTAATATCTAATCGCTGTACTTGTTGCACCAAAGCCACCAGTCCCCTTTTAATATCTTCTATTTTTGAATTATTTCTCCAATGGCGCTTTGTAGGGAAGTTGATAATACATCTGGGCTTTAATAAGCTACCTGTTGCTACGATAAACATCCGTCCTGGCTGGACTTCACTAGCTTTACAGGCTTTCTCATAGTGGCGGAAGCAGGATAAGCTTGCTTGAATTGCAAGGCAATCCCTTTGCCCATGATACCAACACAATTAACAGTGTTAACTAGAGCTTCTGCTTCTTCTTCTAATAGGTTGCCTTGCTTAAATTCAAACATACTTATGTTAACCAACTATGTTAACCTAGTTATCAATCCAATTTTCCAACAGAGGGCTTACTTTCACGAGTAACGGTCTCAAGTTTTTGTGGTCAACTAATTTGTCATGCTGTAAACGACCAAGAATTATCCCTGGATATCTGCGATGAGTGTAAGCAAATTCTTCAATTGCTTGACGAGAGAAGTATTTTTTAACCCCAGAAATAAAAACCTTAAAGGCTTGAGGTTCTATCAACCAGTTAGCAGCTTCTTTATCAGCTTCTTTCTCTTCGTCATTGTCTTCTAAAGCATCTAAGTTATCTAAATAAATCCCTTGATGTCCTAAAACAATATGTGCTAACTCATGCATAAGAGTAAACCAAAATGAGTCAATCCGGTCATATCTCAATGTCAAGGCAATAATTGGTTTATCGTTCAAGTAATAAGCTGCACCATCGAGATAGGTTTTTTTTAGATGAGGCACGATTACAAAATGTACTCCTAAATCTGCTAGCAATTTAGGAATTCGCGCAATAGTTTCTACTTGTTCAGCACAAGCAAGAATTTCAGGGATAGCAGCTTCTAGTTGCTTGCGGTCAAAATTAGCAACTGTTTGTTGTTTGGCTCGATACTCAACTCGTTTTATCCAAGCTATCCGAGAGGTTTCTTCTGGTTCTCTATGTTCGGAACAACGAAAGTTAACTGCTAATTGGGGTATTTCATTTAAAGACGAGATTCCGAGATAATTACAGACTTGCTGTTCTAATTCATCAATCGAATCTGTTGCTTGAATCCACCTATTTTTGATGAGTTCGGAGATGGGGGCTATTGTATACAATCGGCTTTTACGAGCTATATCTTGCTCATTTTTTTCTTTTCCCGCTAGATGAAGACGATATTTTGCCTCAAGGTTTGTCCAGAACTCAGGAGAAGTCCCCAAAGCTTGGGAGAGTTCGATAGCTGTTTCTGGTGTAATTTGCTTACTTCCCCGGATAATTTCGTTGATGGTTTGAACTGGACGACTCATAATTTCTGCTAAATCTTTCTGTGTCCAGCCACGCGCTTCTAATTCTCTACTTAAAATTTTTCCTGGTGTTGTTACTCTTGCTGGTGTTAGCTTTTGGCTCATATTGCTGTCTCTCCTGCTGCTCCGGTTAGTGGTAATCTTCGATATCGATTATTGTGAGGTAATGTCCCTGTTCATCCTCATCCACTGCCACGATTAGACGCCACTGGTCATTTAAACGTAAGGAACGTTGTCCTTGTTTTCCTCGTTTACCTTTGAGTTTCTCAAATCTCAACCCTTTTAGAGCATATAATTCTCGCTCATCGACAGCAGCATCAATAATCGACATGACTTCAAAAAAGTCATCAACCACACCTGGATATTTATGAGCATCTTTTTCTTCTGTGTAAAGTGCTTCGAGTTTCTTCTTTTTGAAATAAAAACGCAAAGCTCCCCCCAAGGTAAATGCAGCGGATTCTGCATTATACTACGGCAAAATTCAGCTTTGGGGTGAATCACTGATATTTTAATTTTAAATCTTAATGTGATAAGAATTTTAAGCAGTTTGTAAAGATTCTCAGATTATGTTGAAAGTTAGTGCAAACCTAATACTGTCAAGGGTTTCGATATTTTCCTCTAACCACATACTTTACTTAAACCTCATCATCTAGCTTTATTAGTACAAATATACTACAAAACAAAAATAAGGGCAAGTTAGCTATATCAAGGGTATAGCCATTGCTGGATATTGCTATTGAGACTATAAACACTTTTTACTGTTGGATTACTTGATTTTCCTAACTTGCACTTTTCCGGTTAATAAGTCTTGCATTAGTCCCTGTTTTTGAAGTTTGAGCTTGTTAAGGTAAGCTTCTTCTGTGCGTAACCGAGTATTTTGAGACTCAATTACAGCAGTAATATTTTTTTGTTCTTTAAGGCTGGGAAGAGGGATATAAAAAGAGGCTAATTCTGCTAAATAAAGCCCTGGTTGTGCTGTTTGGTTCACCTTGCGCCAAATTAACCGCTGGAATTTCTCACTTGAGATATAGAGATGTAAAAAAGAGTTTTCAAGAGTATCTATCTTTCCTCGAAGCACTGCCACACTACGTTGCAAAGTAAACGGGGGCATTGGCCGTACTACAGCCGTCTTACCAATAGTTGCTCCCACAATTGCAAGTAATACATCTCCAATCTGAATCTGCCAATTCTTGTGCATGGTTTTGTAAAAATCCCAAGAGATTCTGGTATCACCTTCAGTTAGTTGAAAACCGCCATTTATCATGTTTTGAACACTCAATAGTAATGGGCCATTTTCAACACGCTTAGGTGGGAGGTGTGACCCATCCTTGACAAGCGAGCAGGCTTCGCCAATTGTCGCTACTTCCCACTCCTTTGGAATTTGCCCCAGTGGTGAATCTTGGAATTTTTCAGGATGCGCCTGTGGATCTCTCAATTTGCCATCTTCATCTAAGCCGCGTGTGAGTAAGTCTTGCAGTAGTCCGGCTTTGGTTTGTTTAAGTTTTATAATAAGGGAAGATGTGCGTGCGATCGCTTCATCCACTGTATCCAAAATTTCAGCAATGCGAGGTTGCTCAGGTAAAGGAGGAAATCGAAAGACAATCTTACGAAATACGGATTGTTTAATTCCTAATACTGTTGAACCTGTTGATTTTTGTTCTAATCTTTGGCGAGACTCAGACCAATTCAGTAACCAAAATAAATAACCAGCATCAAGTTCTTCAGAGCTAGCACGAAGTGTAAGAAGACGTTGAGCTAAAGCAATTTTATAACTGGGAACTCTTGCAACAGACCCAAATGCAGAGATTATCGAAATCCCTGGTTACACACTCGTTTACGTCAATGGAGCCTGCCCCAGGAATTATCGGGTCTATAAAGGTCATTCAATGATTGGGGTGATATTTCAGCACATCACCCACTGGTCTAACGCTATGGATCAGATTCGGTATGCTCAAGCAGCAGAAGCAGCAGTTGGGTTGGATGACTTCATGAAAGTAGCAAAGAAATCCAGAGTTACAGATAAAGCCATAGCAGCATAGTTAACTTCACCAATTACAACCATGCAACCAACAATCACCATTCCACACGGTTGGAAATACCCCTGTTTCACCTTGAGACAACGTGCAGAACAAGGACTGATTATCGGCATCAAGTATTACCCAAGCGATAGTCTTTTAGCATACGAATATGGCGAAGGCTGGCGGTACATCGTCATGCCTGATATTAATTCTATTGATGAAGGAAATCACTTAGAGAACGAAATTAAATTACTGACACCACAGGAATTGAGAGCAGAAATTCAAGCTGAAATAGAAAAATGTCTACGCCAACTTGAACTGCTTAAGTACGAATTAAAAGCAATTCCTGGAGGTCTAGCTGATGGCTAAATCGCCCAAAAACTGCTCTGACCTCACGGCTGCTAGCTTGCTGCTTTTCTTGCGCCGCTATGGTGGTTCTGCTCCTTTACACAGCATTAATTTCTCACGAGCAGTAATCCAATCATTACTCGATAGAGAACTAGTACGAGTGCAGAATACCAAACACGGTTTTTTACTGACAATCACACAAGATTCTGACAAATTGCCGACTAACTAAGTCCATTAACTCATTCAAACAAACACAGCCATCACTTTGCACACATGGAAACTATCAAAATCAACAACAGCGTTTTTCTCATCCCACCCAGTCAACCAAAACTACAAGCTAACTGTGCTAAAGAATACGGGCAATTCCTTCTTGATTGCCCCCCGAAACTGACGATTTTAGAAGCACAAGCGGGGGGATATCTCAAGGGAAGTAAGGCAGACTTTGCGATCGCAATCTCTCGCCCTGACCGTCTACTCACAATCAACGAGAACTTCACCAATGAACCATTTACCGAATTGTGGGTGATTCCAGTGACAGGCGGACTCAAGGATCAGTTTAAAGGGCCAGCGTCCATGCTTTTAAGTTTTCTGATGCACCGCCGGAGTAAGGATTCATTTGCTGGACTGTACAACCATTTCGCTCATCGTGCTTTCCAACAATGGTGTGAGGATGGAATGCCCGGAGATCCGAAAGAATTCTGCTACGCCGCGATCGCATCTGTCCTCAAAAACTACATCTTCTGCGCCGAGTTCCAGAAGGTAGAAGGTGCGTTGGGAACGTATTGGTTCATTCAGTGGTCTTACCGCAACCCACAATCTGATTTTGAGCATGATGCTCTCGTTGCAGCCGAGATGATTCGCTCTGGTGCAGAATCAGGGGCGACATTGCACTGGGTGACTAACGAGACTTACGAACGCTGGGCATCAAACGCGATTGTTACCGCGCCTGCATTACCGGCTGTTTCGGAAGCAGAGGCAAGAGCATCTTTACAAGCTCAAAATCAACAAGTATTGCCACAAGGTAACAAACGGTAATTAAGCATTATAAAGGCGATTCGCTCAAGAGTCGCCACTACATCAATTAGCAACAAAATCACTCCATGAAAATCGGTACTGTCTCAATTAATTATTCAAGAAAATTCAACTTAGGAAACTACGAATCTCTCGAAGTAGGCTGTTCTCTCTGGGCGCAAGTGGAAGATGAAGAAGATGCTTCGGGCGTAGTTCAATTCCTTTACCACCAAGCTAAAGCAGCAGTCAAAGTTGCTGCAATGCCAGTAATTAAAGCGTCGGAATTTCAAATCAGTAAAGCCAAATCTCAAAAGAAGGTGGCAACTGATTCGGGTGTTAGGGAATTGGAGGATTTATGAAACAACTAACAGGTTCTATGCCCATCGCTGCACTACCATCATCTACTGCGGCATCTTCTAAAAAAGAACTGCTTGAAACAATTGAATGGCTCCAAAGAGAAGGAGCGGCAACTGAAACTAATCTCAAGCTTTTGACTGCAATTGTTGAATCAATTCTATGGTCTGAAGAATCATGCACCAGGTTTTTACAATGCGGGTTTGATGCTGCAATTGAACTATTTGATATTACTTCTCAAAACTGGGAGATTGAGCAAGCAAGGTCATCGCCTCATAACCCCAAGAATTGGGACAGGTACAAACTGCTAGAAAAAACACCTCACCAATAAATTAGTTTCCCTAAATATTTTTCTCAGCAATTCTGGAGGTTAACAAATGAAGAAAAAATGGACTCCTCAAGAATTAGAAATTCTTGATGAAATGTCTGAAGCTTACACACCTAAACAGATAGCATACAGACTTAGAAGACGAGGCTATCATCGCACAACTTTAGCTGTTCATAAAAAGCTCTATGCGTTGGGTTATTCTGCACGTCCCACTCTCGACAATTATAGTTGTAGCCAAATTGCTCAAGCTCTTTCGTTGAACCCCTGTACTGTAGCTAAATGGGTAAAACGAGGATGGCTCAAAGCTATTCGGCGTATGGCTGAGTGTACAAGAATTTCGTGCCAGATTAACAGCAGCAAGGCTTTCTCATCCACAAATTGATAATCTCTATGCCCTCCAATCAGCACGCATCAAGTTTATACCCTTTCAGTTCAAACCTTTATTGCGTTTTTTGCGTGCTGACCAGCCTCGGTTATTAATTGCCGATGAAGTTGGTGTGGGGAAAACTATTGAAGCTGGTTTAATATTACGGGAACTCCAAACCCGTCAACAGTTAGACAACATTCTGATCGTTTGTCCTAAAGCTCTCGTTTCTAAATGGCAAGTGGAAATGCGCCGTTTCGATGAAGAGTTTCGACCACTGACTTCAGAAACTCTTTCCTACTGTTTGGGAGAAACCAATTTAGATGGAGTTTGGCCTCCACAGTATTCGCGTGCCATAGTCCACCTAGAACTTCTAAGAATTGATAAATATTGCAAGGGAACGAAAGGTCGCCGCTCTAGTCCTGGATTAATGACTCTTAAACCATCGCCCCACTTTAGCTTGGTTATTGTGGACGAGGCACATCATGTTAGGAATCCAGGAACTAGTTCTCATGAGGTAGTGAAATTCCTTTGCGAAATCAGTGAAGCTGTAATTTTTCTCTCCGCGACACCGCTACATCTTGGCAATCGCAACCTCTACACATTACTTAATCTGTTACGTCCAGACCTGTTTATTGATGAGACAGTTTTCAACGAGATGGTGCAACCTAATCAGCATCTCAACCAAGCCATTCGGCATATTCGCAGTTGCAGATTCCAAAGTACTTGGCAAACTTTAGCATTCCAAGCATTACGAGATGCTGCAACAACAAGCTGGGGTAAGCAAGTACTAAGCCAAGATCCTAGATTTTTAGATTGGTATCATAAATTTCAGGAACGTGCAACATTAACTGATGCAGATCGGATCAATTGTTTGCGGGATTTAGAAGAGGTGCATTTACTGGCTCATGTAATGAATCGTACTCGTAGGAGAGATATTGGAAAATTTACGATTCGTGAACCACACACTATTTCTGTACCGTTCACACCAGAACAAGAAGAGTTTTATCAAGCATTGATTGAATTTCGTCGAGAAATGCTCTCTCTAGACTATGAAGAACAGGTGATAAGGCTGATCACTGATACTTTAGAGCGTCAAGCAGCTAGTTGTTTACCAGCTCTTGTACCTACACTCAATAAATTCATTCAAACTGGCAAAATTGCCCTTTCCGATATTAGTGACAACATTGAAATAGAGGATGAGGATACTAAACTTATCCCTGATTTACTAGAAAAAGCTAAGAATCTGCGTAAGTTAGCTATTGCTTTACCTCCAAATGACCCGAAGTTAGAGCAATTATTAAAAATAATTGAGGAAACACTACTAGGTAAAGGTTCTGGCAAAGTACTGATTTTTTCTTTCTTTTTGCATACATTGGCTTATCTGCAAAAACACTTGCAAGCAGCTAGTTACAGAGTAGAGGTAATAACTGGAAAGGTTGAAGATGCAACAAGAGAAAGGTTAAGAGAGCGTTTCCGCTTACCTAGTGATGACCCGGATGCGCTCGATATTCTTTTATCTTCTGAGGTAGGTTGTGAAGGATTAGATTATGAATTTTGCGATCGCCTGGTAAATTACGACATCCCTTGGAATCCAATGCGGATTGAACAACGTATTGGACGGATCGACCGTTTTGGTCAGCAAAGCGAAAAGGTACTGATATTTAATTTTGTTACTCCAGGCACTGTTGAAGAGGGCATCTTCTTCCGTTGCTTTGAACGCTTAGGCATCTTTCAAGACACAATAGGGGATTTGGAGGAAGTATTAGGGGATGTTGTGCAAGACTTAACTCGTTTAGCACTTGACCCCAATCTTAGCTCTGAACAAGCTGAACAGAAAGCACAGCAAATGGCAGACAATGCACTCCGTCTAGCAGCTGAACAAAATCGGCTGGAAGAAGAAGGTGGGTCATTGTTAGGACTTGATGAGGGATTTACTTCAGATGTTGACACCCTAGTTGCTGAAGACAAATTTGTTTCCTCTGATGATCTACGTCAGCTGATTGAAATATTTTTGGAACAACCGACATTAGAAGGGCAATTGACTGTTGATAGTCGTCATTCAGAAATCTATCGACTACGCCTGAATAAAAATGGACGCGGGGATCTGCTTAAAAAAGTACGTTCTCTCAAACAATTAGACCGTTCCACAATTGCTTTTATACGTTGGCTGGAAAGTAATGATCCGCATTGGCAACTCACGTTTGACCAGCAAATAGCTCTCGAACATAGAGACATTCCATTTATTACGCCTATTCATCCTTTAGCGCGGGTAGCGATCGCTTATTTAGCAAGCATAGATGAGCCGCTTGTTACGCAGGTTGCAATTCATGATAATACAGTGCCAAGAGGACGGTACTTTTTTGTTTGCGACCTTTGGGAAACAGTTGCTGTGCGTCCAGAAGTGCGGCTAGTGGGAAAAGCTTGGAATATTGATAATTCATGTCTTGCACCTGAAACGTCAGCAGCGTTGGTGCGCTTGTTGAGCCACGCTGTACAGCCAGCAGAGTATGTCAGCTTCCCGCCATCTTTAATCGATTCCAGCATTCAACAACTAGATGAGACTGTACACCAGTACCGTTTAACAGAACTCAATGAATTGCGAGAAAGAAATAATGCGCTATTTAATCGCAAACTGGCTAGTCTTGATGCTTATTATCAAAATCGCCTTCAACGTGTGGAAACTGAACTCAATCAAGCGAAGGATGAGCGGATTATTCGGATGAAAGAGTCAGAGCAATCACGCATTCAACGAGATTATGAAACTAAGCGGCAAAATTTAGAGAATCGTCGTGAAGCAGACATTATAAGTCAGAGGCTTGCTGTGGGAATTTTAATAATAAAAGGTAAAAACTAAATGGTTAGCGACTATACAAAAATTAAAGACGATAATATTAATGGGACTGCTGAAACTTTAAACAAAATTGGAGAGTTTTTAGCTAGAGTACTTTATAATGACCAAACCCACTTTATTGATGAAATAATTCAAAATACCGAAGATGCACTTTCACGCCGACATCAAAATGACCCAGATAGCGAGCTTCCTAAAAGCCTTACATTTCGGCTTTATAATGATCGTTTGGAAGTAAGTCACTTCGGAAAGCCGTTTGATGAACCTGACGTTCGTGGTATTTGCAATATCCTTGAAGGAACTAAGCAAAATGATGAAAAAGGTAGATTTGTTTCAGCAACACAAGCAAAGTTAGCCAGAAGCAAAGATTTCCGCCAACTAATTTTAGAAAATCAATTACAACAACTGTATGGTAGCACTTACACATGGGTTTCTGATGAAATTACTCAAGGAAAAACTCCTGAGATTTACCGATATCTGACTGAAGAACTAAAAATTCAAGAAGTTGAACCAGAAGATTTTGGGCGAAAATTTACTGAAAACTTTATTAACATTCAATCAGATGAATGGATAGCCTGTTTTTATGCTTTCCTTATTAAACAAGAAGCTCTTTGGCGGAGTGATGGTATATTACGTAACAAACCTTTTATCCGCTTACAAAATAATAAACACGTAGCACCTTTTGGACAAGATGGTTTGCCGAACGCTTATATTCCATTGTCTTCAGGTGAAGAGACAGAGTTCCCTATTGTAAAAATTAATATTTTACAGAATAAGTTTTTTGGTAAAGATGTTAAATACTTCTTACAAGTATTAGGATTTTCAGAGCCAGATATTTTTGCTGAAGTTGTCGAAAAAACTATTCCAAAATACAAACAAAAGAATATTGATATTCATGACAAAATTCAGCATCAAAAGAATATTGATAAAATTATTCAGGCTTTGAAGTTCACTGCATTGTCGAGTGCTACCCAAGAAAAAAGAAAATATTTAATAAATCAACTTAAAGAAACTCCATTTATTCGCTCTCTTAATATAACAACGGGTAAAATAGAATATAGGTATCCTGGCAATAAGACTGGAGAAATAATATATTTTCGCTCTTCTAACCTGGAAATATATTTCAAAGGTAATCCAAATGTTTGGTTTCTTGATGAATCATTTCCAGAAAAAGAACAGTTTGAGATTTTAGGGGTTAGCGAGAAAGTAAAAGTATTTTGCAAAAAATCTGATAGTAAAGGAAATATTATTATTTCTAATAAAGCAAGGAATTATCAGCGTGGGCTTAATGGCTTTGATCCTGACTGTGAAATAGATGGGCTAGAATTTGCTTTGAAAACTAATCCATCTTACGGCAAAGCTCTTTTTGTGTGGAACGATTTATTACTACCCAATTATCAACATATAAATGGTGAGGTTGAAAAATCTACAAATCAAAAGTTTACTAACTCTCAACCTCTCTGCACACAATATTCAAAAATGGGAATAATTGCTTGTAAATATCAATGGCTACCCAATAAAAATAATGTTTTTTTTAAACCATGTGAATTATCTATTGATGACCTAAATGATGACTTTTTAAAAAATAGCAAATTGGCTAATACCCTAAAATTAAAACCAACTGAAACTTCTCAAAAAATAGCAAAATTGTTATCTAAACAATTTAAGAAAAATATTAAATTAGAAGATTTAGAATTTATGATTTCTAATTTAGATAAATTACCTCAATTTAAAAAGATAATTGATGATTTAAACAGAAAATCTCAACAATCTAATTTAGAAGAATATGAATTAGACTTTGAGCCAAACCAGAATAATACTGAGTTTGATTATGTTACTGCTTTTCAGGCAGCATTTAATCAACCCGGGGAAAAAGAATTTAAGTCACTAGATAATGATATTTTATTAATTCCAATACCTAATCCTAAAGCAAGAGGCGATAAAATTATAAATGAAATTCGGGATGCTCAAAAAGAAGAACCACTAAAAGTTGAACGTTTTAAGAAAATTCCAACAACTCGATGGGAATCTAAAAATACTGAGACAATAAGAGGTTTCCTAAAACAACTGTATGATGGGCAATGTCAAATTTGTGAAGTAACATTTCCAAAACAAGATGGTTATCCTTATTTTGAAGGACTTTATATAGTATCTTACACAAATGCTAGATGGATAGACCGTCCTGGTAATGTTTTATGTTTGTGTCCTAATTGCTGCGCCAAGTTCAAGCATGGATCAGTTGAAGTTGAAGAAGATATACTGCAACAAATACGTAGATTTCGTCCCTATAATGACGGAGGCACTGTAGAATATGAAGTACATATTAAACTTTGCCATAAATCGACCAAAATTCGATTTAACGAAAGACATATTTTGGAAATGCAAAAACTGTTAGAGTTTGCTTCGCAAGATAAACATTCTTAACCAGAATTTTATCAAACAAAATCAATAATCTGTAGCTTCATCTACTGTATGGGTTTTAAATAAGTATTAAAACTAAAATTTGCTTAATGAGATAGAAATTAACGCTCAGAGCCAGTCTTTGACGCTGATGGCTCTCCAGTTATCTCTATTGAAGCTGTAGCCTTGAGAGATGCCTTAGTCGATAAGTTAGCATGTCTTGATCCAATCCCTGGCGCACTAGAGCAGGGGAGCAACGCGATTTTGTGAGGTGCTAAAATCTGGGACGTATATAGCTTGTTTCAGGATGCGATCGCAACTAAAAAACCAGATTTTGTTGAGAATATAGGGGTGTAATTGAGAACTAAACCCCGATCTCACTTTTTCGCGTTGCTCCCCTAGAGCAGTTACTATGGCACTTCGGTAACAAGCAAGTGGCTGAAGTTACAGGTCGTAGCAAGCGAGTTCTGAAAGATGATTCGGGGCGTTTGTTCGTTGATTCACGGGGCAGTGGGGCGAATATTGCTGAAACTGCTGCATTTATGCAGGGAGACAAACAAATCCTCATCTTCAGTGACGCTGGTGGGACAGGCAGAAGTTATCACGCTGACCTCAACGCTATGAATCGGCGGCGGCGATCGCACTATCTTTTAGAAGCCGGCTGGAGAGCAGACAACGCAATTCAAGGGCTTGGGCGATCGCATCGTACAAACCAAGCATCAGCACCCGTGTTCAGACCTGTTACCATTAACGTCATCGGTGAACGCCGCTTTATCTCAACCATTGCCCGAAGGCTGGATAGCTTGGGCGCTCTTACTCGTGGTCAACGGCAGACGGGTGGCAATGGAATATTTGAGGCTAAGGATAATCTGGAATCAAATTATGCAGAACACGCCCTGTATGAGTTATTCAGGCAAATATACCAAGGTCGATTTTATGAAGTGCCTTTAGGAAAGTTCGAGCAAATGACTGGACTGTGCTTAACCTCTCACGAAGGCGGGATGAAAATCGACTTGCCCCCATTGCGGCAATTCCTCAATCGCCTGTTGGCTCTACGAATTGATATGCAAAACATCATTTTCGAGCGTTTTGAGTTGTTGCTAAGTCAGCAGATTGAAGCAGCGATCGCGGCAGGGGTTTATGAGATGGGTGTAGAGACACTCCGGGCTGAACGCTTTACTGTATTGAGCCAAGAAGCTGTCTACACCCACCCTGCCACAGGTAGCGTCACCAACTACCTCAAAATTGAGCGAGTTCAGAAGAACAACATCAAAACGGATATTGAGATGGTTGAGTTTGCTGCCAAGTACCAAGGGCAATTCATGGTGAATGAGAAAGGTCGTGCGGCGATAACAATTCCAACGCATAGTCTATTCGACTCTGAGGGTGGAGTTGTCCCAAGAGTTTTGCTGATTCGCCCACAGAAAGAAACTCGCCTACCAGTCCAAGACTTGGAATCTTCCACTTGGCGGCAGGTTTCGGCTGATACCTTTGCTGCTGCTTGGTCTATTGAAGTAGACGCACTGCCCAAGTTCACTACCGATTCCCTACATTTGGTAACTGGTATTCTCCTACCCATCTGGAAAATACTACCACAGCACAATAGTCGAGTATTCCGACTGCAAACCAGCGATGGACAAAAGATTCTCGGTCGGGTGGTGAATGCTCATGACATTCAAACCGTGCGCGAACAACTTGGACTAAGGAACCAGCTGCTTTCTCCTGAAGAACTTGTGAAGCTGGTACTAAACGAGAAATATACACAGCAACTACCAGGAGGAATTACGCTGCGGCGGTCTTTCGTTGCTAATGAACCTCGCATAGAACTGGTTAATGCTATCTCACTGGCAGAGCGACTCTTAGCTGTGGGTTGCTTCACCGAGATCATCAACTGGCAAAAGCGGGTATTCATTCCGGTTTCAGACAAAGCCCCAGCTATTCTAGCGGCTGTGATTGAAATCTTGGGATGATTCCCAACCTCAAAGACCCAGGCATTTAATCTGGGTCTTTTTTTCTCTCAAAAACTTACT